>NZ_JBNILJ010000063.1:0-205 GCF_050107635.1 Metabacillus sp. 113a | reverse complement strand
AGGTGAGGAAATTCCTCTCTCAACTTTTTAGAAGTCACTCCTTTGATTTTTGCCATAATATCAGCAGGACTAAGCGTAGGTAGTGCGTTAAGAAATATATGCGTATGGTCTTTATCGCACTCTAAAGCAACAATGACAATTTCCAATTCTTCACATACTTCTTGTACCAACTGTTTAAATCGTTCCTCTACATCAGTACGAAGGA
>NZ_JBNILJ010000062.1:0-206 GCF_050107635.1 Metabacillus sp. 113a | reverse complement strand
CAAGGTTTGTTTCTTTGGAAACGGTAGACAAAACAAATACATGAAGCGTACATTCCGTTCCAAACGCAAAACATTGGGTAGGAAGAAAAAACTCAATGCCATCCGTAAATTGGATGATAAAGAACAGCGATGGATGAAAGACCAAGACCACAAGGTGAGCCGTGCAATCGTCAATTTTGCAAAAGACAATCACATTTCTGTCATTC
>NZ_JBNILJ010000061.1:0-213 GCF_050107635.1 Metabacillus sp. 113a | reverse complement strand
AATCATCCCTATTTTGGTGAAGCCTGTCTGCATTTGGAATAACCAAAACTACTCGTTTGACTTCACTCACATACATTTGCCTTTGCTGATTAACGGTAAAGTAAAGAAAACACCTATTCGTGCGATAGTAGTCGATAAGCATAACCGCAATTTTGATTTGCTAAAGCATAAACTAGGAACTCTTCGCATCACAAAAAAATCAAATAAATGGAT
>NZ_JBNILJ010000060.1:0-213 GCF_050107635.1 Metabacillus sp. 113a | reverse complement strand
AATCATCCCTATTTTGGTGAAGCCTGTCTGCATTTGGAATAACCAAAACTACTCGTTTGACTTCACTCACATACATTTGCCTTTGCTGATTAACGGTAAAGTAAAGAAAACACCTATTCGTGCGATATTAGTCGATAAGCATAACCGCAATTTTGATTTGCTAAAGCATAAACTAGGAACTCTTCGCATCACAAAAAAATCAAATAAATGGAT
>NZ_JBNILJ010000059.1:0-213 GCF_050107635.1 Metabacillus sp. 113a | reverse complement strand
AATCATCCCTATTTTGGTGAAGCCTGTCTGCATTTGGAATAACCAAAACTACTCGTTTGACTTCACTCACATACATTTGCCTTTGTTGATTAACGGTAAAGTAAAGAAAACACCTATTCGTGCGATAGTAGTCGATAAGCATAACCGCAATTTTGATTTGCTAAAGCATAAACTAGGAACTCTTCGCATCACAAAAAAATCAAATAAATGGAT
>NZ_JBNILJ010000058.1:0-223 GCF_050107635.1 Metabacillus sp. 113a | reverse complement strand
CTGTCTCATTTCATCGAATATAAAGCAAACCTAGTGGGTATTAAAGTTGAATATGTGAATCCCGCCTACTCGAGTCAAACTTGTCCGAAATGTTCGAAAAAAAATAAAGCCATAGACAGGAAATATACGTGTCAGTGCGGATTCGAAAAACATAGAGATGTAGTCGGTGCAATGAATATTCGCTATGCACCTGTGGTTGGCGGTCATAGTCAACCAGCCTAAG
>NZ_JBNILJ010000057.1:0-223 GCF_050107635.1 Metabacillus sp. 113a | reverse complement strand
CTGTCTCATTTCATCGAATATAAAGCAAACCTAGTGGGTATTAAAGTTGAATATGTGAATCCCGCCTACTCGAGTCAAACTTGTCCGAAATGTTCTAAAAAAAATAAAGCCATAGACAGGAAATATACGTGTCAGTGCGGATTCGAAAAACATAGAGATGTAGTCGGTGCAATGAATATTCGCTATGCACCTGTGGTTGGCGGTCATAGTCAACCAGCCTAAG
>NZ_JBNILJ010000056.1:0-223 GCF_050107635.1 Metabacillus sp. 113a | reverse complement strand
CTGTCTCATTTCATCGAATATAAAGCAAACCTAGTGGGTATTAAAGTTGAATATGTGAATCCCGCCTACTCGAGTCAAACTTGTCCGAAATGTTCTAAAAAAAATAAAGCCATAGACAGGAAATATAAGTGTCAGTGCGGATTCGAAAAACATAGAGATGTAGTCGGTGCAATGAATATTCGCTATGCACCTGTGGTTGGCGTTCATAGTCAACCAGCCTAAG
>NZ_JBNILJ010000055.1:0-240 GCF_050107635.1 Metabacillus sp. 113a | reverse complement strand
TAATATAAATATGCGGGACAAAACTAGGTGGGATTTCTGCACTTAGAACGGCACGAACATGCTCGAATTATGCCGAAAAGTCTTTATATGAAAAGTACGGACAATAAAATCAGAGTACGGACAATAAGATCAGAGTACGGACAATAAAATCAGAATACGGACAAAAAAACTGCAAGTACGGAGCTAATATAAATATGCGGGACAAAACTAGGTGGGATTTCTGCACTTAGAACGGCACGA
>NZ_JBNILJ010000054.1:0-245 GCF_050107635.1 Metabacillus sp. 113a | reverse complement strand
GTGTAGATTTAGGTTTGAAAGTTCCTGCGGTAGCCATCACAGATGATGACAAGGTTTGTTTCTTTGGAAACGGTAGACAAAACAAATACATGAAGCGTACATTCCGTTCCAAACGCAAAACATTGGGCAGGAAGAAAAAACTCAATGCCATCCGTAAATTGGATGATAAAGAACAGCGATGGATGAAAGACCAAGACCACAAGGTGAGCCGTGCAATCGTCAATTTTGCAAAAGACAATCACATT
>NZ_JBNILJ010000053.1:0-254 GCF_050107635.1 Metabacillus sp. 113a | reverse complement strand
TCCCAACCCTCTTACGTTCACTTTGTTGGGTGATGCTTTCGGCTTGCGATGAGCGGCGCATTGCGTTGTCGCTTTCAGGCGTTCGCATCCTCACGCACTCATGTGCGCTCCGGGGCTCACTCCTTCAGCTCCTAGCACTGCTTGCTCCTCCCAACCCTCTTACGTTCACTTTGTTGGGTGATGCTTTCGGCTTGCGATGAGCGGCGCATTGCGTTGTCGCTTTCAGGCGTTCGCATCCTCACGCACTCATGTGC
>NZ_JBNILJ010000052.1:0-255 GCF_050107635.1 Metabacillus sp. 113a | reverse complement strand
AGGTGAGGAAATTCCTCTCTCAACTTTTTAGAAGTCACTCCTTTGATTTTTGCCATAATATCAGCAGGACTAAGCGTAGGTAGTGCGTTAAGAAATATATGCGTATGGTCTTTATCGCACTCTAAAGTAACAATGACAATTTCCAATTCTTCACATACTTCTTGTACCAACTGTTTAAATCGTTCCTCTACATCAGTACGAAGGAATATTTTTCTTCGATACCGAGGACAAAAGACAAAATGATAGTTGAGCAAT
>NZ_JBNILJ010000051.1:0-255 GCF_050107635.1 Metabacillus sp. 113a | reverse complement strand
TGAGCCGTGCAATCGTCAATTTTGCAAAAGACAATCACATTTCTGTCATTCGCTTGGAACAACTGGCGAACATTAGACAGACGGCAAGAACGAGCCGTAAAAACGAAAAGAATTTGCACACTTGGTCATTTTATCGCCTGTCTCATTTCATCGAATATAAAGCAAACCTAGTGGGTATTAAAGTTGAATATGTGAATCCCGCCTACTCGAGTCAAACTTGTCCGAAATGTTCTAAAAAAAATAAAGCCATAGACA
>NZ_JBNILJ010000050.1:0-255 GCF_050107635.1 Metabacillus sp. 113a | reverse complement strand
TCAGACTTAAAAGACCGCCTGCGCGCGCTTTACGCCCAATAATTCCGGACAACGCTTGCCACCTACGTATTACCGCGGCTGCTGGCACGTAGTTAGCCGTGGCTTTCTGGTCAGGTACCGTCAAGGCGCGGGCAGTGACTCCCGCACTTGTTCTTCCCTGACAACAGAGCTTTACGATCCGAAAACCTTCATCACTCACGCGGCGTTGCTCCGTCAGACTTTCGTCCATTGCGGAAGATTCCCTACTGCTGCCTC
>NZ_JBNILJ010000049.1:0-255 GCF_050107635.1 Metabacillus sp. 113a | reverse complement strand
CTCAGTCCCAGTGTGGCCGATCACCCTCTCAGGTCGGCTACGCATCGTCGCCTTGGTGAGCCATTACCTCACCAACTAGCTAATGCGCCGCGGGCCCATCTGTAAGTGACAGCATAACCGTCTTTCAGTTTTGAACCATGCGGTTCAAAAGGTTATCCGGTATTAGCTCCGGTTTCCCGGAGTTATCCCAGTCTTACAGGCAGGTTGCCCACGTGTTACTCACCCGTCCGCCGCTGACCTCCGAAGAGGTCCGCT
>NZ_JBNILJ010000048.1:0-255 GCF_050107635.1 Metabacillus sp. 113a | reverse complement strand
TCAGACTTAAAAGACCGCCTGCGCGCGCTTTACGCCCAATAATTCCGGACAACGCTTGCCACCTACGTATTACCGCGGCTGCTGGCACGTAGTTAGCCGTGGCTTTCTGGTCAGGTACCGTCAAGGCACGGGCAGTGACTCCCGCACTTGTTCTTCCCTGACAACAGAGCTTTACGATCCGAAAACCTTCATCACTCACGCGGCGTTGCTCCGTCAGACTTTCGTCCATTGCGGAAGATTCCCTACTGCTGCCTC
>NZ_JBNILJ010000047.1:0-264 GCF_050107635.1 Metabacillus sp. 113a | reverse complement strand
TCGGCAAGTGTTGAAGGTGAGGAAATTCCTCTCTCAACTTTTTAGAAGTCACTCCTTTGATTTTTGCCATAATATCAGCAGGACTAAGCGTTGGTAGTGCGTTAAGAAATATATGCGTATGGTCTTTTCGCACTCTAAAAGCAACAATGACAATTTCCAATTCTTCACATACTTCTTGTACCAACTGTTTAAATCGTTCCTCTACATCAGTACGAAGGAATATTTTTCTTCGATACCGAGGACAAAAGACAAAATGATAGTTGA
>NZ_JBNILJ010000046.1:0-289 GCF_050107635.1 Metabacillus sp. 113a | reverse complement strand
AGAGTCCCGAGGCGTCGGAAAGCGAGACGGAATCCGAATCCACCTCGTCCAGCACCACGGAATCCAGTCGGCAGGCCCCCGGCGGCGCGGCTCCGGCCGAGCCGCAGCCGGAGGACGGTGCGGCGAAGGAGATCGATGAGATCCCCGAGCAGACCCCGCAGCGCAGTCCTGAGGAGGAGGCGCTGCTGGAGGAGATCGGCGAGGGCGGGATCGACGTCGCCGGTGTCGAGGAGCAGCTCATCGGGGCCGCCAACACGGTCTGCGACGCCGCGGCGCAGGACTCGGAGAG
>NZ_JBNILJ010000045.1:0-295 GCF_050107635.1 Metabacillus sp. 113a | reverse complement strand
GTGACAGATTGGCAGCTTTTTGATATCCGTTCCATTAAACAGTTAAATCAAACATTAAATGGAATAGATAAGGAAAAACTCCACATCCTATATTTTAATGAAAATACTTTGGAAGAAATAAATCTCCATGATGAGTTACGACCATATGCAAGTATGTTTATAGAGAATGCTGATATGGATTTGACAGGGAAGTATGTTGTAATCCTTGATATTCCATCTGAGGAAGAGCACCTGTCCACTTTATTACAAACCAGTACACCTGAGCGAATCTATGCTTCCTTCTATCAAAAGGAGA
>NZ_JBNILJ010000044.1:0-299 GCF_050107635.1 Metabacillus sp. 113a | reverse complement strand
CCCAAATAGCTGTCATCATTCCTTCTGCCCAAGAAACAGGAACGAAAAGAATGGGTGTAGATTTAGGTTTGAAAGTTCCTGCGGTAGCCATCACAGATGATGACAAGGTTTGTTTCTTTGGAAACGGCAGACAAAACAAATACATGAAGCGTACATTCCGTTCCAAACGCAGAACATTGGGCAGGAAGAAAAAACTCAATGCCATCCGTAAATTGGATGATAAAGAACAGCGATGGATGAAAGACCAAGACCACAAGGTGAGCCGTGCAATCGTCAATTTTGCAAAAGACAATCACATT
>NZ_JBNILJ010000043.1:0-315 GCF_050107635.1 Metabacillus sp. 113a | reverse complement strand
ACATGTGCTCTATCAGAAATACGTAAGTTATCAGTGCTTACTCCACGGTCATGTAAATATTTTAATTCTTTTATTAATGCTTTAGGATCTACAACCATTCCGTTACCGATAACACAAGTTTTGTCGTTATAAAAGATTCCAGAAGGTATTAAGTGTAATTTATATGTTTCACCGTTAAATTTAATTGTGTGTCCTGCGTTATTACCGCCTTGGTAACGTGCAATAAGCTCTGCATTCTCAGAAAGAAAATCGGTAATTTTTCCTTTTCCTTCGTCTCCCCATTGTGTTCCTACTACGACTACTGATGCCATAGAG
>NZ_JBNILJ010000042.1:0-317 GCF_050107635.1 Metabacillus sp. 113a | reverse complement strand
CGGGGACAGGATTTGAACCTGCGACCTTCGGGTTATGAGCCCGACGAGCTACCAGACTGCTCCACCCCGCGATAATAAAAAGTATTAAGTTTAGCTATGCTCATTGCCTGTAGACTGTCCTCGCCTCAGGAAGCAAAATCAAGAAGAGATTATTTCGAGGACAGCACTGCTGTCCTCAAACAATCCGTTCTACCTGGCAACATCCTACTCTCGCAGGGGGAAACCCCCAACTACCATCGGCGCTGAAGAGCTTAACTTCCGTGTTCGGTATGGGAACGGGTGTGACCTCTTTGCCATAATCACCAGATATAAGGTTG
>NZ_JBNILJ010000041.1:0-328 GCF_050107635.1 Metabacillus sp. 113a | reverse complement strand
CATAACGGAAACAGGAGAATGGAAGCGCGGTGGCTTGTTGAATGGACCGGCAGAGAGCGTACACCAACTGAAGCTGGAAGAGGGCGGCACAACCATCGCACCTCTTGCATTGACGAACGAAGAAGAAACGGAAGAGACTCAAACAGTCGTGTTCCCACTATTACATGGCCCGAACGGGGAAGACGGAACAGTTCAAGGAATGTTGGAACTTTTAAACCTTCCTTATGTAGGAAACGGTGTGTTGGCATCATCTGCTGGAATGGATAAAGTTATCATGAAAAACCTTTTCGACCAAGCAGGATTGCCACAAGTTGGCTATGCACACTTC
>NZ_JBNILJ010000040.1:0-337 GCF_050107635.1 Metabacillus sp. 113a | reverse complement strand
TAGGTATATATACAAAAAGAGACCACAGAAAACATAGACAAAGCATTTGCTCTGAACATGTTCTGTGGTCTCTCCTAATCTCCAACCGAAATATTAACTTGTTTTTAGTATATCATATGCAACGCTTACTTGAAAGCCATAGTTGCATTTACTGCTTTTTTCCAGCCACTATATAATTCTTCCTGCCTTTGATTGTCCATCTCCACTTCAAAGGTTGACTCAACCTGCCACTGTGAGGCGATCTCCTCTTTATTTTTCCAATAACCAACAGTCAGGCCAGCTAAATAGGCTGCGCCAAGTGCCGTCGTTTCATTGACAGATGGTCGCTCCACCCCGA
>NZ_JBNILJ010000039.1:0-349 GCF_050107635.1 Metabacillus sp. 113a | reverse complement strand
ATACGCCTGGCGGCGTCCTACTCTCACAGGGGGAAACCCCCAACTACCATTGGCGCTGAAGAGCTTAACTTCCGTGTTCGGTATGGGAACGGGTGTGACCTCTTCGCCATAGTCACCAGACATATTCATTCTTTTAAAAAAGAGACAAGATTTATTATAGGTTGATTTCAGAAAAAATCAAGACTTTTTTTAATCTTTTTGCTCTTTCAAAACTAGATAACGATTGGTTCACGAGTCAAACGCCTTACGTAATTTGGTTAAGTCCTCGACCGATTAGTATCCGTCAGCTGCACATGTCGCCACGCTTCCACCTCGGACCTATCAACCTGGTCATCTTCCAGGGGTCTTA
>NZ_JBNILJ010000038.1:0-364 GCF_050107635.1 Metabacillus sp. 113a | reverse complement strand
GAAGATGAGTTGAACAATATCCGTGAACAATTGGATCAATACAAAATTGAAGGTGACCTTCGCCGTGAAGTATCTATGAACATCAAGCGATTGATGGAAATTGCTAGCTTCCGGGGTATCCGCCACCGCCGTGGACTACCTGTACGCGGTCAAAACACGAAGAACAATGCGCGTACGCGTAAAGGTCCTCGTAAAACTGTTGCGAACAAGAAAAAATAATCAGTAAAGGAGGTTTCTTCTTAACATGGCACGTAAACAACAAACTCGTAAGCGTCGTGTGAAAAAGAATATCGAATCAGGTATTGCTCACATCCGCTCAACATTTAACAACACAATTGTTACGATTACAGATATGCAGGGTAAC
>NZ_JBNILJ010000037.1:0-386 GCF_050107635.1 Metabacillus sp. 113a | reverse complement strand
AGGTCACACCCGTTCCCATACCGAACACGGAAGTTAAGCTCTTCAGCGCCAATGGTAGTTGGGGGTTTCCCCCTGTGAGAGTAGGACGCCGCCAGGCGTATCTTTTTCTTTTAAGAGGTTTGTGAACAGCAGGCAATGCCAGCAGCCGAAGGAGTAAGCCCCGGATCGCACATCCGTGTGTGAGGATGCGAACGACTGAAAGCGACAACGCAATGCGCCGCTCATCACAAGCCGAAAGCATCACCCAACAAAGCGAACTTAAGAGGGTTGGGAGGAGCAAGCAGTGCTAGGAGCCGAAGGAGAGAGCCCCGGAGCGCACATGAGTGCGTGAGGATGCGAACGACTGAAAGCGACAACGCAATGCGCCGCTCATCACAAGCCGAAAC
>NZ_JBNILJ010000036.1:0-478 GCF_050107635.1 Metabacillus sp. 113a | reverse complement strand
TGAAGTCGTAACAAGGTAGCCGTATCGGAAGGTGCGGCTGGATCACCTCCTTTCTAAGGAAGATATGAGCATCCAAGCGATGCAAACCATTAACGGACGCACTTCGAATTTGTTTAGTTTTGAGAGAACTTTGTTCTCTTTATGATGGGCCTATAGCTCAGCTGGTTAGAGCGCACGCCTGATAAGCGTGAGGTCGATGGTTCGAGTCCATTTAGGCCCACCATCTTCATACTGAAAAAATCATTTCGCCCGGGGCCTTAGCTCAGCTGGGAGAGCGCCTGCCTTGCACGCAGGAGGTCAGCGGTTCGATCCCGCTAGGCTCCACCATCGAGACTTTTTTTGTGTCTCCAATTGTTCTTTGAAAACTAGATAACGATATGAATGTCAAACATTCACACGAGTAAGAAACGACCTTATGATTTTCTTCGTCCGTTTACCGGTTGAAGAAATGAACACAAGCCTTAAGACCATCCGGTCT
>NZ_JBNILJ010000035.1:0-524 GCF_050107635.1 Metabacillus sp. 113a | reverse complement strand
ACGCTTAGTCCTGCTGATATTATGGCAAAAATCAAAGGAGTGACTTCTAAAAAGTTGAGAGAGGAATTTCCTCACCTTCAACACTTGCCGAGTCTATGGACACGTTCCTATTTTGTTTCTACCGCAGGAAATGTGTCGAGTGAAACGATAAAACGTTATGTCGAACAACAAAAAACAAGGGGGTGAATGATCTGTCACAAACCATCACAGTCAAAATCAAATTGCTTCCTACAAAAGAACAGGCTTCTATCTTATGCAATATGAGCAAAGAGTATATTGATGTAGTGAATCGTCTTATCGCTGAAATGGTGAAAGAACAGAAAAGCACCAAGAAAACAACAAAAGATGTTCCTGCCAACCTTCCAAGTGCAGTCAAGAACCAAGCAATTAAAGATGCTAAAAGTGTATTCTCTACAAAAATTAAGAAAAGCAAATACACAATCATCCCTATTTTGGTGAAGCCTGTCTGCATTTGGAATAACCAAAACTACTCGTTTGACTTCACTCACATACATTTGCCTTTG
>NZ_JBNILJ010000034.1:0-1192 GCF_050107635.1 Metabacillus sp. 113a | reverse complement strand
ATTAGGCACGCCGCCAGCGTTCGTCCTGAGCCAGGATCAAACTCTCCAAAAAGTAGTTTGACTAGCTCTTGTTTAAAACTTTAGAATTAACGTTGGCACTTCGATTTGTTTAGTTTTCAAAGATCATAATTGGTGGAGCCTAGCGGGATCGAACCGCTGACCTCCTGCGTGCAAGGCAGGCGCTCTCCCAGCTGAGCTAAGGCCCCGTTTTGTATAGATGGTCGGGAAGACAGGATTCGAACCTGCGACCCCTTGGTCCCAAACCAAGTGCTCTACCAAGCTGAGCTACTTCCCGAGCCTTAATTGAGTATAATGAAATTATGGCGCGCCCGAGAGGACTCGAACCTCTAACCTTTTGATTCGTAGTCAAATGCTCTATCCAATTGAGCTACGGGCGCAATATGTGCTTCTCAAGTGCCGAGGACCGGGATCGAACCGGTACGGTAGTCACCTACCGCAGGATTTTAAGTCCTGTGCGTCTGCCAATTCCGCCACCCCGGCATAGTGGGATATTGGAGCGGAAGACGGGATTCGAACCCGCGACCCCCACCTTGGCAAGGTGGTGTTCTACCACTGAACTACTTCCGCGAAATATATAAAGATGCGGGTGAAGGGAGTCGAACCCCCACGCCATAAGGCGCTAGATCCTAAGTCTAGTGCGTCTGCCAATTCCGCCACACCCGCATATAAAAAATGGTGAGCCATGAAGGACTCGAACCTTCGACCCTCTGATTAAAAGTCAGATGCTCTACCGACTGAGCTAATGGCTCCTTGTTCTATCTACACCCTTGAGCATGTAAGACGCCCAAATCTCAGAAAGCTTATTCAAGCAGCAGCTCCATTTGGGCGCTGATGTTTCGCTTCGAAGATCAATCGATCGTGCTCTACCGACTGAGCTAATGGCTCTCTGTCATTTATACTCTTTAAGAGTATACAATAACCTAGGAATGGTGCCGGCAAGAGGACTTGAACCCCCAACCTACTGATTACAAGTCAGTTGCTCTACCAATTGAGCTACACCGGCGTAACCTATCTATTAATTTAGTTGCCAACTTATAGATATGTAATGGTGGAGGATGACGGGATCGAACCGCCGACCCTCTGCTTGTAAGGCAGATGCTCTCCCAGCTGAGCTAATCCTCCATATAGTTTCGGCTTGTGATGAGCGGCGCATTGCGTTGTCGCTTTCAGT
>NZ_JBNILJ010000033.1:0-1291 GCF_050107635.1 Metabacillus sp. 113a | reverse complement strand
AGACCGGATGGTCTTAAGGCTTGTGTTCATTTCTTCAACCGGTAAACGGACGAAGAAAATCATAAGGTCGTTTCTTACTCGTGTGAATGTTTGACATTCATATCGTTATCTAGTTTTCAAAGAACAAGTGAATCAAGAGAGAATGATCTCTCAAAACTAAACAAATTCGAAGTGCGTCCGTTAATGGTTTGCATCGCTTGGATGCTCATATCTTCCTTAGAAAGGAGGTGATCCAGCCGCACCTTCCGATACGGCTACCTTGTTACGACTTCACCCCAATCATCTGCCCCACCTTAGGCGGCTGGCTCCCTTGCGGGTTACCCCACCGACTTCGGGTGTTGCAAACTCTCGTGGTGTGACGGGCGGTGTGTACAAGGCCCGGGAACGTATTCACCGCGGCATGCTGATCCGCGATTACTAGCGATTCCGGCTTCATGCAGGCGAGTTGCAGCCTGCAATCCGAACTGAGAATGGTTTTATGGGATTCGCTGAACCTCGCGGTTTCGCTGCCCTTTGTACCATCCATTGTAGCACGTGTGTAGCCCAGGTCATAAGGGGCATGATGATTTGACGTCATCCCCACCTTCCTCCGGTTTGTCACCGGCAGTCACCTTAGAGTGCCCAACTGAATGCTGGCAACTAAGATCAAGGGTTGCGCTCGTTGCGGGACTTAACCCAACATCTCACGACACGAGCTGACGACAACCATGCACCACCTGTCACTCTGTCCCCCGAAGGGGAACCTTCCATCTCTGGAAGTGGCAGAGGATGTCAAGACCTGGTAAGGTTCTTCGCGTTGCTTCGAATTAAACCACATGCTCCACCGCTTGTGCGGGCCCCCGTCAATTCCTTTGAGTTTCAGTCTTGCGACCGTACTCCCCAGGCGGAGTGCTTAATGCGTTAGCTGCAGCACTAAAGGGCGGAAACCCTCTAACACTTAGCACTCATCGTTTACGGCGTGGACTACCAGGGTATCTAATCCTGTTCGCTCCCCACGCTTTCGCGCCTCAGCGTCAGTTACAGACCAGAGAGTCGCCTTCGCCACTGGTGTTCCTCCACATCTCTACGCATTTCACCGCTACACGTGGAATTCCACTCTCCTCTTCTGCACTCAAGTCCTCCAGTTTCCAATGACCCTCCCCGGTTGAGCCGGGGGCTTTCACATCAGACTTAAAAGACCGCCTGCGCGCGCTTTACGCCCAATAATTCCGGACAACGCTTGCCACCTACGTATTACCGCGGCTGCTGGCACGTAGTTAGCCGTGGCTTTCTGGTCAGGTACCGTCAAGGC
>NZ_JBNILJ010000032.1:0-1366 GCF_050107635.1 Metabacillus sp. 113a | reverse complement strand
GGTAAAGTCCATATAATTGTGTAAATAGAAAAAGGGTCATATCACCCTCATGTTACAATGTTTTCGACCAAGAAAAAATGTAATGGAGGATGAATATGACCCAGATTAATCTTACCCTAAATGTGGATGACTTAAAAGACCACCTCATGCATTCTAACTTGGACGCTGTGGTGAAATCATCACTTGTTCTCATTCTTAATCAAATGATGGAAAGTGAGAGGGATGAGCACCTGAACGCGGATGCTTATGAAAGGACGAGTGACCGTACAGACTATCGGAATGGCTATTATGACCGAGACTTTCTCGTTTCCATCGGAAAAATTAACCTGAAGGTCCCTCGTACCCGAAACGGGGAGTTTTCCACATCTGTATTCGAGAAGTATCAGCGTGCTGACCAAGCCCTCGTCCTGTCTATGATGGAAATGGTCGTCAACGGCGTTTCGACCCGCAAAGTGACGAAGATCATGGAACAGCTTTGCGGGGAAAGTGTGTCCAAGTCCCTTGTCTCCACGATAACCAAAAAACTTGATCCCATCGTGAACGAGTGGGCTAGCCGACCTCTGAATGTCATGTACTACAAGTATGTGTTTGTGGACGCTTTGTATATCAAGGTCCGCGAACATCAGCGTGTGGTTTCCAAAGCGGTTTATGTGGCCGTCGGGGTCAACTCCCAGCTCAAACGGGAAGTCATTGGGCTGTCTGTCAATCATTCCGAATCCAAAGAAGGCTGGAGCCAATTCTTTAGCTACCTCAAATCCAGGGGATTTCAATCTCCCAAACTGATGATTTCGGACGCCCACAAGGGCTTGAAGGCAGCGATTCAGGAATCCTTTGTTGGAACCAGCTGGCAGAGATGCACGTTTCACTTTAAAAAGAACCTCTTTGACCGCATGCCGAAGAAACAGGCAGAAGATTTAAAACACGCCCTCCTGCGTATTTTTGATGCCGCGAAACCTGAAAAGGCAAGAACTTTAAAAGAAGAGTTTATGCAGACCTATGATGGAGAGCGAGGATATGAAACGGTCCTGACTCTGTTGGACGATGGGTTTGAAGATGCCATCCAATTTATGAATGAACCTCTGGGCTTCCAAAAGAAGCTGCGGACCACGAACAATCTGGAACGCCTAAATTCGGAAATCAGGAGAAGAGAGCGTGTCATTCGGATCTTCCCCAATACCCAGTCTGCTTTTCGTTTGATCGGAGCTGTCTTGATGGACTATGAAAAATCTCTTGATCCTGGAGATCGAAAGTACATGTATGACGGGCAAGAGAACTAAGTTCTCTCCCTTTATAAATTAATACCCTATCCAATTTATAAACTTGAAAACATTGTAATGAACTTTTACACAGAAAAATGGACTTGACC
>NZ_JBNILJ010000031.1:0-1386 GCF_050107635.1 Metabacillus sp. 113a | reverse complement strand
CTCTCAGGCCCCCTAACTAGTTTGGACACCTCCTCTCATTCTAAATATAATGAGGGCAGAGGAGATGAGGCCAAGATGAAAAGAAAGAATGGTCCGATTGAGGACGTAAAGAAGAAATATGTCAGAATGGCATTAGAGTCCGGCAATACGGCTTTCCTAGCCAGAAAATTAGCAGTAGCTCCTTCTACTTTGTCTGGGTGGGTTCGCCAATACCGGGATGAAGTCGAATTAGAGATGAAAATGGAGGGAGTCTCTCCCCTTTCAGAAAACTCCGGTACGGATGAGATTCAGAAAAAATACGATCAAGCCGTGAAACTGTTAGGAGAAAAAGAGCTGGAAGTTGAAATGCTTCGAGAAATGATAAAAAAAAAATCGAAACGCTAACCGATAAAGTCGAGTTTGCAAAAGAATGGGTAGAAGCCGGGTTTGCGGTCACTCGGGTAATCAACATTGTGGGAATATCTAAGTCCACTTACTATTATCAACAGGCCAATCCCATTCCGGCGAAAAGGGTAGCTGGAGGAAGGCGAATACCCGGTTTTTCCTTAAACTCAAAAGGAAAACGTGTATCTGACGAGCAAATTAAAGCGTACCTAGTCAAGCTGATTGGCGGTATGGAGGCAGTCTATGGGTATCGTAAACTGACAAGCTGCCTAAAAAGGAAGCATCATCTGACCATCAGTAAAAAGAAGGTGTACCGTCTGTGCAAGGAAATGGGGATACTGTTCCCTTTAAAAATTCGAAACAATAAGTACCCTAGAAAGATTGCCAGGAACCGAATCGTCACAGGTCCAAATCAAATGTGGCAGATTGACATTAAATATGGATATATCCCAGGCATAGAGCGTTTTTTCTACCTGGCAAGCGCTATAGACGTGTATGATCGGAAGATTGTCGGCTTTTATTTAGGGAAAACATGCGGCGGGAAAGATATCACCAAAATGCTTAAGACGGCTCTCAGAGCCCGTAACATAGAAAATTCCGATGAAGAAAAGCTCGTGCTTAGAACGGATAATGGCCCCCAGTTTATAGGGGTCAAGTTTCAGGAGTTCTGCCTGGAAAACAAAGAGAGGCTGGAGCATGAACGAATTCCTCCAAAGTCACCCAATTTAAATGCTTATATCGAGTCCTTTCATAGCGTCCTGGAACGAGAGTGTTACCAGCGACACGAATTCCAGACATTCGAAGAGGCCAATGATGTCGTGAAGGAATACATTCAGTTTTATAACAACAAAAGACTGCATGGAAGCCTTGAAGATTGGCCTCCAGCCGTCTATTTTCAGAAATATAAAAAAGGGGAAGTAAAACCCAGAAAAATCGTTCTTTGAAAAACGGAGAAAAGATTAGAATTCGGAAGAGCGTGTCCAAAATTAGGGGGCTCAACCG
>NZ_JBNILJ010000030.1:0-3064 GCF_050107635.1 Metabacillus sp. 113a | reverse complement strand
TGGTTAAGTCCTCGACCGATTAGTATCCGTCAGCTGCACATGTCGCCACGCTTCCACCTCGGACCTATCAACCTGGTCATCTTCCAGGGGTCTTACTTCAAAGAATGGGAAATCTCATCTTGAGGGGGGCTTCATGCTTAGATGCTTTCAGCACTTATCCCGTCCGCACATAGCTACCCAGCGATGCCTTTGGCAAGACAACTGGTACACCAGCGGTGCGTCCATCCCGGTCCTCTCGTACTAAGGACAGCTCCTCTCAAATTTCCTGCGCCCGCGACGGATAGGGACCGAACTGTCTCACGACGTTCTGAACCCAGCTCGCGTACCGCTTTAATGGGCGAACAGCCCAACCCTTGGGACCGACTACAGCCCCAGGATGCGATGAGCCGACATCGAGGTGCCAAACCTCCCCGTCGATGTGGACTCTTGGGGGAGATAAGCCTGTTATCCCCGGGGTAGCTTTTATCCGTTGAGCGATGGCCCTTCCATGCGGAACCACCGGATCACTAAGCCCGACTTTCGTCCCTGCTCGACTTGTAGGTCTCGCAGTCAAGCTCCCTTGTGCCTTTACACTCTGCGAATGATTTCCAACCATTCTGAGGGAACCTTTGGGCGCCTCCGTTACATTTTAGGAGGCGACCGCCCCAGTCAAACTGCCCGCCTGACACTGTCTCCCGGCCCGATCAGGGCCGCGGGTTAGAAGTTCAACACAGCCAGGGTAGTATCCCACCGATGCCTCCACCGAAGCTGGCGCTCCGGTTTCCAAGGCTCCTACCTATCCTGTACAAGCTGTGCCAAAATTCAATATCAGGCTGCAGTAAAGCTCCACGGGGTCTTTCCGTCCTGTCGCGGGTAACCTGCATCTTCACAGGTACTATAATTTCACCGAGTCTCTCGTTGAGACAGTGCCCAGATCGTTACGCCTTTCGTGCGGGTCGGAACTTACCCGACAAGGAATTTCGCTACCTTAGGACCGTTATAGTTACGGCCGCCGTTTACTGGGGCTTCGGTTCAAAGCTTCGCTTGCGCTAACCTCTCCCCTTAACCTTCCAGCACCGGGCAGGCGTCAGCCCCTATACTTCGCCTTGCGGCTTCGCAGAGACCTGTGTTTTTGCTAAACAGTCGCCTGGGCCTATTCACTGCGGCTCTTCAAGGCTATTCACCCTAAAGAGCACCCCTTCTCCCGAAGTTACGGGGTCATTTTGCCGAGTTCCTTAACGAGAGTTCTCTCGATCACCTTAGGATTCTCTCCTCGCCTACCTGTGTCGGTTTGCGGTACGGGCACCATTTTCCTCGCTAGAAGCTTTTCTAGGCAGTGTGGAATCAGGAACTTCGGTACTTTATTTCCCTCGCCATCACAGCTCAGCCTTATGACAAGCGGATTTGCCTGCTTGCCGGCCTAACTGCTTGGACGCGCATATCCAACAGCGCGCTTGCCCTATCCTCCTGCGTCCCTCCATTGCTCAAACGGAAAAGAGGTGGTACAGGAATCTCAACCTGTTGTCCATCGCCTACGCCTTTCGGCCTCGGCTTAGGTCCCGACTAACCCTGAGCGGACGAGCCTTCCTCAGGAAACCTTAGGCATTCGGTGGAGGGGATTCTCACCCCTCTTTCGCTACTCATACCGGCATTCTCACTTCTAAGCGCTCCACCAGTCCTTCCGGTCTGGCTTCTCAGCCCTTAGAACGCTCTCCTACCACTGTCCGAAGGACAGTCCACAGCTTCGGTGATCCGTTTAGCCCCGGTACATTTTCGGCGCAGGGTCACTCGACCAGTGAGCTATTACGCACTCTTTAAATGGTGGCTGCTTCTAAGCCAACATCCTGGTTGTCTAAGCAACCCCACATCCTTTTCCACTTAACGGATACTTGGGGACCTTAGCTGGTGGTCTGGGCTGTTTCCCTTTCGACTACGGATCTTATCACTCGCAGTCTGACTCCCATGGATAAGTCTTTGGCATTCGGAGTTTGACTGAATTCGGTAACCCGATGGGGGCCCCTAGTCCAATCAGTGCTCTACCTCCAAGACTCTTGCCATGAGGCTAGCCCTAAAGCTATTTCGGAGAGAACCAGCTATCTCCAGGTTCGATTGGAATTTCTCCGCTACCCACACCTCATCCCCGCACTTTTCAACGTGCGTGGGTTCGGGCCTCCATTCAGTGTTACCTGAACTTCACCCTGGACATGGGTAGATCACCTGGTTTCGGGTCTACGACGACGAACTGATGCGCCCTATTCAGACTCGCTTTCGCTGCGGCTCCGTCTCTTCAACTTAACCTTGCACGTCATCGTAACTCGCCGGTTCATTCTACAAAAGGCACGCCATCACCCGTTAACGGGCTCTGACTACTTGTAGGCACACGGTTTCAGGATCTCTTTCACTCCCCTTCCGGGGTGCTTTTCACCTTTCCCTCACGGTACTGGTTCACTATCGGTCACTAGGGAGTATTTAGCCTTGGGAGATGGTCCTCCCGGATTCCGACGGGATTTCTCGTGTCCCGCCGTACTCAGGATCCACTCAGGAGGGAACGAAGTTTCGACTACAGGGCTGTTACCTTCTCTGGCGGGCCTTTCCAGGCCGCTTCCTCTACCCCGTTCCTTTGTAACTCCGTGTTGAGTGTCCTACAACCCCAGAAGGCAAGCCTTCTGGTTTGGGCTGATCCCGTTTCGCTCGCCGCTACTCAGGGAATCGCATTTGCTTTCTCTTCCTCCGGGTACTTAGATGTTTCAGTTCCCCGGGTCTGCCTTCGCTGACTCTATGTATTCAAGTCAGGATGCTGCTCCATTACGAGCAGCGGGTTTCCCCATTCGGAAATCTCCGGATCAACGCTTACTTACAGCTCCCCGAAGCATATCGGTGTTCGTACCGTCCTTCATCGGCTCCTAGTGCCAAGGCATCCACCGTGCGCCCTTTCTAACTTAACCGTTAGATCGCTTAAGACCGGATGGTCTTAAGGCTTGTGTTCATTTCTTCAACCGGTAAACGGACGAAGAAAATCATAAGGTCGTTTCTTACTCGTGTGAATGTTTGACATTCATATCGTTATCTAGTTTTCAAAGAACAA
>NZ_JBNILJ010000029.1:0-16971 GCF_050107635.1 Metabacillus sp. 113a | reverse complement strand
TCAACCTTATATCTGGTGATTATGGCAAAGAGGTCACACCCGTTCCCATACCGAACACGGAAGTTAAGCTCTTCAGCGCCGATGGTAGTTGGGGGTTTCCCCCTGCGAGAGTAGGATGTTGCCAGGTTATATTGTTCCGCAGTAGCTCAGTGGTAGAGCTATCGGCTGTTAACCGATCGGTCGCAGGTTCGAGTCCTGCCTGCGGAGCCATGCTTCCATAGCTCAGTAGGTAGAGTGCTTCCATGGTAAGGAAGAGGTCACCGGTTCGAGCCCGGTTGGAAGCTTACTTAATGTATGCGGCCCGTTGGTCAAGCGGTTAAGACACCGCCCTTTCACGGCGGTAACACGGGTTCGAATCCCGTACGGGTCACCATTTACATACGGACAAGCTATGCGGAAGTTGAAGGAGTGAACACCGGAGTGCACATTCGTGCATGAGGATGTGAACGAGTGAAGACGACAACGCAATGCGCCGCTCATCACAAGCCGAAACCACCACCCAACAAAGTGAAAGTAAGAGGGTTGGGAGGAGCAAGCAGTGCTAGGAGCCGAAGGAGAGAGCCCCGGAGCGCACATGAGTGCGTGAGGATGCGAACGACTGAAAGCGACAACGCAATGCGCCGCTCATCGCAAGCCGAAATCACCACCCAACAAAGTGAACGTAAGAGGGTTGGGAGGAGCAAGCAGTGCTAGGAGTCGTAGGAGTGAACACCGGAGTGCACATTCGTGCATGAGGATGTGAACGAGTGAAGACGACAACGCAATGCGCCGCTCATCACAAGCCGAAACCACCACCCAACAAAGTGAAAGTAAGAGGGTTGGGAGGAGCAAGCAGTGCTAGGAGCCGAAGGAGAGAGCCCCGGAGCGCACATGAGTGCGTGAGGATGCGAACGACTGAAAGCGACAACGCAATGCGCCGCTCATCACAAGCCGAAACTATATGGAGGATTAGCTCAGCTGGGAGAGCATCTGCCTTACAAGCAGAGGGTCGGCGGTTCGATCCCGTCATCCTCCACCATTCTATATTTTGTTTGCTGTTTTTTAATTTGCGCCGGTGTAGCTCAATTGGTAGAGCAACTGACTTGTAATCAGTAGGTTGGGGGTTCAAGTCCTCTTGCCGGCACTGTCTTTCAATCATACGGAGGGGTAGCGAAGTGGCTAAACGCGGCGGACTGTAAATCCGCTCCTTAGGGTTCGGCAGTTCGAATCTGCCCCCCTCCACCATTTTTCTTCATGACAGGTTTAAAACCTCATGGTTTGGACATGTTAAGATAGGATGAGTATCTAAATTATTGGGCTATAGCCAAGCGGTAAGGCAACGGACTTTGACTCCGTCATGCGTTGGTTCGAATCCAGCTAGCCCAGCCATCCGAGCCATTAGCTCAGTCGGTAGAGCATCTGACTTTTAATCAGAGGGTCGAAGGTTCGAGTCCTTCATGGCTCACCATTTTTATTTTTGTATGCGGGTGTGGCGGAATTGGCAGACGCACCAGACTTAGGATCTGGCGCCTTCGGGCGTGGGGGTTCGACTCCCTTCACCCGCATTTATTTTCCGGAGACCTGCCTTTTGAACTAGCGGAAGTAGTTCAGTGGTAGAACACCACCTTGCCAAGGTGGGGGTCGCGGGTTCGAATCCCGTCTTCCGCTCCATTACCCTTAGGGGGCCTTAGCTCAGCTGGGAGAGCGCCTGCCTTGCACGCAGGAGGTCAGCGGTTCGATCCCGCTAGGCTCCACCAATACTTTAACCATTAATGTCTTCCACTTGGTGTAAGGCTTTTTTTGTGTTTTCTTTTACAGTTTTAGTTTGAATTATCTGTATTTTTATACATGAAATTGTCGAGTTGAGTCACCTGCCTCCTTCTAGGTAGAATAGAAGCACAGAGGGAAAAGGAGGAAACCACATGGCTGCAAAGAAAATCAATATTATCGGGGTGCCGATGGATTTAGGTCAGACCCGCCGGGGTGTTGACATGGGTCCGAGCGCGATCCGCTATGCGGGGATTACGGAAAGGCTTGAGCACCTTCACTATATCATCGAAGACAGTGGAGATATCAACATTGGGAAACGGGAAAAAGAATTGGAAGAACCTCTATATAATTTGAAAAATTTGAAAGCGGTATCAGAAGCAAGTGAGCTTTTAGCATCAAAGGTTGATGAAACAATTAAAGCAGGGTCGTTTCCTTTGGTCCTTGGCGGTGACCATAGCATTGCCATTGGGACCCTGGCCGGCTTAGCAAAAAATTATCAAAATCTGGGCGTTATCTGGTATGACGCTCATGGAGATTTAAATACAGCGGATACGTCTCCTTCAGGAAACATTCATGGCATGCCTCTGGCTGCAAGCCTTGGAATTGGGGATGAAGCGCTCACAGGGATTGCGGGATTTTCTCCTAAAATTAAACCAGAAAATGTAGTCATTATCGGGGCGCGTTCCTTGGATGAAGGAGAAAGAAAACTAATCAAAGAAAAAGGAATACGTGTTTATACGATGCATGAAGTGGACCGCATGGGGATGACACGTGTTATGGAAGAAACGATCGACTATTTAAAGGAACGGACTGACGGCATTCATTTATCACTGGATCTTGATGGCTTGGATCCGCATGATGCACCAGGGGTTGGTACACCGGTAATCGGGGGCATCAGCTACCGTGAGAGCCACCTGGCCATGGAAATGCTGGCTGAATCAGAATTGATTACATCTGCTGAATTTGTAGAGGTCAATCCGATTCTTGATGAACGTAACAAAACAGCTTCCGTTGCTGTTGCCCTAATGGGTTCATTATTTGGGGAAAAACTCCTGTAAACCAGCTGCCGCCCTTAAGAAGGAGCGGCAGTTTTCCTTTTCGTTTTGCTCCGGGTGTTTCCCATAAAGTATGATATAAAAATTAATCTTCTCTGACAGCTCGATCTTCCCCTTCCATGCAATCCTCTAAACAGCCTCTTCCTGCAACTTTTCATCTACAGATTGCCAATTATTTGTTAAACTAATTTTATGTGAAAAAAATGAAACCTTTTGGTCTTTAGAACGTATTCATACAGACCCGCGTAGAGAAGAGGGTAAAACAGATGGAAACTTTGGTAAAGAACAGAATAAGAGAGGTTATAAAAGGCGATCAAAATGCATTTGCTGAGATTGTTGACATTTATAAGGATAAAATCTATCACCTTTGTTACCGGATGCTGGGCAATTCGCATGAAGCTGAGGATATTGCGCAGGAAGCATTTATAAGAGCCTATGTAAATATTCACCGGTATGATCTGGATAAAAAATTCTCAACATGGCTGTACCGGATTGCCACCAATCTCTCTATTGACCGAATTCGAAAGAAGAAGCCGGATTATTATTTAGACGCTGAAATTGGTGGAACGGACGGACTGACAATGTATTCGCAGGTTGCAGCTGATATTGCCCTTCCTGAAGAGGAAGTGGAGACACTGGAGCTTCAGGAAATGATTCAAAAAGAAATTTTGAAGCTTCCGGAAAAGTATCGGAGTGTCATTGTGCTTAAATACATTGATGAGCTTTCCATTCTTGAAATCAGCGAGATTTTGGAGATTCCTGCCGGCACAGTTAAGACGAGGATACACAGAGGAAGAGAAGCCCTTAGAAAGCAGCTAAGGCATTTATAAAGTGGGGTGCAGAAAAAATGGCATGTTCAGAGCAAATGGTTTCTTTAATGCATAAATTCCTCGACCATGAAATCGGGGGGAAGGAAGAGAGAGACTTAAGGATCCATCTAAAAGTATGCAGCAGCTGTCAAACTCATTTCCAGGAACTGAAAAAAACGGTGGCTTTCGTGCAGAGTACTTCCCATGTGGAAACTCCAAAGAATTTTACAGCGCGGGTGATGGAGAGCCTTCCTAAAGAAAAAAAGAGAGTCGGCGCTGAAAGATGGTTCAAAGCCCACCCTTTATTAATAGCAGCATCTCTTTTTATGATTCTGATGAGCGGCAGCCTGATATCGGCATGGTCAGGTGATCATCAGTTCAGCGTAACAAAGGATCCTAAATTAATTGTCCAGAACAGCACGGTGACCGTCCCGGAAGGTGAAGTCATTAAAGGAGATATTACCGTACGAAACGGCACGCTCCGGATTGATGGGAAAGTGGAAGGAAATGTGACGATTATTAATGGAGAGGAATACACAGCAGCAGCCGGAGAAGTCACCGGGGATATTAAAGAGGTAAATGAATTGTTTGACTGGCTATGGTACAGGATGAAATCCTTCGGAAAAGAAGTAGTAGATGTATTTCAGTAAAATTTCCGGCTTGTTCGATAATAGGCGGAAAAATCAGATATACTAATGCAAAGGTCATCTTTTATGATGGCCTTTTGGTTTCTTTATTTACTAAAAAAAAATTATGCTATAATGGGGTAGTTAGCGGCAGCACCGGATGTCCTCCGGCAGAAACAGGAGGACGAGCAAGGATTTTGGTGCGGTTTTTCCCGTCCTGAATGGACAATTGCGCTGTAACTTTAATTGAACTTGATGGAGGAAACAGGCATGGCATTTGAAGATATATCTGTACTTAGGTACCTGGGCACTGCCATAGATATTCTCCTTGTTTGGTTCGTTATATATAAACTGATTATGGTTATTAGAGGAACAAAAGCCGTTCAGCTTTTGAAAGGGATCATCGTTATTTTACTTGTCAAAACGATAAGCGGCTTCCTGGGACTCAATACGATCTTCTGGTTAATGGACCAAGCGATTTCATGGGGATTTATCGCAATTATCGTGATCTTTCAGCCAGAGCTGAGAAGGGCACTGGAGCAGCTGGGGAGAGGAAGACTGTTTTCAAAGAGTGCTTTGCCGGAAGAGGATGAACGGGTTAAGCTGACGGATGACATTACGAAAGCTACCTCCTATATGGCAAAGCGCCGAATCGGAGCGCTGATGACGCTAGAACGGGAGACAGGCATGGGCGATTACATTGAGACCGGAATCCCTATGAATGCTGCCATTTCATCAGAGCTTCTGATCAATGTGTTTATCCCTAACACACCGCTCCATGATGGAGCGGTCATTTTAAGAGGAAGCCAGATCGCAGCAGCGGCCTGCTATCTGCCGCTGTCAGAGAGTCCGCTGATTTCAAAAGAACTCGGAACGAGACACAGGGCTGCAGTTGGAATAAGCGAGGTTACAGACAGCATAACCATTATTGTCTCTGAAGAAACAGGAAGCATCTCGGTTGCGAAAAATGGCGAGCTTCACCGCAACCTGGATGAAGAGGCATTGAAAAACATTCTGTCATCCAGCTCAAACCGCCAAGGCCGGATTCGTTCCGATTCCTCAAACCGCTGGCAATGGAGGGGGAAAAAGAATGGATAAGCTGATGAACAATACTTGGTTTATGCGGATTATCGCTTTGCTGCTTGCTCTGATGATTTATCTTTCCGTCAATCCGGAGACATCAAACCAGGGTGGCACAATCAGGAACAATGAACCTCAGAGCAGCCAGATTATTCCGAAACCGCCTGGCACGGATGAAGACGAGCCTGCCTCTAATGAGTCCTCTGCAGCGATTGAAGATGTACCGGTTAAAGCTGAGACAGACAATGAAAATTATGTCGTTTCCGGACTTCCTGAGACGGTTGCCGTGAACATCACCGGACCGACCAGCCAGGTGACCATTGCCAAGCAGCGGAAAAACGTTGAGGTTTATGCGGATTTGTCGGGACTGGAACCTGGAGAGCATGAAGTGGATTTGAAATTCAGAAATCTGGACAGCTCTCTGAAGGTAGCCATTGATCCAGGTACAGCGGATATAAGAATCGACGAGAAGGAAACAGAAGAATTTCCAGTCGAAGCCTCCTTTATCAATGAGGAACAAATTGCCGAAGGATATAAGCCGGGGGAGCCGGTTCTAAAACCGAATAAAGTTCAGATTACAGGATCGAAAGCGATTATTGATCAGGTTTCGTATGTAAGGGCAAGAGTGAATCTACAAGGTGCAAATAAAGAAGTCGTTCAGCAGGCGCAGGTCATTGTGTATGATAAAGCAGGAAATATTTTACCAGTGGAGACCTCTCCGCGAAACATTGAAGTAACTGTGCCGGTTGAAAGCCCTAAAAAGACTCTTCCTGTAAAGCTGAAACAAACCGGGGAGCCTCCTGAAGGCATATCGATCCGGTCAATCAGTATAACCCCCAGTGAAGTAACGGCTTACGGACCGCAGAATATTCTCGATGCACTGGAGGAAATAAGCGGGCCGGAGCTGGATTTGAGCCAGATCAAAGAAGACGACGTGGTTGAATTGGGCCTGCCGCTGCCAGAGGGAGTTACCAGACTTTCTGAGCAGAAGGTTCAAGTAAAAATAGATGTAAATAAAGAAGAAGAGAAGGTGCTGGAAGGCGTCCCAATTCAAACAACTGGCCTTGATGAAGGGAAGCAAGTTGAGTACCTGAATCCTGACAATCAAGCTTTTGATATCAGTGTAACGGGTTTAGAGAGACAGCTGAACAAAGTGACTTCAGGTGACTTTGAGCTGGTGGTCGATGCATCCGGTCTTGAAGACGGTGAACAGAAAGTTAAGGTTGAGGTTAAGGGACCGAATGATGTGAAATGGTCACTGCCCCAAGAAGAAGCAACAATTCGTATTTCGGCACTTCAATCTTGAGGAACAGAAAAAGGAGCGAATCTAACATGGGTAAGTATTTTGGAACAGATGGAGTAAGAGGAGTGGCCAATAGCGAGCTGACGCCGGAATTGGCATTTAAAATCGGCCGTTTTGGCGGATATGTTCTGACAAAAGATAAAGAGCGTCCCAAGGTTTTAATCGGCCGTGATACACGCGTATCCGGGCATATGCTGGAGGGTGCGCTTGTAGCCGGTCTTCTTTCCATCGGAGCGGAAGTTATGCGCTTAGGCGTCATCTCTACTCCAGGTGTTTCTTATTTAACCAAAGCTTTAGGAGCTCAGGCAGGTGTCATGATTTCTGCCTCTCATAATCCCGTTCAGGACAACGGAATCAAGTTTTTCGGACCGGACGGCTTCAAACTTGTAGATGAGCAGGAGCTTGAAATTGAAAGCCTGATGGACCAGGAGACTGATTCTCTTCCACGGCCGGTTGGAGCGGACCTTGGTCAGGTAAATGATTACTTTGAAGGCGGCCAAAAATATCTTCAGTTCCTTAAACAAACCGTAGATGAAGAATTTGCAGGCCTTCATGTCGCTCTTGACTGCGCTCATGGTGCAACCTCTTCCCTTGCAACGCATCTGTTTGCTGACCTTGAGGCGGATGTTTCTACGATGGGAACGTCTCCTAACGGACTTAACATCAATGAAGGTGTCGGTTCCACCCACCCTGAAGCAATGGCAGCGTTTGTTCTTGAAAAAGGTGCCGATATCGGACTTGCCTTTGATGGGGACGGAGACCGCCTGATTGCAGTTGATGAGAAAGGCAGCATCGTAGACGGCGATCAAATCATGTTTATCTGCGCCAAGTATTTGAAGGAGCAAGGCCAGTTGAATCAGGATACCGTTGTATCCACCGTTATGAGCAACCTCGGTTTCTATAAAGGACTGGAGGCATCAGAAATTCAAAGCATCCAGACTGCGGTAGGCGACCGGTATGTAGTAGAAGAAATGAAGAAAAACCATTATAATCTGGGCGGCGAGCAATCCGGCCACATCATTTTCCTTGATTACAACACAACAGGAGATGGCCTTCTTACAGCCATCCAGCTTGTTAACATTTTAAAAGCAACAGGAAAAACCCTTTCTGAGCTCGCTGGAGAGATGACAAAATTCCCTCAGCTGCTTGTAAACGTAAAAGTGACGGACAAGTACCATGTAACAGACAATGAAAAGGTAAAAGCAATCATCACGGAAGTAGAGCAGGAGATGGCCGGGAACGGTAGAATCCTCGTTCGTCCATCCGGCACAGAGCCGCTTGTGCGCGTTATGGCAGAAGCATCAACAGAAGAGCTTTGCCGCAAGTATGTGGACCGTATTGTGGCAGTTGTCCAAACGGAAATGGGTATTGAATAAATTGTACATACCTTTTGCATTAAAACGGGGCTGACTGTCAGCCCCGTTTTTCTCTTTTCTCTTCATGTGATATTTTGAGCATTTTTTTATTCTTTCACGCTGTGATGATTTTCACTTGTGAAGAAAAAAAGCAGGTGGAAAAATGCTCTTTTTGCTGAAAGCAGGTTAGGAAATCATGAAAACCGGGTAAATATCACCTTGCATCAATCCTTAACGAGATCCTTTTTAACCGCATATACTAAAGGGTCGGAGGGTAAAGAGTAAACCGTAGGGAAATAATAGGATTGACGGTTTTCTCCGATGTATTGTAATATAAACCTTGTGTTTCGCTATTCTTGTCCCGGGTAATAAGAAGCAGCGGAATGCAGAGCAAGACAAAGCGCCTGAACTAAGCACGGACGGCCCATCGCTTAGTTGACGAGGAGGAGGTTTATCGATGAATCGGCGGATACCTCCCGGCTGTACGATAGCAGCCGCAAGTCTTTCTTTAAAACAGGAGGGCAACTTTCTGGACAAAGAGAGAGACACAAATCGAATCCTTTAAAACAAAACATCTAACATGTGTGAGGGGACAGCAGAAGGTCCCCGATGATAAGAGACTTTCCTGTCCCCTTCGCAAAAGCGGGAGGAAAACGATTATGTGTGGAATTGTAGGTTATATTGGACAGAATGATTCAAAGGAAATTTTATTAAAAGGCCTGGAAAAGCTTGAATACCGCGGATACGACTCTGCCGGGATCGCGCTTTCCGGAGAAGAAGGCGTCACGGTCTTTAAAGAAAAAGGACGCATTGCCGATCTTCGTTCCATCGTGGACGCAGGTGTATTGGCACCGGTTGGAATCGGTCACACACGCTGGGCTACTCACGGAGAGCCAAGCCGTGTTAACGCTCATCCGCATCAAAGTGCATCATCACGCCTGACTTTGGTTCACAACGGTGTCATTGAAAACTATGTACAGCTGAAAAAAGATTACCTTCAGGATGTTGAACTGCAAAGTGAAACAGACACAGAGGTTGTAGTCCAGGTTATCGAAAAAATGATGGAGAAAGGGGCAGGCGTAGAAGAAGCTTTCCGCCAGACTCTCTCCGTTCTAAAAGGATCGTACGCTATCGGATTGCTTGATAACCAAGATCCAAATACAATTTATGTAGCAAAAAACAAAAGCCCTCTTCTAGTTGGTCTTGGAGAAGACTTTAATGTCATTGCTTCTGATGCAATGGCGATGCTTCAAGTCACAAACCAGTTTGTTGAGCTTATGGATAAAGAAATGGTCATCGTGACCCGCGAGCAGGCAGTCATTAAAACATTGACTGGAGAAGTTGTTGAACGTGCTCCATACACAGCAGAAATTGATGCAAGCGATATCGAAAAAGGAACATACCCTCACTACATGTTGAAAGAAACTGACGAGCAGCCGCTCGTATTGCGGAAAATCGTTCAAAAATATCAAAATGAAGACGGTAAGCTGACAATTGATCAGAACATCTCGGATGCGATCGACGAAGCAGACCGCATTTATATCGTAGCCTGCGGAACAAGCTACCATGCCGGTCTTGTCGGCAAACAGTTCATTGAAAGATGGGCAAAGAAACCGGTAGAAGTTCACGTGGCAAGTGAGTTCTCGTACAACATGCCATTGCTGTCTGAAAAGCCGCTGTTCATTTTTATCTCCCAGAGCGGAGAAACAGCTGACAGCCGTGCTGTGCTTGTCCAAATTAAAGAGCTTGGCTACAAAGCGCTTACGATCACAAACGTACCAGGATCCACTCTTTCCCGTGAAGCAGACTTCACCTTGCTTCTTCACGCAGGTCCTGAAATTGCAGTAGCCTCAACAAAAGCCTATACAGCACAGCTTGCCGTTCTTGCGATCACAGCTGCTGTAACAGCAGAAGCAAAAGGACTCGATATCGAGCTGGACCTTGTAAAAGAGCTTGGAATCGCTGCAAATGCAATGGAAGCCCTTTGCGACCAGAAGGAAGAGATGGAGTACATCGCACGCGAGTACCTATCCACAACACGCAACGCCTTCTTCATCGGCCGTGCGGTTGACTACTACGTAGGTCTTGAAGGCGCATTGAAGCTGAAAGAAATCTCCTACATCCAGGCAGAAGGCTTTGCCGGAGGAGAGCTTAAACACGGTACGATCGCCCTGATCGAGCAAGGCACACCGGTCATCGCGCTTGCTACACAGGAGCACGTAAACCTGAGCATTCGCGGTAACGTGAAGGAAGTAGCTGCCCGTGGAGCGAACCCTTGCATCATCTCTGCAAAAGGACTGGACCAGGAAGACGACCGTTTCGTCCTTCCGGAAGTACACGAAGCCCTATCACCGCTTGCATCCGTAATCCCGCTTCAGCTGATCGCTTACTATGCAGCACTGCATAGAGGCTGTGACGTGGATAAGCCGCGTAACCTTGCGAAGAGTGTGACGGTGGAGTAAGAGCTGTTTTGCATGAACACCTCTTTTGTCTGCGGACAACTCAGGCGCACCATAAAGCCCAGTAAATAAGTTAGAAGTAAGAATTGTTTTTTTAATAAAGCCCATCTTCAAAAATGAAGATGGGCTTTATTTATATAAAAAATATAAATAGAACAATAGATATGAGCAGTTTGTGTTAAAAAGGTCAGTTTCTATAATAGAAAACATTTAAAGGATGGTGCAGAAGCAAATTCATACTCAGATACCAAATATAACTCATTTAAGACCTAGATATGACTATGATTCTTAATGAGGCCTTGCTAGATAAACAGCAAATAGAATCAGAATTACTCCCAGCACTATGAAAAACCTGTATAAAAAGGTACGTTTCCTGCGAGAAACACCAAGAATGGTAAAGAATAGGCCAAGTATGAATGACATGATCATGATATAGAATCCCATTTTATTCATTCCTTTCGAGACGCAGTTGGTTCATCTGATAGAATTCTCCAAGCCATTTCCCTTCATAACTGTTCAATCTTCACTTCTATATTCAAGAATATCACCAGGCTGACATTCCAAAGCCTTGCATATTGCTTCTAAAGTGGAAAACCTGATGGCTTTTGCCTTTCCGTTTTTCAGTATAGAAAGGTTAGACATTGTGATTCCAACTTTCTCCGTTAGTTCTGATACACTCATTTTTCTTTTAGCAAGCATTACATCAATGTTAATGATTATCGCCATATTAGCACCTCATACCGTTAACTCATTTTCCGATTTCATTTCGATTGCGCGTCTTAAAAGTTCTTGGAGAATGGCAGAAAAAACGGCAATCACAAGTGAAGCAAAAATGATGACCAGCCCAACAAGGGCGAGCCCGGGGTGTAAAACATTTAGTACGGCCAGCAAAACTATCCCTATTATATATAAAACGATAATAGCTATCGCGCAATTCCTTATATATCCCAGAGATCGTACTGATAAATCGGTAAAGGCATCCTTACCTTTTATATAATTTAAAATTTTTAAGGCTTGGTACAAAGCCAGGAAAAATGGTATGGCTGTTAGATATAATCCCATCAGAAGCGGCATTTTCAAATAAGCATACTCAGGGTTCGTCACTGCAGTCTCTCTCGCCAGGTTCGGTAAGAAAAATATACATGATGAAAGTATGGTAAGACCGATGATAAAGATCGTTCCTTTTAAAAAAGTGGTTTTATGTGGTTTCACAAGCAATCCCTCCTCCATTTTTTGTTAATTATAGTGTATTATTTGTTGTTTATCAATAAATATTTATTATTTATTATTGAATTCTTGTTGTTAATGCAAATCCTTTATTAATATGAGAAGAAAAATAGCCGTCACGCTTGAAAGCGGGGAAGTCGATGTTCTATGATCAGCATAGCTATTCGGCTGGACTTGTTATGAATCCGGAGTAGAATTTGCTTGAAACGATGAAGAAGGATTTTACTGTTTCGATTAAGAGAATGTAGCAGAGGAAAGCAAAACAGTTTATTCTATATACCTTTAGATTAGCAGTGAGCAGTTGAATCAATCCTAAAGAGAATTGATTTGAAAACAAAGGAATGGATTATAGCGGTCTAATGAAGTTATTTTATAGCCAAACGAACGGATCTAAAGTGACCGAATCGATCTGCGTTTTTTATGAGAATCAGATGCAGCTCTCCTTTTTAAAGTCGTACCAGCAAAATTAAGTCATTCCTTGGCAAGAATCTAATCCGAACGAGTCTCTAAGATTCGTTCTTTTTTTAGTTTCTGAAACAAAAGGACTGGCATAAACATATAAAGTCACTGAATTTCCATATTTTTAACCATGTATAAGCTTTGGAGGATTCGGCTTTCTTTGATAAAGTGAAGACAGGGAATATGATTAAACGGCAGGGGAGATCACATGAACGCTATTAAAATGTTAAAAACCATCCTGTTGGTTTCAATCGGATCGGTCGCCCTCGTTATCGGGATTGCAGGAACGTTCCTGCCTGTTCTGCCAGGCGGCCCGTTTTATTTACTTGCGGCTTTCTGCTTTGCGAAGAGTTCGAAGAGGGTGGACCGGTGGTTTAAAAACACCTGGGTTTATAAAAAATATGTGTTGGCCTTCCTGCAGAAAAGAGGGATGAAGCGGGCCGAGAAAATCAGGATTAATCTGATCGCAGATAGTTTTATTCTTGCTTCGGTTCTATATGTGAATATCCTTGTCGTGCAAATTGTTCTCGTTATTCTCGCTCTCTATAAACATTATTATTTCATATATAAGATTAAGACGATTCATCCGAATACTGAGGAAAGCATGGATTCTAAGAGTACCGGAACTTGATGGTGAAATATGCCGAGGAACGTTAAAGAGCAGTGGGAAGCCTCTTTCACCATTAAGGTAAAGAGGTTTTTTAAATGGAGAAACGTGAAGCTGTGAATAACAAAAACGGAGTGCTCCATTTTTAAACAAACGTTTGAATAAAAGAGGGGACGTATTCAGCGCAGCATCCCTGTATGAACGCCAGCTTTAACAAAGCCGGATGGGCGAAAGGGGATTCGTTTACATCTATACAGTTCCAGCGGGCAAGGGGTAAAGAGAAATAGAAGAATACCGCTAAAGGAGTTGAATACAAAGTGAAAACGATCACGGTTTTGACAGCTGTCATCATCATTATGCACACCATGACTTTAATAAACGTTACGATTTTTGATGGGCAATTGAATGGGTTTGTCATCATGTTCTCGAATGTTTTGTTCTTCATTGGCGTAGCTGCTTACAGCAGAGAATTCATAGCGAATAGAAAACGTCATTAATAGCGGCTGGTATTCCTTCCGTCCTAAAGAAATATCCAACTAGTAAAAACCCCCTTTAGAACGTTTGAAACGCTCCAAAGGGGGGATCGCTATTTACCTTGGCAGTGAGAATGTAGCCGTCTTTTCATTAAATAGGTACTCTTTCCCTCCAAAGAAGGGTCCGACTTCCATATCAAATTTCTTGTACAGTTCAAACTCATCTGCACGGAACAGGAAGACCGAGTACTTTTCTTTCTCTTCCCCTGGCTTTGCCTCTTGAGGGTCATCCGGTTCTGCGAATGGATTGTTTAACGAATAACCGCGGTCTTCATCTATGGTGACCTTAGATGATAGGTTATTGAGCTGAATGGTCTGGTCAGAATTGTTTTTTACCTTCATTTTGACTGTCAGCGCAACGAGCGGTTCCTCTCCGAATCGTTCTTCGTTTCCGGCTGTCGGCTTAACATTCGTATATTGGACGCCTTCAATGGTGATTTCTGCGTCTCCAACCTTTTCCGTTTTATTAATGCCTGTCTTTTCAAAAATCATTTCCTTGTCAGCCAGGTTGTTAACGGTCATTAAGTCAGGATAAAATTTTACGTCTTTCTCAGATGCTGCAGCCTGATCATCACTGTAGGTGAATTCAAAAATCTTTTCCTCCATGAAAGTGGAAGCTCCGTTATAATCCTCACTTGGAGAAGCGGAAGACTCGATGACAAATTTCGGTTTAACTGAGTTCATCATTTCAAACTCTGCAGGACTCATCGCGAAAGTGACAAAACCAGAAGCCTTCTCCCCGTCTTCATATTTGTTCATAGTGCCGCTCTCTCCAGGCTTAAATCCTTTCGGACGCAGTCCCTCGCCGTCTTTAATAAAATTGCTCAGGCTTGAACTCACAAAGGTGAATTCATCTTGCAGGCGAATGTTGGCAGAGCCGCCATAAAAAACAGGCTTTCCAGACTGATTATCTACGGTTACTTGTGCGGTAATGACATATCCGGTCGGCGAATCATCAAATCGAATGGAAGTATTCTGATCCGCATCCGTCACCTTTACAATCTGGTATCCATCGAATGTTACTTTAAACCCGTTGCCTTCTGCTTCATAGCCGGGATCCGGGTTGGTGTATAAAACTTCCGCTTTACCGCCTGTGTCCTCTTCAATGTATGTATTCAGCATTTCCCCATCTTTTACTTCGGGCTCCGCTTCTTCAGCCGGCGCTTCTTCCGGAGTTTCTTCTGCTGGAGCTTCAGCTTCCTTGTTTTCTTCTGGTGCCGAAGCAGCAGCCTCTTCTGATTTAGGCTTTTCTTCTTTTTTTTCAGCAGAGGTTTCCTCTTTGTTCCCGCACGCACTCAGCAAAAGCGCGGTAGAAACCATAGTTGATAAAACGAATAATTTTGCAGTTGTCACATAAACCACTTCCCTTTCTTGTTTTACGGTTTTTTCCATATATAAGAATACTTTTCTTTAATTTCCTTATTTAGGATTTTTCAAACCTTTATTTTAAAATGCAGGCGAATATTCTTTTAAGGGCTATATATTTGTACAGCAATGACCTGGTAATGTTTGATTAACATAGAAAAAGCATCCCGCAGGATGCTTTGATAGGATTTTAGAGTCTTGAAATAACGATTAGCGAAAAAAAAACCTGATCTCCAATAGGAGTCTCAGGCAGTGTCAGAACTTTATCCCGTTCTCGACGTATCATCGTTGCTGGAAAGGACGGTATCGGATTGATCCTCATCTTCACCATCTGCGTCTTCCTCCGGGCTGCTTTCATGATTTTGTTCCTGATTGGTCTGGCTTTTGCTGCTGCGGGGGGCAGGAGATTTTCTTCTTTTGCTTTTAGGCTCTTCCTGCTCCTTTTCAGCATCGTTTTTTGGCTCTTCTCGTTCTTCTGATTCTTGGTCCTGCTCTTCATTTTTCGGTTCTTCTTCCTCAGCTTGTTCGTCCTTCTCAGACTTGTTCTCATCTTGTATTTCATGCTTTTGCTGATCTTCTTCCTCGCTGTTCACTTCATCTAACTCGTCCTGCTGCTCCTCTTCATCCTCATGGTCCTGATCAGTTTCTCCATCATTTTCAGTGGCCTGGATGCTTTCTTCTTGGTGTCTGGTGTATTCCTCTTCTTCCTCGTCTTCATCCTCAGGTGTTTCATTGCTGTACGTTTCCATTTTTTCTTCAAGTGCTTTCATTTGTTCCTGAAGCCTTTTCTTTTCTTCTTTTAGCTCATTGTATTCTTCTTGGTTTTGGTCATGTGCGCTTTGGTTTTTGGTATCCTGATGCTCATCCTCTGAGCTCATTTCTTTTTCATCAGCAGCTTCAGGGGTTTCATTCTTGTTCTTTTTGCGTTTTTTCATAAAGTTGAGCTTGCCGAGTGCTTTTCTTGATTTTTCGCCTGCGCCTTCAAGCTTTTTCGTAACTTGGCTGACATCTGTATTGATTCCAGCATTTTTAAGTGCTTCATTTCCCATAAGAGCGATAAGTTTTTTGCTTCGCTCGGGAGTTGCAAAGTAGCCAACTGTTGCTCCAAGGATTCCCCCGGCGACTGTCCGCTTAACGGTGCCGCCCTTAAACATGTTTTTAGCAAGTTTTGATTTATCCATTGTATTCGCCTCCGTTTGTTTGCTAAACCTTATTCGCTTAAAATGCAGCTTCATCTGTGCTGGTTACAATTAAAAGCGTCTTTCCTTTTCCAGCTCTTCTTCCAGCTGCTCTGCCATTACTGTATCAAAGCAATACGACAAGCTTGTCATCTTTGCTGCGGAATATATTTTCGTACGGTGCCAAGATCGGTTACGTGCACACCTGCTATATTTGCATCCGTTTCTTTTCGAGAGCGTCTAACAAGGTCATTGCCGTGAGAGAGGATATAGATGTCCTCATCACGGACCCCGTCATTCCGAATTAAATCGATTGCCTCTTTCAAATGTTCATCAATATGGAATAGCTTGAGTTTTGGGCTCGTTATTATCGCCTCCTGAAAAAGAGTTTCCCGAATGCCTCGCATGTAAACCATTAAAGCAGTATTTAGAGTACATGAATGATAGAAATGAGGACAAAGTCCTTTCCTTTTTATAAAAGAACCTGCGGGTACAGGGGAAAAAGGAGGGTGAGAGTTGGGGCTATTCCTAGTCGAAGAATTCAGCTGTGCTAAACTGATTGGGGAAAGACTTCATCCTGCCCGCAGTATTCCCGATCGGGATTTACTCAGCCCATAGGTGCAATAGACAAGCTCAGCGGTGTTTCGATGATAATGGGGCACTGCAATGGCAGCCTCTGCTTGGGTTTTGGCCGTATTCAGCTGTCTGGACCTATCAAAAGCGGATTGCGGTGATGAGATCAAATAAAGGTTCGACCAAAGGCAGAAAATGCACAATAGCGCAAACCGGATACAAAAAAAGTTATGACACCCTTCTTCGCGACAAAGTCATGTTTCTTATTCATGTGTTCCCCTATGAAAAAGAGCGGGTGAAGTTAAGGTCCCATGAGGAGAAATTTAGCAAACTTTGTCGAAAAGTCGATATCACGAGAGATACGGTCGATATAATAAAATTTCGGCCGATATCTGAAAAAATCGGTCGAAATATGATCAGGAACGGTCGATATAATGAAATTTCGGTCGATATCCTAATTATTCACGGTAAAGTCCATATAATTGTGTAAATAGAAAAAGGGTCATATCACCCTCATGTTACAATGTTTTCGACCAAGAAAAAATGTAATGGAGGATGAATATGACCCAGATTAATCTTACCCTAAATGTGGA
>NZ_JBNILJ010000028.1:0-17201 GCF_050107635.1 Metabacillus sp. 113a | reverse complement strand
AGATCGAAAGTACATGTATGACGGGCAAGAGAACTAAGTTCTCTCCCTTTATAAATTAATACCCTATCCAATTTATAAACTTGAAAACATTGTAATGAACTTTTACACAGAAAAATGGACTTGACCAGAATACGGACATTAAATCTCAAGTACGGACAATAAAATTAAAATACGGATCATATATGCTTATATATGACAACCCAAGGGCGGATTTCTCAACTCAGTACAGCGCAAACACGTTCGGACCATTTATAACAAACCAAGGGCCGAGCTTTGCACTCAAAAAGGTTCAAAAATGCCCGGATTTTGCATCTCGCTGGCAAACTTTCCGATCGATCTAAAGGAACGTCGGTCATTAGCTGCCGCAAACAGAGCAAAAAGTGCTCAGAGCAAACTCTGAGCACTTTTCCAGTTGCATTATTCTCTTCAGGAAGTATGGAGATTTGTGTAACTCTCATTTTCCTGCTGACCGCTTTAATTAGAAGCTTCTTGCAGCTTCCTTTGCATTTTCAACTGATTGATTGAAGATTTGATCTGCAGCTGATGGATCGGCTGCCATTCCTTCAGCAAGGATCACTTCAACGTCATTGATGCCAAGGAAGCTCATTACAGCGCGGAAATAGCTTTCCGTATGCTCCATGGATGCAGCAGGTCCTTCAGAATATACGCCTCCGCGAGCTTCGATCAGAACAACTTTTTTATCTCCGGAAAGACCGACCGGTCCATTTTCTGTATATTTGAATGTTTTTCCTGCTACAGCAATGGCATCAATATAAGCTTTCATCAATGGAGGGAATCCGAAATTCCACATTGGTGCAGCGAATACGACTTTATCTGCCTCCAGAAATTGATCAACCAGCTGGGAAAGACGGTCAATTTTGGCCTTTTCCGTATCAGTCAGTTCGTTACCGGACGCAAGTTTTCCCCATCCTCCGAGCACTTCTGCATCGATTAAAGGAAGATCTGTATTATATAGATCGAGGGTTTCTACTTGATCTCCAGGATTCTGGCTGTTGTATGCATCAAAAAATGCATTGGCCACCCGTGCGGAAAAAGACATTTCGTCGCCTTTTGGATTTGCTTTTACATATAGAATGTTTGCCATTATTATCTCTCCTTAAAATAGTCTTTAATAAAATATCTCAACTTCGAGATTTATTTTAAATCATGTGTACCATTATGTCAACTTGTTTGCTTTCCGCTTAAATTTTCGTTCAAAGAGAGAGTCAAATGCCTATCTAAAAGTTTTAAATAGCACCTATTAAGGGTAAATCCTAACTAAGCTATTGAATGGAAAGGATGAATGAACATGGATCAGCAGCAATTAAGAGAGCAGATTGTGAAGATTATTGACCAAAATAAAATCGGGACACTTGCAACGGTAAAGAACCGCAAGCCGCATTCCCGTTATATGACGTTTTTCAATGAAAATTTGACACTTTATACCCCGACGGATATAGAAACCCATAAGGTTGAAGAGATTGACGAGAACCCTAACGTCCACATTCTTCTTGGCTATGACGGCGAAGGTTTTGGTGATACGTTTGTAGAAGTGGAAGGCACAGCTTCAATTGAAAAATCAGAGGAGCTTAAACAGCGTTTATGGGATGACAATATGAAGATGTGGTTTGACGGACCAAACGATGAGAATTACATCATTTTAAAAATTGTACCTGATCAAATAAGACTGATGAATAAAAAAGGCGAGCCGCCTCATACACTGGAAGTATAACTCACTAAAATGGGCGGACAATCCGAGTTGATTGTCCGCCCATTTTGTTATGGAGGTTTTTGATTTGAAAAAAGCGCTGATACTTTACGGCGGACCCGAGTGGCATTCGCCGGAAAGTATGGCCCGATTCTCAGCTGAACATCTGCTGGCTGGCTTTGAAACGGAGCTTTCATCAGATTTGGCTATTTTAGAGTCCAGCCGCCTTCATGAATTTGATATCATCATTCCTTTATGGACTCAAGGTGAATTACAAGGTAATATGGAGTCCAATTTAATGGATGCCGTGGAGAAAGGCTTAGGTCTTGTCTCATGGCATGGCCTAACCGGCTCATTCAATAACAGTCTCCTTTTTAAAATGATGATAGGAGGTCTGTTTGTCGGACATCCGGGGAATTTCCTTGAGTATGAGGTCCTGGTTTCAAATGCAGACCCCCTTACTGAAGGACTTTCAAGCTTCTCTGTCTGTTCTGAGCAATATTACATGCTGACGGATCCCAATAATGAAGTCATTGCCCATACTATTGTAAACGGGGGCAATTTTCCTTGGCTTAAAGGAAATGCAATGCCCGTTGCCTGGAAGCGTTCCTGGGGGAAGGGCCGTATTTTTTATCACTCCATCGGACATTATCCAAGGGAGCTTGAAATACCTGAGGTGATGGAGCTAACAATCCGGGGAATACGCTGGGCTGCCAGATGAGAACGTTAGGAGGTGCCAAACCGATGCTTACCCGCTGCAGTGAAGCATCGGACTGGCACTTTACCTGCAAGAATAATAGCAACACATGGTTGCTCTTCATTACCGCTTTCTTTGCTCATGCTTATGCTTTTATTAATTCTTTACATGTAATCATTTCTTTTTCAATCGCAGTTACCTTATAGCAACTTCAGGCGGCGCAATGCATCTTGAGGTCTCACCTGGCCCGTTCCTTTAAACAGGGGTTTCTTTCTCATTCATTTGCATTTGTATTGGAAAACTGCAACTCTAAAAAAAGAGCCTTTTCAAATCGTAAATTGACCAAGCAAAACAGACAGAAAAAAAGCTTGAGGCTTTTTCCCCAAACTTTTTTCTGTTACTTTTTCTATGGTAAACTTGCTGCTCATTTCCGCTTCAGTCTTTTCCTGACAGTCAACCCTGCAAATGGGAATCAATCAGCAGCTTCTATTCACTTAGCCATTAGGTAAAAGAAGTGGACATCAAAAATTCCTTCGAACGCTCTTCCTTCGGATTGTCAAAGAATTCATCCGGCGTTCCTCTCTCGACGATGCGTCCTTCATGCATATAAATGATGGAATCGGCGACCTCGCGTGCGAAGCCCATTTCATGGGTGACGACGATCATCGTTTTTCCTTCCTCAGCGAGCTGCTTCATCGTTTCAAGCACTTCTCCCACGAGTTCAGGATCCAGCGCGGAGGTTGGTTCGTCAAACAGCATGATGTCCGGTTCCATCGCAAGCGCTCTTGCTATCGCTACCCGCTGCTTTTGCCCTCCGGAAAGCTTACTCGGATATACATCTGCTTTGTCTTCAAGACCTACTTTTTTCAGGAGGTCCTTACCGATTTGAACTGCTTTTTCCTTGTTCATTTTCTTCACCGTTAGCGGAGCCTCAATGACATTTCCTAACACCGTTTTATGAGGAAAAAGGTGAAAATGCTGGAAGACCATCCCTACCTTTTGCCGTACTTCATTGATGTTGTGCGATTCTTTTTTTACTTCCTCGCCTTCGAGAATGACTTTGCCGTTGTCTCTCTTTTCCAGGAAGTTCAGACAGCGGAGAAGTGTACTTTTTCCGGATCCGCTGGCGCCGATCAGGCATACGACTTCACTTTCATAAACCGTCATATCAATGTCCTTTAATACATGCAGATCTCCGAAGGACTTGTTCAGCTTCTCTACCTTAATCATTTCTCTTTCCGTTGATTGCATAGCTTCCTCCCCCTACCGGTCACTGACAGCCAGTTTTTTCTCAATTCTATTGACGATAAATGTTAAGATGGCCACCAGGATTAAGTAATAAACTGCAACAATCAGCAAGTATGTCATTTCATCAAAATTATTGGATCCGAGCGTCGTCGCAACGTTAAATAATTCGTTCATTGAAATAAAGGCCGCGAGTGAGGAATCCTTCAGTCCGATAATGAACTGATTACCAAGCGGAGGCAATGCACGTCTGAATGCCTGCGGAAGGACGATGCGGCGCATCGCCACAGCTTTGGTCATCCCAAGTGACCGTCCCGCTTCCATTTGCCCTTTGTCAATCGATTGAATGGTTCCTCTGAATATTTCAGCGATATAGGCACCATTGTGGAAGGCAAGCGCAAGCGAAGCGGCCCAGAAATCTGGAAGCAAAAAGATTCCGCTTATCCCGAAATATAAAATGAAAATCTGAACAATTAATGGTGTTCCGCGTACTAAATAAATATAGGCATCTGATATAAACCCGAGCGGCTTAACACCGGATATTTTAAGTAAGGCAAAAAACAACCCGATGACAATCCCAATAAGAATGGAGACTACCGTTAGCTGCAGGGTGAGCAGCATGGCTTTTAAAAAAACATCATAGCTTTCTCCGAATACTTGAAAAAAGTGCGAAAAACTAGGCAATGATCCGACTCCCTCTCTTTATCAGTTAATTTTTATTCCTCTGCTGCAGGTTCTTTTGTAATGTCATCCCCAAAAAACTCCATGCTGATTTTGGCAAGTGTTCCATCCTTGCGCAAATTTTCCAGAGCTTCATTCACCTTTTCTTCCATGAGCGGATTGTTTTCAGGAATAACAACCGCCTGGGCACTTCGTTCAATCAGCTCCTGGCCTGTAATTTCGAATCCTTCTTTAGCGGCGCTGCGGCCAGTTACGAAATCCGTGATTACAGCATCATGCCTGCCTCCACTCAGTGCCTTTAAAGCAGTTATGTCACTATCATAAATTTTTACATTTCCTGTATATTCCTTCGCTATACTAGCGTATGTAGAACCCTTTGCAGCAGCAACTTCTTTCCCTTCCAGATCCTCTGTTGTTTTTATATCACTATCTTCCCTCGTGAAAATCTGGGGACCTGAATAGTAATAGGGTGTAGAAAACCGGACATGTTTTGCGCGCTGTTCATTAATGGTGTGGCTGGCTACTGCCACATCTGCCCTTCCTGTTTTAACTCCTTCTACAATCCCTTTAAACTTTATTCTTTTCGGAACAGGCTTTAGCCCAAGCTCCTTTGCTATCGCCTTCCCCACTTCCACATCAAAACCGGTCATCGTCATGTCATCCCGGACATAGCTGAACGGTTTAAATTCACCGGAAGCAGCGAAGATAAATTCTCCTTCATTTACAAGCTCAAGGCCATCTTCGCCTTGATCTTTTTCGGCGCAGCCTGTAAGCAATGCTGCCATCATCATGACAGCCATCAGCCAAATCGATACTTTCTTCATTCGAATACCATGGCTCCCTTCCATATTTATTTTGGGTATGACCCAATGGTTGTACATACCCATTTTTAGAATTTTTTAATCTTTTCTGACGATTTTACTGGAAAATTTCTCTTTTTTTCTAATCATTTTTTAGCTTTTACCGATAAAAAAAAGAAAGGGATAAACGTTTCCCCTCAAAAGAATTAATATACCATTGAAAGCAGGGAAGAAGATGAAAGCTGTAGAACAGGTTCAGCAAAAAGATTTAATGAAGAAAAACGTGCTTTTATTTGTTACATTTTTACTATCAATTGGAACCGCTTTCTTTAAAACCTTCAGCTATGGGCAAGGTGACAAAGCCCTGTTTTATATGACAGAGATGGTTTCATTTTCTGTCTTGTTTGTTCTTGTATTATTTGTTTTTAGAAAACCGGCACTTTACCCTATTTTGGCTGTCCTGCTTATATCCGGATTTACATGTTCCTCGATCTTTATTATCGGAGCTACGATTGAGTTAATTCCCGTCCTGTTTGTGCTAAGCTTGATTTCAGCTATTCATTTTAATCAAGTTGTGTTTGCGATCGGATACTCTCTGGGCTTCATTACATTTCTGCTAAATGCCCTAAACATCCCACTGACGCCGGAAACGCAGTCACTCATTACAACTTCAGCTCTTGGGTATATTTTATCCGGAATTATTCTTGGAGTCCTGATTTACTTAGCTGCAAGGCTTTCAAAACAGATTAGCGTCCTCATGACCGAAACCGAAAGCAGATCACTCGAGCAGGCTAAACAAAAGACTGAGCTTGAGCAGAAGGTAAAAAGTATGATTGGTGATATCACGAAGGTGAACGAACGGATACAGGCCAACCGCATTTCTCAGGAAGAGATGAAGATTGTAATCAATGAAGTGGCTTCGGGCAGCCTTTCTCAAGCTGAGCAAATAGGGGGAATTGCTGAGAATGCCAATCATACCGTGGAATCAATGGAACATTTATTTACCGTATCAACCGGCCTTGAGGGGCGGTCAATGAAAGCAGGTCAAGTAGTAGATGAAAGCCGGGTTCACATGAACGGACTGCATGAAGACATGAATGAATTGGGTAATATTCTTAAAAGCTTAAATCAGACCTTTGAAACCCTCTCCAACACCATCAAAGAAACAAATAGCTTTACGGGCACGATTAAAGGAATTACGGATCAGACCAACCTGCTGGCACTGAACGCTTCGATTGAAGCGGCAAGAGCAGGGGAAGCCGGAAAAGGATTTGCCGTAGTTGCTGAGGAAATAAGGAAGTTAGCTGACATGAGCAGCCAAACCACCGATCACATTCACCAAAATCTGAACAAGCTCAACCAAAACAATTCCGATGCTTTAAGCAAACTCGGCCAAAGCAGTGAATTTATTAGAAAAGGACAGCAATCAGCAGAAATGGCTGCAGATTCCTTTCAGCAAACAGCTGAAGTATTTGAACATCTGAGCGGTCAAGTCCAGTCCTTAAAAGAACTTGCAAATCAGGTAAAAGGAAAATCCGGTTTAGTTGAAATTTCCACCAGTGAACTCGCCGCTGTCATTGAGCAATCCACTGCAAGTTTGGAAGAAATGACGGCAACGGTAGAAACGCTGAATAACGATAATATATTGATAGCTGAATTAATGGATGATACAGCTGTAAAAGCAAAAAGTATGATTTCCGCCTCATAATGTGCTTGTCCGAGCTGCATAATAATGATACATTCGAAGGAACTGCCTGAGAGAAAACAGCGGGAAGAATGAGCTTGGAGCATACATTCGGAGTACGAAAGAATTGACCGGGAGACTTCTGCAGGGGAAGCGGGACAGGTGAGATCCCGCAATGTCCAAGCCGGGGGGAGACTCACTGCCTTCCCCTGGGTAAGCGACGGCTGCAGGAATCAACAGGCACGTGTAAAAGAAAAAATATCAAATAATGTTTCCCTAACAAGCTTGTAAATGCGAAACGGAACAATTGGAGGCCTTACCCAATGAAAAAGAATTTAATGTGGGCTGCAGGGATTCTTGCAGGAATTATCCTCTATAGTTTTATTAAAATCGTCTTTTTTGAATAGAGATGAAAATACTATACGTTAAGAGTGCTCAGACCAAGTAATGGATGCTGGGCACTTTTTATCGTGCGAATTTCTTATTCTTCCTTAAGGACAGAAGACCCCCGAACGATCATTTCAGCCGGAAACACATACGTACCTATTTTTGCTGAGCGGCCGCTGATTTGCTCATAAAGGAGCTCTCCGGCCATCAGCCCCATTTCATAAGCGGGCTGATTAATAATGGTAAGAGATGGTTCAGAAAAGGCAGCCAATTCAATGTTATCAAACACTACGAGAGCTAAATCTTTCCCTATTCGGATTTGATGCTTGCGGGCAAATTTCATGATTTCAAAATAGGTCAAATCGTTTCCGGCTATTAATGCAGTTGGACCATTCCCTTCAGCAAACATACTTTCAAGTTCTGTAACCATCGCTCTGATTTCCGTTGACCGAACGAGATGATCATAAACTTTGCCTCCGTGCTTTCTCACTGCTTCTTTAAATCCCTCTATCCGTTCCCGGCGCGGGTAAATGGTTAGTGGAGGAGTAAGGATGGCAAGCTTGCTGTGACCTTCGGCTATTAAATGATGTACTGCCTGGTCCAGCGCATCGCGGTTATCCACCACCACTGTATTTACCTGAATTCCAGCTATTTTTCGATCAGCGAAAACAACCGGATAACTTTCATCTTCCAATCTTTTATAAAGCTCCGTATTTTTCTCTGCTGGGAATATGACCAGTCCATCCACCTGTCTCGCTCTCAAGTTATTGATGTATTTTTTCTCCTTTTCCTGATCATCATAGGAGTTGCAGAAAATGACCTGAATGTCTTTTTCATGAAAATAATCTTCAATGGCTCTGCTCATTTCAGTTGAAACGGTATGCACAATGTTGGCTGCTACAATCCCGATCAGTGAGGTCCGTTTTTGTTTCAGGCTTCTTGCAATGTAATTGGGATGATAGCCAAGCTCATCAATCGCAGCCTTGATTCGGTCCTTCGTTTCCCGGCTCATGTACTCATATCGGCCATTTAGAAATTGTGAGACTGTACTTTTGCTGATCCCTGCAGCCTTCGCTACATCTGCCATCGTTACGCGATTCATGTCATCCGCCCTCTTGTCTCTAGATTCCTTCTCTATATTACTGGAGAACCTGTAGATATCCAACTAACAAAAGGACATATCTGCTACCTAACTTGAAACCCCTGTACAATCTCATAAAACAAACGTGCACGGTCTGTAAGCTGAATCAAGCTTTGGGCATCAGCCTCCATTCTGCCATCTACGAGAGTACTGCCTGCACCCACTGCCGCTGCTCCTGCTCTCATAAAAGCTTCTGCATTATCGAGCCCGATTCCGCCTGTAGGCATGAGCGGAATATGAGGCAGCGGTCCCGCTACAGCCTTCAAATAGTCCGGACCAAGCACATTGGCAGGGAAGACCTTCACCAGGTCTGCTCCTGCTTCATAGGCCGCGAGTATTTCAGTCGGCGTCATTGCACCGGGAACACTGATGACCCCATACCGTTTCGCCATCCGGATTGTTTCGGGATTAATAGTCGGAGAAAAAATGAATTTCGCTCCTGCCATAATGGCTGTTCTTGCTGATTCCGGGTCGAGTACAGTGCCCGCTCCTACCAGGACCTCATCATGGAACTCTCCATTCAGGCGCTCAATCACCTTAATTGCTTTTGGATTTTCCATTGTAATTTCCATGGCTGTTACACCACCTTCTTTGAGAGCCCGTGCAATCGGAATGATTGTTTCAGGATTTGCTCCCCGGATCACGGCAACCACACCGCTTTGTTGAATGGTATTTTTCCTCATTCTTCTTCCTCCTGTTTTCGAATTAAACATGGATTGCATTTAGGCAACTGCCTATAGCTGTTACGCTGCCTTTTCATACTCTATCTGCTTCCCTTACATGAGAATTCATATATTGAACGAGCTGCTCCCTTGATGGATAGCCGTCACTATCACCGATTGATTGCACCGCCATTGCACCAATCGCATTTCCCCTTTTAACACACTCCGCCATTGGAAGCCCTTCCAAAATACCACTTACAAAACCCGCGGCAAAACCATCTCCAGCGCCTACCGTATCCATCACGTTCTCAACCTTGTATCCGCTGACCAGCCCCTTCCCTTCAGCCGATTTGAAAAAGGCTCCCTCAGGTCCAAGCTTGACTGCAACTCCTTTAACTCCCTGCTCCAGATAAAAATCAGCGATTGACTCAGGGTCGCGGGATCCGGTTAGTATGAATCCTTCCTCTGCACCCGGGAGAACAAAATCTGCCTGGAAGGCTGCCAGATTGATTTCTTTGACCATTTCTTCTCTAGAGCCCCAAAGTGCAAGCCTTACATTCGGATCAAACGAAACCGTTTTGCCCGCTTCCTTCATCAGGGTCAGCACTTGATGGGAGAATGCTTTTACACTCGCAGACAAGGCTAAGGGAATTCCGGTTAAATGAAGATGACGGGCCGAGAGGAAATATCCGCTGTTCGCCTCCTCAGGAGACATAGTGCTTGCAGCTGATCCTTTGCGGAAGTATTGAACCTCAGGATCCCCTTCTACTGCCTTTGATTTAATCAGGAAGCCTGTTGCATACCGTGAATCTTTAAGGACGCACTCTGTATTAACCCCTTCCTTTTCCAGCCGCTTCATAATAAATTCACCAAATGAATCCTGCCCGACCTTGCTTGCCCAGCCGCTCTTGAAGCCAAGTCTGGCAATTCCTATCGCAGTATTCGTTTCGGCACCGGCTAGTGATCGTGTGAAATGCTCTGCTTCACTTAGCGGTCCCGCCTCATCGGCTATAAACATGGCCATCGCTTCTCCGAACGTTACAACATCCAATGCTTTCATCCAATCCACTCCCCTTTTTCATCATGATATTTCGGAACCGAAACGTTTACCCCGTTTGCACCCGTACTAAATCGGTTTAGTAAATCGGTATGATCTTAGCTTACTATGTTGTAAGCGCTTTTACAATGTACTTCTCAGACTATTTATCTACCCTATGGATTTAACAGCATCTGTACATTGTAAAAATCAAAAAAGCCCTTGCGCACGCCGCGCAGGGCTCCTGTTCAGCTGCTCATCTCAGCTGCTTCTTTTCTGAAAAAACTCTTCATTGCATGGAAGACATCGGCTTTTTGCTTGAGGATATAATAGCGGAAATGTTCATTGGTGATATTTTTGTATGCGGACATCAGCGTTGAATGACGGTTATACTGGTTAACCTCTCCGTAACCGAACATATTGGACACCTTCATGAGATCACCTACAAGCTTGACGCACCTGGCATTATCAGAAGTAAGGTTGTCGCCGTCGGAAAAATGAAAAGGATAGATATTGTAGCGTGAAGGCTGGTATTTTTCATCGATGATCTCCAGAGCTTTCCTATAGACCGATGAACAAATCGTTCCGCCGCTTTCTCCTTTATTGAAAAATTCTTCTTCTGAAACAACTTTTGCTTCGGTGTGGTGGGCAATGAATTCAATTTCCACGTGCTCGTATTTTGTCCTTAGAAACCTTGTCATCCAGAAGAAAAAGCTCCTGGTCATATACTTTTCCCATAGGCCCATACTGCCGCTTGTGTCCATCATTGCAAGCACTACGGCCTTCGATTCAGGCTTGATTACTTCATTCCACGTTTTGAATTTTAAATCCTCCGGATAAATCGGGTAAAATTGCGCCTTTCCCTTCATGGCATTTCGCTTATATGCAGACATCATTGTACGCTTCTTATCTATATTTCCCATAAGGCCAGTTTTCCGGATATCATTAAATTCAATATTTTCAACAATGCTGTCTGCCATTTCCTTGCGTTTAAGATTTGGCAGTTCAAGCTCTTTAAACAGAGCTTCCTGGAGCTCCATTAACGAAACTTCCGCCTCATAATAATCTTCCCCTGCCTGATCTCCTGCTCCCTGTCCCTTTCCAGGCCCCTGTCCCTGCTGTGATCCATCCCTTGCAACTACGTCTCCCACCTGGCTATCGCCGTCACCCTGGCCTACATGTTTGTTTTTATCATAATTGTATCGAATCTTATATTCATCGAGTGAGCGAATTGGAATTTTCACTACGTTTTTACCATTTGACATAATGATGCTTTCCTCTGTAATCAGGTCAGGCAAATTATTCTTAATGGCTTCCTGAACCTTTTCCTGATGCCTCTGCTGGTCGTCATAGCCTTTGCGGTGGAGGGACCAATCTTCATTTGAAATGACAAAGTTGCTAGCGTCTCCTTTTGACATATTCCCCTTCCCCTCCAAACTTTTTTAAAAAAACTTTCTGGCTTTCTTCACCGATGATCGATCTGCTGCATATGATGGCGGTGAATGTAATTCTACCCGTTGGCTGAAATTTTGAGATTACTCTATCCTATGCGATGGATATGGATAATTGACAAACAATTATGAAAATTGGGCATCCCTTGCAAAATGATTAGACAAGGGTATTTGGCAACCATATGGGCAGATTTTATCCACAAGAAAGTTTTTCTCATCAAAAAAACCCTTGCTTCCCAAAGCAAGGGTTTCTCCATATTATTTTTCCTTTTCTTCTTTATGCTGATCCGGATCCGGTGTCTTGCCGGATTTTTTCACTTCCTGATTCGTTTTCATATGCTCCATGATTTTAGATTGTTCGACCAGATCGTCCATATCGCGGACACTAGAACTCTCTTTTGATTTATTAGGATTCTTTTGATCCATGAGTATCACTCCTTGGATGAGTATATAAAGTGTTTACCCGGTTAGGCAGCAGTTAAAACAGATGGCTGCTGCTGAGGGATTGTTTTGCCTGGATGAATCAGCAGCTTATATACGCAAAATAGGATCTAATCCAGCTTTGCTGGTCCCCTGCTGCCGGTTAGCGCCGCCTCGCCTGTCGCTTTGTTATGCTGTGGTGACAAGCCTTGCCTCCGTCCCCTTCCTGAAAGGCCTTGCCTCCGTCCCCCGCCCTGCTAAAGCATTAAACCTCCGTCCCCTTCCTGAAAGGCCTTGCCTCCGTCCCCCGCCCTGCTAAAGCATTAAACCTCCGTCCCCTTCCTGAACGCAACCTTGCAGCACAAGGGGCGGAACAGTCTTTCCTCTGTCCCTGATATTGCGGAAAAAAGGGGACGGAGGCTGCCTCCGACCCCAATTATGTCTACTGGCTTCCCTCCGTCCCCCAATCATAATAAGCATTGGGAGAGAAGGGAAAAGGGACATCTGCCTCCAGCCCCCGGCGCTTTCCCGCAACGGGGGACGGAGGCATGCATAACCAACCCCGGCGCTTTCCCGCGACGGGGACGGAGGCACAAAAATAACGAATCCCGGACATTCTCTATCCGCCCAACTCAAAAAAGCCAGGTTTCCCCGGCTCGCGTTCTTTATCTGTTCAGCAGACTCCCTACATACCTGAGCAGTTCGTTCGCAGAGGTAGAATTGTACCCATGCTCGTCAATCAAACGCTTGACGACTTCGTTAACCTTCTTCAGCTGCTGCTCATCCGGAGTCTTGGATGAGGTCGTAATTTTAACAACGTCCTTCAGATCCGCAAACAGCTTTTTCTGAATTGCTTCGCGCAGTCTTTCGTGGGAATTGTAATCAAAGCGTTTTCCTTTGCGTGCATAAGCGGAGATACGGATCAGGATTTCTTCGCGGAATGCTTTTTTCGCATTTTCAGAAATGCCGATCTGCTCCTCGATCGAACGCATTAATTTGTCGTCCGGATTCATTTCTTCACCAGTGAGCGGGTCACGCAGCTTATTCTTGTTGCAGTATGCTTCAACGTTATCCAAATAGTTTTCCATGAGGGTTTTTGCAGACTCTTCATAAGAATACACAAACGCTTTTTGTACTTCTTTTTTCGCAATGTCGTCATACTCTTTACGGGCGACGGAAATGAAGTTCAGGTAACGCTCCCGGTCTTCCTGTGAGATGGAAGGATGCTGGTCAAGCCCTTCCTTTAATGAGCGGAGAACATCGAGAGCATTGATCGACGGATTCTCCTTCCGGATGATGGTTGAGGATATCCGGTTGATCACGTAACGGGGATCAATGCCGCTCATTCCCTCATCCTGGTATTCTTTTTTCAGGTCTTCCAGATCTACTGAATTGTAGCCTTCCACGCTTTCCCCATCATACAGTCTCATCTTTTTCACTAAATCGATGTCCCCGCGTTTTGCTTCCTTCAGCCTTGTCAGAATAGAGAACATCGCAGCTACTTTCAGAGTGTGCGGCGCAATATGGACATCGTTTACGTCACTTTCGCTGATCATTTTATCGTAGATCCGCTCTTCCTCTGTCACTCTCAGGTTATACGGAATCGGTATAACGATGATTCTTGAGTGAAGAGCTTCATTTTTTTTGTTGGAAATAAAGGATCGGTATTCCGTTTCATTCGTATGCGCTACGATTAGCTCGTCAGCGCTGATTAACGCAAACCGTCCTGCCTTAAAATTCCCTTCCTGCGTCAGGGACAGCAAGTGCCATAAGAATTTCTCATCACACTTCAGCATCTCCTGGAATTCCATCATGCCGCGGTTTGCTTTATTAAGCTCTCCATCGAAGCGGTAGGCGCGCGGGTCCGATTCAGAGCCGTATTCGGCAATGGTCGAGAAATCAATGCTTCCCGTTAAATCTGCAATATCCTGGGATTTCGGATCGGATGGACTGAACGTGCCAATTCCTACCCGCTTATCTTCCGAGAAAAAGATACGTTCCACAACAACATCTTCAATCCGTCCGCCATATTCCTCCTGAAGTCTCATCATATTAAGCGGAGAAAGGTTTCCTTCAATCCGGATTCCGTATTCCTCATAAAAATCCTGCCGCAAATGATGCGGGATTAAATGCAGGGCATCCTCATGCATCGGGCAGCCTTTTATGGCAAAAACCGAGCCGTTATCTGTATGGGAGTACTTTTCAAGCCCTCTCTTGAGCATCGTGACTAGGGTGGATTTCCCGCCGCTCACAGGACCCATCAGCAGGAGAATTCTCTTCCTTACATCCAGGCGTTTTGCAGCCGGATGAAAATACTCTTCTACAAGTCTTTCAAGTGCTTCCTCAAGACCGAAAAGCTGCTGATCAAAAAATTTGTACGTTTTAACGCCATTCACTTCTTCAATTCCAAAGTCTTTGATCATATTATAAACCCGAGAGTGAGCAGATTGGGCAACGTATGGACGGGTTTTCAATATCTCCAAATATTCTACGAAGGTTCCTTCCCATTTTAAACGCTCTTCATCTTCTCTGTACCTTTCGATCTTCTTTAAGATATCCATAAGGACCTCCTTCATCTTTGGTGCTTCATAGAGATTATTAAACTTTATGAAGAAAGGAGGCTTATCATTCTTGTTTTTCTGATTGTGTGCCAAGCAATCGATATGACTGAAATTTATGAAAAAGGGAGAAAAAGACAGCGAATACAATTCACAGCGCTTACATAATGCCGTATAATTGAAAGTATCCGCTTGGACTACTACCTTTAGGAGGGCTTTTATGAAGACCGCACTTATGCTAGGTGTCTGCATTACGTTCCTCGTCTCCATTTTTACAGCAGGATATAACGATAAACCGAAAATCCGCAAATAAAAAAACGGCCTTCACCAGGAAGGCCGTTTTCTTCATGTTAGATCAAGGTAATTCTGCTGACGCAGTGCTTCGTAAACCAGGATGGCTGCTGTATTGGAAAGGTTGAGGGAACGGACATGCTCCGTCATTGGAAGCCGCAGGCACCGATCCATGTTTTCATCGATAAGATCTCTTGGCAGTCCTGTTGTTTCCTTACCAAAAACAAAGAAATAATCTTTCTGCAGATCAGTGTAATCAAATACGGTATGAGCCTGCTTGCCGTGCTTCGTTAAAAAGAAAAATTCTCCCGCAGCATACTCATCAAACAACTCTTGGAGTGAATCATGATAGCGCACATTTACATGCTCCCAGTAATCCAGACCGGCGCGTTTCAGCATTTTATCATCCGTCGAAAATCCGAGCGGGCGGATCAAATGAAGGACTGTATTCGTTGCTGCACATGTACGGGCAATATTCCCTGTATTGGCAGGAATCTCTGGCTGATACAATACTACGTGTAATCCCAAAATGGTCACCTCTATTAAATTTCAATCCCAATCATTATACCACGCTTTAGCTTTTCTCAGAATCGTCCTGTATCCGGTAAAACGAATAGCGGATATTCGGTGTATAGGCAGTTGAATCCTTGTACGACCAGTACCTCATCCGGCTGTTTGAGGTCTGGGCATTCACAAGGGGCATATTGTTTTTATCTTTAGCCACGACGAACGTTGTGTGATCAAAACGGCCGTCCCCTTGGAAATCATAGCAAACCACATCTCCCGGACGAAGCTCTTCGGCGGAGCCGGCCTTTACTGCACGGAGCCCTGCTTTTGAACGCGGCAAAAACAAATTCATCGAATGGGCAACCGCCCAGCTGTAGCTCCATGCGTTATTCTGCATCCACCAGCCAGTCCCTTTGCCGGGATACCCTCTCATCTGGGCTCCGCCGCTATGAAGACATTGGGAAACAAAGTTTGTGCAATTTACCTCGAAATTTTTATATCGATTATTATGGCTGTTCCACCAGCGCTCCGCATATTGAACCGCCGCCATCCGGTCATACATGAAGCCTTTTCTTTCTGACGGTTCTGTATTCGATAGGGGTGCATCGTCCGTTTCTGATGGGCGGCTTACTTCCTGGTCCTCTAACACTTCTTTGTCTGTCATCAAGGCGAAGCGGCGTCCTATTTTTTCTTCCATATAGAAGGAATCATCATTTTGAATGAGCCATCGCTCATGAAGAAGATAATGAACGTGCTGAAGATCGCGCTGCTCCTCAATACCGGTTACTTTAATCCTTGAACTCCCTTTGACAGCCATCGTTTTCCGTTCAATCAGTTCCGCCGCTTTCCTTTCAAGTGACTGCTTTTCAAGATCCTGCAAATATGGAAAGTGCCTCGCCTTTCCATTTACTATATAATCCAGCCGGCCTTCTGCAGCCGTTCTTAGCAGTTCTTCCATTCCGATCCCCCGCCTTCCATTCTTCTTTTCTAGAATATGAATGGAAAGCCTGCGGTAGCCGTAATTTTCAGTATTTCAAATGAAAGGAGCACCTGACTTGAACGATAAACCTGGTGTACTAAAAGAGTCAAAACATTTAAGGCCTTACCGATTGATCCCCGTCAGCCGTAAATGGCGCCTGTTAATGGCAATCCCAGTTATAAAGGATGTTTTTAAAGTTTTTATTTACCAAATCATTCTTCGAAATGAAGAAATTCGCTACACCAGCATCTCCCCACATTAGATCAATTCGATCATCTGTATCAATCTGAATCAGGGTAATCAGGTGATTTTCAAAGCCTTCTGTCTCATCTCTCGGATCATATTGGGTAAAAAACGGATACCCGCCCAGTTTGTGCCCCTGGCCGGATAAGGCTTCCCAAAGAACTTCTTCAATTTCAGGTTCTTCCTCCAAATCGATTTCTGCTTTTTCAAACCGAAAATCACAGGAGGAGATCGTTTCTGCCGACTTTTCAAAGGAAAGGACCGCTTCTCCCTTTATAGGAAAATCTTCCTCTCCGCTGCTATGTAAATAGGAAAAATCCGTTACGATCTTTTCAGCATCAAGGATTTCTTCATGATAAAGAATTCTAAAGTTTTTTTGGCTTGCAGGATAATCAAAGTCTAAGCCGTATACGTCATCATTTGAAGAGAGATAGAATTGGAGGATGCCGCGCTCCGGGAAGTCTTCAAGCCTGGGGACTTCGCTGAAATTGATTTGTGCGATTAGTTTCAGTGGCTGTCCATTTTCATCTGCAGGATGTTCAACGTTTTTGGGAAGATAAGGGAAACCACCGAATTTACTTTGATTGAGACTCCCACGGCTAAAGCCGCAAGCCCTACACCTTACGGTGTGACGGGTGGGATTCTTGAATGACTAAACGTTCGCAGTCCATTTCTGTTTTGAACAGCCTTCAAGACAGGGGCATCTCATTG
>NZ_JBNILJ010000027.1:0-19194 GCF_050107635.1 Metabacillus sp. 113a | reverse complement strand
GAGATCGAAAGTACATGTATGACGGGCAAGAGAACTAAGTTCTCTCCCTTTATAAATTAATACCCTATCCAATTTATAAACTTGAAAACATTGTAATGAACTTTTACACAGAAAAATGGACTTGACCGCCGTACACCCTATACTCCTGATTTTTGCGACTTGGCCACAACTATAAGGCCATAAAGGAAGGCAAAAACCATAAAACTGAATTGATTGATCCTTTTCAGCTGGCACTGCCGCTTTATAACGGAAAAGAAAACCAGGCAGCCGGGCCTTAAATGAAAAAGCTGAAAGAGGCAGCGGAAAATGCAGAGGGCGTCCCCGGAATACCAAGGAGGAATGCCCGGTGCTATAAAAAATGCTCCTGACTTTCTAGACAGCAGTTATTTTGCCCGAAAACCGGTTGCTTTAGTATCCGCAGCTGGCGGAGGAAGAGGCGGGATCCATACATTACATCAGATGAGAACCATCATGCAGGCGCTCTGCACCACCACGATTGCCTGGCAGCTCCCATTGCTTTAATATAAATGAAAAACTTGCCTTAGTGAAAGAGCTAATGGACAAACTTGCTCTTTATGTGGAAATTTTAAAACAAATTTTGAAGCCATACATAAGCAAAAGAAGGAAGGCAGCCGCTCGAGCGGACTGCCTTCCTTTTTTCATTCATCTATGTGAAAGGAACAGCTTGTTCCTGAATTTCAGAATGGGATGCATGGTCAATGTAACGAAGCAGCCCGTAAAGATTTTGTTCAATCATGGTGTAATCATGTTCGAAATTATAAGCATGAAGAAAGTGTTCGATTTTTTTTGAAAGAAAATCATCATGGGTGCGCACCATTAAAATCAGTAAATTATCCCATTGGGATCGATGCGTATAATACAAAGCCTTGTCATAGTCCACCATATCCAACATGATTTCCTCCCTCTTATAGGAGTCCTTCTTAATGTGTGCTGAAAAACCATTCACTTGCAGGGGAAATGTTGCCTTCCCCGCTCCATTCGGCTGGGAGTTACTGTTCAGTATAAGATTATTCGGCTTCAATAAGGGCACAATAAGAACACAAACGAAGCGGAGGAAATGGCATGAAATCATCATTTTTACTAAAGGCGTTTGCCTTCTTCTTATTTGCGGTCTTTTGTGTAGATTCGGCAGGACTTTATTGGCACAAAGAGGAGATGCTGATTGAAGAAGGAGAATATGCGCTTCAAGCTGTGCAGGGAAGCTTTCCAGAGGCGGCCATTCATCATTTTTCCTATGAAGGAAGAAAAACGCATGGAAGGGATGCGATGGATTTCTATCGGGTAGAAGCCGCAGGAAAAAACCGGACCCCTATTACCCTTATAGTAGAAGTGACGGTAAATCGTGAAACAAGCAAACCTAAACGGGCACATGTAAAAAAGATTTGAACGTTTCTTCTTTTCATTCCAGTGGTAAAGGTAGGCATAAGCGGGAAGGAGCGGATCGAACATGTTTCATGAGGTGGAAAAGAAGCTGATTTCCTTATTTCTGAAAAAGGATTGGGATGAGGCTTATGCTTTGCTTGTTCAAGAGGAGCCAAACTACCCTGAAAAGCTTCACAAGTTCAGCTTTTGGAAAGCGTGTCTGCAATGTATACTCAATCAGCAGGAGGATGCAATGAAGACGCTGCAGAACGCCTTTGACCGGGGGTTTTGGTGGAATCCTGATCTGCTAAAAAATGATCCGGACCTGTCTCCTCTTCAGGATAGAAAGTCATTTAACGCTTTAGTTCGGGACTGTGAAAAGCGTAAAGAAGAAGCTTTAAAAGAAGCGAAACCATTGGTGGAATTTCATGGAAGCCAGGATCCATCCGCAGCCATTGTCGTATTGCACGGAAGGGGAGGGAGTATGGAGGACACGATTCCGTATTGGATGAACGAAATGTCTGTTCGGGATTATTTGTTTGCCTTCCCTCAATCCTCTCAGACAGTTGGCTATAATGCGTACAGCTGGGATGATGGGGAGCGGGCGCAAGTTGAGATCAAAGAAGTTATCAGCAAAATACTTAAAGACTACCCGGATGTAAAACGGATTTTGATCGCTGGTTTTTCCCAAGGGGGTAAAACAGCGATTCAATTGGCTTTGTCGGGAGAGCTGGACAGAACAAATGAGTTTTATGCTGTAGTGCCGGCTATTCGGGAAGATGATCTGCATATGAAAGCAGCACCTGGAGTGAGCGGCTGGATCATTGCAGGTACAGAAGATCCATTCTGGGAGGATACCATGGAATTGAAGGAGAGGCTTGAAAAACAGAGGGTTGTTTGCAGATTTATGGAATTCAAAGAAATGGCTCATACGTATCCAGAGCAGTTTTCTGAACTTCTTCAAGAGTCACTGCAATAAGGCTTTAACGTCTTATTGCTTTTTTATGTAAAGGAAGGCAGAACCTTTCCCTTTAATTTGGATAAAATTTTACTGAATCCAAAACGCTTTTATCCGGACGCGGCGGTTTGTTTCCTGATTGGAAAGCCTTCAGCTTTTTGATCCCTTCGTCAAACTGCTGCTTTGACATTTGATTGGACGCGTACATATTATACATAAGCGCAAAAGCGATTGGCATCGTATCTACGTTTACACTTACATCAACGTCAGAATTTCCACTATGGCTTACGGAAGCAAGCTGCACAAGCTCCGTTTGGGAAGGATACTTTTTTCCGTTTCGAAAATCTCTTGGGGTTTCCATACACATTCTCCTTTTCAGGCAGGCAGACAAGAAAATGCCCGCCTGTTTGTCCTTTTTTAATGACGGCCTTTCCCGTCTTCCTCGAAGTTTGCTTTAGCATACTGTTTGTTTTTTTGATAGGTGTGCTGATCCTGGTCGTTATCCTGGTCCTGTCTGGCTTTCGTGTGGGCATCGCTTTCGGAACTGACATAAACTTTTACATAAGAGTTTCCGCTGTCATACACCTTGGCTTCACTTTTTACTGCTGTATCATTATCGGATTCAGAAGCAGATTTATTATAGGCTTTGCTGTTGCTGTCAGAGTAGGCTTTGCTTTTGCTGTCATTGTAAGCTTTGCTGTAGCTGTCTGCATCGCTGTCTGAATAGCTTTTGCTTTTAGAGTGGTTATCCACATTTACATGCTTAGAAAGGTAAGGTTTTTTGTAGCTCATTTAAACACCTCCTTCGTTCTTATTGCTATAGGGTATTCTGATAAGCAGAAGCCTGTCTGTGTGTTTATATGAGCTTTCTATCATTTTTTTTAGAAACTAGCAAAAGCGGTAAAAAAAGAAGCTGTCCCTTATGAATCCGGGACAGCTTTCTGTGATTTGTGTCTTTACATCCTGCTGAGCTGAGCTGTATAGGCGCTGATATCCATTCCAAGGGAATCGGCAAGGCGCTGTCCGTATTCGGCATCTGCCCGGTAAAAGTTGCAGATTACAAGCAGCTTTGTTCGCTCGTGAACATTTTGAAGGTCATCGGTTAAGTTTTTAATTAAATTGTCCTGCTCTTCTTTCGTATAGCTGCGGTATTTTTCACCGGCTTGTTTAAAGTCATTTGGTTTTTCAATTTTTTCCCTCGTAATATAGCCGGACGGCAGCGGCTGAACACTGTCGCGGAAGGCTGGTGCTTCCTGAGGGGCATCGGCATGCCTGGTCGGTTCATAGTTAACAGGTGACGTCTGCTGGTTTGTCTGCATAAATCCATCGCGCTGGTTGTTGCGGACAGGCGCATATGGGCAGTTCACCGGAATCTGCATATAGTTTGGCCCGAGACGGTGACGCTGAGTATCCGGGTAGGAGAACAAACGGCCTTGAAGAAGTTTGTCTTCAGAGGCTTCAATCCCTGGAACCAATGCGCTGGGGGAGAATGCAGACTGCTCCACATCTGCAAAAAAGTTTTCAGGATTGCGGTTTAACGTCATTGTCCCGGCTTTTTGAAGCGGGTACTCATCCTCAGGCCAGGTTTTCGTTGGATCGCAGGGATCAAAATCAAGGCTGTCGTATTCATCAATAGGCATAATTTGAACGTGAAGCTCCCATTCCGGGAATTCGCCGCGCTCGATTGCGTCATGCAGATCGCGGGTTGCATGGTTAAAATCTGTTTTTTGAATTTCGGCTGCTTCTTCAGCAGTGAGGTTTTTAACACCCTGAACCGGTTTCCAGTGGTATTTCACGTAGACAACATTCCCTTGTGCATTTACCCATTTAAAGGTATGTACGCCGAAGCCCTCCATATGACGGTATCCCGCTGGAGTTCCATAGTCAGAGAACAGGAACGTCATCATATTAGTGGATTCCGGTGTAAGAGACATGAAATCCCAGTAGCGGTCCGGATCCTGAATGTTCGTATCAGGAGCTGGTTTTAAAGCATGGACCATATCCGGAAACTTCATCGCATCCCGGATAAAGAAAACGGGCAAGTGGTTTCCGACAAGGTCATAGTTTCCTTCGTTTGTATAAAATTTAACGGCAAATCCGCGCGGATCGCGAAGAGTTTCAGGCGAACCCTTTGAATGGATAACCGTGGAGAAACGTACGAATACCGGAGTTTCTCTTCCTTCTTCACTTAAGAAATCTGCACGGGTGAACGGGAACATGCTCGTTTCCGTCTTAAACACACCGTAAGCACCGGATCCCCGGGCATGAACGACACGCTCCGGAATCCGCTCCCTGTCAAAGTGCGCAATTTTTTCGAGCAAATGGTAGTCTTCTAAAAGTGTGGGCCCGCGCTGCCCGGCTGTTCTTGAATTTTGGTTATCGCCTACCGGCACACCTTGATTTGTCGTTAAATTTGAACGATTATTTTCTGTCATAGCAAGTCCACCCTTTCTATCAAACAATAATTAATATTATATAGTTTATATTTTAGTAGTCAATATCTAATTATAATTATTTTAATGTAAGAGTGATTTAAAAAAGTTTAGTCTATTTCGGATTACTTGGTAAGCAAGTATAAAAAATACGCTTTGTTATAGCATCGTAATGATGCAGCAGCAGAAGGAGTGAAGCGCAGCGGGACAGGTTAAACACCGCTGGCGCCAAACGGCAAGCAGGCTTACCGCCAGCCCGAGCATAAGGGAACGACTGCCAGCAGCAGCCAACAGACAAATTAAAAATCAGGAGTTGGATGGAAGGGGAGTTAATTGAGAAAAAGCGAAGTATGCTGAAAATAAATGCCTCAAATGCGGGACAGAAAAATTATTCATATAAAAAACCGCCCTTGTGTCACTGTGGTGAGTAACGGGCGGCCATTTTCAGCTGGTGAACAGTACATTTTGCAGCTGTCGCTGATTTTTTACTAAATCAGCAAGCGTGTAGCTGTCTAAAATTTGCATGTAGGACTGAAGCGCTTTATTCAGTACATGTTTCAATCCGCACGCAGGGGATATGACACAATGGTTATTTTCCTGATCAAAGCATTCAACCAGATTAAAATCATCTTCCGTTTTCCGCACAACCGCACCTATATTAATATCGGAAGGATCAAGAGCAAGCTGGATTCCGCCATTTCGACCGCGGGTGGTGTTCAGCAGTCCCATTTTACCGAGATCATACGTCACTTTCATCAAATGGTTCTTGGAGATGCCGTAAACGTCTGCAATTTCTTTGATGTTGGACAGCTTTTCTTTATCCTTCGCTGCAAGATAGATGAGGACCCGCAGCGAATAGTCGGTATAATTAGTCAATCTCATATCTACAACTCCGCTTTAGAATCTTACTTTAATAGTATCACACTGTCGAATTAAATCGAGAAAGAATACTCTAATTCAAGTTTAATTATGAATTTTATGTGAAATGTTTCCTGGAAAGTGATCCAAAACCGTTTTGGAAGGATAAGGAATACAGCTCTCCGTTTCATTTTTTCCTAACCGGGCTCATACATTTAGGTAAGAAAGTGATAAGGGGGAAGAACGTTTGAGCGGATCAGGGCATGAATCCCTTCAGTATGCAATTGAACAGATTACGGAAGTTGCCAACGGGTTTGGACTGGATTACTATCCGATGCGCTACGAAATTTGTCCGGCGGACATTATTTATACTTTTGGTGCCTACGGAATGCCAACCAGATTTTCCCATTGGAGCCATGGTAAGCAGTTTCATAAAATGAAAATTCATTACGATCTGGGTTTAAGCAAAATTTACGAACTGGTTATCAACTCAGATCCGTGCTATGCCTTTTTACTGGATACGAACTCACTTATACAAAACAAATTGATTGTTGCCCATGTACTCGCTCATTGTGACTTCTTTAAAAACAATTGCCGCTTCGGCAACACAAAAAGGGATATGGTTGAAAGCATGGCCGCTACTGCAGAGAGAGTTAAACACTATGAAGTGCTTTATGGAAGAAAAGAGGTTGAGGACTTTCTTGATGCGGTTCTTGCCATTCAGGAACATATTGATCCTTCCCTGATGAGACCAAAGCTCTCCTGGAGCATGGATGATGATGATGAAGAGGATGAGCCGAAAAGCAGTCCATATGACGATTTATGGAAACTCGACAGCAAAAACGAAAAAAATGAGAAGAAAAAGAAACGGAAAAAACATTTTCCCCCTTCTCCTGAGAAGGATCTGCTGCTATTTATAGAAGAATACAGCCGTGAGCTGGAAGATTGGCAGCGTGATATTCTAACGATGATGCGGGAAGAAATGCTGTATTTCTGGCCTCAGCTTGAAACGAAAATCATGAATGAAGGCTGGGCTTCCTACTGGCATCAGCGCATCATGAGAGAGCTTGATCTGACCTCAAGCGAAGCAATCGAATACGCAAAGCTGAACGCTGGTGTGGTTGTTCCATCTAAAACAAGCATCAATCCATATTACCTGGGACTGAAAATCTTTGAGGATATTGAAGAGCGCTATGACAAACCGACCGATGAGATGAAAAGGAACGGCATTAAACCAAACTCAGGCCGCGAGAAAATGTTTGAGGTGCGGGAAATCGAATCAGATATTTCCTTCATCCGGAACTATTTGACAAAAGACCTCGTCCTGCGCGAGGACATGTACCTGTTTCAAAAGCAGGGGAGGGACTACAAAGTCGTCGACAAAGATTGGAAGGGTGTCCGCGATCAGCTCGTGAGCATGCGCGTGAACGGAGGGTTCCCGTATATTACTGTCAATGACGGAGATTACCTGAAAAACAACGAGTTGTATCTTAAGCATTGGTATGAAGACATTGAACTTGATCTTAAGTATCTTGAGAAAGTACTGCCGTATGTTCACAAGCTCTGGGGCCGGCCAGTCCATATGGAAAGCACGCTGGAAGGGAAGAAAGTGCTGTTTACGTATGATGGGAAGAGTGTTAATCGGAAGTATTTGTGACGCAGGGGAGCCGCTTTAGAGCGGCTTTTTGTAATGGAAATCCTTCACCCTTAATTTTAAAAATATTAATAATGACCGTGGTACGTCTTCATCCCAGCGCCAAAGTCATTAGCTTGTTCAGTCAGTAGATACATAGGGTGCAGCATCATAAGAAGTAAGCCCGGTTTTCATCCAGAACTGGGAGGGAGTAATTCCATAATCATTCTAATTGACTGCATAGATCTTTACGAGTGTATTGTAAACGGAAAAGTCTTTTGCTGTAATTTGTCTTTTCTCCAATCTGCCTCTTCTCCCATTAAAAGCTGTTTCCTTTTTATACCCTCTTATAAGCAGAAACCACAGGAATATCGGTTAAGCAAAAGGCTTGTATCAGGATTAATCATGATGGGGGATGTCAGCCATGCGAATAGGATCTTAATAAAATAAGAAAATACATGTATCGCATATATATGACAGCAAATGAAAAAGGAGGTGAAAAATTTTGATATAAGTTATTGCTTATATAAGCGGTTTGTTATATCATGATCCTTGGAGGTGCATCAGATGAAGGTACGGCCTAAAACAATTGATACGGGGCAGGCAACGGTCATAATGAAGCTGCTTGGTGATAAAACGCGGCTTACAATGATGAAAATGCTTCAGAAAAATGAATGCTGTGTGTGTGAATTTACCGTGATTTTTCAAGCCAGCCAGCCTGCAATCAGCCAGCATTTACGAAAATTGAAAGATGCGGGGCTTGTGAAAGAAAAGCGAAATGGGCAGTGGATTTTCTATTCGCTGAACCAGGAAAGTGAAACTTATGAATTTGTTCAAAATCTGCTTGAGTTTATTCCGGATCAAGATCAAAAGCTGAAGGATCTTGAAAGGCAGGGCTTGCGAATAATTTGCGAATAAAGGAGGGACCCTTTTGACATCAGTGATTTTAGCATCTTTGATTTTTCTTCTGACCCTGATTCTTGTGATTTGGCAGCCGAAGAATCTATCCATCGGCTGGTCTGCCTGCGGCGGTGCGGTTCTTGCGCTTATCGTTGGGGTTGTCGACTTTCAGGATGTATGGGATGTAACAGGCATCGTATGGAATGCTACTTTAACCTTTATAGCGGTTATTATTATTTCTTTGATATTAGATGAAATTGGATTCTTTGAATGGTCTGCTCTGCATATGGCGAAAGCGGCAAAAGGCAGCGGAGTCCGCATGTTTGTTTATGTGAGTATTCTGGGAGCTGTAGTCGCTGCTTTCTTTGCTAATGACGGGGCAGCACTTATTCTGACACCGATTGTTCTGGCGATGGTTCGTAATTTAAACTTTGAAGAAAAGTTCGTTTTTCCGTTTATCATCGCTAGCGGATTTATCGCGGATACAACGTCACTTCCGCTTGTCGTCAGTAACCTGGTGAACATTGTATCAGCTGACTTCTTCAATATTGGCTTTGCCGAGTATGCAAGCAGAATGATTGTGCCTAACTTCTTCTCGCTTGCAGCAAGCATCCTGGTTTTGTACCTCTTCTTTAGAAAGAGTATCCCGAAAAATTATGATGTGACCAGTTTGAAACAGCCGAAAGAAGCAATTAGGGATATGAAAATGTTTAAACTTTCATGGATCGTGCTTGGTGTATTGTTAGCTGGATATTTTATTAGTGAACTTATTGGAATTCCAGTGTCAATTATTGCCGGGATTATCGCGATTTTCTTTTTATTCATGGCGAAAAGAAGTCCTGCAGTTCCAACGGGTAAGGTACTAAAGGGCGCTCCATGGGCCATCGTGTTCTTCTCTATCGGGATGTACGTAGTTGTATATGGTCTTCGGAATGCTGGATTGACAAGCGTTCTTGCAGACGTGATACAGGCCGTGGCAGATCAAGGTTTGTTTGCAGCAACGATTGGCATGGGTTTTATTGCGGCGATTCTTTCATCTGTCATGAACAACATGCCGACTGTCATGATTGATGCCCTGGCAATCGCTGATACCGATACCTCAGGCATCACCCGGGAAGCACTCATATATGCAAATGTGATTGGTTCGGATTTGGGGCCGAAAATCACACCGATCGGTTCTCTCGCAACCCTTCTCTGGCTTCATGTTCTTTCGCTGAAGGGTGTTAAAATATCATGGGGAACCTATTTTAGAACGGGAATCATCTTAACAGTCCCGACTCTTCTTATTACGCTAATCGGCCTGTATCTATGGCTGTTGGTTTTCTAAATCCAATACATTCAAAAGGAGACTTACATTATGTCTAAAAAAACACTTTACTTTCTTTGCACAGGAAATTCATGCCGCAGCCAAATGGCAGAAGCATGGGGAAAAAAATACCTTGGGGATGAGTGGAACGTACTTAGCGCCGGTATTGAAGCTCACGGCCTAAATCCCAATGCTGTAAAAGCGATGAATGAGGTTGATATTGATATTACAGATCAAACATCAGACATCATCGATAACGAAATTTTGAATAACGCTGATTTTGTGGTAACACTTTGCGGAGATGCTGCGGACAAGTGTCCAATGACGCCGCCTCACGTCCGCCGTGAGCACTGGGGCTTTGAGGATCCAGCGAAAGCAACTGGTACAGATGAAGAAAAATGGGCTGTATTCCAGCGGGTCCGTGATGAAATAGGGGAACGGATTAAACGTTTTGCGGAAACAGGGAAGTAATCTAATAGCCGGGGGTTCACTCTCGGCTATTTTCTTAAACATAATATAAGCAAATACTTATATGCAGGAGGGGAATAAGATGAGCACGATCCAAATATTTGACCCGGCGATGTGCTGCCCAACAGGTGTATGCGGACCTGGAATTGATCCAGAGCTAACACGGTTGGCTTCAGCCGTTTATACGCTCGGAAATAAAGGCTACAACATTAAGCGGTATAACCTTGCAAACGATCCAGAGGCTTTTTCGACTCATCCGAAAATCTTAGCTTTATTAGAGAAGAATGGCCCCGAAATTCTTCCCGTCACTTTATTGAACGGGGAAATCTATAGGACTCAAACCTATCCTTCTAATGAAGATTTTGCAGAAATCTTTGGTTTTGATGAAAAGGAATTGGTGTTTCAAAAACCGAAAATCCGGCTTAAATTAAACACAGAAAAATAACAACTGGAGGGAATCCGATGACGGAGTTATATCGTCCAAATAATCTTCCTGCTGTTCCTTATTTATTTTTTACAGGTAAGGGAGGAGTCGGCAAGACATCCGTAGCGAGCGCTACAGCTGTATATCTTGCAGATCAGGGAAAAAAGGTTCTAATTGTCAGTACGGACCCAGCCTCTAATCTGCAAGATGTGTTTGAAACAGATTTAACAGATAAACCTAAGCAAATTCAGGGAGTATCAAATTTATATGCTTTAAACTTGGATCCGGAAACGGCTGCGTCTTCTTATCGGGAAAAGGTAGTTGGTCCTTATCGCGGGAAGCTGCCGTCTGCTGTCATTGCCCAAATGGAAGAGCAGATGTCAGGGGCTTGCACAACAGAAATTGCAGCTTTTGATGAATTTACCAACATCTTAATTAATAAAGAAATTTCGGGGGAATTTGATCATATTCTGTTTGACACGGCGCCCACGGGGCACACGCTTAGACTGCTGCAGCTCCCGTCCGCATGGGGGAAATATTTAAAAGAAAGTACCCGCGGTGCATCCTGTTTAGGTCCATTATCTGGACTGGTGGACAAAAAGACTTCTTATTCAGAGGCTGTCAAGGCATTATCCGATCAAGAAAAAACAACCCTGATTCTGGTTGCGAGGCCAGATACTGCTTCTTTGATTGAAGCCGATCGTGCTGCAGGCGAGCTGAAAGAAATCGGAATCCGTAATCAGCTCCTGATTATTAATGGCGTGCTGCAATCGAAATGGAATGATGATGAGGTTTCAAGCACATTTTATAATCGTCAGAGAGAAGCTTTGAAAAAAATTCCTTCCTCTTTAGAGCAAATCATGAATTACCAGTTGCCTTTTGTTCCTTATTCATTAACGGGGATTCAAAGATTGCGTAATCTTTTTCTGCCGCAGACGGATTATCTGGAAGATGATATTCCTAATGATGAGGCCGCTTTTAACATGCATGGACTGGCTGAAATGGTTGAACGTTTCTCAGCACAAAACACCCGTGTGATTTTTACAATGGGAAAAGGAGGAGTCGGTAAAACTACGGTTGCATCTGCAATTGCAGTCGGACTTGCAGAAAAAGGGCACAGCGTCCATTTGACGACAACTGATCCAGCAGCACATCTCGATTATATGTTCAGCAACTCCAAAATGAAAGACACTCTTACTATCAGCAGAATTCATCCTGAAACAGAAGTTCAAAAGTATAAGAGCGAAGTGATCTCCAAAAGTGAAAAAGAACTGGATGAAGAAAGCCTTGCCTATTTAGAGGAAGATCTTAGTTCTCCTTGTACAGAGGAAATAGCCGTCTTCAGAGCCTTTGCAGATGTGGTGGACCGTTCTGAGCAGGATATTGTGATTATTGATACGGCACCAACCGGGCATACTTTATTACTTTTGGATGCAACAGAGGCCTATCATAGAGAAATGGAAAGAGCATCAGGAGAAGTGCCGGATAGTGTGAAGAAGCTGCTCCCAAGACTTAGAAATCATAAGGAAACAGCTGTGGTTATTGTCACTTTGCCTGAAGCAACCCCTGTTTTTGAAGCGAATCGATTGCAAGCTGATTTGAAGAGGGCAAGCATTGTACCTCAATGGTGGGTAATTAATCAAAGTTTACTGGCTGCAGAAACGAAAGATCCAATACTGAAAAGCAAAGCCCATTCAGAAAAACAATGGATCCAGCGCGTCTATACAGAATTAGGGCAAAATACAGCCATCATTCCTTGGATGGAGGACGAAAAGATTGGATACAATAAGCTTTTAGAATATCTGGTGTAGCACATTTTCTGCAAACGGAGGATTTGTAATGAATAGAGTTGTAATACTTGGTACTGGTCCAGCAGGTTTAACCGCCGCTATCTATTTAGCGAGAGCAAATATGAGCCCCTTGATCATAGAAGGAGATCAGCCAGGAGGCCAATTGACACTGACAACAGAAGTTGAGAATTTTCCTGGTTTTGTTGATGGAATTACGGGTCCTGTGCTCATGGACAATATGAGGAAGCAAGCCGAACGATTTGGAGCTGAATTTAAAAGAGGCTGGGTCACATCTGTTGATTTTAATGATCGTCCCTTCAAACTGCAAGTTAATGGTGTTGGGGAGGTTATTACAGACTCGCTTATCATATCAACTGGTGCATCAGCCAGGCTTCTTGGAATTCCAGGAGAAAAAGAAAACATTGGTTCGGGTGTGAGCACCTGTGCAACGTGTGATGGATTTTTTTACCGAGGAAAGAAAGTTGTGATTGTAGGCGGCGGAGATTCTGCAATGGAAGAAGCGAGTTTTCTTACAAAATTTGCATCAGAGGTAGTTGTAGTACATCGACGTAAGGAGCTAAGGGCTTCAAAAATTATGCAGGACCGTGCGAAGCAAAATCCTAAAATTACGTGGAGTTTGGATTCAACTCCAATTGAAGTGATGAGTGATGGTCAAAAAGTATCAGCCTTAAAAGTAATCGACAATGTGACGGGGACAGAAAAGCTGATTGAAACAGATGGAATATTTGTAGCCATTGGCCATAACCCGAATACAGCCTTTCTTGGGGGACAAATTGATACAGATGCCGCAGGCTACATAAATGTGGTGCCTGGCACGACTAAAACAAGTGTGGAAGGCGTCTTTGCGTGCGGAGATGTGCAGGATAAAGATTACCGCCAGGCCATTACCGCAGCAGGCTCTGGATGTATGGCAGCATTAGACACTGAACGTTATCTTGAAGGGCAAGCAATCCATGACTGGAGCGAGTCTCTGTCTGAATAGGGAGGAAGAATGAGAATGGAAAAGAAATCATACCAGGAGTTAGTGAAAAACCGCATCTTTATCGGGGGTGCAGATGATATCAGTGAATTATTGGAAAATGAAAAGATTGATGTCATTTACGACTTAAGAGCAGAATCAAAAAACAATCATCATCTGGATAACAGAATACATCTTCCAATTGTCGATGATAAAGAGAAGCAGGATGAATCCGTTAAACGGGCATTGGACGAAGTCAAAAAAGCCTATGATGAAAACAAGAATATTTATTTTCATTGCTCTGGCGGAAAAAATCGAACAGGAACCGTTGCAATTGGGACTTTGATGAACTTGGGTCTTGCCGGTTCAATAGAAGAAGCAGAAGAAAAAGCGAAATCCATTCGTGCGGCAATTCAAGTGAAGCCCGAAATGAAAGATACCCTAAAGCGTCTATATTCATAGGAACGAGGTGCATTTTTATGGAGATTACAAATGAAGCTAAGCAACAGCTAATTCTAGCAATGGAAGAGAATCAGGCAAATTGCGTGAGGATTTATTTCATGGGCCAGGGGTGCTGTGGACCACAAATAGGATTAGGACTTGATGAGCCTAACCAAGATGACCAAGTTTATCAAATTAACGGTATTCAAATAGCTATTGATCAGTTGGCTGCGGATGCCGCAAAAGATATAACCCTTGATTTTCAGGAAAATGGTTTTATGCTAATTGGTCTCCCAGAGAACAATTGCTAAAAATAATAATAAGAATTAGAGGAGGAATGAAAATGTTGGGTTCACCGTGCAGTAGCTATGGGGCTTTTATTAGAGAAAAAAGGCTTGAACTTGGTTTAACCGAAGAAGAGTTTGCGGAAAAGCTGAATTTTACCAAACCTTACATTGAAAGAATTGAACGGGGAGAGGTTTATCCATCAGAGACTCTGGTAGCTATGCTGTCAAGCGAGCTTGGTATTCCATTTAAAGAGCTTAATCATGTTATTTGGTGTGATCCTCCCAATTTAGTATGTAGCTGAATCCGATGAGTTACGAATGTCAGGAGAGCTGAGCCTATGCTGGATCAAAAAATCAGTATAGCGAAAAGGTATTTTTTATTGGGTTTCTGTTAGATAAAACTATTGATAATTATACAATGAGGTTGAGAAAAAAGGTTATCAACAAAAGAAAAGTCCGAACTATTGTTTAATTCGAATTCGAACTTCGTATAAGTTCGGATTTTTTTTATGGTTTCCACCTCGCGACGTCTATCGCCATCGCTACAGCAAAAACCGGATGAGCCCTATTCCAGAAAGTACCATGACCTAATCCGGAATTTTAAGTTGAGCCCGTTTAGAAAACGTTTGGAAAGCAGGATCAAACATTAAAGTAAATACAGATAGTAAATCATAGATATAAAATTAGGTACCTGCCCATTGATCAGGAAAACGCTGAGCTGTTATTCCGAATAGCCTATTAGCGATATAAATACGAAGCACCTTCTTTACAACGAATGTAAATTTTAAGTAGTGGAATGAAGTCTTTTAGGAGCCAAAGCTTTTGAATGCCATTTTACACGAGGTTCTACACTACGCCACGGTAATAATCATTGCAGGCCAATTTGGGTAAAGAATCATTGTAAATGAATGACTCTGTACATCTTTAAACAAGCAAAAGTGTATAAATTTGTGTCTCGGAAGTAACTATTACTTCATCAACTTTACATTTTCAGGTGTACTGCCGCTACACCAATTTAAAAAATTGTAGAAACAGAAAAGTTTCTTAACACTTGACCAGCTTGAATATAAGCTAAATAAAGAAAGGGGGGTAATTTTTCTATGGCTGACAATCAATCTTTTCACCAATGAAATAATCAGAAGCCATCGAAATTACAGCAATCTAAATATAAGCTACTACAAGCTTACTCCTGTTTAGAAAGAATACAGCCACCTCAGGGCTGTAACTTTACCCTCCACAATGCAAATGCTCAACAGGCCCGAGTAATTTCATACGGGGAGAAGAATTAATTTTCTTGGCAGATTCCAGTGCTCCTGGTCCCGGTGACGGAACTCCTTCTGATCCATTTAATTCATTACAAGATGCAGTTACAGCTATAGGATAAGCAATATAAATAAATGAGGCTGGGACAAAACCCAGCTTCATATAAATGAGTATTATACTGTGAATCATTAAACGGAAATTATGTGATTTACATTGAGATTTTATTTTCACTTTTGCATTTTTTTAGCTTATAGAATATCCCGCTAAAGTGGATTTAAATCTTAAAATTCTGCCAGTATGTCTTTCAATTCTTTTTCATAGGCTACAAGCTCAGTATAAACGCCTTTTGGAAGTGCCTTAAACCCTCCGGCTTTTTTAATTTCAGCAGCCTTGACTTTAAGGCCTTCCAATTTGCTGAACTCAGCATTGGCTTCCTCTTTTAAGCCTGCCTCAGCAAGATCATAGACCGTATCCAGCAAACGCAATTGTTCGATTTCGTATTTAATGCGCTGTGAAGTCGATTTCGCCGGGCTCACAAATTCTTTCAGAAGCTCAGTACGGTTTGTCCTGCCAGACACATGCCCGATTTTTATTTCGGTTTGTTTAAGATACCGGTTCATGTCATCATAGAATGCATCTGCCGTGTACAGATCTGCTTCTGAATCAATGGAATACTGGACGGTGTACTCATAAATGCTTAAGTTTACCCCTGCAGCAATGGCTTCTCCCATACGCAGGTCAGCAGTCACCGAAGCTGGAAGCGGCTTAAATCCACCTGCTTTTTTCACTTCTGCCGTACGCACAGCCAATCTTTCGAATTTGGCCATATCTGAATCATACGTTTCGTACTCTTCCTCTGCGTATAGACGATCCAATATTTTATTAAGAAATCTGAATTGGGATACTTCATACATCGTTCTGGATTTTTCTACTTTTGCCGGGGTAATGTATTTGGCAAGAAGTGCTGCCCGTTTTGATGCCCCGTATACTTTTCCGATACTCTTTTCTACAATGGATACCTGCTTTGTAAACCCGTCATATTTATTGCTGATTGCTTCAATATCTCCGCTGGAAATAGCCTTTTGGTAGGCTGCCAGCACTTTTGCCAGAATGTCCCCTTGCTTGACCGCTTCCTTATACGAAGAAGTGGAAACAGCTGCAGCGGCATGAGCGGTAGACGCAGGTACGGAAGCGGATACAATCGGTGCCGCCAGCATAGCTGCTGCGATCCCTGTAATAAGCATTTTTCTCAATTCATGATCCCCCTGAAAATTTTCTTGTAATCTTCATCATTATAAGACCGAATAAAACAATAATCATGGGTATAAATTACTATTAATTGTAATATAATAGTTAATTTAGAATAGCCTTTAAAGCGCCATCTAGAGTAAAAAAGAATAATAGAAAAGTTAAAAAATAGCATAGGTGAACATTCCTTTACATAGGGAGCTGTTCAGGCTAAACAGGATGCAGCTTACTTTAATCCGGTTATCACAAGTTACCTGGAAGTATAGTCTATGCAGCTCGTCCATGCAGCTGAGCCATAAACTGTTCAAGTTCATTTTTTTCCTCACGTTTGCCAATGGTGTTGAGAAGAAAAATCAATGGAAGGGACAATGTGCACAGGATAGCGGGGTACGAGCATCTTTAAGGCATCTTTATTAAAAGGACAAAAAAGAGTTAAAAACAATAATGGATCAAAAAAGCCGATTATCCATTTCACACCTCATTTATTCTAAATAAATGGTTAATTTCAACACATAACACTCCTGCAGTTATAAAAGAAGAGGATGGGACTAAAGGTTCTCAGCTAATAAAAAAACCGAACTATTATTTGAAACTCTGGTATAGAGCTTCGTAATAGTTCGGTTTTATTGTTTTTAATGTTTTTTCCAAAGAAATATTCGGCTTTAAGGACAACAATTCCCTCTCTTTTTAATGGCTTGCCGCCTTTGCATCCGGACGGTTGTATACGGCCGTTTTTTCAATCAGTTCGGAGCTTTTGGCATTCAGTCCGATCACTTGGACGTCATTTTGATTTTGTCTTAGCTTCAATACTATTTTATCTATAGCGCCGACTCCCGAATCATCCCAAATGTGGGCATGGGTAAGGTCGAGCAGGATGTTTTTGCTGCAATCGGTAAGATCTATTTGAGCGACTAAATCAGTTACGGATGCGAAAAAAATCTGCCCGCTGACTGTGTAAGTTTTACTGGCGTGGTTCTCTGAATGAGTGACGTGCACTTTTGAGATTTGTCCCGCAAAAAATACCGCACTTAGAATAACACCCGCAAGTACGCCTTTGGATAAATCATGGGTGATGACCACCGTGCCTACCGTCACAAGCATGACTGCAGAATCCGTTTTCGGTACTTTATGAAGCCGGGTAAGAGAGGTCCAGTCAAAGGTCCCTATGGAAACCATAATCATGACCCCTACAAGGGCAGCCATTGGAATTTGAATCAGGATATCATTTAACAGGACAATGAGAACAAGCAGGAAAACACCGGCAACAAGAGTCGAAAGTCTGCCTCTTCCTCCTGATTTAACATTGATAACAGACTGCCCGATCATTGCACATCCCGCCATTCCGCCGAAGAAGCCGGCAGCGATATTCGCAATGCCCTGCCCTTTTGCTTCTCTGTTTTTATCACTTCCTGTGTCTGTCATATCATCGACAATTTGGGCTGTGAGAAGGGATTCCAGCAATCCTACGAAGGCAAGTGCGATGGAATATGGAAAAATAATCTGCAGTGTTTCAAACGTCAGCGGGATATCCGGAAGCAGGAAAACAGGCAAAGATTGTGAAAGCTCTCCCATGTCTCCCACCGTCCTTACACCGGAGCCGGTCAGCACCGCAACCACCGTAATCACAATGATTGCCACTAATGGAGAAGGGATGGCTTTCGTTACAAGAGGCAGCAGATAAATAATTGCAAGTGCCCCGGCAGCCATCGCGTACATCGGCCATGATTCTCCAGCAAAATGCGGAAGCTGGGAAGAGAAAATTAAGATGGCAAGTGCATTGACAAAGCCGATCATAACCGGGCGGGGAATGAACTTCATGACTCTGCCAAATTTAAGGATACCGAGTACAATTTGAATAATTCCTGTTAAAATCGTAGCGGCTAACAGGTACTGTAAACCGTGATCCGCCACGAGAGAGCCCATTACAAGAGCCATCGCTCCGGTTGCAGCAGAAATCATGCCGGGCCTTCCTCCAACGAAGGCAATCACGACAGCAATACAAAAGGAGGCATAGAGTCCAATCATTGGATCCACCCCTGCAATAATAGAAAAGGCAATGGCCTCAGGAATAAGAGCGAGCGCTACGACAATACCTGAAAGAACATCACCCTTCACATTGCCGAACCATTGCTGTTTAATTGTTTGATTCAAAAGCAAAACACCTCTTCTAATCTATTTAATGACTTTCAACTCTCATGAAAGCCGGGGCCGTTGGTAACAAAAGCGATTATAACATGATTTTTTTGGCAATGGTAACTTAATGTAAACGGAAACTTATATACTTATCTATGAAAATCGCTGGTTTTCTCCTCATATCTATAAGAGGGAATTATCTGTTGAAGGGAACTTTGTCATCGTATGAATGGAAAAAACGAGTTAAGGCTCTTGTTAAAGAGGATTCAGTATAATAAGCAAGTGACTTTGAATCATGAGTTTAAAAGCATGATGCTGAATGTGGAGCGAAAGGCTGAAGGAGTGAGAGTCCTGCGGGGGAAGCGGTACAGGTGAGACCAGGCCAGTGGAGAATCCAGGCCACTTCACGCCTATGGATAAGCATACGCCTGAGAGATGCAATCAACAGTCAAATTTTACAGATTTTCCGAACGGGAAAGCCCATTCCTTTAGGTGTGGGATGAAAGTGAGGTCGGATACGGAGTACCACTGAAAACCGTAAGGTTTGTTGTGCTTCAAGTATCTGAAATGTTTTGTTCTTTTTTTATTGTCGCATTGAATCAGTTTTTAAATAAAACTGATACAATAAACCTATGAATGAATATAGAAGAACAAGTACAACCGTATCATTGCTCAACTATCATTTTGTCTT
>NZ_JBNILJ010000026.1:0-19802 GCF_050107635.1 Metabacillus sp. 113a | reverse complement strand
GGCACGCCGCCAGCGTTCGTCCTGAGCCAGGATCAAACTCTCCAAAAAGTAGTTTGACTAGCTCTTGTTTAAAACTTTAGAATTAACGTTGGCACTTCGATTTGTTTAGTTTTCAAAGAACTTTTTTGCCACTTCTTTTCTGAGGCGACTTTATTATCTTACCACTTAATTCGATGTCGGTCAATAGTTATTTTCTTTTTTTATTTTCTCGAAACAACTTATGTAACAGCGACGTATAACAATATACCATCTTTCAAACTGAGGTGTCAACTAAAAATAAAAACAAATGGAGGACCATTTGTTTTTAAACAAGAATATACGTTTTGATTACGAACATAGCCGCAATACCGGGAAGTCCGAGCAGTCCGGATACAGCTGATGTACCGGCATTGATCGGGATGTGAAACCCAATTCCTGAACCGAGGGCATTTAAAGCAAACAGGAGCAGGGCACCAGCTACAATTTTCACAGCCAGTTTTCCAATCCATTTAAAAGGTTTGGATATCGAGCCATTCATAAGCAGGAGGAGAATCGCTCCGCCTGCAGCGGATAAAACAATAATCGGGTTCATGTTACCACTCTCTTTCGCACTGCCTGTTTTGTACAAGCATATGCAAAAGGGATTTAAGTAGAACCCATGCTAAAGATTCATCCGGATTTTTCTGTTTTTTGCTTCTCTTAATAGAAAGAAGTATTTGGATTCTGCAACCTTTAATTCAAAAAGAACTTCCTCAGACGGTTCTACGCTTTTCTCCACTAGCTGCTTTTGACGATTCCATTCAGATTTATTTTTCATAAGAAGTTCGATAAGCTGTTGGTTAAAATCTTGTCTTAACCGCCCTTTTCTTTTGAAAAGCAACGAAAACCCTCCAATTATAATTCTCTTCTTCCTTCAAGTGCTTTGGAAAGAGTAACTTCGTCAGCATACTCCAGGTCCCCTCCTACAGGCAGACCGTGGGCAATTCTTGTTAATTTAATGCCAGAAGGCTTTAAGAGCCGGGATATGTACATGGCTGTCGCTTCGCCTTCAATATTCGGATTCGTAGCGAGAATGACTTCCTGAATCTGATCATCCTGAAGTCTTTTCAGCAGTTCAGGTACTTTAATATCCTCCGGTCCGATCCCTTCTATTGGGGAGATCGCTCCGTGAAGGACGTGATACAGACCGCTGAACTCTTTCATTTTTTCCATTGCAATCACGTCTTTCGGGTCCTGTACAACACATAAAACGGTCCGGTCTCTTTTTTTATCCTCGCAGATGTAGCAGGGATCCTGATCGGTAATATGTCCGCATGTGGAGCAATACGTCAGGTTTCTTTTCGCGTTTACAAGGGCTTTCGCGAAGTCAAGAACGGTGTCTTCCTTCATGCCGAGGACAAAAAAGGCCAGACGGACGGCCGTTTTAGGTCCTATGCCTGGCAGTTTGGTAAAACTATCAATTAATTTGGATATAGGTTCCGGATAATGCATTAAGCTTCCTCCTAGAACAAACCTGGCATGTTCATTCCTTTAGTGAATTGACCCATTGTTTGGGAAGTCATTTCTTCTACTTTTTTCAGTGCGTCATTTGTTGCAGCAAGAACTAAGTCCTGAAGCATTTCGATATCTTCCGGATCGACCACTTCTTCTTTGATTTTCACTTCAACGATTTCACGGTTCCCATTGGCTATAACCGTAACCATTCCGCCGCCTGCAGATCCTTCAATCAGTTTTTCGCCTAGCTCTTCCTGGGCTTTTTCCATATCTTTTTGCATTTTTTGCATTTGCTTCATCATTTTTTGCATGTTTCCCATTCCGCCGCGCATAGTAACATCTCCTTAAGTATCAGTCTTTTATTTCAATAAAATCCGGGCCTGCTAATTTTTTGGCTTCTGCAATGAAAGGGTCTTCTTCCTCTTCATTGGCATCTGAATCTTCATCCTTTTGATCCCGGATGAATTCTTCTCTTATTTTAACCCAATCCCTCTCGGGGACGCCAACCATTTCGACGCGTTTGCCGAGTAAATTTGCGAGAATGGCTTCAATATTGGTTCTGACGTCATTATTGTTCTCGGCGACCATTTTGCAGTGGATCTCATATTTAAATTTTAGCACAAATGACTTGGAGGAGGCTGCTACCGGTTCACTTTCCCCTACAAGAGCTGCATGGGAGGCTTTATTCTGGGTGCGAAGCTGGTCAAGCATGCCGCTCCAGCTCTTTTTAAGTGCGTCCAGATCACCGCGGGTGGCTTCTTTCAGAATCTCATGGATTCTTCCTGCCGGCACCTTGAAATTGCTCCGGACCATTTTGGCCGCTTTTGGATCACTTTGGCCCTGGGCTTGCTGATTTGAAGCTGCCACACCACTTTTCTTCAGTTCCTTCAGCTCCGCTTCAAGCAGGGAGATTCTCTCTAAAAGAACCGGATCCGTCCCTCCAGTCTGCACGGTCTTCACTTCGGATTCACAGAGCTTCACAATGGCCACCTCAAGGAAGATCCGCGGATGGTTCGTCCATTTCATTTCCTGCTGGCTTTTATTCAGAACATCGATGATTTCGTAAATGGCCCCCGCTCCGGTTTCCCGGGCAAGGTCCTTAAAAGTCTGATCGACAGATACCCGCTCCAAAACGTCTTCAAGACTGGGGGCTGTTTTATAAAGAAGCATGTCCCGGTAATAATAAATCAAATCTTCTATAAAACGTGCTGCATCCTTCCCCTGGTCCATCAGCTGATTCAAAATTTGCAGCGCTGCTGAAATTTCTTTTCTATGAATGGATTGAACCAGCTCAGTCAGCAGATTCTGCGAGACCGAACCAGTTATGAGGAGCGAATCCTGGAGCGTTACTTTTTCATCACTGAATGAAAGAGCCTGATCAAGGAGACTCAGGGCATCACGCATCCCTCCGTCTGCTGCTCTGGCAATCACATGCAGTGCTTCTTCCTCCGCCTCTGCATCCTGGTCTTCCATGACCGTCTTCATCCGGTCTACAATGGCATGGGAAGTAATACGCTTAAAGTCGAATCGCTGACAGCGAGAGATAATCGTTAAGGGGATTTTATGAGGCTCTGTTGTAGCCAGGATGAAAATGACATGCTTAGGCGGTTCTTCAAGGGTTTTCAGCAAGGCATTAAAGGCGCCCATCGAGAGCATATGAACCTCATCTACAATATAAACTTTGTACTGTACAGCAGATGGAGCATATTTCACTTTATCCCGGATATCGCGAATCTCGTCCACTCCATTATTCGAAGCGGCATCAATCTCAAGCACATCGGATATCGATCCGTCCGAAATCCCCCTGCAGGATGAACATTCTCCGCACGGTTCCGCGACCGGAGCCTGTTCGCAGTTAACGGCTTTGGCAAAAATTTTGGCAGCACTTGTTTTCCCTGTCCCCCGGGGGCCGGAAAATAAATAAGCATGGGAGAATTTGTTGTGAAGCAGGGCATTTTGCAATGTCCGGGTAATATGATCCTGGCCGGCTACATCCTGAAAAAGCTGCGGTCTGAATACACGGTATAATGCTTGGTAACCCACAAAAGCCCCCTCCTTTTTCATAGTCAAAATCCATTATGTATTATACCTTACAGGCGGCGCTCAGAAAAGCAGCACCCTTTTCTTTCATTATACAGAAAAACTCACCCCATGAGGGTGAGTGTTCTTATATGCATAATATAACTGCCGTGCACCTTTCGTCGATTAGCGGCCACAAGCGTTACTTAAGCAGTTAGCTCGGCCCAGGCTATCCCGCGGCACATGAAAGCTTCCACTTAATGCTGCTTCCTTCCGGACCTGACATGGTTCATGGATTTCCATTGCGCAGGACCCAGACGTCAACACCACTTACTTAAGGGCAGACCCTGCAGTCAACTAACCTCGGAAAGGGATTCGGCCTCGCTGGAGCGGATTGCGAGTACAGGGCACCGCTACCTCCCCGCTTAGCACGGCAAAATTGATACCTATTGGAAGTGCGTCTTTATCGGACGCATAATTTAGTATACTCTGATTCAGTGAAAAAATCAATTCACGGCAGCTGTAAATTTTTTGAAGTGTTCCGCTCCGCTTTTTTTCGTTCTCTTATCCCTCTGAAAAAATCCGACAAAAGATTCCCGCACTCTTCCCTGAGCACCCCTTCTGCCACTTCCGCCTGATGATTAAAACGTTCTTCCTGAAGAAGGTTCATCAGTGTTCCGGCACAGCCGCCTTTCGGATCAGGTGCACCGAATACCACCCGGCTGAACCTCGAAAGAACAATCGCACCGGCGCACATTGGACACGGCTCAAGTGTTACATAGAGAGTGGCCCCTTCAAGCCTCCACGTTCCAAGCTTCCGGCAGGCCTCGTCAATTGCCAGTATTTCAGCATGGGCGATGGCTCTTTGCTCTGTTTCCCTTAAATTGTGGGCTGCGGAAATAATCTCTCCATTGAGAACAACCACAGCGCCGATCGGCACTTCCTCAATGGCTTCAGCTTTCCTTGCTTCTTCAATCGCTGCCTTCATAAACCATTCGTCTGTTTTCATTTGCCGCTCCTTACTTATAGAACAAATTCATCCTGCATACCCTAACTTTAAAGGAGAGGACAAGATGAGTCAAAACCGCCACGCTGCATTACTCATTATTGACATGATTAATGATTTTCAATTTGAATACGGATCTGAGCTTGCTAAAAAGGCTGCTAAAATCACAGGTCCGCTGGCTGAGCTTAAAATAAAGGCGTCTGAAAGCAGCATCCCCGTTATTTATATCAATGACCATTATGAACTATGGCAGGCCAATCTGGAGAAAATCACTGAAAAATGCAGGAATCACTTAAGTGCGCCCGTAATTGACGCAATCGCTCCCAAGGATGAAGATTATTTTTTAATAAAGCCGAAGCATTCAGCCTTCTATGGAACGGCCCTGAACACCCTGCTATATCAGCTGAAGATTGATACGCTTATTTTAACCGGTCTTGCAGGAAACATCTGCGTTCTTTTTACGGCCAATGATGCGTATATGCGGGGATACAGCCTCATTGTGCCTCCTGATACGATGGCTTCGGTCAATGATGACGATGAGCAATATGCCCTCCGCATGATGGAAAACGTTTTGAAAGCACATGTGCAGCCAAGCTCGAGAATCATGCTCTAGCATAGTCCCTTTCTCCTCCTCATATTCTTCTGTATAGACCCATGAGGAGGAAGCCGGCATGCAAATTTATACAGTCAAGCAAGGCGATACCGTTTATCAGATTGCCTTTCGGTATGGGACCGCCGCGGAGGATATCATTCAAGCGAACCAGCTGCCGAACCCGGAACAGCTCGTGGTCGGGCAGGCTCTCGTCATCCCGATTAAAGGACGGTTTTATACCATTAAACGCGGGGATACACTATGGTCCATAGGGCGCCTGTTTTCCATTAATCCAAACGAGCTCGCCCGGGTTAACCGCATCAATCCTGCAAGCCCCCTTCAAGCCGGATTCCGTCTGTATATCCCTGAGCCCCCAAAAAGAAAGGCTGAATTTAACGCCTATATAGAGCCAGCTCAGGATGAGGTGACCGAAGAGCAAGAACAAAGTGCCCGGGAAGCCGTTCCTTATCTGACTTACTTAGGACCTTTCAGCTTTCGCATCCAAAAGGACGGGACGCTCAAAGAGCCCCCGTTAAACAAGCTTCCGGCTATAGCATCCGCAAATAATGTGACCCTGATGATGATAATCACCAACTTAACCGATGAAGGCTTCAGCGATGAAATTGGAAAAGTCGTGCTGAACAATCCCGAAATTCAAAATAAGCTGCTTGATTCCATCACGGCCGCCGCGAAAAAATACGGATTTCAGGATATCCATTTCGATATGGAATACTTAAGGCCCGAGGATAAAAATGCCTACAATGCCTTCTTAAGAAAAGCGAAGCAGCGGTTTCAGAAGGAAGGCTGGCTTCTTTCGACCGCCCTTGCTCCAAAAATCAAAGCCGATCAAAAAGGCAAATGGTATGAAGCACATGATTACAAAGCACATGGGGAAATTGCCGATTTTGTTGTACTGATGACGTACGAATGGGGGTATAGCGGCGGACCTCCCCTTCCCGTTTCACCCATCGGTTCAGTAGAAGAAGTAATCAATTACGCCCTGACAGAGATGCCTGCCTCAAAAATCATGATGGGGCAAAATCTGTACGGCTATGACTGGACCCTCCCCTTTAAACCTGGAGGGGAGTTCGCAAAAGCCATCAGTCCCCAGCAAGCCATAAAACTCGCAGCAGCGTACAATGCTGCCATTGAATACAGCAGCGAGGATCAGGCCCCTCATTTCAGCTACCGCGACGAGAAAGGCAAAGAGCATAAAGTCTGGTTTGAGGATGCCAGGTCCATTCAAGCTAAATTCAACTTAGTCAAACGCCTGAAGCTAAGGGGTGTAAGCTATTGGAAGCTTGGATTGTCTTTTCCTCAGAACTGGCTATTGATTGCAGACAATTTTGAGGTTGTAAAACGCCAGGGGGCGGACGCTCAATAAATCAGCAAGCCCCTGACACCTTTGTGCAAGCCATGATTGCAGATGAGGCCGTCTTGAATGAAGGATACCGAAATCCTTTAGTACCTTTGGCATACATGCTGCCCGATGAAAGTCCTGGTTATTGGCTGGACGTAGAACAGCTAGGAAATGGCTAATATACAATTGGAATGCAAGTCAACAAATGATCCTTGGGGCGGCTTCTGAATAGCAGAAGTCGCTTTTTTCTATATACCCCTATCCGCCTTAGGGTTACGAGACGAGCGAATATGGGAATGGAACGATTGATGAACATAGTAAAGGAGGGAAACAATATGTACAAAATTATTGATGCCACTTTAGCGGTTTTGATAATTCCGCTAACCGTCCTGACTGTCATGAACGGCGCAAGCATTTATTTGATCCTCTTACTGATCGCGCTTTTGTTGCTTAGTGCAGCCCAGGGCTTCCGCAGTTTAAGGGAAAAAGGGGAAACATTCCGCCCCGTTGTACTATTCCTTGCTGCAAATGTTTTTGGAATAGGTGCGTATGCAATCTACGATCTAATCTATCTTTTCTGAATTAATTTACAGAAAAGGAATAATTATTAATAAATTCATACCTCGCATACGCAGGGCTTGTTCGAAACGCCATCGTTTCACGTTAAGGAACGTCGTAATCCTCGCCTGTGAGCAGGTTCCGTCCAATGCGGGAAGACCGTTTGGATCATCAAAACCGGCCTTTTGTGTAAAGGTTGACTTCGCCTTCGTCTTCCAATACCTCCCATATCGCGTCCCACACTGCATTAAACACCGTCTTTACCCGTGCCTTATGAACACCGGTCCGCTTGGCCACCGTCGCTTTGATATAGTTTTAATATTTCCTTCTGCCAGCCAAAAGAATTCCCCAAAAAGGAAAACGCTGTGATAAAATAAAGTTTGTCTTTTTTTACTTGGCTGCGTTCCCCGCATTTATCTGATTTAAGACAGCCGCTGGGCGTAATGCTTGGGCTGTACCGTACATCACCATCTATGCGCAGCACAGCCTAAATTGATGGTTCATTGCACTGATTCTGCCTTTTAATGCCTGCCCGCGCAGGTTTACTATACCAGTTGATTGATTGCAGCAAAGGAGGAAACGGCATGAAAGGAGTACCCTTCATCACCGTAGAAGGTCCCATCGGCGTGGGGAAAACTTCTCTCGCTAAAGCGATTTCTGACCATTATCGCTATCAGCTATTAAAAGAAATTGTAGACGAAAACCCTTTTCTGGGTAAATTTTATGAAAACATTGATGAGTGGAGCTTCCAGACAGAAATGTTTTTCTTATGCAACCGCTATAAACAGCTTGAAGAGATCCAATCGGATTACCTGCTTCAGGATAAAGCCGTTGTTGCCGATTATCATATATATAAGAACCTGATTTTTGCAAAACGGACCCTGAAGGATGAACAGTATAAAAAGTACATCCAAATTTACGATATTCTGACAAGCGATATGCCGAAACCGAATATAATCCTGTACTTAAGCGCCAGCCTTGAAACGCTTCTTCAAAGAATCTCTTTGCGGGGCAGAGAAATAGAAAAGAACATCGACCCGGGATATCTTAAACAGCTGTCTGCAGATTATGAAACAGCGATGGCTCAATGGGAGCAGATTAACCCGGAAATACCGATTCTCCGCTTTAATGGGGACGAGCTTGATTTTGTCCGCCGCCCGGAAGATTTAACGTACATCCTGAAACGCCTTGATGATCATTTGTTAAAAGGAGTCAGCCATACATGAACCTGCGAGATCAATACCATATACCGAAAGATGCCGTGATTACCATCGCCGGTACAGTCGGCGTCGGAAAGTCAACGATGACCAATGCACTTGCCGAAGCCCTTCGATTCCGGACCTCTTTTGAAAAAGTCGAAACCAATCCATACCTGGATAAATTTTATGCGGATTTTGAACGCTGGAGCTTTCATCTGCAGATTTATTTTCTTGCTGAACGGTTTAAAGAGCAGAAGAGAATTTTCGAATACGGTGGCGGCTTTATCCAGGATCGGTCCATTTATGAAGACACGGGCATTTTCGCCAAAATGCATTATGAAAAAGGTACCATGACGGAAGTGGATTACGAAACGTATACAAATCTATTTGATGCAATGGTGATGACCCCATACTTCCCTCATCCCGATCTTCTCATTTACCTTGAAGGAAGCCTTGAAGACATTTTATCCAGAATCGAACGGCGCGGCCGCCCGATGGAGCAGCAGACCCCGGTTTCTTACTGGGAGGAAATGCATGAACGCTATGAAAACTGGATTAATAACTTCAATACGTGTCCAGTTATGCGATTAAATATCAACGATTATGACATAATGGCCGATGGCGGTTCGGTTGAGCCGATTCTTGAAAAAATCAGCTACTTTATGAAACAGTCCAGACAGCTTAAAAGATAAATCTGAGTATGTACCTGACGAGTTTAACTATTCGTCAGGTTTTTTTTGGAACTTTTTCCAATACCAAACGTATAGTAGCTATCCTGGACAAATAAGGAGGAAATGACTTGTCATATGTACTGGAAGTCCAAGGGCTCAAAAAGAAGATTGGAAAGCGATACATAGTCAATGATGTGAATTTCAGAGTGGAAGAAGGAGAAATTTTCGGCTTGCTCGGTCCGAACGGCGCCGGAAAAACGACGATTATCCGGATGATTACCGGGTTAATCAATCGGACGGACGGCAAGGTATTCATAAAAGGCAACAGTGTGGATACCGACTATAAGGGGTCAATGAACGAACTGGGAGCGATCGTTGAAAACCCTGAGTTTTATAAATACATGTCCGGCTATGCCAATTTGAAGCACTATGCCCGAATGTCATTAAAGCCGATTTCTGAGGAAAGAATCAAGGAAGTGGTTCAGCTTGTAAAGCTGGATGGAGCCATTTATCAAAAAGTCAAAACTTATTCCCTTGGCATGAGACAGCGGCTTGGCGTCGCCCAGGCCCTCTTGCACGGACCTTCTCTCCTTATCCTTGATGAACCGACCAATGGACTGGATCCGCAGGGAATGAAGGAATTCAGAGATTATTTGAAGGTACTCGCCGAAAACGGAACGTCTATCCTTGTTTCTTCGCATATGCTCGGTGAAATGCAGCTTATGTGCGACCGCTTTGCCATTATCGAAAAGGGCGTCCTGACCCATGTGTCTTCCATGGAGGATGAAAACAATGCATTTGCTGAAGAAATGAGGGAAGTACTCCTCGTTGTCAATGAAGCAGGCGCAGCAGCTTCCCTGCCAGGCTTTCTTTCATTAACGGAAAATCTTGACGTATCAGGTGAGCAAATTCTGAAATTCTCTGCCAAATATGATTCCCTCCCTATGATTGTAAAGGAATTGACTGATCACGGCGTGCAAATCTATGAAATGACGCCGGTGAAAAAATCGCTCGAAGACCGATTCCTGGAACTGACAAGAGAGAAGGAGGAAGCCCTCTTATGATGAATTTACTCAAAAATGAATGGATTAAAATATTTGCGAAAAAGTCATCCTGGATCTATTTTATCCTAATCGCCTTATTCATTACGATTGCCGCCGTCGGGACTGCCTATTTTGAGAGCCTGGACGATGGAACAAATACGAATGCGGACTGGAAGCAGACACTTGAGCAGGAAAATGCTTCTCTCGCTAAAGATCTCGAAGATCCCAACATCCCTGATGAGGAAAAGGAAAGCATTTCAGGATCCATTGCCCAAAACCAGTATTATTTAGATAATGATGTCAACCCGAATCAAAGAAGCAACTGGCAGTTTGCGAACTCAGCCGGCATCGGCCTCACTTCCTTTGTCGCGCTCTTCAGCGTCATTATTGCCAGTGCAAATGTTGCCTCCGAATTTTCAGACGGGACGATCAAACAGCTGCTCATTCGCCCCCACCGGAGATGGAAAATACTTTTATCCAAATACATTGCCGCCGTCGTATACTCACTCCTGCTCCTGCTGTTTTTGACCGGAGCAAGCATCCTGGCCGGCACCTTCCTGTATGGTGCGGGGGACTTCGGAGCTAAAATAGCCGAAATCCCGATGACATTTGACGCAGCCGCGGAACCGGTTATCGGATCGGCGGGAGGCATCTTTTTCAAAAAAATCCTTCTCTATATCCCGAATCTGATTGTCGTCACAACGATCGCCTTTATGCTGTCCACCCTTTTCAAAAGCCAGGCCATGGCTGTAGGGATTGGAATTTTTGTTCTGTTTATGAATGATGTATTAAGTTCAGCCGTACAGCTGCTGATTACTTTGGAGCAGGAGTGGGCAAAGCTCTTGCTGTTCCCTCACCTGAACTTGATGCAGTATGCCGCTGCGGATGAAATTCTCCCAGGCGTAACGCTCACGTACTCGTCCATTGTTATGCTTGTGTACTATCTGATTTTCATGGCTATCACCTTTTTCTTTTTCCAGAGAAAAGATGTAAGCATTTAACAGCGGACAGGCTGCCTTAAACGCTTGCTGAGAGAAAAGATTAGACTAGGAAACCCCCGGTATGCATATGCCGGGGGTTTCCTAGTAAAAATCGTTTCTAAAGAATAGGTAAAGGGGCTGAGAGCAGCGCGACGAAACGGGTTCGCCTGGACGGTGCGGAATGTAAACAGACTTACTGGACATCCGTGAAGGAACGCACCTTTGCCTACTGTCCCAGGCGCTTGAACCAGACTCTGCCCCACAGATTTTTTTAAGCACAAAAAATCCGCTGCATGAACCATGCAGCGGACCAATCTCCAATTTATGCGCGTTACATAATAATTAAATGGAGGAGGAAGGGGGATTCGAACCCCCGCGGGGTTTGACCCCCCTGTCGGTTTTCAAGACCGATCCCTTCAGCCGGACTTGGGTATTCCTCCGTGTCGACAAGAATAAATATAGCACAATATAAAAATGCTTGTCAACACAATTTTTGAAATGAATTATGAATGAGCAGCTGGCTTAATGACCTCTTTATTTCCCATGTACGGACGGAGAACTGCAGGAATGATCACACTTCCGTCCTCCTGCTGGTAATTCTCCAGGATCGCCGCTACCGTTCTTCCGAGCGCTAAACCAGATCCATTTAATGTATGAACCGGCTCCGGTTTCGCTTTTGGCTCTGGACGGAAACGGATATTGGCACGGCGGGCCTGAAACGCTTCGAAATTTGAACAGGAAGAAATTTCACGGTAAGATCCGTTGCTTGGGATCCATACCTCCAAGTCATATTTCTTTGCTGCGGTGAATCCTAAATCAGCTGTACACATGCTCATAACACGATAAGGTAGGTTAAGAAGCTGCAGGACCTTCTCGGCATGTCCTGTCAGGTTCTCGAGCTCTTCATAGGAGTTTTCAGGCTTCACAAATCTCACAAGCTCCACTTTATTAAACTGATGCTGGCGAATCAGTCCCCTTGTATCTCTCCCGGCAGAACCGGCTTCGGAGCGGAAGCAGGCACTGAATGCCGTATAGCTGATCGGCAGCTTGGAAGCATCCAGAATTTCATCCCGGTGCATATTGGTTACTGGTACTTCTGCTGTCGGCACGAGGAAATAGTCCTCCTCACGGATTTTAAAAGCATCTTCCTCAAATTTCGGAAGCTGGCCGGTCCCTGTCATACTTGCCCGGTTGACCATGTATGGAGGCAGCACTTCCGTATAGCCGTGCTCATCATTATGAAGATCCATCATGAAGTTCAAAAGCGCGCGCTCGAGGCGGGCGCCAAGCCCTTTATAAAAAACGAAGCGGCTCCCGGTTACTTTTGCGGCTCTCTCAAAGTCTAAAATGTCCAGATGACTTGCCAGATCCCAATGCGCCTTTGCTTCAAACCCAAAATCGCGAATCTCACCCCATGTGCGGACCTCGATGTTATCATCCTCAGAATCCCCTTGAGGAACACTTTCATGCGGAATGTTCGGGATGGATAAAAGGAGCCTCTCAAGCGTCTCTTCCACTCCGCGCAGCTCTTCGTCAATCTCTTTAATGCGGTCTCCGACCTGACGCATTTCCTTAATGAGATCCTCCGCATCCTTTTTCTCTTTCTTTAAAGCAGCAATCTGGCCGGATACTTCATTCCGCTTGCTCTTTAGCTCCTCTGTTGCAGCAATCAACTGTCGTCTTTTCGTATCCAGCTCTTCGAATTTTTCAAAGTCCGTCAGATCTTCTCCCCGATAAGAAAGCTTTTGTTTTACTTCTTCGAAATTTTGACGCAAATACTTAATGTCCAGCACAGCAATCTCTCCCTTGTCAAAGTTGATTTTGTTAGAACCAGGTATTGAGTTTGAATAACCTTTAAAAATGGCTTTGTCAAAGCATCGTGTTGATTTCACACTTGCTGATAGGAGCGGAAGACGTTAGACCCGAGCTAAGAACAACGGGACAGAACGGGACAGGTGAGATCCCGCAGCGGCGAAGCCAGGAGGAGGCTCACCGCCCTTGAATAATAATCAGCAGCCAAATTTTGCAGAGCTAAAAAAACAAAAAACTCCCGTCCCTTATATAAAGGGACGGGAGTTAACCCGCGATGCCACCCTAATTGAAGACCGAAGTCTTCCAGCTCTGCATGATAACGGCCATGACCGGAAGCATTTCAATGCTTCACTCAAGGATGGATTCACAAACTTCCAGCACCGGTTCACACCAACCACCGGCTCTCTTTAAGAAGGAAAATTTGCTACTGCTTCCTGTCAATGCTTTAACGTTTCTTTTGATAGTACATAATTTACTACAAGTCTGAACCAGTTTCAACCTTTTTATGCAGATGCTTTTTCTTTTGATTCCTTCACCATCGATAAAAAGAGACCGGTCATCCTATGATCATCAGTTAATTCAGGATGGAAGGAGCAGCCAAGCAGGTGATCCTGTCTTGCTGCTACAATCCGTCCATTGTGTTTAGAAAGGACTTCGACATCCTCCCCTACTTCTACAATATGAGGGGCGCGGATAAATACACCGGTAAAATTTTCGCCAACACCCGTAATGTTCAGATCCGCTTCAAAGCTTTCACGCTGGCGTCCAAAGGAATTGCGTTCGACTTTAATGTCCATGACGCCAAGATGCCCTTCCTCATACCCGACGATATCGGATGCGAGGATGATCAGTCCCGCACATGTACCAAAAACCGGTTTATGGGCCGCGAATTCACGCAGCGGTTCCATGAAGCCGTATTTATCAATCAGACGGCGTATAGCCGTACTTTCTCCGCCCGGGATGATTAAGCCATCCATTTCTTTCAGCTGTTCAGGACGCTTTACCGTAACGGCAGCGGCTCCGCTTGCTTCAATCGAGCGGATATGCTCTCGGAAAGCCCCCTGAAGAGCTAAAACTCCAATTGTATACATTGTCCAAAACTCCTTTTTACCAGCCGCGCTCCTGCATACGGTTTTCAGGAAGAAGAGTTGAAATTTCAATCCCCTTCATGGCTGTACCAAGACCTTTTGAGAGGCTGGCGATTAATTCGTAGTCCTCATAGTGAGTGGTTGCTTCAACAATAGCACGCGCGAATTTGGCCGGGTTGTCGGATTTGAAAATACCAGATCCAACGAATACGCCATCCGAGCCAAGCTGCATCATTAGAGCTGCATCGGCAGGTGTCGCGATACCGCCTGCTGCAAAGTTAACAACCGGAAGGCGGCCTTCTTTTTTAATTTGAAGAAGAAGCTCGTACGGTGCACCTAGCAGCTTCGCCTCAGTCATCAGCTCGTCCTCGTTCATGCCGGCAACCTTGCGGATCTGGGCATTCACTTTACGGATATGGCGAACAGCCTCTACGATGTTTCCGGTTCCAGGCTCACCCTTCGTACGAAGCATGGAAGCTCCTTCGCCGATGCGGCGTGCTGCTTCGCCAAGATCACGGCAGCCGCAAACGAACGGAACCGTATAATCACGTTTATTTAAATGGAATTCCTCATCAGCCGGAGTCAGAACTTCACTTTCATCAATGTAGTCTACACCCATCGCTTCAAGTACACGTGCCTCAACGATATGTCCGATTCGGGCTTTCGCCATAACCGGAACTGATACAGCCTTCATGACTTCCTCTACAATCGTAGGATCCGCCATTCTTGCCACTCCGCCTGCTGCACGGATATCCGCCGGTACCCGCTCAAGAGCCATAACAGCTACGGCGCCGGCTTCCTCCGCGATTTTTGCTTGCTCTGCATTTACAACATCCATAATAACGCCGCCTTTTTGCATTTCTGCCATGCCGCGCTTTACTCGATCTGTGCCTGTATTCATTGTAAATCCCCCTCTATACTCAACATTATAGTTTTTGAATTCATATCCTCTATTTTATATCATAACCCCAAATAATCCTATACTATTATACAGTTCTATATTCAATATTCTAAAAGTTCAAGGTAAGGATAGGAAAAGGCACCTGGTAAGGTGCCTTCGTTTTATGAGAACCAGCCGCCGACGGTTTGTACTACACTATTCCAAAGTCCGGCGAAAAATCCGCCTATGCCTCTCATTGTAAGGACAAACCAGTTGGCTTTCTCTACGCCTTCTTTTGTGATCACGTTTACTTCTCCCCCAGTTTCACCTGAAAGGAATCCGTAATCTTTTTCCTCGCCGCTGTAATCAACGACCATTTTTCCGACCGCTTCTTTTTCCTTAAAAGGAGCAGTCAGCTCGCCGTTTTCGTTCAGCTTCTTTTTATCAATTACATATTTCGCTTTATAGTTTTCTTTTTCCCCATTTTTAACAGCCACTTTTAGAGGCTTGTCTGTCTGGATCTGAACTTCTTTTTCCTTCCCGCTTACAACCGGAACAGAAGATTGATCCTTAAGCTGATGACCGGCAGGATACAGCTCTTCAACTGAGTAGTTATTGAAGGCAAAATCAAGCAATTTCTTTGTTTCCTTGAAACGAGGTGATTTTAAGTCTCCAGAACCATCCGAAGCATCCATCACGACCGTTATCACACGCATGCCGTTTTTTTCGGCAGTAGCCGTAAAGGATGAACCGGCAGAGTTTGTAGACCCTGTTTTTAATCCGTCTACTCCCTCATACTCATAAATCAGTCCTTTGAGCATCCAGTTGTAGTTCGGCATCTCTGTGCCTTCTTTGAATGTTTTCCTTGGAATGCTTGCTGTTTCTAATATCTCCGGGTAATCCTGAATCAAACGGGAAGCGAGCTTTGCCATGTCACGTGCTGACACTTTGTTCTCATCATCCTCTGTCGTGCCCTCCGGATGATTGCCATTTAAATCTTTATTTTCAAGACCTGTTGCATTTACAAAATCGTATTCCTTCAGTCCCAGTTCTTTTGCTTTATCGTTCATCTTTTTAACAAAGTTGGCTTCAGATCCTGCAACGACCTCTGCAAGAGCAATCGCAGCGCCATTGGCAGAATAGATTGCCATCGCTTCATAAAGCTCTTTAACTGTATAGCTTCCATCCCTTCGGAGCGGGACGTTGGAAAGTTCGCGGATTTGAGAGATGCTGTATGTATAGTCGTTAGGCGTATACGTTTGCTCCCATGTAATTTTTCCTTCGTCAATCGCCTCAAGAACAAGATACTCTGTCATTATTTTTGCCATGCTGGCAATTGGGAGCGACTCATCTATGTTATTTCCGTAGAGGATTTTTCCAGAGGATGCTTCAACCAAAATGGATGCCTTTGCATTGATGCTGATCGGGTCGGACGCAGCGGCTGCCTGTTTCATCGGAGCAAGGGCGCTCACAAACAGGATGGCCGCCATAAACACTGCCAAAATACGTTTTTGATTCATGCTGTTTACTTACCTCCAAGTTAAGTTCATTTGCTAATCTATTTAATAGGTTTGACTATGGGAAAAAAAGCTGTAAAGGGGATAGTATAGTATACGAAATTTCCGTTCCCGGTAAGGCGGACCTTCGCAAAATTTTTGCAAGAATAGAAACACAAATTTAATTCTATCACAGCAAATATAAAAAAAATAGACAGAGAACGAGACTCTGTCTAAATGTTTGGATTTTGTCCATTTTTGCAGTTACCGGGAGTAATTTGGAGATTCCTTCGTAATGTTCACATCGTGCGGATGGCTCTCAATCAGCCCTGCTCCGGTCATGCGGATAAACTTCGAATTTTCGCGAAGTTCATGCAGGTTTTTCGTTCCGCAATACCCCATTCCGGACCGTAGACCGCCTGTCAGCTGATAAATCGTTTCCGCCAAAGGACCCTTATAAGCGATGCGCCCTTCAATTCCTTCAGGAACGAATTTTTTGTTGTCCTCCTGGAAATAACGGTCCTTGCTTCCTTTTTCCATCGCTCCGACAGAACCCATCCCCCGGTATACCTTGAACCGTCTTCCCTGGAAGATTTCCGTTTCCCCTGGGCTTTCCGACGTGCCGGCAAGCAAGCTTCCAAGCATAACCGCATGGCCGCCGGCAGCAAGTGCCTTCACAATATCTCCGGAGTATTTAATGCCGCCGTCTGCGATGATGGTTGCGCCGTGATTGCGGGCCTCAGTAGCACAATCATAGACAGCCGTGATTTGCGGAACGCCTACCCCTGCCACAACCCGCGTCGTACAGATAGATCCCGGACCAATTCCGACTTTCACAACGTTTGCTCCCGCTTCAATCAAATCCTTCGTCGCTTCAGGGGTTGCTACGTTTCCGGCGATGATATTAAGTTCCGGATAGGTTTCTCTGATTTTTCTTACCGCATCAAGCACACCTTTTGAATGGCCATGCGCGGTATCGAGCACAATAACGTCAACACCTGCTTCCACAAGCTTTTCGACTCTGAGCATCGTATCAGCTGTCACGCCGACCGCTCCCCCGACGAGCAGCCGTCCATGAACATCCTTTGCAGAATTCGGAAATTCAATAACTTTTTCAATATCCTTGATCGTAATTAAGCCCTTCAGCACGCCTTCATTATCCACTAAAGGAAGCTTTTCAATCTTGTATTTCTGCAAAATGCTTTCAGCTTCCTGAAGGGTCGTTCCGACGGATGCAGTTACAAGCTTATCTTTTGTCATCACATCCGAGATTTTAATGGAATAGTCCTGGATAAAGCGCAAATCGCGATTCGTAATAATTCCGACCAGCTTTTGCTCTTCCAGAGTATTCACAATCGGCACCCCTGAAATACGGTACTTGCCCATTAAATGCTCGGCATCGAACACTTGATGCTCAGGAGTTAAAAAGAATGGATCGGTAATGACACCGCGCTCAGAGCGCTTTACCTTATCCACGTGCTCTGCCTGCTGCTCGATGGACATGTTTTTATGGATCACTCCAAGTCCGCCCTGTCTGGCCATTGCAATTGCCATTTCCGCTTCCGTTACCGTATCCATCCCGGCACTGATAATAGGGAGATTTAATTTAAGGGTGGAGGTCAATTCAACCTTAAGGTCCACAACTCTTGGCAGTATTTCCGATTTAGCCGGCACCAGCAGAACATCATCAAACGTCAAACCTTCTTTAGCAAATTTATCATTCCACATTATATAAATCCCCTCGATTCCGCAAAATATTATTAGTAGAGTATCAATACGTCCTAGATACTGTCAAGACAACATTGAAGAGTTTAAATATTAAGAAAACTGGAGACGCATACTTATGACACCCTGGAAACCATACATCCTCTTTTATTCAACAGAAAGCACCCAAAAGTTTCTGGAAAAAATTTATAAAAAACACGGAGCTGAAGCAGCCTTGCTTTCCTACCGCAATTCCTGCCCCTTTACCTATTACCTGATGCATGCAGAGAGCTTTTACCGCCAAGCCGAAGCAGCTCCCTTTTCAATCCGGCCCATTTTGCTCTTCTACGGACTGTCTCAGCTCATCAAGGCATGCCTCCTGACAGAGGATCCTCATTATCCGGAAACAACCTCCGTCCTTGCCCATGGCGTTACTGCCCGCAAAAAGAAAAAGCAGGACTACTCCTTTTTAAAGGATGAAGTCCGTGTACAGAAAAATGGCCTGTTTCATCATACTGCCCGCACCCTCTTCCATCTCCGTGAAATGGATCGCGACCGCTACACCATGGAGATGCTGCTTCGCCGAATACCGGAAATGGAGTCCTGCTTTACGTTTCTCCGGAATGGAAAAGCCCCCATCCCGCTAAAGCAGGATCTCCATGCCATCATTGTGCCACCTGAAGCAGCAACCGCCTACCATATAACCGATCGAAGGCTGGCAGAAATCATTGAACATCACACAGGTTTGTCTGCAGAAGAAAAAAACGGGGAGTTCAGGATTGACACGCAAGACACGCTTACCCCCTTTGCCTCCTCCCTCTTCTCGTACCACTGCGGAAAAAAGGAATACTCGCTGCCGGCAGAAAAACAGCAGCTGTTCATCCTGCCTGAGCTTCTGACTCATTATTTAGTATCCTACAACCTCAGTATGATCTCCCGGTATGAAACGGAATGGTGGTATGACCTGATCCAAAACCGCGCTTCCAGTGATTACATTTATATCAGCTCGTTTATGGAGATTACAGGTGAAAAGATTCCGAGACTGGTTTGGGATTATTTGAGCGGGAGAGCTTTGGGTTAGGGGTGTGAGGTTGGGGGTGGCGCTGGGGTTGGGATTGGGGGTGGCGCTAGTGGTGGCGTTGGGGGTGGCGCTAGTGGTGGCGTTGGGGGTGGCGCTAGGGGTGGCGTTGGGGGTGGCGCTAGGGGTGGCGTTGGGGGTGGCGCTAGGGGTGGCGTTGGGGGTGGCGCTAGGGGTGGCGTTGGGGGTGGCGCTAGTGGTGGCGCTGGGGTTGGCATTGGGCGTGGATGCGGGGGATTGCGGCCGGGCACGGGTGGTGTGTTGGGGCGGATAGGCACTGGTTGGACGTGCTCTTCGTATTGGGATGGGGGCAAGTTGTTGCTATGGGACATCCTGCGGCGGGAAGTTGGCTTTGAGCCACATATTGCGATGGGCATGGGCGGGACAGCGGGGTTGGTATTGAGGAAGCAGGCTGGATGTGGGAGATGCGATTGATTTTTGAGAATTTGAATTAATACTGGATAGCCATTGACTGCTGTTTAGGGATATTGGCAGTTTGAACGTTTGTATGAGGGAGATTTCAGCTCTTTTAGGGAGTTTCTAGTCCGGCTGGGAGTTTTATTGGGTTATTCCAAGAAAGAATTCGGGTTACGGCGCTTTGTAAGCCGGAAGTTTTGGAGGATATCGGCGGTATTCTCATTTTATCGGCTATTATTGAAAGATATCGGCTATTTTTCCAATATATCGGCTATTATTTCATTTTATCGACCGAAACGGGGCGGATATCGACTTTTCGGGAGGATTCGACAAAGATGGCATCCCTGGCACCCCCGGCCGCCAGGCTCGAGGAGGCGTTCCCACCATCATCGGCCAAGGCGGTTTCGGGTATGCGGCTCGCCCTCT
>NZ_JBNILJ010000025.1:0-25476 GCF_050107635.1 Metabacillus sp. 113a | reverse complement strand
TCAAGATGAGATTTCCCATTCTTTGAAGTAAGACCCCTGGAAGATGACCAGGTTGATAGGTCCGAGGTGGAAGCGTGGCGACATGTGCAGCTGACGGATACTAATCGGTCGAGGACTTAACCATATTTGTAAGGCGTTTGACTCGTGAACCAATCGTTATCTAGTTTTGAAAGAGCAAAAAAAGATCCAAAAAGGTCTTGTTTTCTTCTCTTCAAATTGTATATAATTAATCTTGTCACTTTAATTTGTCTGGTGATTATGGCAAAGAGGTCACACCCGTTCCCATACCGAACACGGAAGTTAAGCTCTTTAGCGCCGATGGTAGTTGGGGGTTTCCCCCTGTGAGAGTAGGACATCGCCAGGCAGGTATTCCGCAGTAGCTCAGTGGTAGAGCTATCGGCTGTTAACCGATCGGTCGCAGGTTCGAGTCCTGCCTGCGGAGCCATATTATGGAGAGCTGTCCGAGTGGCCGAAGGAGCACGATTGGAAATCGTGTATACGTCATAAGCGTATCGGGGGTTCGAATCCCCCGCTCTCCGCCATAATAACTGGCCCGTTGGTCAAGCGGTTAAGACACCGCCCTTTCACGGCGGTAACACGGGTTCGAATCCCGTACGGGTCACCAACCGATTTCAAACAAATAGGCAGCACTTAAAGTGAACGGCTAGAATAGAAGCGCAATGCGCCGCTCATCGCAAGCCGAAACCATCACCCAACAAAGTGAAAGTAAGAGGGTTGGGAGGTGCAAGCAGTGCTAGGAGCCGAAGGAGAGAGCCCCGGAGCGCACATGAGTGCGTGAGGATGCGAACGACTGAAAGCGACAACGCAATGCGCCGCTCATCGCAAGCCGAAACCATCACCCAACAAAGTGAAAGTAAGAGGGTTGAGAGGAGCAAGCAGTGCTAGGAGCCGAAGGAGAGAGCCCCGGAGCGCACATGAGTGCGTGAGGATGCGAACGACTGAAAGCGACAACGCAATGCGCCGCTCATCGCAAGCCGAAACTATATGGAGGATTAGCTCAGCTGGGAGAGCATCTGCCTTACAAGCAGAGGGTCGGCGGTTCGATCCCGTCATCCTCCACCATAATTATTTATTTTATTATCGCGGGGTGGAGCAACGAGCGCAGCTTCCACGAATAGGCATCGAGTTGTACTCGCCGAGACGCTTCATGCATTTGCTTCCCGAGGCGAGGACAGTCTACAGGCAATGAGCATAGCTAAACTTAATACTTTTTATTATCGCGGGGTGGAGCAGTCTGGTAGCTCGTCGGGCTCATAACCCGAAGGTCGCAGGTTCAAATCCTGTCCCCGCAACCAAAATGGTCCGGTAGTTCAGTTGGTTAGAATGCCTGCCTGTCACGCAGGAGGTCGCGGGTTCGAGTCCCGTCCGGACCGCCATTTGATTTTTTAATCAAACCTAAGTAAAATGTAAGAGGGTTTCAATAAGCGAGAAGCTTAGTGAAAGGCCAAAAATGGCTTGGTAGCTCAGTCGGTAGAGCAATGGACTGAAAATCCATGTGTCGGCGGTTCGATTCCGTCCCAAGCCACCATTTATAACTAATATAATTATGCCGGTGTAGCTCAATTGGTAGAGCAACTGACTTGTAATCAGTAGGTTGGGGGTTCAAGTCCTCTTGCCGGCACTGTCTTCACTGTAGTGGAGGGGTAGCGAAGTGGCTAAACGCGGCGGACTGTAAATCCGCTCCTTAGGGTTCGGCAGTTCGAATCTGCCCCCCTCCACCATTTATAGGGGCATAGTTTAACGGTAGAACAGAGGTCTCCAAAACCTCCGGTGTGGGTTCGATTCCTACTGCCCCTGCCAATATAATTTGATAATGTGGCGGTTGTGGCGAAGTGGTTAACGCATCGGATTGTGGTTCCGACATTCGTGGGTTCGATTCCCATCAGTCGCCCCATATTTTTGTATTTGAATATTGGCTGCTGTATAATAAATCTGCATCGTGAGTACATACATAGGTGGGCTATAGCCAAGCGGTAAGGCAACGGACTTTGACTCCGTCATGCGTTGGTTCGAATCCAGCTAGCCCAGCCATTTTTTCTTTTCAGGAAAGTTTTAAATCCTTTTGCATAGAATGACATACAGGGAACAATAAGGCGGAAGTAGTTCAGTGGTAGAACACCACCTTGCCAAGGTGGGGGTCGCGGGTTCGAATCCCGTCTTCCGCTCCATAATGTTTGGCGGCATAGCCAAGAGGAAAGGCAGAGGACTGCAACTCCTTTACCCCCGGTTCGAATCCGGGTGCCGCCTCCAAACAGTATGCCGGTGTGGCGGAATTGGCAGACGCGCACGACTCAAAATCGTGTTCCTCTGGAGTGCCGGTTCGACCCCGGCCACCGGTATCATTTTCAGTTTATTAATCTGTAAACAAACGTGAATACTACCGAAATATCAACCGTTTCTCACAGTGTGGGGAACGGTTTTTTCGTGTGGTCCGGACTATACTGAATATCTTTAAAATGTGTGAATCCATAATACATGCTGGTTATTCATCAAACTTTTTTGGTCATCTTCAGATAAAAGGTTTAAAAAATTTCCTGTAAGAGGGATAAATTTTTTTGAATCTGTTTTATGTCTTTGTTTTTTAAATAATTCAGATTTTCCGCAAACTCCCCCCTAAGTAATTGCCATATCATATTGGATCTCCCAACTAATAGTAAATCTCTAAAAGGGTATCTGGGTAATGCATTGAATACTATAATTGTTCCAATATTATGGAATGCTGTAATGAGGCTGACCACTTTATTCATTTCTATGCTTCATTACCAATTACATTGAATTCTACTATGGAAGATGGGTGTCTCAAATGAAAAAAAGTCAGGTTATATGGGTTGGATCCCTTGCTATTGCTGGAAGCGTTGCACTTATTATTTATTACATGATAGGTCAAGATGGGAGTCGGGAGACTTTAAAGGTGAAAGAATCAAAAACACCGAATAATGAAATCATAGAAATAGAGGAGGCTAATGCAGTCCCGTCAGATAAAGAATTTCCTATAAACATGAATGAATCTGACATGCAAAATGCGATTCATGGGATGAGCCACCAAAAAGTTGAAGCTGAAGACAAATGGGGGTTCATTCCGTTAACTTCGGAGAGAATAAAACGATTAATAGCTGTTCTTCAGCATAACCAAGAAAATTATGAACATTACCGTACATACAAGGAAATATTGGATCGTTGGAACGACAATGATTTCTCGAAAGTTGATCACGATCATAATCGGATTTGGGAACTTCAAAATGGAAATGTAGGCAAGGCTACAGGCATTTTATCTGCTGAGGAAGAAAAAGAATTTATCGAAGAACATTACAACATTGAGAGAAAATAAAAACTTTCCTAATCCCCAATTATTAAGCTGCGAAGGATGTTTTTCAGTATTTCTTCTCATATTTGTTGTTAAACTTCAGCTTTAGCACTTATTGATTATCAGACTGAACGAATGACTTTATACACAAAGAAGTACAAAGGAAAATATAAAGGATGGTCAGCTAGGAGAACAAACAGATGATAAAAAAGATTGAAGGCGGCATAAGATGATTGAAAAGTTAATTGAACGGATGATGGATGAAACAGACGCAGGAAGCCGGAACAGTATTTCCTGGAAAGCATATAGAGAAGCTGAAAAAATCACGGACCCAAATTAAATTCCTTATTTAATGGAATTCATTGAGAAACTAAAAAAGAAGAAGACTAGACAGGATCGGGAAAAGAGAGATGCTATTTACTATATTCTAAAGAAGATCGGAGTCCATACATCCGATCAAAGTATTCCAGTGTTTTTTTTTGAAGTGCTTACAATTTGAAACCAATATGCATACAGTGGGAAATCTTTTGGATTACATAGCAGATCAGGGTAACTTTGTTCCTGATCACAGGGGAATCCTTCCTTTACTGGAAGATCGACGCTGGCAAATCCGTTTTTTTGCTATAGACTTACTGGGCAAATGCAAAGAACCTGCTGTTGAGGATGCTCTTATAAAAATACTGGAAGCATGCAATGACCACCATGAGTTTTTAAGCATTTGCGGGGCGCTTCAAAAGATTTGAACTGCTCAATCGATCCCTTTTCTAATCGAGAAAACCAAGCACAAAGACCAATGGATCAGAATTGGTGCCTATGAAGCATTGCATGTACTGGGAAACCAGGAGCTGTTGCCAATATTTATTGAAGGACTGAAAGACCGTTTTTATTGCTCAAAACATCATGCCGTAATAGGTGTCTGTAAATTTGATGATGGAAACTATACAGACTTAGTTTATAAATTTGTTAGTAAGCTAACATCCTATTCCCGCATTTTAGAAGCTGATGAAACGAAGCCCACGGACTTAATAGCGGGGCTTTCCTATCTTGATCGGTATATAGGGGATAAGGGAAAAATGGTGAAGTTGCTGGAAAGAATCACACGGGTTGAAAGGGATGTTTTTTCAGAAACAGAAAAGAAATTTATTGAAAAATATATTGAAAACGGCCATAGGGTTGATCAGAATAAGAATCCCTTTAATAGAAATAGCCAGGGTACTTTACTCCGGTAAAGCTCCATCACCTTAATCATGAGGAGGAACCCCGGTACATATACCGCACAGCAGTTATCTAAAATGTGATAAGATGAGCGTTAGAACAACAATTGTAAATCTGGCCTTTAAAGGAGCCGTGTAATTTTGAATCATTCCTTAATGGATATAAAAAAAGACATTGATCAATATAAATCCGGGCATATCTTATTTCTGTTTGATGATGCTGACATATATATAAAGGCAGCCTCTGCTTATATTCTTTCTGGAGTTGAACAGGGGGATCAGATCATTGTTATTGAGAATGAGAGAATGGCAGTTTTGCTGGAAAAACAGCTGAAGGGTATTCTGACAAAAAAGCAGCTTGCTAACGTTCATTTCCTTAACAATTTTGATTTTTATTATTCAAATGGAAATTTTCATACTCCCACAATCGTCGCTTATTTTTTGAAAGTAGTGCAGCCTCTTATAGATGCCAATCAGCGTTTTCGAACATGGGCCCATATTGAATGGGGAGAAATTGGAGACATAAAGTACGAAATTGATGATTATGAGAAAAATTCCGAAGTGACGGTGAACGCTATGAAACTGCTCTCTGTATGTGCCTACAACAAGGAAAGACTGCCCGCTAAAATTAAGACATCCTTATTAAATTCTCACCGCTATCTCATGACAGGGAACGGAATCATCCAGCATGAAAAGACGGACGCAGCTAACGAATAATAAATTTCTGTGAGCTTGCATGCAGCAAGTTCTATTTTTGTGTTTGTGAACCTTTTATTACAATGAACCATTTTGTTTGCCCTTAAGCCAAGTTCCCTATACAATGAACCTATAACCATCACGTTATGGTCGGGGGTGATTCCGTTGGGGCTGAGAAATTAAAAATAGGTGAACTTGCTGACAGATGCGGGGTTACAAAGAGAACGGTTGATCATTATACAAATCTTGGACTGCTTAAAGCGGAACGTTCGCCTTCTAATTATCGTTATTATGATTTGTCTTCGCTCGAACGGATTCATTTTATTGAAACGTGCAAGGCAGAGGGAATGCACTTGGCAGATATCGGGAAACGGCTTCTTGAAAAGGATGCAGAAGAGATAGATTTACTAGAATTAAGATTGAAAATCAGCGGTTTAGATAAGGATGTTTCCGAAATTTTGTCTCAAATTGACCGAAATGATCCTGACAGCATAGAAAAGATAAAAAAGAATATCTCACATGAGAGCTTTTCTTTAATCCAAACGCTTCTATTGCTATTAAGTTAAGCCTGTGATGCAGGTTTTACATGTAAGAAACTTTTTCCAATCCAAGGAGGTGTAGATCTTACGTTAAGTAAGATCACTAATTGACAGCTATTAACTTAACTATATTTGTACTATTAATTGCAGCAACAGCCTTTTTTGTCGCAACAGAGTTTGCGATTGTCAAGGTGCGAACATCAAGAATTGATCAGCTGATCGAGGAAGGAAAAAAAGGCGCGGTCTCAGCCAAAAAGGTGGTATCCCATCTTGATGAATACTTGTCAGCCTGCCAGCTCGGTATAACCGTAACGGCTCTCGGGCTTGGCTGGATTGGAGAGCCGACCTTTGAGGTTCTGCTGCATCCATTATTTGAATACTTCAGCATTGATGAATCGATGTCTCATATTTTCACTATTGCTATTGCTTTTACACTTGTTACCTTCCTGCACGTAGTAGTGGGTGAGCTTGCCCCTAAAACGGTAGCCATTCAAAAGGCAGAGGCTGTTGCATTGGTTTTTGCCAAGCCGATTATCTGGTTCTACCGGATCATGTACCCGTTTATTTGGTTCCTGAATGGTTCTGCCCGATTCCTCGTTGGTCTTTTCGGACTGAAGCCAGCTTCCGAGCATGAGCTGGCCCATTCAGAGGAGGAGCTGCGTCTTTTGCTTTCTGAGAGCTATAAGAGCGGTGAAATTAATAAGAACGAGCTTAAATATATGAACAATATTTTTGAATTTGATGAGAGGATCGCCAAGGAAATTATGGTGCCCCGAACAGAAATTGTAAGCATTGCGGCAGATGATCATTTTGATCACATTATGGAAACGATGATTGAAGAGAATTACACACGCTATCCTGTAACAGATGGGGATAAAGATAATATCCTTGGTTTTGTGAATGTGAAAGAATTGCTGTCAGCCAAGGTCATGAATCGTGACCAGGATCTGAAGCTCGATCCCTTCATCAATCCGGTCATCCGCGTGATAGAAAGTATCCCGATTCACGACCTGCTGGTGAAGATGCAGAAGGAACGGACTCATGTGGCTATTTTGATGGACGAATACGGCGGTACCTCCGGATTGGTTACTGCGGAAGATATTCTTGAGGAAATCGTCGGGGAGATCCGTGATGAATTCGATGAGGATGAAGTAGCCGAGATTCGGAAGGTGGGAGCCGATCACTATATTCTGGATGCTAAACTGCTTCTTGAGGATGTAAATGATCTTCTTGGAACAGAGATAGAGGAAGAAGACATTGATACGATAGGCGGCTGGTTCTTAAGCCGTAATATTGATGCTCAGTCCGGTTCTGAGATTGAACAAGAAGACTACATGTTCCGCGTTCACGAGATTGAAGGCCATCAGATCTATTACCTGGAAGTGAAAAAAATATAGGAAATGGGAGAGAGAGTCATTACTTAATGGCTTTTTCTCTTTTTTAGCCTTTTCTAATTGTTGCATTTGTAGGATAATGGAAAAATGCTGCAGTGTCTGCAGACTATAGAAACCAGGCTGGATTAAGGAGTCAATTATGGAATTGGATTTAATTATTTTACTAAAGTACTTATTTTTAGGCGCCCTCCAAGGCATAACTGAACCCATCCCGATCTCTTCCAGTGGGCATTTGGTGCTCGCCCAGCATTTCATGGGAATTGGAACGGATAATTTATCATTTGAGCTTCTCGTAAATGCAGGGTCGCTCATAGCCGTCCTTCTTATTTATAAGGAAGACATATTAAGGCTTGCTAAAAATGGGATTTCATTTGCTTTTACCCGTCAGGAGGAATACAAAAAGGATTTCAGATTTATAATGTATTTGATCCTTGCCACCATTCCCGCTGGGGTGATCGGGGTCCTTCTGGCAGATAAAATATCGGTGAAGAATGTGTATGTAACCGGGGCTACGCTAATCATCACAGGCATCGCGCTATTCCTAATCCGGAACCTGAGAGGCAGGAAAAGAGATGGGGACATTGGGATCAAGGATGCACTGATCGTGGGTTTCGCACAGGCCGTCGCGCTTGTACCCGGGATTAGCCGATCAGGTGCAACGATCGTCGCGGCGATGGGGATTGGAATGAGGCCTGCTACCGCTTTGCGTTTCTCGTTTCTAATGTTTATCCCGGTTAGTGTTGGCGGCACGCTGTTAAGTCTAACCGATTTAATCAACGATGAAAATCTGGGAGAGCTTCTTCTTCCCTATATGGCCGCATTCTTCATTTCAATCGTTACCTCCTATATATCATTGAAGTGGTTCATGAACATTATGGCAAAAGGCAATCTAATCTATTTTAGTATTTATTGCTTTATTGTTGGGACGGCCGTTCTGATTTTTGCATAGTAACACTCCTCCCTTTGAAAGGACGGACTCTCCTAATCGCAAAAAAAAGTGCTCAGTGGCTCTGAGCACTTTTTTTATCATTGAAGGGGAAGGAGACAGCGCTGCTTTCATCAAGTTCTCAGGGCTTCGTTCAATCTCCCTTATTTCCCGCCATTCCCCATGTGCTCGTATCGGCCGCGGATGATTCCATATACGCCGTAAAGAATCAAACCGAGAGCTACAGCTCCCAGAATCCATTGGCCATAGGGCTGGCTTGCGAGCTGGGAGAGAGCTCCATCCAAGCCTTTATTTTGATTAGGATCTGAAGTGATGGCTGTTTGGATAAAAAAGAAGCCAATCATAGCCAGAACAATCCCGCGTGCTATTAAACCAAGTTTACCGGATCTTCGTGCAATTTTACGTTCGTGCATGCTCATTTCGGCTGATTTGAATTTAGACATAAATTTTTCTTTGTATCCTGAAATAAATTCGTATATTCCATAGCCGATAATGGTGGCCCCGATTGCCCCAATAACCCATTGTCCATATGGCTGCGAAAGCAATTGTGCAGACAGGCTCTGCTCAGATCCGCTGCTGGAGCTTCCCGCATTCACTGCGGTCTTCAGCGCATTAAAGGAAATGCTTCCGTAAATGGCGGCACTGATTAAATAGCCGATTCGGATAATGACTCCTTTCGCATTTGAACCGCGCCGTTCAGGATCTGCTGCACATTTAACGATTCCCCATATGCTATAGCCGATTAAACCGATGCCTATTGCCCAAAGGAGAACTTTTCCAAAAGGCATTCCGGCAAGCGATTGGAGCATGCCGTTTGTATCAGTCGTTTTGCCCCCTGCGCCAATAGCGGCCATGAAAGCCAGAATCCCAATCATTCCATAAACTGCTCCCTGTGCCATATAACCGAACCGTCCGAGACGTCTAATCCAGGGCTTTGTATCCTGTTTTGTCTTTTCAGCAGACTGCCTGGCCCCTGTCTTTGATCTTGATAGCTCCATTGTATGTTCCTCCATTTTTTCTAGTCATATAGTATTGAATAAATTCCCTCTGCCCGAATAATAGAAACCTTTTCTCATGAAAATGCAGTATTTTCTAATAGCCTCGTCTAGGGGAGAAGCAGAGAGAAGCAGAGGGGCAAGACTTTAAGGCGGGCCTCTGATAAATTAAGTTTCTATTAGTTTATTCCTGTTTTTTGAAACGTTTCCTCTTCTTTTATCGTAGTATGGATGAGGTGAATAGGAGTGTATTTAAACATTGAAGAACCAACCAGAGAAATATCTGCAAAAGCAATACGGGTCTGGAGGATCACCAATACGATTGGACACAGTACTGTGATCCTGATTCTTGCTGTATGCGTTTATTTCGACAGTTTGTACCAATGGCCTGAATGGGCAGGCTATTTGATTTACGGGCTAATGGCTTTAATGGCAATATCGGCAGTGTTTTCCATTGCGGTTGAGCCGGTTTATCTGCAAAGAACGTGGAGGTACGAAATTGATGAGGAATTTATTCAGCTGAAGCATGGGCGGATCACTCAAAAGCATATCCTGATCCCCATGACGAAAGTGGAAGTGGTATCCACAAGCCAGGGTCCGTTTTTAAGAAAATACGGTCTGTATGATGTTAATATCGGAGCAGTAAATTCCAGCCATACCATTCCTTCAATTGAAAAAGAGGAAGCCCTTAAGCTGAGAAATCAGATTGCCATCTATGCGAAAGTGGGAGAACAGGACGAGCTGGAGGATGGAAGTTGATGACAGGGGAGCAAAGAAGATTTCATCCAGCCTGGATTCTCATTGAAGCTGTATCCTTTGTAAAGAATACGTGGTTCATTATTTTCTTTTTATTTGTATTACGCGCCGGCGAAAATACCGGCTGGATCCTTTGGGCAAAGTACCTTTTTATTGCTGCAGCGGCTTTGACGATGATTCACATGGTGTTAAAGTGGGTCTTCCATACATATGAAATGAACGGGCACGCCTTTATATTTAGAGAAGGAATTTTGGTTAAAAATCAGAGGAATATTCCATTTGAAAGAATACAAAACACTTTTTCTGAAACAAATTTTGTTCATCGTATGCTTGGGATGACTTCGCTGACGCTCGAGACAGGGGCGAACGACGATGAAGCTTCTGTAAAGTTTCCAATAATACCGAAGAATGAATCCGCCAGAATCACAGATTTTGTTCAAAATAACAATCGTACGGAAGAAGCTGGGCAAACGGTTTCCAATAATAAAAGCATTTATTTCCAATCGACAAAAAAGGATAATATCAAAGCAGCCTTTACGTCCCTTAGTTTTTTTGCGCTTTTTCCTATTTTAATTGCTTTGTATTCGCAGGCGGACGATTTTTTCAACCTTGAAGACGCATCTAAAAGTGCAGTGGAATACCTTCAGCAGCACGTGTGGCTGCTGCTCCCTCTTTTTGTAGCCGCTATGGCGATATCGGTCCTTGTCGGCTATATTCAAACTGTTATTAAATATGGCCGGTATGAAATTTCAGCAGATGAAGATCGTATTTACATTTCCAAAGGGACGATCAATACTAGTGCTTTTTCCATTCAGAAAAATAAAGTTCAGGCGATTCATATTAAGCAATCGCTGATTAAAAGGATCTTCGGGATGGCTGAAATTAAGCTGATCAGTGCTGGGAGCACGAATATTGGTGAGCAGGAGACCAATTCCCTGTATCCTTTTATGGCCAAGCATGAAGCCTATGAGCTCACAAATCAGCTATTGCCTGGCTATCGAATTGAAGAAAGAATGAATCGGCTTCCCAAAAAAGTTCTGCTTCTAAAGCTAATCCGTCCTTATTATGCAACAGTGATTTCAGGGGCTGCTCTGTTCTTCTTCAAGCCGGAATGGCTCTGGGCAGCAGGTGCAGTATTTTTGCTTTCAATTGTCTCCCGCCTTTTGGATTATTGTTTCACAAGCTATCTCAGAAATGGGGACTGCGTTCAAATTCGCAGAGGCGGCTTAACAACCGAAACCTTCCTTACCAAGCGAAAACGGATTCAGCAAATCGAAATTTCCCATTCCTGGCTGCAGCGGAAGTTCCAAACGGGAACTCTTCAGTTTTCGAACCGGGCAAAGCCGGTGCATGTCAGTACGATACAGGATGTTCCGAGAGAAGATGTGAGCAGTTTTTATAGGTGGATTAAAGGAGAGAGTAAGTCCGAATCAGATTAATTACACTCAAAATGTTACAAGCTTTACTCTTAGAGGTACGTGCAGATGAATAGAAAATGAAAAAACCTCAGCGGGTGCTGAGGTTTTTTCTATGTAATCAAGTGCCCTGTCAGGCATACCTCTATGCCCATCTCTTCCATGGAAGCCTTAAGTTCCGGGTCGAGGTGGGAGTCTGTAATAAAGGTGTTAATCTCTTTTAAGTCTGCAACTTTTGCAAAGGATATTTTGCCAGCTTTACTCGAATCGCTCAGCAGAATGACCTTTTGGGCATTTTGGATCATTAATTTTTTAATTCGTGCTTCAATTAAGTTTGGAGTCGTCAAACCTTCAGTTACATGAATGCCGTTAATGGCAACAAATGCTTTATCTACACGGATCATCCCAAGATTCTGCTCTGCGAAAGGTCCAACGGATGCCAGGGTTTCGTTTCTCAGGCTGCCGCCAAGAAAAATCATTTCAATGCCGGGCGCTGGGCTGAAATCACGCAGGAACAAGATCGAATTCGTAACTATTGTCAATTTTTTAAATGATTTCAGTTCTTTGAAAATCGGCTGTGTAGTCGTTCCGGCATCCAGAAGAATGGTATCGCCTTCTTCAATCCACTCTACAGCTTTTTTAGCAATGGCTATTTTTTCATCAACGTATTCTATTTCTTTGGCCATGATGGTAGGTTCAAAGTTTACGTTGTTTAAAGAAACGGCCCCGCCGTGGGTACGCTGAATTTGATTGCTTTGCTGCAATTCTTTTAAATCACGCCTGATCGTAGATTCAGAGACCTTTAAATAATCACTGAGATCCTGTACAGAAGCTCTGGAATAATTGCTGATAAAATCAATAATTTTTGCTTTCCGTTCTTCACTGAACAAAGAAAACCCCCTCCTTCCATTCTCTTTTATTTTACATGAAACGGGAAAAAAATCTTTAGTTCAAAATATTTAGAAATTATTGACAATGACAAATTTTGCTTATAAAATGATATTAAATCGCCACACTTGAGCATAAATGGTCAAATGTGGTCATTCAATATAAAATGTAAGCGGTTTCTAATAACTGCAGGGGGTGGAAGGGGAGAGTTTTACGGGTTCTACTTAAAAAAACAAAGGGGAGAAATTATGAAAACGACAGGTAAATCTTTTATCGCCATTGTATTTACAATGTTTATGCTGATTTTGGCTGGCTGCAATGCTATTGATACAGGATCTAACACAGAAGCAGCGGGAGGGGAAGGCAAAGAGCCGGCTAAGAAAGGGGAGCTGAAGATTGGATTAACGGTCGGAACGTTAGCAAACCCGTTTTTTGTATCAATGTCTAAGGGAGCTGAAGAAGCTGCTAAGGAAATGGGAGCTGAGCTGATCTCGGTAAGTGCAGATTATGATTTGGCAAAGCAAACTTCTCAAATTGAAGACTTTATTACAAAGAAAGTCGATTTGATTCTGTTGAATGCAGTAGATTCAAAAGGGATTGCAGGTGCGGTTGCACAAGCTAAGTCTGCCGGGATTCCTGTAGTAGCTGTAGACGTTGCTGCAGAAGGAGGCGTAGACAGTGTGGTAACATCTGATAACTATCAGGCTGGGAAGCTTGCCGGAGAATATGTTGTTGAGCAATTAGGCGGTAAGGGGAATATCGCTGTCATCGACGGACCGCCGGTTTCTGCGGTCACGGACCGTATCCAGGGATTTGAGGATGCCATTAAAGAATCTGAAATTAAAGTCATTGCTAAACAAAATGGGGAAGGAAATCGGGAAAAAGCGCTGTCTGTAACTGAAAATATTTTGCAAGCGCATTCAAAGGGATCGATTCAGGCTATTTTTGCAATCAATGATCCTGAAGGGCTTGGAGTGAAAATTGCTCAGGAGCAGGCAAACCGCGGGGATGAATTTTTCATCGTTGGAGTGGATGGAGCTCCTGAAGCGGTAGATGCGCTCAAAGAGAAGAAAAGCTTTGCTGCAACATCTGCCCAGCATCCAGATGACATGATGAAAAAAGCTATTGAAATCGGCAAGGATATCATTGACGGCAAAGAGGTCGAAAAATTAGTAAAGGTCCCGGTTGAACTCGTAACTCAGGAGAATGTAGACAGCTATAAAGGCTGGTAAGAAGCACGTAAATAAGATCTTCCCAGGAGGATCTTATTCTTTTTAAAGGAGGAGGCAGCGGTGGGGACAATGTATTTAATGGGGCAAAAACCAATGCTTGAACCAGTATCTCCAATTCTATCAATGAGCGGAATCAGCAAAACATTCTCGGGAGTCAGGGTGCTCAATCAAGTGAGTCTGGAGGTTTATAAAGGGGAAGTTCATGCTTTAATGGGAGAAAATGGAGCGGGTAAATCGACACTGATTAAAATATTATCAGGAATTTATCAGCCTGATGACAACGAAGGAAACATTACCTATAAAAACAGGAAGCTATCTTGGAGTGGACCGGTTGAAGCGAAGAAAAATGGAATCAGCGTTATCCACCAGGAGTTAAAGCTATCCCCAAACTTGACTATAGGTGAAAATATTCTAATGGGCACAAAGTTTCCCAAGAACCGTTTGGGACTTGTCAATTGGAAGAAAGTGCATGAAAAGGCTGCCGAAGTGCTGCATTCCATGGGATCCGATCTGGATCCGAAAACGCTTGTCTCTCAATTAAGCGTTGCCCAGCAGCAGGTGGTTGAAATTGCCAGAGCTCTATCGTATGATGCAGAGGTTTTGATCATGGATGAGCCAACTGCTTCACTGACAGATAAAGAAATAGAAAAGCTGTTTAATATTATAGGAGATTTACAAAAGAAAGGCGTTGGCATTATCTATATATCCCATCGTATGGATGAGATTTTCAGAATATCAGACCGATACACGGTCATTCGGGACGGAGAATGGATTCAAAGCGGTCCGATAACGGAAACGAACCCCGAGCATCTCGTAAAGCTAATGGTAGGCCGGGAGCTGAATACACTTTTCAAAAGAGAGGTAAAGCAGGCTGAAAAAAGGGTGGACAACAAAGTGCCGGCCCTTGAATTAAGGAAAGTAACAGAGCGCAGAACGGTTAAGAATGCATCCTTAAAGATTTATCCGGGTGAAATTGTAGGGCTTGCCGGTCTTGTTGGAGCCGGAAGAACGGAATTGATTCAGGCTGTTTTTGGTGCAGCTCCTATCTTGAGCGGAGAGATCCTTATAGATGGGAAGCACGTCAAAATCAATACGCCTGCAGATGCGATTAAACATGGTTTAGCCCATGTGCCTGAAAGCCGGAAGGAACAAGGGCTTTTTCTGAATATGTCCGTCAAGGAGAATATCATCATGGCCGAATTAAAAAAGTTCAGCAAGGGCGGAACGCTGAAGTGGAAGCTTATCAGCGGGAAAGCGGATGAACTGATTGAGGAGCTTGGTGTGAAAATATCTTCTTCTGAGCAATTTGTTTCCAGCTTGAGCGGCGGCAACCAGCAGAAGGTCGTCATAGCCCGCTGGCTTGCAACGAAGCCGAAGGTTCTCTTGCTTGACGAGCCGACAAGAGGAGTAGACATTGGAGCCAAAACCGAGATTCATAAAATTATATCCGCGCTTGCGGAAGCGGGCCTTGCAGTTCTTGTCGTTTCGTCCGAGCTGCCTGAGGTTATCGGAATCAGCGACAGGATTCTTGTTATGCACGAGGGACAAATAAAGGGTGAGCTTTCAAGAGAAGAAGTGACTCAGGAAAAAATTATGCATTTTGCTACAGGAGGCCAGTGAAGATGAAAGGAAATATGGCGGAAATACCAACCATTCAAACAAGATACGGAAACGGAGCGGTTCAGCTGTGGAATCGTCTTGGCATGCTGATCATTCTCTTCTTGCTATGTATCATTCTTGCGTTTACTGCACCTAATTTTCTTGAAGTCTCCAATTTGCTTAATGTCTTAAAGCAGGTTTCAATAAATGGAATTCTGGCTGCTGGAATGACAGTGGTGATCTTGACAGGTGGCATAGATCTTTCTGTTGGAGCGATTGTCGCTTTATCCGGTGTCATCTCGGTTATGGTTTCCCAGGCAGGGGTTCATCCTCTTCTTGCAATTGCTGCAGGTGTGGCGGTTGGCGCATTTTTTGGACTTGTTAATGGATTTTTCACCGCCAAAACGAAGCTTCCGGCATTTATTGTCACTCTTGGAAGCTTCACTTATGTAAGGGGGCTTGCATACGTCATCAGCGGCGGGTATCCGATCGTCGTAGCAAGTGATTTATTTAAATTTTTAGGTGCTGGCAGGCTGTTTATGATTCCTACGCCTATTTATATTATGGTCATTGTTTATGCAGCCATGTTCTTTGTTCTTAAATATACGATGTTTGGCAGACATGTCTATGCAATTGGCGGAAGTGAAGAAGCTGCCCGTCTTACAGGGATAAAAGTTGAAAATACATTAATGAAGGTATACACGCTGAGCGGGATGCTTGCAGGACTTGCAGGGGTTGTCCTTGCCGGAAGGCTATTTTCAGGCCAGCCAACTGCAGGTCTTGGCTACGAATTGGATGCAATCGCAGCAGTTATCCTTGGTGGAACCAGTCTGGTAGGAGGCGCAGGCCGCATCCAGGGAACGATTATCGGTGTTTTAATAATGGGGGTCATCACCAATGGATTAACGCTAATGGATGTCAGCTATTATTGGCAGCTCGTTGTTAAAGGCGGAGTCATCGTTGCAGCCGTATTAATCGACCGTTTACGGAGCAGGTCTGAGGCTCTTTAACCCAATAGCTTGGTTTACTGATTGAGTCGAATTAACAGCTGTTGATTGAAGCGGGCACCTGCTGGCTGCAATCAACAGCCAAATTTAATAGAGCTAACCCAATAAACGGATTGGAGTGGAGCGGGATTGAATCATTTTTTGAAAAAGGTATTGATTTGCGGGACAGCCTTAACGTTTGCAATGCCTCCAGCTCATTCGAAGGCAGCAGAGCAGGATTATTATGAGGAGGATTACCGCAGCCAATTTCATTTTACACCGGAAGCGAGCTGGATGAATGACCCGAACGGGATGGTATATTACAAAGGAGAATACCATTTATTCTATCAAAATAATCCTTTTGATACCCGTTGGGGCCCTATGCACTGGGGGCACGCTGTGAGCAAAGATTTAGTTCATTGGGAGCATCTTCCGATTGCGCTTTCACCGGATGAGAATGGCGCGATCTTTTCTGGAAGCGCTGTCATTGACTACAATAATACAGCAGGCTTCGGAAAAGAAGCGATGGTAGCCATTTTCACCCATGAAGGAGCTAAGCAGGTGCAAAGCCTTGCTTACAGCAACGACAAAGGAAGAACGTGGAAGAAATACGAAGGCAACCCGGTCATGCCAGATCCTCCAATGAGGGATTGGCGGGATCCGAAGGTTTTCTGGCATGAAAGCTCTGAAAAATGGGTAATGACCTTGGCGGCTAAAAACAGTGTCATGATCTATTCTTCTCCAAACTTAAAGGAATGGACCTATGAAAGCACATTTGGACCGGATCCGGGCTCTCTTCAGGTGACAAGTCTGGATCGGGATGGTACGGCCATATCTCCGCAGACTGGAAGCGATTTTGTTTACGAAGGCACGGTTAGTGTTCGCGCGAAAAACAACCGGATCGGTTCAGGAGGACTCATGTTTCGTGCAGATGCGGAAGGGAAGAATGGATATTCAGCAGAAGTGGACAAAAGCAGCGGGAAATTGCTGCTAAAGCGCTTTACAAACGACCGCTCTGAAGTTGTGAAGGAGATTTCCCTTACCCCAATACAGATCAAAGCAGATTCAATCAAACTGAAAGTGAAAGCTGAAGGGCAAAAACTTTGGGTGTATGCAAATGGAGAGCCTCTTCTTGAAGTGGAAGACTCTTTCTACGGGAACGGTTATTTCGGATTGCGCAATCAGCTGGGAGTTTCCGTTTTCCGGGACATGTCCTTCAGCAATACATCTGACTTTCAGACAAATATTACAGGGTGGCAGGCGAAATCAGGGAAGTGGGAGAAGAGCCTGGATGGTGTAAAAGCTGCAGCCTCCGGAAGATCGATTTATCTTTCAAACGAAAAAGGGAGCAGATTTGGCTACAAAACGGACATGAAAATGAATACAAAAGGTATCGGCGGTTTGCTTTTCAGAGCCGATAAGGAAGGGAAAAATGGCTATTATGCCGAGCTGGACGGGGGCAGGAAAAGACTACAGCTGATTAAGCTGAATAATGGCAAGAGGACGGTAATGAACGTTCGAAATGTCCCGCTGGAAAAGGAATCCAATACACTTGAAGTCAGAGCGGACGGTGTTCAGTTAAACGTCCTTTTGAACGGGCAAAAGGTGATGGAGCAAAATGACAGCAGCTTTGCAGACGGATACTTCGGATTAGTAAGTACAGGTCCAAATACTTCATTTCAAAATGTCAGGAAAGAATTGAATGCTGGCGATGTGCCAGCAGAGATAGAGAACCCGGATTTCGAGAAAGGAAGCCTTGAGGGCTGGGTGCCAATGGAAGGAAATGCGTTTGCCAATGCTCAAGTTACTAGAGCGGATACGTATTGGGGCGGTACATTTGACCATCAGGGAAGCTACCACATGTGGGGAGCTGCAGAAATAGGAGATGATCCCCAAGGCTCTATGCGTTCCTCGTACTTTAAGCTTGGGGGAAGCGGGGAAATTAACTTTCTTATTGGCGGAGGAAATGACAGAGAGAACTTGCATGTCTCTTTAATGAGAGCATCTGATAACCAGGAATTAATCCGGGCCCATAATTCCAAATGGGCTGAAGACGAGAAATACCGCAGAGTTGAATGGGACGCTTCAAACTATTTAGGTGAGACTGTGTATATAAAAGTGACCGATAAAAAATCAGGCGGCTGGGGACATATAAACGTGGATGATTTCCACGTATTCAATGAAGGCCCGCTTCCAGAAAACCCGGATAACGATCCGGGAGAACTGCCTGTCCTGCCTTATGAACCAAAGACCTCGGGTAAATTAACCGAATGGAATACTCTTGAGGGTGAATGGGCGGAAGGAACAGAAGGATCCTATGGAGGAATATGGGAATGTCCCGAGCTGATTCAAGTTCCTGTTGAAGGCAGCCCTGCAAAGAAAAAGTGGGTAATGATCGTGAGCATAAACGACGGAGCTCCGGCTGGCGGATCAGGAGTGCAATATTTTACCGGAGATTTTGATGGGAAAACATTTACGAACGAAAATCCCCCGGAAAAAGCTCTTTGGGCTGACTATGGAGCCGATTTTTATGCAGCTGTTTCCTGGAACAATTCACCTGGCGAAAACCCAATCTGGCTCGGATGGATGAGCAACTGGCAATACGCAAATGATACGCCGACCGCACCTTGGAAAAGTGCCATGACCGTACCGAGGGAAATGGTTATGACGGACACAGAAGAAGGCTATCGATTGAAACAGAAGCCAGTGGACCAGTTCGAGGATTTAAGACTCGAGAAGATAAAATTTGAAAACGAATTGGTTGTACCCGGACAGAATCTTCTTAAAAATACAAGTGGAGATACGGCTGAAATCGAAACGGAATTTTCTGTGAAAGACGCGAAAGAAGCTGGATTAAAAATAAGATCCGGGAACGGACAATATACAAAAATAGGGTACGATGCACAAAACAAAACTGTCTTTATCGACCGAACCCATTCTGGATATGATTTCGGACCTAACGTAGAGAAAATCCATGAAGTATCCGTCAATGAGAAGGATGGGAAAATAAAACTCAGAATCTTACTTGACCGTTCTTCAATAGAAGTCTTTGTAAACGATGGTGAACAGGTAATGACAGACCAGATTTTTGCCGCTCCTGAGAATCAGGGAATGGAGCTATACAGTCTGGATGGGAGCACAGAGCTCAGCTATCTGAACGTTTATGATGTGAAAAGGATCTGGGGAAGCAGCCCGTTTCGTTCCAACCTCTCAAATTGGAAAGCTGTCAATGGCCAGTGGGGTGACACCATCTCAGGCAAGCTTGGCAGGAGCGGTCCCGACAGCTTTAATATATCTGGAGACAGAGGCAGTAACTTTACGTACTCAGCTAAGATTAAGGTTTTGAATGAAGGAGCCGGGGCCCTTGTTTTCCGGGCTGACCGCAATGCGCGTAATGGGTACGCAGTAAATGTGGACACGAAGCATGATTTGATAAAACTCATGAAAATTTCAAATGGATCCATATCCGTTCTGCAGGAAACACCTTATGATCTTAACCCTAATCAAGTCTACGATGTAAAAGTAACGGCAAAAGGGAATGAGCTTAAGGCCTATATAGATGGGGCACTGAAAATCAGCAGTACAGATCAGCAGTTCCAAGAAGGCTATGCGGGCTTAAACGTCTGGAACGCTACAGCGGTGTTTAATGAAGTGATGCTTCAAGCCGAATAACGTTCTTGAAAGCTCCACTCAGCAGACGCGCACTGTTCATGGTAAAAACTTAGCACCTTCTGCACGCCTGACCTGCTCGTCGCTGTAATGGATAGAGAAAAATATAAAAAAGTGCTTAGAGCATGCTCTGAGCACTTTTTTTCCATGCTGTGGTCTTTTCCAATATTTACTGCAGGCTTATCCAGAGCATGGTGTCCCGGGCTTGGGTGTTGATCCACACTCTTTTATTGCCACGAATTTAAAAGAATAGGGTCAATAGAAACCTGGTACCCTTTTTATCCAGATATCTTAACACCCTGGTTCATCATTACGTGCAAATGTTCCACGGCCTTTTGCCAAATCCAATCAAGCCCTCTTAATCCTTATTAAAAGCAGCGGCGACTTCAAGCATCGTCATTGCTCCATCGGCTTCCACTATTTCATACACGATGTTTCCTTCCTGCCAGGCCGTGTAATGGTTCCGGCTGCCAGCATCATTGCCGTCCAGCAGAACCGTTCCTTGATCAGGCGGAGGAAGCATTTCTTTTTCTAAATAGTCAACGACCTTCCTGCCAAGTTCCTGGTTGGCGTCTTGTCCCGTTTCATTCCTTGCCTTAGACATGAACGACCATCTTCCTTCATTCCAGTGTAGAAAAGCACTTCCTGCTCCTGCATCCGTGTAGCCAGTAATTCCATGTCCTAAGTCTACAGGCGGATTGCCTGCTGGCTCTGCTTTCTGGTAGCCGATTTGTTCGGCGGCTTTCTCTTCGCTTTCATATTCTGCTGCCTTAATGACGGCTATTTTACTCTCGTTCCCAAGATTTCTTAGTTTGCTGCTGTTGATTGAAATGGGCTTAGAAGTTTGGTAGAACGCAATTTCATAAGTTTTGGCGTCTGATGTGGCCAGAGATGTCAGGTGCTTATCTTTATCCAGTGGAATCGTTGCCGGGAGAGAAAATGGAACACGAGTATCGAGCTGCAGGGACGTTTCACTGATTACTTCTTCAGGAGTCAAAGCTTCGTTCTTTTTTGATGATGGATTGGTTCCGGGAGCGGGTTCACCTTCTGCGATTCCTTTTTCAGAGGAGGCAGGAGGCTTTGTGCGCTCTGCCGTTTCAGCAGCAGAACTGCTCTTCGTCTTCTCGTCAGCCGCGTTGCTTTGGCTGCAGCCGGCAGCGAGGGAGAGAACGAGAAACCAACCCAGCACAAGGGATATTTTCATAAATTCCCCTCCTATAGTTAATATTTTTCCCTGTATAGGGCGGGATAAACAGAGATTTCATAAAAGTCATTATTTTCAATTTATTTTGTGGTAAGATATAGGGAAAAAGTTGAGGTATACATAAATGAAGGGATCAGCCGTTTCTAAAAGAGTCCTAATCCTGATTGGACAAGTCGTATATTCATTTATCCTTATCCTCTTGATCAGCGGAATTCCGGTTCTTTTTCAAGGCTTGAAACTGAATATCGGAGCTTACACAGCGTTTGTTCAAGAAATGGGAATGAAAGTCCTTTTTTTTAATAACGAAACGTTTTGGGAGAGGAGTCCAATCTTTCCGCAGATATTAGAAAGAAGCGGGGACACGTTTACTCTGCTGATTCTTGCCCTGGTGATCTCCCTTGCAGTGTCGATTCTTTTTGCTTCGGCAGCAGTTCTGTTTTTAAAAAAGAGAATGAACTGGATTAAAAGAATGATTTTGGCTGCTGAAGCCATCCCGGATATTTTTATCATTACGGTCCTGCAGGCACTTGTCATTTTTATATATAAGCAGACCGATGTCCTGATTGTGAAGGTGGCTTCACTCGGCGATGAGAAAAGCTATGTTTTGCCTCTAATTTGTTTAGGTATACCGGCTTCCGTCTATCTTGTAAAGATTTTAATTAAAACAATCGAGGAGGAGGAGGAAAAGGCGTATGCGGAGCTTGCTAAAGCGATTGGCACTTCTCCTGTGCGCATCCTAATCTTCCATATCAGCCGGAATGCGTTTCATAAAATCATGATTAATTCGAAGACGCTCGTATGGTCGCTGCTTGCCTCGATGCTCATCATCGAATATGTATTCAATTATCCGGGAATGCTCAGCTTCCTCCTCACGTATCGATCGCCAGAAGTCTTTTTGATGGCCGTCACCATTTTGTTCCTGCCGTTTTTTGTGGTCTATCAATCCTATTTTTTATTTGCTCCGGATTTAATTAAAGGAGAGAAAGGGTAATGGCCAGGCTTCTAAAAGATAAGATGTTTCTGACAGGTTTTTTATTTTTATCCGTTATGGTTCTTTTAAGCGCCGGAAATTCTTTTTTCAATGACGGAAAAATAAGTCAAACGGTTCTTACCTATGATGCTGAAGGAGAGCTTGCAGGTGTACCGCCCTATCCACCCTCTCTTAAGCACCCGCTTGGTACAGATAAAGATGGATATCACATGCTTCACATCATCGTGCAAGGATCCCAGTATACAATCGGCATTGCTCTTTTCATCACTTTTATTAGAGTAGGCATAAGCTATTGCATAGGAAGCTTTATCTCAGCTTATCTGCCGAAGAGTACAGGCTTTTTCAGGGGGCTGTCAGAGCCCTTTGCCTTTATCCCTCAGACTGTGTTTGCTGTATTTCTTTTGAGCCCGGTATTGATCATGCCGTTTGAAGGATTTCAGGAGCCGTTCTGGCAGCGTGCTTTATATGAGGTCATCGTGCTGAGCGTCCTTGGGTGGCCGACCTTATCCCAGCACATTGCAGAGGTGATGAAAGGGTATTGGGGCCAGGATTTTGTAGCCTGTTCCAAAACACTGGGAGGAAGCCGGTTTTACATTTTCCGCAAACATATAAGCAGATGGTTCCGCAAGGAGGGCTTTTTATTATTTATCCAGCAGTTTATTCAGGTTCTTACGATCTTAGCGCATCTCGGTCTGCTTGAACTCTTCTTTGGTGGTACCCATATCGACTACGGAGGCGATAGTCCGCCTAAAACCATTTCCTATGAGTGGTCCGGGCTGATAGGAGATTACTATCCGCTCCGCGGCCAATACCCTTGGATTTCCTTATCCGTCATCCTCTTTTTCGCCTTGACGATCCTGGCTTTGAATATTATGCTTTCCGCTGCTGAAAGAGTGTTGCAGGAAAATAATAGCCCAGCTGCCTTGAAGAGAGTGCGTTCTGATAAAAAAATAAAAAAGACTATTGACGAACCAATGTAATATGAATATAATGAAATACATCGTCATCATGAGAGACACCATGATTTGCGGGTGTAGTTTAATGGTAAAACCTCAGCCTTCCAAGCTGATGTCGTGGGTTCGATTCCCATCACCCGCTCCATACATACGTTACTAACGCAGTGCTTCGTTCCGATCAGCGAAGTATTGCGTTTTTTACTGTATAAAGAAGCCCGCTGCCTGGAGCAGCAGGCATTTATAAAATAAAGTGTTCTTCCGTCCCGCCGTGAATCTGAACGAACATGGATGTTAATGCTGATAACAGTTTTTCAGATTCTTCGCTGCTCATAGATGGTGCGAGATAAACGATTTGGAGGGCATTGACGGTTTCCCGTGAAGCTGCGGAACGTTTGGAATCGACGTAAGGGCTTCCGAATGGTCCAGATTCGTCAGCAGATAAAATTTTCTTCTCCATCGCCACTTCCCGTCCATTGATCGCCTCATATGCCTCATCGGAATTCCCGATCCGTATCTCAATATTCCCCTTTAGACGGTCAAGATCGTAAATTCCGATCGGAACCTGATATTGCATGGAGAAGAAGTTATTCAAATCCGCTGCTGAATGAATGGTGTCCAGATACTGCTGTTTTTTGATTCTGCGGAATATCGCTTCCTGTGAGGGGCGGTACCGGTTCGGGTCCGTACCTGCTTTTTTGAAAAGATTCCGCCATTCCTTTACAGCTGGAAGGTCTTTCATTTCCTTCGTCTCAAAATCAAAATACAGCGATTCCTGAAAAAGCCTCATTCTCCCTTGCAGCATTTGCGGAGCATCCCCGACTTGAATGCCTCTGTAGATGGCAATCCCGGTTTTAAACGAGGGCTCCAGATCTTTTATTTGCTGATTCACTTTAATTTCCATTTTATCCGGCCTCCATGATTTGGTACCATAATTTTAACATAGCGTTGAAGAAATACAGAAGAAAGGAGGGTGACTATGAACATCGAAGCTTTGAAACAAGAAGTGATCGCCTACAGCCGTGAGATTGGAATTGATAAAATCGGATTTGCCAGTGCCGATTCGTTTGAGACTCTTAAAGGCCGTTTGCAGGCCCAGCAGGCCCTCGGATATCAATCCGGTTTTGAAGAACCGGATATTGAAAAGCGGACGACCCCTGGCTTGCTTGTACCGAAAGCAAAATCGATTGTTGCCATCGCCCTTGCGTACCCTTCGAAAATGAAGAATGCTCCTAAAAGCACGAGGGAGGACCGCAGGGGGATTTTTTGCCGGGCTTCCTGGGGCAAGGATTATCATCATGTGCTCCGCGAAAAGCTTGCGAAGCTTGAAGCATTTTTAAAAGAAAGATCCCCTGACATCCGGGTGAAATCGATGGTGGATACAGGAGAGCTGGCCGACCGGGCTGTTGCCGAACGGGCAGGCATCGGCTGGAGCGGGAAGAACTGTGCGATTATTACGCCCGAATTCGGTTCTTACGTTTACCTCGGTGAAATCGTAACGAATGTCCCATTCGAACCGGATCAGCCGATCGAAGACCAATGCGGAACATGCAATAAATGTGTAGAGGTCTGTCCTACGGGGGCGCTCGTTCAAGGCGGCCAGCTGAACGCCCAGCGCTGCATCGCCTATTTAACCCAGACCAAGGATTTTCTGCCGGAAGAATTTCGGACAAAAATCGGAAACCGGCTTTACGGCTGCGATACATGCCAAACCGTGTGTCCCGAGAACAAAGGCAAGGACTTTCATTTGCACGCGGAAATGGAGCCGGATCCGGAGCTTGCTAAACCCAGTCTAAAGCCGCTGCTTTCTATGTCAAACCGTGAATTTAAAGAAAAGTTCGGCCATGTCTCGGGCTCTTGGAGGGGAAAAAAACCAATCCAGCGGAACGCCATCATTGCTCTTGCCCATTACAAGGACGACACCGCTCTTCCGGAACTTTACAAGCTAATGAAGGAAGATCCGAGACCTGTAATCCGGGGAACCGCTGCCTGGGCAGCAGGAAAAATCGGACAAGCAGAATCTAAGGATTTTCTGTTGGACAGGCTTGAAAAAGAAGAAGATGAAGATGTATTGAGAGAAATAAGAGCAGGGTTGAATCTGCTGCGTTAAGTATCAGGCCTGAACGGGATCCCGTTCAGGCTTATTCTTTTTTTACATATCCTTCAAGAGTATAATGAAGGCAGGGAGATTGCCCGCAGCGGTTTAAGGCTATTATTAAGAAGAGAGGCGAGAAACATGCTGAATTTGCCAAAAGAATTAGAGAAGTATAGGAAACAATTAGAAACGTACGAAATCCCTTTCGTAAAAATCAGATCTAAACGAGGCAGAACGGAGCTTACAGATTTTCCGAACGGGAAAGCCCATTCCTTCAGGTGTGGGATGAAAGTGAGGTCGGATACGGAGTACCACTGAAAACCGTAAGGTTTGTGGTGCTTCAAGTATCTGAAATGTTTTGTTCTTTTTTTATTGTCGCATTGAATCAGTTTTTAAATAAAACTTATACAATAAACCTATGAATGAATATAGAAGAACAAGTACAACCGTACCATGGCTCAACTATCATTTTGTCTTTTGTCCTCGGTATCGAAGAAAAATATTCCTTCGTACTGATGTAGAGGAACGATTTAAACAGTTGGTACAAGAAGTATGTGAAGAATTGGAAATTGTCATTGT
>NZ_JBNILJ010000024.1:0-26621 GCF_050107635.1 Metabacillus sp. 113a | reverse complement strand
TAGGCACGCCGCCAGCGTTCGTCCTGAGCCAGGATCAAACTCTCCAAAAAGTAGTTTGACTAGCTCTTGTTTAAAACTTTAGAATTAACGTTGGCACTTCGATTTGTTTAGTTTTCAAAGATCATTTGTAAAAGTGAAGCTTTATTATAATACCATTCAGCCGATAAGATGTCAACAACTTTTTTCATCTTTGTTTCCGGCTTGTGACTGCTTTTTGCAGCAACGAATATTAATATACCATCCTGATCAGCACAGTGCAATAGTTTTTTTATAGAAAGAGGATATTATTTTTCTAACAGGCAAGAAGGCTGCATTCTTAAGGACTGCCGGTAAGATCGCCTCCCTGAGCGAGACCGAGGCTCTCAATAAACCTGACTGTGATAAAGGAATGAACCTATTCGCCTGACAGGGTTCATAAAAAGAAAGCCGGATCAAAAGATCCGGCTTTCTTTCATTTCTCAGCGATGTCTCATTTGCGGGAATAAAAGGACGTCACGGATGGATGCTGAGTTCGTAAGAAGCATAACGATCCGGTCTATTCCAATTCCGAGCCCTCCGGTAGGAGGCATTCCGTACTCGAGTGCTTCAATGAAATCTTCGTCCATCATATGTGCCTCGTCGTTTCCTTGTTCGCGCTCTTTGAGCTGACCTTCAAAACGCTCTTTTTGGTCTATTGGGTCATTTAGCTCTGTGAATGCATTCGCGTGCTCACGGGCAACGATAAACAGTTCAAAACGATCTGTAAAACGCGGGTCTTCATCGTTTTTCTTCGCTAAAGGAGAGATCTCTACCGGATGGCCGTAAATGAATGTAGGCTGTATCAGCGTCTCTTCTACTTTCTGCTCAAAAAATTCATTTATGATATGCCCAACTGTCATATGCGCAGTAATGTCCACTCCGTGTTCTGACGCAAGAGCTTTCGCCTCTTCTACACTCATTTCCTTCCAGAAGTCTGCGCCTGTCGCATCTTTAATCGCATCTACCATATGAAGTCTTGTCCATTCCGGCTCAAGATTTACTTTATGTTCACCGTATTCAACAACTGTCGTGCCGAGGACATCTTTTGCAATATGGGCAATCAGGTTTTCAGTTAGTTTCATAATATCTTTGTAATCGGCATACGCCTCATACAGCTCAATCATCGTAAATTCAGGATTGTGACGGGTAGAAATTCCTTCGTTCCGGAATACGCGTCCGATTTCGTAAACCTTTTCCAGGCCTCCTACAATCAGGCGTTTCAAGTGAAGCTCGATTGCAATTCTCATATAAAGCGGCATATCCAAAGCATTGTGATGGGTGATAAACGGACGTGCGGATGCTCCACCCGGGATTGAATGCATTGTTGGTGTTTCCACTTCAAGGTATCCGTGGTCATCAAGGTAGCGCCGCATAGATTGAATGATCTTGCTTCTGGAAATAAAGGTCTGCTTGCTTTCGGGATTCATAATCAAATCAAGATAGCGCTGGCGGTAGCGCTGCTCGATATCCTTCAGTCCATGATATTTGTCAGGAAGCGGACGCAGGGATTTAGTCAGCAATTCAAATGAAGTCGCTTTGACGGAGAGCTCCCCTACCTTTGTTTTAAACATGACACCAGTTACTCCAACGATATCACCTAAGTCTGCTGTGTTGAACAAATCGTATTGATCCTCGCCTACTGCATCGAGACGCACATAGATTTGTATCTGCCCTTGAAGATCCTGGATGTGGGCAAAACCTGCTTTACCTTTTCCGCGTTTAGTCATAATACGGCCCGCTATCGTTGCGCGGTGTTCGGTCTGTTCAAGATCTTCCTTTGATATTTCATCAAACTTTTCAAGAAGCGCAGCTGATTGATCCTCTGCTTCAAAGCGCTTGCCGAACGGATCAAGGCCTTTCTCTCTTAATGTATGTAGTTTTTCCCGTCTTACCTTTAACTGATCATTTAATTCTTCCTGGTTATATTCATGCTCACTCACGGAATCCTCATCTCCTATCCTATTTCTGATGTTTACTGCTGCTCTTTTCGCTTCTCCTGGCAGGAACCCTCAGCTTACCTGTTTTTTATAAGAAGGGCCAGATTAGACTTGAGGCCCTGCTTATGTACCTAAACGGCGGTTGCACTGTTTTCCTGTCTTGATTCTACTTCTTCAGTAAAGTCATCCAGCAGGTTTGCCAGTTCGTCTCTTGTATTGCACGCATTGACTCCGTTGCGCACGGTGGCGTTCCCGCGAATGCCCTTTAAATACCATGCAGCATGCTTGCGCATTTCGCGGACGGCGACATTTTCGCCCTTCAGTTCAATAAGACGGTCAAGGTGAAGCTTGCAGACTGCCATTTTTTCTCTTGCAGCGGGTTCTTCTGCAAGTTCCCCGGTTTCAAGATAGTTTACAGTGCGATAGATCATCCACGGATTTCCAAGCGCAGCCCGTCCGATCATTACCCCGTCGACACCAGTGGTTTCAAGCATTCTTTTCGCATCCTGGGGAGTTTGGACATCTCCATTTCCGATGACCGGAATTGAAACGGATTCTTTTACTTGTTTAATGATATCCCAATCTGCCTGGCCTTCATACATTTGGACACGCGTTCGTCCGTGAACAGCAACCGCCTGACCCCCGGCACGCTCTACAGCGCGGGCATTTTCTACAGCAAAAATATGATCGCTGTCCCAGCCGGTCCTCATTTTTACGGTTACAGGCTTATCTACAGCATCCACAACCGCTGATACCATCTCATAGATTTTGTCCGGATCAAGAAGCCACCTTGCTCCCGCATCACATTTTACAATCTTCGGTACGGGGCATCCCATATTGATATCGATTATATCTGCAGTTGTATTTTGATCTACGAATTTTGCCGCTTCCACTAATGTATCTTTTTCTCCGCCAAATATCTGAAGGCTCAGCGGCTTTTCCCGCTCATCAATAAACAGCATTCCCATGGTTCGCGCATTGTTGTAAAGGATGGCTTTATCGCTTACCATTTCTGCACAGACAAGTCCTGCACCGAATTCCTTTACTGTAAGGCGGAAGGCAGCATTGCAGATACCAGCCATCGGGGCCAGTACAACGCGGTTTTTCATTTCAATATTGCCGATTTTAAGCAATGGTTCATCTCCTTTCATTAAAACTTTCATTCTTTCGGTGACAGTTCTTCCACCGTAACCTTCAGCGCAGCTGCAATTTCTATAATAAACTCGTTGCCGGGCATGCGGTTTCCTCTCTCAACCTCACCGAGAACCGATACCGAGATGCCTAGATCCTTTGCAAAACTCTCTTGGGTGTAGCCCTTCAGCTTTCGGTAGGCTCTGATCCGCCTTCCCCATTTCTCAGCTTCCATAGTCTGACCCCTTCTTTTTCTGATAGTTGATCTATGATGACTGAAATCGGCTTTTCGATTGCCGGTATTGTAGCCTGTGAATGGATTTCATAGAGCGGAACCAATACAAAGGCGCGCTCCGCCATTCTTGGATGAGGAACGGTTAATCGCTCTGTTTCAATATTTTCATGATTATACAATAAAATGTCAAGGTCTAAAGTACGCGGTCCCCACCTGATTTCTCTCGTTCTTCCAAGCATTTGTTCAATATGCTGGGTTTTATCCAGTAATTCATCCGGGGAGCAGGTGGTGAATATTTCCACCGCCATATTCAAAAATGAACCTTGATCGGTATATCCGACCGGGGCGGTTTCATAGATGGAAGACTGCTTCCGGACTTCAATCGCCGGATCCTCATCTAACTGTTTAACGGCTTCCAACAAATACGTTTCCCTGTCTCCCATATTTGAGCCGAGAGCCAAATACGCCTGGTTCATGAGCGGCCTCTTGAAATTTCAACCGCTACATGTTCATAATGTCCCGGGATGGGGGGATCCGGCTTAATCAGTTTAATGGTGACGGATTGTACATCGGGGAAATCATTCAGAACATCCGATGCGATCCTTTCAGCAAGGGATTCAACAAGCTTTTTCGGTTCCCCTTCAATTACCCGCTTGCAAATCTTATAAAGGTCAGCGTAGTTAACCGTGTGCTCAAGCTCATCGGTTTCTCCGGCTTTTCTTAAGTCTTGTTCGATGACAAGGTCCGCTCTGAAACGCTGTCCGAGCTTGTTTTCTTCCGGGTATACACCATGATATCCGTAAAACTCCATTCCGGAAACATAGATTTTATCCATGGGCTGAATCCCCCTTCCCCATCATGGCATCCATCATCCTGGTCATTCTTGAAATTTCCTTTACATCATGCACCCGGACAATTCCGATTCCCTTTTGGATGCCCATGCACACCGTTGCCCCTGTGCCTTCCATTCTTTCCTCAGGGGGCAGATCCAGCACTTTTCCTATAAAAGTCTTCCTCGATGTTCCCAGCAAAACAGGATAATCCAATCCGGTAAACAGTTCCAGATTTCTCATCACTTCAAGGTTGTCTTCGAATTTTTTCGCAAACCCGATACCCGGATCCAGTATGATCTGATCCTCTTGAACGCCCGCTTGCTTTGCTATAGTTACGCTTTCCATTAGGTCGGCAATCATATCCGGAATCAAATTTTCATACTTCCGTTTTTTTCGGTTATGCATAAGTATGATTGGAACGTTGAATTCAGCCGCTGCCGCCGCAATATCCGGTTCGGCTTTCGCACCCCATACATCATTGATGATATGGGCACCCGCTTTGATGGCTTCTCTCGCTGTACGCGCTTTGTACGTATCAATCGAAATCGGCACAGCCGTTTCTTTTGCCAGCCGTTCAATAACCGGAAGGACCCGTTCCATTTCTTCTTCCTCCGGTATAAAAGCTGCTCCCGGCCTTGTTGACTCACCGCCGATATCAATCAGATCCGCACCGTCTTTAACCAGCTGTTCCGCCCGGAGCAAAGCCTGATCAAGCGAGTTGTATTTTCCGCCGTCCGAAAACGAATCGGGAGTTATATTTAAAATTCCCATAACAAGCGTTTTTTCACTAAAATTCAATGTAAAACCGCGGCATTCCATTTTTGTCTGTTTCTGCAGTGCCGTTAACCCCATTAGACCTCATCCTTTACAGCTCATCTCTTGACCAAAGGGAAAGCCGGTATTTTGAGTACTCTTCCTTTAGTCTCTGTGTTAACGCTCCTTCTTTACCTGCAAATGATTGGATATCAATCGAGGAAAGCGGAACGATTTCCTGGACGGAATTTGTCAGAAACACTTCCTCTGCTGACAACAGGTCCGTCAGCTGGAAAAATCCCTCTTCGTAATTCAAGCCAAGCTTCCGGCATAACGCAAGGACAAACTGGCGGGTGATGCCATCCAATGCGCCTGTCTCTGCTGCCGGTGTATATATGGTTCCGTGTTTCGTCCAAAACACATTGGATACAATGCCCTCACATACGTATCCTTCTTTTGTAAGAAAGATGCCTTCGATATTTGTATGGCCCTTCAGTTCCTTCTTAGCCAGAAAATTATTCATATAATGACTGGACTTCATCCTGAAAGGCCCTTCAGGCGTACTTCGCTTAAGCTTTAGAACCTGTCCCTGTTTTTGGTCAGCCGGGGATGCAAGGGGCCTTAAAAAACAGGAGATCACCGGTTCAGTGTAGATTTGATCTGTAAATCCGGGGCCTCCGTACCCGGCAGATACCGACAGCCTCACTGCCGCATTTCCATCTTTAACCCCGTTGGCAGCGATTAACTCTTCAACCATCCTCTGCACTTCAGCTGATGCAAGGTCTGCTTTGATTTCCAGCTCAGCAAGTGAGCGGTGAAGCCGGTCCATATGATCATTTAATAAGAAAGAATGGCCCTGGCAGGCACGGAATGTTTCAAATACACCAAGGCCGTACATATATCCATGGTCGAAGAGCGAGATTTTAGCCTCTTCTTCCTTAATCAGCTTTGAATTAAGAAAAATAAACATTAGGAAATGCTCTTTTCTGCTTTCTTATAGGTTTCGATGAAATTTTTAAGTAAAAGCTTTCCGGCGGATGTCATGATGGATTCCGGATGGAACTGTACTCCTTCAATTGGAAGAGTTTTATGGCGGATAGCCATGATCTCATCTTGATCCGTTTTAGCCGATACGGTAAAGCAATCGGGAAGCGTCTCGTTTTTGACAATCAGCGAATGGTAACGGGTGGCTAAAAACGGGTTTTCAATCCCGCTGAAAATCGTTTCGCCATCATGCTGAATCTCAGATACCTTTCCATGCATGAGCCTTTCCGCCCGAACGACATCTCCTCCAAAGACCTGCGCAATGGACTGATGCCCGAGGCAGACTCCAAAAATCGGGATTTCCCCTGCAAATGACCGGATCGCCTCCATGCTGATTCCTGCCTCGTCCGGGCTGCACGGCCCCGGGGAAATCATAAGAAATTCCGGATTCATCTCCCGGATTTGCTGTATTGTAATTTCATCATTGCGCCTGACGGCTAATTCCTCGCCAAGCTCTCCTAAGTACTGCACAAGGTTGTACGTAAATGAATCATAGTTATCAATCATTAAAATCACTCTGCTCACCTCATCCTTTCATTTGCTCTGCCTGACTCTGCTCTGCCGCTTTCAGGACAGCGGCTGCCTTTTTCAGAGATTCTTTGTACTCATGGTCCGGATTCGAGTCTATAACAATTCCTGCTCCTGCCTGTATATAGCCTGCACCGTCTTTTGCAAAAAGAGTTCTGATAACTATATTCAACTCCAAATCGCCGTTAAAATCAATCCATCCAATAGAACCTGTATAAATCCCCCGGCGTTTCGGCTCCAGTTCTTCAATAATCTCCATCGTCCGAACCTTTGGGGCGCCTGTAATTGTTCCGCCGGGGAACACAGCCCGGATGATGTCAGAAAAAGTTTTTCCCTCTGCCAGTTCTCCTTCTACGTTTGAAACGATGTGCATGACATGGGAATATCGTTCAATGGCCATAAACTCTGTCACGCGGACGGATCCATATTTCGAAACCCGGCCCAAATCATTTCTTTCCAGATCCACCAGCATGACATGCTCGGCTCTCTCTTTTTCGTTATCAATCAGCTCCCTGGCAAGCTTTATGTCTTCTTCATGATTCTTTCCTCTTGAGCGGGTGCCGGCAATCGGTCTTGTGCTTAGCACCGTGCCGCTCTTTTTCACAAGAAGCTCTGGAGACCCTGATACAATCTGAAACTCAGGTGTTTCCAGATAGGCCATATAAGGGGATGGATTAATGGCTCTCAGCTTTTCGTATAGGCTGATGGGGTGATCATATAGCTTTACTCCCTGGCGCGTGGACAGGTTCACCTGAAAAACATCGCCGGCGGCAATATATTCTTTTATTGTCTTGACCGCCTTCTTAAATTGCTCCGGATTAAAGTGCTCTTTAATATCGGCTGTTTCCAGAGGATATTCCGTTCTTGCCGAATCTGAAGCCGGGTGCTGCCACTTTTTCTCAGCCTCATACAAGCGTTTATGAGCCTGTTCCTTATTGTCTGCCTCATCAAGTACAATGAGGTACACTTCGTTCGACTGATGATCAAGAATGGCCAATTCACGAAAGATCATCCAGAAATAATCAGGAATCTGCAAATCATCTTCACTTTGCGTGGAGAGAGCTTCAAAATGCCGGACTGCATCGTAGCTGATAAAACCGATCGCTCCGCTTTGGAAATCAGGCAAATCAGGACTTCTATCCACTCTGACAGCAGACATATATTGCTGCAGCCACTCCAGCGGATGGCCGTTGAGATAACGGCGGTGTCCGCTTTCCTCTGTAACCAGTATTTCCTTATCCTTAACAGAAATCACAGCACTCGGATTCATTCCGGCAATGCTGTATCTTCCGCCTCTTCCGCTTTCAAGAATGGCATGATAATCAGCATCGGAAGAGAGAATTTCGTATGCTTGAAAAAAGTCGTGCTTTAATTTTGTTTTTATATAAAAGGGATAATAAACCGTTTCTGACATGAAACACACTCCTACAGGGCATATACAGATATTTTACTTGATATCCTCTTCCATAGGCTACCTGTAAGTTTTCCCCCAAAATAAAAACAGTCCGGAGACTGTTTTTACTTTTTATTCGAATTGATATAGCGGTGTGCTCAGGTAACGCTCTCCGTTGCTTGGAATGATCGCAAGCACTTTTTTGCCCTTGCCAAGCTCCTTCGCCACTTTTAACGCTGCACAAATGGCCGCTCCGGACGAGATTCCTCCAAGAACCCCTTCATGCTTTGCAGCAAGACGGGCATATTCAAAGGCATCCTCGTTTTTCACGCCAATGACCTCATCGTAAAGGCCGGTATTCAAAATATCCGGAACAAACCCTGCTCCAATTCCCTGAATTTTGTGCGGCCCTGGCTTCCCTCCGGAAAGAACAGGTGAATCAGATGGTTCAACAGCATAAATTTTAATGCCCGGGAAATGCTCCTTCAATACTTCCCCGGCTCCCGTAATCGTTCCGCCCGTTCCTATTCCGGAAATAAAAGCATCCAGCTGGTCCATCTGGCGGACAATTTCAGGACCTGTTGTTAAGCGGTGAACCTCAGGGTTTGCTTCGTTTTTAAATTGCTGCGGCATGAAATAGCCATGCTCTTTGGAAAGCTCTTCAGCTTTGCGGATGGCGCCTCCCATTCCTTCGGCTCCGGGAGTCAGCACAAGCTCTGCACCGTATGCACGCAAAAGATTACGGCGTTCCATACTCATCGTATCCGGCATGACAAGGATGGCATTGATTCCTTTTGCTGCCGCTACCATCGCCAGGCCAATCCCAGTGTTCCCGCTCGTCGGCTCAATGAGTGTGTCACCCGGCTTCAAACTGCCATTCTTTTCAGCCGCTTCAATCATCGCCAGAGCTATCCGGTCTTTTACACTGCTGCCGGGATTCATAAATTCAAGCTTTAGGTAAACGTCTGCATAATCATCTTCAACGATTTTGTTGAGTTTAACAATAGGAGTTTCCCCGATTAATTCATGGATGGAATTTGCTACACGCATTCTGAAAGCACCTCTATTCCGAGTATTTTTATTGGTTTAATAAAAAGGTAACAATACAATTCGGAATTGTCAATCATTTTGCCTATTTAGTACCATAAAACCATTCTGTCTCCGCTTCCTCCCAGAGGGGCTTTACAGAGACGGTTCCTTCCATCTGCTCAAGGGCAAGCTGGCGTCTGATTTGATCTTTTACTTCATCATATGAGTAAGTTTTTTGTCCTATTTTTTCACTTAAAAATAAAACCGCATATCCGCCGTCTGATTCAATCGGGGTCTGGCTGTATGACCCTTCCTCCATTTTTTCGGCTGCTGCCGTATACTCATCTGCCAATGGAGTTCCTTCCCCTTTGGATAGAAATCCAAGATCTCCATGCTGTTCTCCTGCAGAAGCGTACTCTCCGGCAAGCGCATTAAAGCTTGATCCGCCGTCGAGTGCCTTAATGACTTCTTCTGCCTCTGCCTTCGTTTTTACACGGATATCCGAAAGGTGATAAGCGCTGGCAAATTGATACTGCTCTTTATTTTCAAGGTAATATTCTTCAATGGTTTCCTCTTCCACATTGACATCTTTCGTCAGGAGCTCCTCCAAAAGAATGCTGTAGCGGATTTGCTCACGCCATTGCTGATCATTTTTAAGCCCTTCTTCACTGGTAACATCCGAAGTTCTTTTGAACATTTCAAGTTCTTTCTCCACCATTTCTTCATCCGCTTTAATTCCGTACTCTTCAGAAAGCTCCTGAACAACTTTGGCATTCACCATTTGCTCAAGGGTGTCTTTACCAAATCTGTTTTCAAGCTCCGCGAGCCATTCTTCCCGGGTGATTTGAGTATCTCCGATTTTGGCTGCCATTTCTGATTCAGCAGGTTTTGGTTCTTTAAGAGAAAAATAAAGAAGGGTTGCTGCATTCAGTACCGCCAGACCGGCAATGATTACCCACAGGGCTCTTTTATTCATTTCTCCACTCCCTGGTTCGCTGTTAGATCGATTCTGCTTTTAATTCTTCCAGCTCTTCTTTTGAAAATACGTACGTTTCATTGCAAAAATGGCACTGCGCTTCAGCCTGTCCGTCTTCTTCGATCATTTCATCAATCTCTTTCGTGCCGAGGCTGATAATGGCGGAACCAAATCGCTCTTTGCTGCATTGGCATTGAAAGGAGACTGGCACGGTTTCTAAAATTTTGGCATTTCCTTCTCCGAGTACTACATCCAGGATTTCTTCCGGGGTAAGACCTTTTTCGATTTGCTTGGAGATCGGCTCCATAGCGGTCAGCCGCTCTTCTATGCTGGCAATCGTTTCTTCTGTTGCACCCGGCAGCAGCTGCACGACAAATCCGCCTGCGGCAAGGATTGTATTGTCAGGATTGACCAAAACGCCAACGCCGACCGAGGACGGCACCTGCTCAGAAGAGACGAGATAATACGTGAAGTCTTCTCCCAGTTCACCTGAAACAAGCGGAACCTGCCCGGTAAAATGCTCCCTCATGCCAATATCTTTTACGATCGTCAGCATTCCTTCTGTCCCAACCGCGCGGGCCACGTCAAGCTTGCCGAACTTGTTCAGCTCAAAATGGGTTTGCGGATGAGTAACATAGCCCCTTACCTGCCCTTTCGCATTTGCATCCACCAGGATAGGGCCGAGGGGGCCGTTCCCTTCCACTTTGATTGTCAGTTTATCTTCCCCTTTGAGCATCGTTCCGAGCATTAGCCCAGCCGTAAGAGTCCGGCCAAGCGCGGCTGATGCTGTAGGCCAGGTTTGATGTCTTCTCTGCCCTTCTCCTGCTGTTTCAGTTGATTTGACAGCATACGCACGGACTTGTCCGTCATATGCCAGTGCTTTTACTAAGTAATCCATTTATCCGTTTAGCTCCCTTCAGATGCTTATTCTTGTATGTGAATCAATGGTTGCGGTCATAAATAAGCTGCAGGCCTTTCAGCGTCAAAAATGGATCGACAATATCAATGGCACTGGATTCATTTGCTATCAGGCTTGCCAGTCCTCCGGTTCCAATCACCTTTGGATCTTGACCTGTTTCCTGCTTCATTCTTCTTACAATCCCCTCAACCTGGCCGACATAGCCAAAGAGGATGCCGGACTGCATAGCACTTACTGTATTTTTTCCGATTATCGTTTCAGGTCTTGCGATTTCTATTCTCGGGAGTTTGGCTGCTCTTGAATAAAGCGCCTCCGTAGAAATATTGACTCCTGGGGCGATCGCACCGCCCATGTATTGTTTTTCTTCGTTAATATAGCAATAAGTAGTGGCCGTTCCAAAATCCACAATGATCAGGGGACTGCCGTATAAATGAATTCCGGCTACCGCATTGACAATCCGGTCTGCTCCGACTTCCCTTGGATTTTCATACTTAATATTGAGGCCCGTCTTAATGCCCGGACCAACGACAAGAGGCTTTATGTCAAAGTATTTTTTGCACATCCGCTCAAGCGAGAACATGATGGGTGGAACCACAGACGATATAATGATCCCGTTAACATCTGTAAAAGAAATTCCCACATGCTCAAAGAGAGACTTAAACAGCATGCCGAATTCATCTTCGGTTTTATTTCTGCTCGTTTCAATCCGCCAGTGATAGTTCAATTCCTCTTCTTCATAGACACCGATTACTGTATTTGTATTCCCAACATCCAATACTAAAATCAACGATTTTCACCACTCTATATAGTTTCTCTAAGTCCTTTTAAAACATTCTGCCACCATCTTATCATAATACATGGCGGATAGGAGGACAACGTACATGCATAAGGAACGGCTCTTCATGCAGAGTAAACGTTTTTATATAACGGATGGATGGCCCCTGTAATCGGGGGCAATGCGGCAGCTGGCCAATAACCAGGTCATCTCAGCTGAAGCTGACGTTTTACCGCTCAGCAAAAAAAAGCCGCACTCCAGAGGAATGCGGCTTTCTTCTTTACTCTTTTTTCAGGTCAGGACGGTCAGGATCATCTTTTTTCAAATCAGGACGGTCGGAATCATCTGTGTTAGATGGCTCTTCTGTCTTTCTTTGAATATTGATTTTCACATCTGACGAAGAATCATTGTTTTCCGCGATTTCTTCCATTCGTTCAGGAAGCTTACCGTGTTCAATCAAGTAGTTAATTTGCTTCGCATCAAGTGTTTCCACTTCAAGCAGCGTTTTAGCTACCAGTTCAAGCTTGTCACGATTTTCTGTCAGTATCGTTTTGGCACGCTCATACGATGTTTTAATGATGCTCTGAATTTCTGTATCAATATCATGAGCAATCGCATCGCTGTAATTTTGTTCGCTGTTGATATCCCTGCCAAGGAATACCTGTCCTTGGGACTGGCCGAATTGAAGCGGACCAAGCTTATCAGACATCCCGAACTCTGTAACCATGCGGCGTGCAATTCCCGTCGCTCTCTGGAAGTCATTAGAAGCGCCGGTGCTCACTTCGCCGAATACAATTTCCTCAGCTACACGTCCGCCAAGAAGGCCGGTAATTTTATCAAGAAGCTCCGGCTTTGTCATGAAGTAGCGGTCCTCTTTAGGCAGCATAACAGCATAGCCGCCAGCCTGGCCTCGGGGAACGATGGTCACTTTATGTACCATTTCAGCCTCGTCAAGCACATGGCCGATAATCGTATGTCCGCCTTCATGATAAGCGACAATGTTGCGTTCTTTTTCTGAAATAACACGGCTTTTTTTAGCCGGACCGGCAATGACTCGGTCTGTAGCTTCATCGATATCGAGCATATCCACTTTCTTCTTGTTTGTACGGGCTGCCACAAGTGCTGCCTCGTTCAGAAGGTTTTCAAGATCTGCTCCGGAAAAGCCTGGTGTTCTCATGGCGATTGCTTTCAAATCAACGGTCTCGTCCAAAGGCTTGTTGCGGGCATGTACTTTAAGCACTGCCTCGCGGCCTTTGACATCAGGACGGTCTACCGTAATCTGACGGTCAAAGCGTCCCGGACGAAGAAGAGCCGGGTCAAGAATATCCGGACGGTTTGTCGCAGCAACAATGATGATACCTTCATTGGCGCTGAAGCCATCCATTTCCACAAGCAATTGGTTCAGCGTCTGCTCACGCTCATCATGGCCTCCGCCCAGTCCGGCGCCGCGCTGGCGTCCAACAGCATCGATTTCATCAATAAAGATAATACACGGTGCATTCTTTTTGGCATTTTCAAACAAATCTCTTACACGGGAAGCACCGACACCGACAAACATTTCCACAAAGTCAGAACCGCTTATTGTGAAAAATGGAACGCCTGCTTCTCCGGCTGCTGCTCTCGCAAGAAGGGTTTTACCTGTACCAGGAGGTCCGACAAGAAGAACTCCTTTTGGAATGCGTGCGCCAAGCTCGGAAAACTTGCGGGGGTCCTTTAGAAAGTCTACAACTTCCACAAGCTCCGCTTTTTCCTCATCCGCGCCGGCTACATCCTTGAACTTAACCTTTTTCTTCTCTTCACTGTAGAGCTTCGCCTTGCTTTTGCCAAAGTTCATGACACGGCTGCCGCCGCCCTGAGCCTGGTTCAGCAGGAAGAAAAACAGGATGAAGATGATGACAAACGGAATGATGGAAGTGAAGAATGTAACCCATCCGCTTGTTTCTTCAGCAGGCTGGAATTCGGTTTTTAATTCCGTCTGGTTCTCTTTTGCTGCCGCTGTAATGTCATCAATTGATTCACTTGGAACGTGTGTTAAAAAGTACTGATCCTCTTTCGCTCCTTCGAGCTGTCCTTTAACTTCAAAGACACCCCTTACCGGTTTTGCGGTAATGCTTTCAACATCTCCCGCCTCCAGTTTTGAAACGAAATCGGTGTAAGTCAATGGTTCTGTTTTCGGATTTTGGCCGTTAAACGTGCTAACGATTCCGATCACAACCAAAAATATAAGTAAATAAAAGATCGTATTTCGGAAGATCCGTTTCATTCCTTACCTCCTCCCACAGTAGGCACAACTAGTTTAAATAGTATCATAGAAAATCATGCCAGTACAAACAATATGGCGCCATTTGATCAGGCCTTAATCCTCAGTTGGAATTTTGGTAAACGCGCGGTTTCAAGACTCCAATGTAAGGAAGATTCCGGTAGCGCTCGATGTAATCAAGCCCGTATCCCACCACAAATGCATCAGGCACTTCAAATCCGACGTAATCTGCCTGGATATCAGCCTTTCTTCCGCTTGGTTTATCCAGCAGAGTTACAATCTTAATGGATTTTGCTTTCCGATACCTGAATAATTCCACAAGATAGCTTAATGTTAAACCACTGTCGATAATATCTTCTATGATAAGGATGTCCCTGCCCTCTACAGAAGTGTCCAGATCCTTGAGAATCTTGACTTCACCTGAGGAAACCGTCGATGTGCCGTAACTGGAAACATCCATAAAATCCATTTCCAAATATGTATCGATGTGCTTGAGAAGATCTGCCATAAACGGCATTGCACCCTTCAATACTCCAATGGCAAGCGGAAAGCTTTCTTTGTACTCTTCCGTTAACAGTATTCCCAATTCTTTGACTTTCTTCTGTATTTCTTCTTCTGAAACCAAAATTTTTTCAATGTCCTGTTTCATCATTCGTGTTTTGCCCCCTAGATGATCCATGTCGATGATAGTGTAAAAAAATGAATTCGCCCTCAGACCAATCATTTTCCTCCAAGGCTGTTTTGGCCAAACCCGGCAGCCATAAAACCGTACCGTCCGCGTCTTCAAGAATCGGCCATTGATTTCTGGCTTCAATTGCGATCTTTTTGTCAATAAATATATCTTTGACCTTTTTTGATCCATTCATGCCTTTAACTTTAAGTTTGTCCCCGTTTTGGCGGGAGCGCACTGCAAGCGGCAGCCGGATGCGATCCAGCCTGACCAGAAGGCTGTGCTGTCCCATTGCCTCTGCCGGCTTTTCCGTTATCACCTCTGCCATGATCCAGCCGCCGGACGGAAGCTCAAGGCTGCCCGGAACAGGAAGCAGCAGATGATAGGGCTCCGGATCTTCATGTTCAAAAGTAAACATGCATAGATTATAGGATTTAACTGCCTTTAAACCATGTGGAAGATGGAGTGAGCCGGAAGGATGTGATTGGGAAAGCAAAGATAGAACGCTTTCTGTATGTATGGATGATAATGAAGACGGAACACTTTTGTAAAGATAGTTTAATATTAGTTGAATCCCTCTCCTTTGTAAAGGTAAAGGCAACCTTTTAAGCATATCGATTTGAAGCTCGGCAAATTCTCCGCTGCTTCTCCATACTGTATTCATCTCCTGCTCCGTTAATTCCTGCAAAAACCGTTCGTCTTCTGTCAGATTCTCGCTGAAAGACTGGAATTTTTCGTGCACTTGAGGGTTTTCTTCTTTAAGGAATGGGAGCACCCGTTTTCTGAACCGGTTTCTTGTATAGGTATCTTTTTCATTGCTGGGATCCAGCCGGGGCTGTAAATCATGAATCCTGCAATAGTCCAGAATTTCCTGTTTTGTCAAACCGAGCAGCGGGCGGATGATTTGCCCTCCGGAAAATTCCCGTTTTGGCTGAATTCCTGCCAGGGCGGTTCCCTTGCCGCCGCGGACGAGCCTCATTAATATCGTTTCAATTTGATCATCCCCATGATGACCCAGGGCAAGCGTGCGGCACGCGTGTTTTTTCATCATGTCAGAAAAAAACCGATACCTGCAGGCCCGAGCCGCCTCCTGGAAGCTCATGTGATGAGCCTTTGCATAGGCTCCGGCATCGATTTGCCTGCTTTCACACAGGATTCCGTGTTTTTCGCAAAAGGATTGGACAAATTTCATTTCCTCTTCCGATTCTTTTCCTCTGAACATATGATCAACGTGCAGGACCACAATGCGAAGGTTCCACTCTTTTCGAATTTGCATTAGCATATGAAGCAGACTTAGAGAGTCAGGTCCTCCTGATACACCTGCCATTATGGCAGAGGAAGGTTCAATCAGCTGATGTTTTTTTACAAACGGCATAAAGGGTACCACGTTTTTCCCTCATTTACTGGCAGATTAAAGCTGTACTTATCGTACCATTTTTATTCGGATGACGGCAAAAACCCCACCTTTTGTTCACAAAATCACCTTTTTTAAGGAAGCAGAAAATGATAAATGTAAAGAGCATATAAAATAAAGACACCGCTTAGGACGATAAACGTGTCCATCCATCCGCTCTGATGCCGGGACCTTCTTTGAACACCGGCAGCGCCTCTTTTCTTCCCTTTCCTTGATGCCGCCTTGGTCTGAACAGGCGGCGTTTTTCCGGACTGCCTGCGGTGATTTCTTTTGCCGGCAGGCTGGGTATCCTGGACTGCCAGGCATTGAAGCAGATCGTGTTTCATTTCATCAGCCCGGCTGTACTGTCCGTTCAGCGCTTTCTTTAGTACATGCCTTTGCTTATACAGCAGCGGAACACTCTCGATCTTGCTGTACAAAAGCTCCTTGCCGTCCCCGTTTTTTACAAACCGGCTCCCGCATGCTGCATGTATCGCGATCATAGCGCAGGCAAAAAGATCATAGGCAGGATCCGCTTTCCGGCTTCCCATTCCCCAGTAGCCTCTGTCAAAAAACTCCGTATATTCTTTAATTGAACGGCCAATTCCGGTAGTCCCTCCAACGTCGATGATTTTGACAGTGACAGGTGAATCCGCCACTATAAGATTCTCCGGCTTTAAATCCCCAAATACCCACCCCGCAGCATGCAGGTTGGATAAGCTTCCAAGAAGCTGCAAAAGAAGAACCGGGACCCATTCATGCCCTCTTGTTTTTACAAAGTCCAGAAACGGAACCCCTTTTATATACTCCATTACATAAAAGGAAGGCAGCGGCTGTCCCCCTCCCCGCTCCCAGTCGTCCGTATCAAATAAATGAGGCCCAAGGCTTTTCCCCTGGACCTTTGAAAAGTGCTTCAGCACATTCACTTCAGACGTAATGGACATACTGTTGCCGCTAAGCTTCAGCGCTGCAAGCCCTCTGCCGCTTTGAACCAAATAGACCGTTCCATTCGCTCCTTTTCCGAGAGATTTTATCACGGTGTACTCGTTCTGATGCCACTTGCCTTTAATCTTTGTGCCGGGGAGGACGTTATCGGCCCCCTTCATAGCGATACTCCTCATCATCCAGCAGATCCTTCCGGCTGCTCCTCTTTTTGCTGAAAAGAGCAGCTCCTTCCCGGATTGCCGGTCCAGTTGGAGTGAGTCCTCCAGCAGATAGCTTTGAAAAGATGGAGGATATGGACTCCAGACGCGGCGTCCAGTCGATGACCTTTTCTGCATCTGCCCGTTTCCCGGGAAATACACAAACCGTAAATTCATTTTCTCCTATCCTTGAATTCAAGCTGATCGACAAGTCCAGCAATGCCTCCTTTACCGTAGGAAGCTTAGGCGTCATGCTCGCACTTACATCGACCATGATGACCATCTCTAAATGCATGGTTTCCCCAAGCTCATCTACCACTTCAAGCACTTCCCCCCTTTTATCAGGCGGCAGCTCTTCCATCGATACCTTTTTCCCAAGGATTTGCTGAAGCTCTTTGTTAACCACTCCCTGTATGGTTTGTGTCATGGCCTTTCTGGTGACCATTTGTACGGTTTGAGAAAGGGTTTGCGCATAAACTGTCTGGCTGACTCCGCCGCCGGAAGCTGCGATACTCTCAATCTCTCTCATAGCCGCTTCATCAATCACCTTTTCATCCACCACTCCGATTACATTAACCGTGATCCCTTGCTCGTTGGCATACGCTGCCATTGCGACCGGGTCCTCTCCATGATTGGAACAACCGTCAGTGATGAGCAGGATCTGTTTTAGCCGTCCTCTATTCAATTCTTTCCCCTCCTAATCGTGCTGATTACTATCAGCCTTGCCACAGCAGGAGGATTTTCATACTATGAAATTTTATAATTTATGAAACACTCTGTTTTTCCTTTTGGAAATAGCGGTTTGTTGGAATTGCCGCCCATTTTGGAGTGTTATGGTCAACTTTAGCAGCGATGATCGTCATATCATCGTCAATTTTTCCGGAACGGGTCCTAATGACCTCCTCCATAATCAGATCCGCCACCTCCTGGGGATCATTTGTTTCCAGCTCCGATATCTTTCTCTTCATCCAAATATCATGGTTTTCTACATGCTTAGGTCCTTCAAAAATCCCGTCGCTCATCATGATGAGCAAATCTCCTGCTTTAAGCTGCTCGCCAACGGCATCCACTTCGAATTCATCAATAATACCGATCGGCAAATTGCTCGCCTGTATTTTTATGACTTTATCCCCCCGTTTGATAAAGCTTGGCGTGGAGCCGATTTTTAAAAATTTGCACATGGCGTCCTGCAAATCTACAATGGCCAGATCAAGGGTGGAATACACTTCATCTGTCGTTCGCAGGGAAAGAATGGAGTTGACGGTTTTAATCGCCACTTTTTCATTAATTCCCGATTGCAGGATCTTCTCAAGAAGTTTAATGGTTTCATTGCTTTCGAATTGGGCTCTGGCCCCATTTCCCATCCCATCACTTATGGCAATGGCATATTTTCCCACCCCCAGGTCAATCATAGAATAACTGTCTCCTGAAACAAGCCCTCCTCCTTTTGCCGCATGCGCCGCACCGGTTTCTACTTTAAAGCTTTTCGCCGAACCGAATGATACGTGACAAAAACCGTTAGGATACAGGCCGCACTCTTCATGCTTTACGATGACCTGCTCTTCCAATATATCTGAAAGCATTGGAGCAATGATTTTTTCGCATTCGCCATGGCCCTGGCAAAACGGAATTGACATTTCCATGTCAATATTCCCCTGCTCCAAGCTGTATATTTCAACATGTCCGATTTCCATTCCGAAGTTCTGGAGAGCGTCCAGAATTTGCTCTTCTAGCAAGAAATGATTTTCCCTTTCCCTCCTGATTTCCCGGGAAAAGTCTTTCATTACGTTGGATACCCCAAGGAGCTGCTCTGCGACCAGCTTGCGGCTCTCCTGAACTTGCCGATTCAATTTTTGATTGGCTTTAAATTCGTTCAGCTCCTGTTCAATGGCCACTTCAACCTGCCTGGCCTTGGAGCAGTGGTTATGGAATTCCTTTTTCAGCTTCCGGTTTACATGGTAGGTATCTGCGCTTGTTTCATTTGTAATTTGTGTCATGAGATCATAGGTTGTTTGAAAGTGATTAACCCAGCATTTTTCTTTTTTATAGCAATGGTGGCATGTTTTTTCAGTGATCGTGCTTAAAAATAGATCCGTTTCCCGTGATGCATCGGATTCCCCCTTTTCATAAAAAGCATGAAAGCTTTGCGAAAGGGCCTCAAACACTCCTGAAAACTGATCGACCCTATGGGCCGTAACATCCCTGATTCGTGTCGCGTACAGCTGCTGCTCAACTGCATGCTCGTTTGTACCGGGTATGTGCTTTGCGAGGCTTGCGGTGATCCCTTTCGGCGTAAGGAAGAACAGCATGATTGCCGCCATGGATTCCACCATGGTCGAAACGAGACTTCCCGTCCCACCCCCATAAAGGGACAGCAGCATCGAGCCAATGAGCAGTCCTGCAGCTGCCCCTATTTTCTGGCCTTCCTTCAGCAGGCCTCCAAGCAATCCCGAGAAGGCCAAAAGGCTCATCTGATAGAGATTTCCGACGTTCGCCAGGCTTAAAATTAAACCGGTTACCACCCCGACCGTGCATCCGATGCTCGAGCCTCCGATAAAAGCGAACAGGAGCACCATATATCTCGAAAAGACATGTTCTGCCTTTACCTCCATGTAGGAAACGCCGGTAAGGCCTGTCATCACAGATGCAATCAGGATCATTAGGCAGATAATTTCTTCTGATTTCAGCGACTGCTTGTATTTCGGACTCGCTATTAAAGGAATGCTCTGCAGGAAAATCAGGGTGAGGATAAATGCCAAACCTGCTTCTACCCCGGCCATCATGGCATCGTAGGAGGATAGCGATCCGTACAGGATGTACGTGTAGGCAAGCCTCGTCCCTGCTGCCGAGAGCAGGATGATAAATGGCAGTGTTCTTACCCTGTCCTTAAATATAAAGGCGCCGGCTTTTTGCAGAAATAAGAAGAGCAGCAGATGGCTTGTTATGATAAGGGAGGTTTCCAGTGAAATCGTCAGGCCTCCCGCAGCCAGCGATAACGCACCGATCAGTGCCTTGTCCTTCTTCATTAAGAACAGAACACCGAAGAACGGAAGAGCAAATGGGAGGATCTCCGTCAGGATAATGGCCCGTCCCAGCAAAAACCCGATGCACATATATAAAAGTCCTTTATGAAACAGTAAAGAATGAAAGTAAGTCCCCGCTCTCTTCGCGGATTTATGAATAGCATGCTGTGTTTTCTCAAACGCTGCTCCTGTAATCGGTTCAATTATTCTTCTTTCTGCTTTTTCCATTTAACATTCCCCCAAATCGGTTCATTGAGGTCATTATAGCGGACGCAAAAAATAGATTTTGTCAAAACAAGGGTGCTTGGCCTTAGAAGTGTTCGACTGTTTCGGCTTGCTCTGTCAAGATTGTGAGCGAATCCCACAGCATTTATGAAAGAATTGTAAAACTGCTGACGGGTTTTAAATGAACCTGTAGAAAAGACTGAAAATTAATTTGAATAAAGTGTGAACCAGGGGGGTATGCGGAGATGGTGCGTGACATGCGTGAAACGAAAAAAAACTTCCAAAGGGAAGTTTTCTGCAAGGATGACCCGTACGGGATTCGAACCCGTGTTACCGCCGTGAAAGGGCGGTGTCTTAACCGCTTGACCAACGGGCCTTATGAAATGAATTAAAGATGGTAGCGGCGGAGGGGATCGAACCCCCGACCTCACGGGTATGAACCGTACGCTCTAGCCAGCTGAGCTACACCGCCAAATTTAATGCCCGGCCTGCCGTGGCCGTGCGCCTGTGCCGCTTTCAGACAGGCTTGCTGTCCTATGAAGCACAAGTTCTATAATACAAAGCTTTAGGTTTCCAGTCAAGTACTATTTAAAATTTTTCTCCAGACGGGCTTTTATTTATCAAAAGCTGGCCAAAGAACCTTTAAAACAGCTCAGAAACCGTAAAAAAACACCCCTTAAGGAGTGTTTTATCTATGTTGACAGCAGCAAGTCAGCCTCTTCTTGCTCCGCGTCCGCCTCGTTTAGATTCTGTGTTTCTTTTGAGAGATGATAAACGGTCTTCACTGTCCTTAAGGAAACGGCTCATCTTTTGTTCAAAATTTTCTTTAGGACGGAAATCGTTTCTTCCTCCTCCACCTCCGCGTTGCGGACGGTCTTGGCGCGGACGGTCCTGGCGAGGTCGTTCAGGACGTTCTGGACGGTCTGGACGGTCAATGGCTTTTTTGATCGATAGTCCGATTTTTCCATCTTTCTCAACGTTGATGACTTTTACTTCTACCATGTCACCTACTTTTAGATGGTCGTTAATGTCTTTCACGTAATTATCGGCTACTTCGCTTATATGAACAAGACCCGTAGAACCTCCCGGAAGCTCAACAAAGGCTCCGAAATTCGTAATGCCAGTTACTTTACCTTGTAACTTGCTGCCTACTTCAATGGACATAAAAAAAATGCTCCTCCTTAAACTGATAAAAAAATCATCATTTCTTTAATTATACCCAATCTAAAAACATAGTGTCAATAAAGGCTATTTTTTCTCCGGGGAACTGAAAATGGTTTCGTTCTCTTTTGAAAGGTACAGTTCTCTGCGAGCCAGTTCAGCAATGTACTCGTCATCATTCAGCTTAACGATTTCCTCTTCCAGAATTTTCTGCTCTTTATTGAGATCGTTCAGCTCACTTTTAAGCTTGTCCTTTTGCTCCGCCTGCTCGGAAAGGGAAGCCGACTGGCTGATCATCCCGGAAATGATAAATACGGCAAAGATCAGTGCGATGCCTCCGAAAACCGTTAAACGGCGGTAAAGTCCTCTTTTTCTGCGTTTTAAAATTTGATCGTTTCGTTCCTGCTGCTGCATGTATTGGGATTGAAGCTGAGTCACTTTCCGGCTTCGTTCTGCTGTCATTTATACGCTCCCTCACTTTCCAGTGATTCGTTTTATCCATTTCTTTGCACTTAACAATAAGTTCTTGCCCCGGCTGATAATTCCTTCTGATTTTAAAAGTATTCCCGATAAAAATGTTCTCAAAAACTTAGGGAGCATCCCCCACATGAGCATCAATACCCAGCGAAAAGGTGCTACTATGATTTTAACGGCTCCCCAAATAAAAAGAAATGCCCATTTTACTATTTTGAAAAAAATATTCAGAAGACCGGTGAGGATCGCCATTACCGCGATCAACAATCCTTTTATCGGCTTAATGATGACATAGCGGAAGATGCCGCCAAGGAACCTGCCGATCATCATGGCCATTTTAATGCAAAAATTCAGGACTGAAAGATATATACCCTTCAGCATGCTTTGATAAGCAGCAAAACCGCATAATATTGCTAAAAACATATACAGCCGCAATTCCCCTTCATTAACCAGAAGCAGGACATAGAAAAAAAGAGCGCTTTGGAGCAGCCAGAAGGCCAGATCGTGAAAGAAAACAATCCAGCCCGCCTGCTTGGAACGGACTAGAAATCTCCGGTACGTATCCAGTGCCGCTCCAAGCCACGCGCCCATCCCTGCCATAGCAAACATGGTGTAAAACTGGACCGTCAAGCTCATTTAAACAGCTTGCTAAAGAATCCTTTAGCTTTCTCCGTATGCTGTTCATCCAGATAAACAATATCCAGAATGCGCCCCTTAATGGATACGATCCCTTTATCCACATCGAGGTTTTGCATTTGAAGGTTTTCCCCTTTTATTGCAAGAGCTCCCATGACGGTGTCCAGAAGAAACTCTTCATTATCAAAGCTTTCCACTTCCTTGACTCCTGTGATATCAAGCAGCTTCCTGCCTTTCATAATTAAATCGTGCTCTTCGGGCAAGGTTTTGTTTTGAGGCTGATTTTGCTGATAGTAATTCACGCTCTTTCCCCCCGTCTCATAAATGTTTTATTCATATCTATGAACGGATTTGGGGAAAAAGAACAAGCCCTCTGGTCAGAATCAGTTTTCGCCGAGTTTTTCTTCTTTAATGATCGTATACATTTCAGCGGCTGCTTCTTTTTTTGTGGTTTCCTTCAAGTGGTCCACTCTCACCGTGACACGTTTTTGGCCAAAGCGGATGGCCAAAGCGGATGACCATCTCATCGCCTTCTTTAACGGTTGAGCTTGCTTTGGCTGCGGTTCCGTTGATCTCAATGCGCCCCTGATCAGCTACTTCTTTTGCAAGTGTCCGCCGTTTAATCAGTCTTGACACCTTCAGAAATTTATCAAGTCTCATATAAGCCCCTTCTTTCTATCTATTCCAATTCTTTCGCTTCATTCCAGTAGCGATCCATTTCTTCAAGCGTTAATTCTTCCAGCTTTTCCTGATTCTCATTGGCTCTTTTCTCTATGTGCCTGAACCGGAAAGTAAATTTTTGATTCGTCGCTGCCAATGCTTCTTCCGGCTCTATTTTCAGGAACCGGCTAATATTGACGAGAGCAAAAAGCAGGTCTCCGAATTCCTTTAACAGATCCCTGTTGTTTTCATAAGGCCGGCTTTTCAGCTCTTCCTCAAATTCAAGAAGCTCTTCTTTCACCTTTAGCCAGGCATCCTCTGCCTGCTCCCAGTCAAATCCTGCCTTCGCTGCTTTTTTCTGAAGCTGAAAGGCTTTGGACAGGGCAGGCAATGCTGAAGGAACAGAGTCAAGCAGGGATTCCTTAGCCGCTTTTCCTTCCTGCTTCTTAATTTCTTCCCAGTTTGCCACGACTTGCTCTGCCGTCTCAGCAGTCCTGTCGCCAAAGACATGCGGGTGGCGACGGATCATTTTTTCGGAAATCGTCCGAATCACTTCGTCAATGGTAAACAGCCCTTCATCCTCTCCGATTTGTGCCTGAAGCACAACCTGAAGAAGCACGTCTCCCATTTCCTCTATCATATGATCAACATCATCAGACTCGATGGCATCGAGCAGCTCATAGCATTCTTCGATTAAGTATTTCTTCAAAGAATGGAAGGTCTGCTTCTGATCCCAGGGACATCCGCCCGGTCCCCTCAAAGCAGCAATGATCCCTCTGAATGCATCAAACCGGTGGTAGAGAAGCTTCTCGTCCTCCACAGGCGGGATGTAAAGACTCGTTAGGTTGGATAGGGATGAGGCACGGTCCACCTCAAAAAGCGGAACCTTTACTATCTTTTCGTGCCTGCTCCCCGCTGCCGTTACAATATATACTTCATAGTCAAAGGGAAGCTCCTCCATTAATGTGAGCTTGACCTCCGAGGCCACCATCCGGTCATACATCTGGCACAGCACGATATGCTGCTGAAAATTTAAATCACCCCGTCTGACAGTCAAGGCGTCAGCCAATTGAAAACCGTCAATTGGATCGATTTTTAAGGCAGCGAATGATGCATCCAGAAAGCTTTGTCCACCAGCGACACGAACTTCAACCGTCCCCTGTTCTGCCTGATCAAGCAGAATTTGGACCGTTTTTTCTGCTACCATCGGATGTCCGGGTACAGCGTAGACAACGTCGCCTTTCTTTGCCTCCTCCATCAGAAGGGAAGCAATTTCTTCATATACCTTTTCAAATTCATGATGTTTCCTATAAATATCATCGAATGATCCGGTTATATTCATTTCACCCTTCATCTCTTCCAATACCGGATGATCCATCGTCCGGACATACAGCCGGTCTGATGATTGGAGAAGACGGTATATGCCGAGCGGCAGCTGTTCGATGTCCCCTGCCCCAAGGCCTGCAATATGAATGGTATTCATTTTTTCACATCCCTTTTTTTCTGCGACCAAAGCCTGATTTTTGTCCCGAATGGAACGATATTAAGTTCATCATCGTTAAATACGCGGAGCTTAATAATCGCTATCACGTAGATGGCTCCTCCAACAGCAACAGCCGTGAGCGCTTCAATGGAAGCGAGTGTTCTGTTCCGTCCGAACGCCCACTCAAACCCTGCCATATACCCTTTTAAAACAGCGAACATTAAAAGGGAGGCGAGGGCAATTTTGAGCACACTCCCGTACTCGTAAAGTTTGTATTGTTTTTTCCTAAGAAACATTACATTTAACACTGCTACCGTAAAAAACGCCGCCACCGATGCAACAGCGGCTCCATCTGCTTCATAGCGGGGGATAAGCGCTGTATTCAGCATAATCTTTACTGCAACCCCTGCAATAACGGAAACGGCAGGATAAATCGTTTCATTCAGCCCTTGAAGGATGGCTGCTATCGTCATGGATAGTGAGGTAAACAGGATTGACAGACTCAGAATGCCTAAAATGTCAGATCCGTAATTGTTCCGGAACAGCATAATATTTGTTTCTTCCACGATTCCAATGAGACCTGCTGTAGCAGCAGCCCCAACAGCCAGACAAACCTTTATGGACAAATTAATTTTATCTTTAATAAATTTTTCGTCGTTTCTCCTTTTTGCACTGGATATAAGCGGGACGAGCGACAAGGATAAAGAGGTCGCCACAACCGTTCCAAGCTGGATGAGCGGCTGCCCCCGGTCATAAATTCCTTTTGCAATTTTAGCTGCCGTTGGATCCATCCCTTTTTCAGTCAGCATAGAAAAGAGCTGAAGCGCATCGACAAGCTGAATTAAAATAAGCAAAACGCTGCTTACGCAGATGGTAAATGTAAACAGGACCAGATCCTTAATCAAATCCATCGTCCGAATAGAAGATGGCATCACCGGGCCATTCAGCTCCCGCTGATCACGCCTGAACCAGTAGACCGCCAAAACAATTAATGCTGCTGCACCGCCAGTCAGAGACCCAAAAAGAGCCCCTTGCCCCGCTTCATATAAATTACTCCCATTTTTTAAAAGGATGTAGGCAATCCCAATAATGGTCACTACCCGGAATGCCTGCTCAATCACCTGTGAAAGAGCCGTCGGAAACATATGATGCATCCCCTGGAAATATCCTCTTAAAACCGAGATAAAGGGAACTAGCAAAAAGGAAAAAGAAACAATTTCGATCAGAGGCTTTAAATGCATATCGCCCATCATTCCGGCAATGCGCTCAGCCCCTGTATAAAGGACAAGAAAACTTAAAAGACCTGCAAAAACGAGGAATAAGCTGCTCACCCTCCAAATTTTCCGCAAATCAGCCGGGTTGAGACCTTCCCCATATTCGGCAAATAACTTAGAAACAATCACTGGGAAGCCTGAAGTAGCCAGCATGATGGAAATCCCGTAAAGCGGATACACCTGCTGATATATGTAAAAGCCTATATCACCGACAATATTCTGATAGGGCACCCGATAGGCTGCGCTCATAATTTTTGTTAGCAATCCGGCAAGCGTCAACACAAAAGCACCCTGCCAAATCACACTCTTTCTAGACGGCACCGCCATCCCCATTCTCCTTCCACATCAACTAACGAAGATATTATATCACATGAAAAGCGGAGGGCGCTTGTTCAGCCCCGACAAGCATAAGACCATTTTCCGGAGGAAGGTGATCTTTCCTTCCGCAGGAAAAGGGGCTTATGACCTCGAGGGGCTAGCGCCCGGAGCTGGATCCAGAGCGCCAGCCCGGTACCTGAACGGAAATGTGGGTTGAGTCGGAGGGCGCTTGCTTAGCCCCGACAGACGGTGGAGCTTTCGACCGAGAGGCGCTTCTTAAGGAAGTTCTGTTAAAACCGCGGCATCCTGCCGCAACACAGAACTGACCCGC
>NZ_JBNILJ010000023.1:0-31111 GCF_050107635.1 Metabacillus sp. 113a | reverse complement strand
GGCGCTTCTTAAGGAAGTTCTGTTAAAACCGCGGCATCCTGCCGCAACACAGAACTGACCCGCCTCCCGCGGGCCTGAGAAAGCGAAGCGGCCGAGGGGCTAGCGCCCGGAGCTGGATCCAGAGCGCCAGCCCGGTACCTGAACGAAAATGTGGGTTGAGTCGGAGGGCGCTTGCTTAGCCCCGACAGACGGTGGAGCTTTCGACCGAGAGGCGCTTCTTAAGGAAGTTCTGTTAAAACCGCGGCATCCTGCCGCAACACAGAACTGACCCGCCTCCCGCGGGCCTGAGAAAGCGAAGCGGCCGAGGGGCTAGCGCCCGGAGCTGGATCCAGAGCGCAAGCCCGGTACCTGAACGAAAATGTGGGTTGAGTCGGAGGGCGCTTGTTCAGCCCCGACAGACGGTGGAGCTTTCGACCGAGAGGCGCTTCTTAAGGAAGTTCTGTTAAAACCGCGGCATCCTGCCGCAACACAGAACTGACCCGCCTCCTGCGGGCCTGAGAAAGCGAAGCGGCCGAGGGGCTAGCGCCCGGAGCTGGATCCAGAGCGCCAGCCCGGTACCTGAACGGAAATGTGGTTTGAGTCAATGGGCACCAGTTTGCGGAGGTAAGAGAGGGCCGCTTTTCAGCTTCAAAGGTCTGATGAATTTTTCTTCCGATACGTCAAAAGGCAGCCTGCTTCGGGCTGCCTTTTTAAAGTACATATAATAAGATCGAAACCTAGTGCTCCATCTGGCGTGCAAGAAAGCCGGCTGCCGTTTCTACCGCTTTTTTCTCCACTTCTCCAAGGGTTCCCTCTTTTGAAAAGATGACGACTGCGCCAATCGGATCTCCATTGGCAATGATCGGGCCGATTGTATAGGCTTTGACTTCTTCTTTTACACCTTCAAGCAGCTGGATTTCTCCTGCTTCGGTCTTTAGTACGGAGCTTCTTTCTTCCATTGCTTTTTCAATGTCTTCGCTGATGTTGCGGTTAAGGTATTCTTTCTTAGAGCCGCCTGATACGGCAATAAATGCGTCTCTGTCACATATAAGTACCGGGTTGCCCATGCTGTCGTATAATGCATCTGCATATTCTCTTGCAAAATCCCCAAGCTCGCTGATTGGAGAGTATTTCTTTAGAATGACTTCCCCATCGCGGTCTACAAAGATCTCCAGCGGATCTCCTTCACGGATACGAAGCGTTCTCCGGATTTCTTTTGGAATGACGACACGACCTAAATCATCAATTCGACGAACTATGCCAGTTGCTTTCATCTATTGCTGCCTCACTTTCATCTGGTGAATTGATACTGGGTGAGTGCTATGCATTTTGCAGCACCCACCCTTTGTTGAGGTTAGTATCCTTCACAATAAAGGGAATATACACACAATAAATGAAAATAAAAGCAAAAGATCAGCTGGCGGAAATTTCCTCTTTTTTCACGTTCTGCAGGCCTTTCAGCAATCCGAGCAGGATCGTTAGCCGCTCATCTGCTATAAGCCCCTTAGTCTGGATGGAGATTTTGAGTTTGTTCGCATCCATTCCGAGCCCTACTTTTCTTCCGTATTTGCTGCTTAGCTCGAACAGCTTTTGCCCGTCCGCAAGCTTGCTCGCTGCTTCACTGATAGACATGTGAATGACATCTTTCGCTTCCTTGATCGTTTCCACCTGTTCGCGTACAGCATACAGCTTCGCTTCCGCCACTTTAAAGAGGTAGCCGACCTCTGAAGGATAGGTTCCAAAACGGTCTGTCATCTCCTCCTTCAGTTCAGTAAGGTCCTCAAGGGAAGCAATGCCTCTGAATCGTTTATACATATCGATCTTCTGTTTACCGTCTGCAATGTATGCTTCCGGAATGTAAGCATCCAGGTCAAGGTCGATTTCCGTTTCAAATGCTTTTTCCTTCGGTGCATCGCCTTTGCGTTCTTCAATGGCTTCTTTCAGCATCTGGGAATAGAGGTCAAACCCAACTGAGTCTATAAATCCATGCTGCTGGGCGCCAAGAAGGTTTCCCGCTCCCCTGATGGACAAATCCCTCATCGCAATTTTGAACCCGGATCCGAGCTCTGTGAATTCTTTGATGGCCTGCAGTCTTTTTTCTGCAACTTCTGTCAGCACTTTATCCTTGCGGTATGTAAAATACGCATAGGCAACCCGGTTTGAACGGCCGACACGCCCCCTGAGCTGATAAAGCTGGGATAATCCCATTTTGTCCGCATCATAGACGATCAGTGTATTGACGTTTGGAATGTCAACTCCGGTCTCAATAATGGTTGTACTGACTAAAACATCGGACTGGCCTTCAAGGAAGTTGAGCATGACGGATTCAAGCTCGTTTTCCGTCATCTGTCCGTGGGCATACGAGACCCTTGCATCCGGAACCAGCATAGAGATTTCATCTGCTTTCCGGCTGATGTCTTCGACGCGGTTGTAGAGAACGTAGACCTGTCCTCCCCTTGAAAGCTCACGTTCAATCGCTTCTCTGACCAGTCCCCCGTTGTTTTCCACTACATAAGTCTGCACAGGATAACGGTTTTCCGGTGGGGTTTCAATAACAGAAAGGTCCCTTACGCCGAGCATTGACATATGAAGCGTTCTCGGGATTGGGGTGGCTGTCAAAGTCAGCACATCCACATTTGCCTTCATTTGTTTAATTTTTTCCTTATGGGTTACTCCGAAGCGCTGCTCCTCATCAATGATCAGCAGGCCGAGATTTTTATATTTTACATCCTTGGAAAGGAGACGGTGGGTGCCGATCACAAGATCAACTGTTCCATTCTCCAGCCCCTTTGTTGTTTCATTCATTTCCTTGCGTGTCCGGAACCGGCTGAGAAGGCCGACCGTCATTGGATAGTCCTGGAACCGCTCACGCACTGTTTCATAATGCTGCTGTGCCAGAATGGTCGTCGGAACAAGGAGGGCAACCTGTCTCCCGTCTGCAATGGCTTTGAAGGCTGCCCGGATGGCAACTTCTGTTTTTCCATAGCCCACATCTCCGCACAGCAGGCGGTCCATCGGCCTTTCCCGTTCCATATCCAGCTTGATTTCATGAATGGAGCGGATTTGGTCTTCTGTCTCCTGATAAGGGAAAGCGGCTTCGAAGTCGCGCTGCATCTCCCCGTCCGGAGAGAAGGCATAGCCGACGCTTGCTTCCCTTTCGGCGTACAGCTTAATAAGGTCATCTGCAATATCCTGAACGGACGATTCTACCTTTTTCTTCACCCGCCGCCAATCGTTGCCGCCAAGTTTATAGATCTTCGGTTCTTTTCCTTCAGACCCTACATATTTCTGGACCTGATCAATTTGCTCAACCGGTACGTAAAGTTTATCTGTCCCCTGATAGTGGATATTCAGATAATCCTTATGATTTCCATTGATTTCAAGCGTTTCAATTCCCAGGTATTTACCGATTCCATGGTTAATGTGCACCACGTAATCGCCTGCCTGGAGCTCGGAATAGCTTTTAATCCGTTCTGCATTGGATAGCTTTTGGCGTCTCGGCTGCTTTTTCACACGTTTTTTAAAAAGCTCTTCCTCTGTAATTACGGCCACTTTCTGAAGCGGCAATTCAAAGCCTGTCTGAAGATCTCCCTCCAGAATATAAGCTTTACCGGGCTTTAATGGATCTCCGTCTTTTATAATGGAGGCCTCCATATCATAATCCTTCAGAACTTGTTCAAGCTTCGTGACCCGCTCCGCATTTGCCCCGAGAAATACCGTAATAAACTTTCCTTTGTTCCAGCGGTCCAGTTCACCTTTCAGTACGTTCATCTGACCATGGAAGTTCTGCATCTGCTTGCATGAAACGTTCAGGATGTTCTGAGGGCTTGTATGCGGTACATGCCGCAGGAAAAGGGATAGGTAGACTACGGGGTTGGATGGCTTGACTAACGGCTGTTCATGCGAAATAACCGCCTCATGAACGATCTTTCCGTTTTCAAGCATGCTTGTTATCCAATCACCTTCTTCATTGTCCAGCTGCTCCATCATCTCATGGATCCGGCTGATTTCATCCATAACAATCGTGGATGTTCCTTCAAAATAGTCTAGCAAACTAGCAGGCTTTTCGTAAAAGAAGGAAAGATATTTATGCATCTCTTCTGAAACCTGCCCATCCTTGAGCATCTCCAGTTCATATCGGGTGTTTTGCAGCAGCAGTTCCTTCTGCTGATCACTCTTAAGCTTTTTCAAGGACTTTGAGAGGGCTTCTTCCAGCTTCTGCCCGCAGCGCTCCAAATGCTCCCTCTGAAGGAGGATTTCCTTTGCAGGCCCAAGGCTCACCTGATCCATTTTATGAAGAGAGCGCTGATCCGCAAGATCAAAGGACCGGATCGAGTCCACTTCGATATCAAATAGTTCAATTCTTACAGGGTTTTCTTCAGTAAGAGGATAAATATCAATAATCCCACCTCTTACACTGAATTCTCCCGGTGCCGAAACCATGTTTGCGCGTTCATATCCAATTTGCCCAAGCCATCTGTACAAAGCATCCGTGTCCAGCTCTTCACCTGCTGAAATAATCTTCTGGCTTGATTTCCACAAATCCTTTGGGGGCAAAAGCCTTCTCAGTGCCGCAGCCGGGGCTACGATAATGCCTTTATTGCCGGACACGAGGTGGTTCAGCACCTCCATCCGCTGAGACATCAGCTCCGGGCTCGCTACAGCCATATCAGAGGCAATCAGTTCATTCACCGGATAAAGAAATACATCCTTCCCCGCTAAATTTGCCAAATCCTCGAAAACCTTCTGCGCCTGATAAAGATTGTGCGTTACGACAAGTACAGATTCTCCTGTTTTCATATATAAAGAGGAGGTGAATAGAGACCTGGCTGAACCTGAAAGCCCAGCCAGCAGCTGTTCCCTAAGCCCTTCCTTCAAGCCGGCAGCAACCGTATTAAAATCTTCATTTTCATAAAAAAATGAGTGCAGACTTTTCATGCCTTTCCCTCCTTCCGCAAAATTTGTCTTTTTCCTGCTCAGCAGACAAATAGAAAAACGCTTTGGGTCTAAAAGCCAAAGCTTTTTATTGTATGAACTTTTCCACTTGATGAAAGGCAGGATTGCGGTCAAGCGCTTCCTGGCAATCCTCGCAAATGGTTTTAACCTCTATATCTCCATTCGACGCGTAGCGGATCATCTCCTGTCTCTCCTCACTGGATAGATGGTGAAATCCCAATTCTCCGCTATGGGCTGCCTCTTTTTCGAGACTGCCTACTTTAACTCCGCAATGCCTGCAATAATAATGGTATGCCATATTTCCTCCATACGCTTTTTACAGTTAGTATAAACGCTTGAGGAATCCATTATACTTCCTTAACCTGATTATAATCGTTCATCACCTGCAAAAACGGTTTGCCAAGCCATTCTTCACATGCTTCTGCAGAGCGGATGACTGCGCCTTTAATGAGAGGCTGTTCTTCCTTGGAAAAGGTTCCAAGGACATAATCCGGCACCTTCATTCCGCTCGGCGGACGGTCAATTCCAATCCGCACCCGGTTAAATTCCTGGGTTCCGAAATGCTGGATCATGGACTTGATTCCGTTATGCCCGCCTGCGCTTCCCTTAGTGCGCAGCCTGATTTTCCCCGCAGGCAAATCAAGGTCATCATAAATGACGGCCATATCCTCATCCGGAACTTCATAGAAATCCATTAATGGACGCACGCACTCTCCGGACAAGTTCATATATGTAAGCGGCTTAACGAGCAATACCTTCGTACCGCCTGCCATACCCATCCCGTATATTCCGTTAAATTTGGAACGGTCAAGCGGAATAGACAAACGGCGTGACAGTTCATCTATAACCATAAAACCAGCGTTGTGACGTGTTTCTGCATACTGCTTACCCGGGTTCCCGAGTCCAATAAAAACTTTCAAGCCATTCCCACCTTTATCGCTGCATTGGCCGTTCAGCCATATAAATTGCGTTCTAGCCCTTATTATATTATAGAAAAGTTTTTGAACATAGAAAAGAGGCTGGCCCAAAACAGTCTGCTTGGCCAGCCATCCATAAAGTTTCCTTCTTATTCGCTTTGCTCTTCCCCTTCACGCCCTTCAGCGTTTTCAGGTTCACCAGGCTCCTGCTCTTCGCCGGAATCAATTTCTTCTTCAGCTTGAGGAGGAAGAATAGAAGCAATCACTTCATCGTCTTCATTGTTGATGGTATATTTTTTCTCATCCTTCAAATCAGATACAGTAATGGTATCGTTGACAGCCAGGTTTGAGATATCCACCTCTATACTTTGAGGAATATCGCTCGGTTTAGCTGTGACAGATACTTGGTAAAGCGGCTGCTGAAGCACTCCGCCATCTTTTACTCCCTGGGCGTCACCGGTTAAGTGAAGCGGCACTTCCACATCCACTTCAGAATCCAGATTAACTGCAAGGAAATCCGCATGAAGGATCTCATTTTTCATAGTATCCATCTGCATATCATTCACCATGACAGAATGCGTTTTACCGTCCACATCAAGCTTAATGATGGCATTGCGGCCTTCATCACGCAATGTTTTCAGCAGGTCAATGCTGTCAAGGGATACCGCTTTGTTTTCTGTTTTATATCCGTATATGATGCCAGGCACATGGCCTTGCAAACGAATAGCTCTTGTAGCAGAGTTTTTTAAATTTTTTCTTTCCTGTGCTTTAATGGTTGTGCTCATGTCCTACACCTTCCTAACATCGTGATAAATTGCTTATTATAGTCAATTCCCACAATTAAGCCGGTCTAAACATAAGATCTTAAAGCCGATACTGAAAAAATCCGCCCGCTGTCTTAATCAAAAAGCGTGCTTACTGACTGCTCTTCATGGACGCGAATGATGGCTTCTCCAATTAAAGGCGCAACGGAAAGCTCGATTACCTTGCTGATTTTCTTTTCTTCAGGCAGGCTGATTGAGTTGGTTACGACAAGCTCTTTAATTTTGGAATTTTCGATTCTTTCAATCGCAGGACCGGAAAGAACAGGATGCGTACAGCATGCATATACTTCCGATGCTCCATTTTCAACAAGTGCATTGGCAGCAAGAGTGATGGTACCGGCTGTATCGATAATATCATCAATCAGGATAGCCGTCTTTCCTTCGACATTACCGACAATGTTCATTACTTCTGAGACATTCGGGCGAGGCCGGCGTTTATCAATAATCGCAATCGGCGCTTTCAGGCGGTCAGCGAGTTTGCGGGCTCTTGTAACCCCTCCGTGATCAGGTGAAACGATGACGATGTCTTTAAGGTCCTTTTTGCTGAAATAGTCTCCAAGAATTGGCACACCCATTAAATGGTCAATCAGAATATCAAAGAAACCTTGGATCTGAGGCGCATGCAAATCAAGGGTAATCACACGGTTCGCACCGGCTGTTTCCAGAAGATTTGCTACAAGCTTCGCTGTAATCGGCTCGCGTGCACGGGCTTTACGGTCCTGTCGTGCATAACCGTAGTAAGGCATCACAATATTGATCGTTTTAGCCGAAGCACGCTTTAGCGCATCAATCATAATTAAAAGCTCCATCAAGTGTTCATTTACCGGTCCACTTGTAGACTGAATGATGTACACATCACAGCCGCGGATACTTTCTTCAATGTTGATTTGGATCTCCCCGTCACTGAAACGGGTTACTGAGCATTTTCCAAGCTGAACGCCAACTACGCTTGCGATATCCTCTGCAAGGGCAGGATTGGAATTCAATGAGAAAATCTTTAAATTTGCATCGCCGTACTGATTTGACATAATGTGGTGAACCTCCAATTAGGATATAGAATTTTGATTCATACTCAGCCGGCCGACATAGTCCTCTTTATTGACTTGTCGGGCGCGTGCAACCGATAGCGCTTGTCCCGGCACATCTTCAGTAATCGTCGAGCCTGCTGCGACATAGGCTCCCTGACCAATGGTTACCGGTGCAATCAAGTTGGAATTGCATCCGATAAACGCCCCATCTTCCACCTTTGTCAGTGCTTTATTTTTCCCATCATAATTAACCGTGATCGAACCGCATCCGAGATTCACATCTGCTCCGATTTCCGCATCCCCGATGTAGCTCAAGTGGGAGGCTTTGCTTCCTTTGCCCATCGCTGATTTCTTTACTTCCACAAAGTTGCCGATCTTCACTTCATCAGCAATGGAAGATTGCGGGCGAATATGAGCAAACGGCCCTACGGCTGCTTCATTACCGATTTCACTGTCATGGACTACAGATTGGCGGATGACAGTCCGGTCCCCGATCACACTGTCTTTAATTTCAGAGTTTGGACCGATCTCACAGTCCTCTCCGATTTTCACATCCCCTTTAATGATTGTTCCTGGGTAAATAACTGTATCTCTGCCGATCACAGCATCCGCTGAAATGTAGGTCTGTTCAGGGTCAATCAGGGTAACTCCGCTGCGCATGTGGGAGATGTTGATGCGTTTTTTCATATATTTTTCCGCTTGAGAGAGCGCTGCCCGGTCATTAACACCCAGAGATTCCTCGAAAGAATCCGTCTGGTAGGCTGAAACGATTTCACCTTCGTTTTTGAGGATTTCAATTACATCAGGCAGATAGTATTCTCCCTGCACGTTATCATTTGAAACCTTGCTCAATGTTTCAAAAAGCAGTTTGTTATCAAAGCAGTATGTACCTGTGTTAATTTCATCAATCCTGCGTTCTTCTGCTGTAGCATCCTTGTGCTCGACAATCTTCTCAACAAGCCCGGCATCATTGCGGACAATCCGTCCGTATCCTGCTGGATCCTCTGCCTTTACTGTCAAAATTGTAGCTTTGGAGTTTGTCTCGCTGTGATGGGAAAGCAGATTCTCCATCGTCTCAGATGTAATCAGCGGAGTGTCGCCGCATACAACGATCGTTGTGCCTTCAAGATCATTCAGCTGGCTTGAAGCCTGCATGACCGCATGAGCGGTTCCAAGCTGCTCGCTTTGCAAAGCATATTCACTTTTTTCTCCAAGCTGAGCCTTTACCATGTCTGCCCCGTGTCCAATAATGGTTACCATTTTGCTGAGATTCAATTTGGACATTTCATCTGCTACATGCTGAACCATTGGTTTGCCGCATACAGGGTGTAAAACTTTATAAAGCTTGGACTTCATACGTGTACCTTGACCAGCTGCCAGAACGACTGCATAACGATTTTCCATGTGTAAGCCTCCCAAGTATCCCTATTTATCCATTAAAAAATATATCTTAAATAAGTCTTCTTTTCAAGGCAGGAACAAAAAGTACCAATATATTTCACATTCTCAAAACAGCGGATGGGACTATCATAGCGGGAGTTTAGAAAGGATAAACTGGAGGATTTCTGGAAGCGGAGAAGACAGCAGCGCATAAGTAAACCCCTGTTACACTGTAACAAGGGCATCATATTTTAGGAAGCACCTGCTTCTTCAAATTCAACTTCTTCCATTTCTCCAAGCCTGTGGTACTCATTCAATACAGCTTCCTGAATTTTGCCGCGCGTCCCGGAATTTATAGGATGGGCAATATCGCGGAATTCTCCATCAGGAGTTCTTTTGCTTGGCATTGCAACAAATAAGCCATTATTCCCATCGATTACACGAATGTCATGTACAACAAATTCGTGATCAAGAGTAATGGATGCAATGGCTCTCATGCGGCCTTCTGTGTTTACGCGGCGTAATCTTACGTCAGTCACTTCCATTATGTTCACCACCTTTTCCCTGGATGAAAAACTTTACAGTATGAATTCCACGGAAATTTCTGAAATCCTGCAAGATGTGGAATTTTTTTTGAAAAATCAGGGAAAGGTAGGAAGGTTTTCTTATTGACTTGGGTATATTACTTAGTTAGAGCAATGCATTCAATCTCAATTAGTGCGTCTTTTGGCAGTCTGGCCACTTCCACACAGGATCGTGCAGGCTTGTGTGTATGAAAATATTCCCCATACACTTCATTGATCTCACCAAAATCATTCATATCTTTAATAAAAACAGTCGCTTTTACAACCTGCTCAAGCGAGCTCCCGGCTTGTTCGAGTACCGCTTTAAGATTAGCAAAAACCTGGCGGGTCTGGATTTTCACATCTCCAGAGACCATTTCCCCATCTGCTTTCAGAGGGATCTGACCGGAAGTAAAGACCAGGTTGTTCACAATCATCCCCTGGGAATAAGGGCCGATCGCTGCAGGCGCTTTAGCTGTTTGAATGATTTCCATTTTTCATCCGCTCCTTTATTTGGCAGGCTGTTAATGAGTTAACTATTTAGTGGAAATCCGGCCGGTTGCCGCGAACCATGTATGCGCTGACAAGACAGGTTTATTTTTTTGCAAAATCAAAAAAATTGCCTTCCTGCAGTTCAATCTGTTTGCCCTTCACATCGACACCGGTTAATTTGACAAGCGAAATGTATTCATCCACGAGCCTTTCTTCCGCGCCTTCCGTTTCTACCAATACGCCAATGCCCGCAACCTTAGCCTGAAACTCGTCCAGAAGGCTGACCATTCCATTAATGGTCCCGCCGGCTTTCATAAAGTCATCAATGATCAGCACGTTGGAGCCTTCCTTGAGACTTCTTTTTGCCAGAACCATTGTCTGAATCCTTTTGGATGAACCGGACACATAATTAATGCTGACCGTAGAACCCTCTGTGACCTTACTGTCCCTTCTCACAATAATAACGGGGACATTTAAGTCGTTTGCAGCAGCATAAGCGAGAGGAATGCCTTTCGTTGCTACAGTCATGACAACATCGATTTCCCGGTCGGCAAAAACGGATGCGAACATTCTGCCGACTTTGTTGACCAAAGCCGGATCTCCGAGAATATCGGTCAGATACAGATATCCCCCCGGAAGAAGCCGATCCGGCGCCGCCATCCGGCCTTTAAGAGAATCAATAATGGCACGGGCTTCTTCGTGATGCATGCCGGGCACAAATTTCACTCCCCCGGCTGCTCCCGGGACGGTTTGCAGGGACCCGACTCCCTGCTGTTCAAACGTCTGCTTAATAATGGTTAAATCTTCACTGATCGATGATTTTGCAGACTGGTATCTTTCTGAAAAATACGTAAGAGGGACAAGCGAATGCGGATGATTAAGCATATAATTCGTCATGTCCACGAGTCTGCCGCTTCGACGAAGCTTCATGGAATAACCCCCAAAATCCGAATATTGTTAAAGATAATATATCTTAATATACGGATTTAATCAAGTTCACATCGCTCACCCAGCATTCTTACAGCAAATACCTGATCGCAAAATCCCCTGAGACCATTGTAGATGCGGTGAACCTTTGATTCATACTGGACGAGTCCAAAGACGGTCGGTCCGCTTCCGCTCATTAAAACGGCGTCTGCTCCGAACCGTTTCATCTGGTCCTTGATCATTGCAACTTCAGGCTGCATGTTTAGAGTAACGGTCTCTAAAACGTTCCCCATGTTTCTGCAGATTCCTTCGTAGTCCTTTTCCTGGATTGCTTCAACCATTCTGCCTGTATGAGGATGGACAACTCGGTCAAGCCTAAGCCCGCGGTAGACATCTGCTGTCGATACCCCCGCTGCTGGCTTGGCCAATATAACCCAGCAGTGCGGCGGAGCTTCAATATGACGGATTTTTTCGCCTCTGCCGGTAGCCAGTGCGGTGCCCCCGTACACACAGAAAGAAACATCAGAACCAATCTCGGCTCCGATTACCGCCAGTTCATCAAGAGATAAACCGAGGTTCCATAACCGATTCAGCCCTCTCAGAGCAGCTGCGGCATCACTGCTGCCGCCTGCAAGTCCTGCTGCAACCGGAATAACCTTTGTAATGCCGATGGATACTCCGCGCTTAATGCCATAGCGCTCCTTCAGGATACTCGCCGCCTGGTACGCCAGATTCCGGTGATCATCCGGAACAAACCGGTTATGCGAAGTAATCGTAATTCCCCCGGAAGGACCCAGGTCAATCAATTCAATCCTGTCAGCCAGATCGATTGTCGTCATTACCATTTCCACTTCATGAAATCCATCTTTTCTTTTATGTAAAACATCCAGTGATAAATTAATTTTCGCTGGCGCTTTTTCGAGAATACGCATTCTTTCACCTGCTTCTAAAACGAACTAAAATTGTATCCACATTGTACCACAAAAAGAAGAGAAATATTGCTGTTTTTCGACAGGATCAGCAGGTCCTGCAAGCATTGGGAAAGATTCCATGCCTTAAAGAGAGTTCCTCTGCGTCTTTTTTTCTCTTGCGGATTGTCCGCATCTGCCCGGGCTTAAAGCAGATGTTTCAGCCCGGGCAGGCGCAGCAGTCAGATGGATGTTCTTAAAATCACTTTTTCCTTTAGAGAAAATCTTAAACATGTACCGGTGTTTTTTATGGATAGGCACCGCTGGCAGAGGGGCTGAAACAAAAACGAGCAGCCCCTAAAAGAGGCTGCTCGCATCATCAGCGTGAATTCATCTGGGAGGCCATATGCTCTTTTGCAAGCTCTACGGCTCTTTTCGTCATGTTGCCGGCATCTCTGGAACGGATTCCGCCCCAGCCTTCGCTCATTACGGTTTCGTAAAAGCCTAAATCCTTCGCAAGCTCATACTTAAAACTTTCCGTCATGACTCCTTTTCTTCTGCCCATGAATCGAACCCCCTCATGAATGCTGGATCATGCCCGGCATAGCCAGGACACGCTTAGTATGCTCCACAGGGGGGATTGTACTGCCTTGAATATATGTAAAGAAAGGCGAAATCAGGGAGCACATAAAGAATGGTGCTGAAATCCGGCAGACGAAAGGGCTCCTTTTTTCCAATAAAAAAAGCAGCAAACAAATTGTCTACTGCCCGCTTAAAGCCAATGCTCCTGATGCATCTTCAAAAAAAGTTAATTGAACAGTTTCGGTGAGAACATCTGCATAGCTGTATGATACTCTTTCAAAAGCATTTTCATCCTGATCCAATTCTACGATAAAGACGGATGGATAGGTCTCAGCAAGCACCCCGGATCTCTCCACGGTCTTTCTGCGTCCTCCATTTGCCTTCAATGTCAATCTTTTGCCCAGATTCAAATCCAATGTGTTTTTGATATCGGTTAAAGTCTTCGCCATTGCATCCACCTCACTGTTAACCATTATACCTCTTTAGCGCTCTAAAGTCAAATAAAATTTAAATTATACAGTCGCTAAACAGCATTGTCAACAAAATTATTTCTACAATATGTTCTAACCTTCGCACCTATTATGCACTTCCATCCGTGCTTTTATGTAAATATTTTCAGGAATATTAAATTTATGCACCAGAATAAAAACCGCTCATAGAAAGCGGTTTTACTCCTGCACGGTCTGAATTCGTTTATATGGCATGCCCGTGCGGAGCACACCTTTTGTTTCGACCCCTCCAAGCCCCTTCTCTCTTGTGAGGGTATTCCGGAGAACGTCCCAAACGTTGATCCTCTCAATAAAAGGGGTAAAACTTATTTTTGCAACAATATAAACAGGATCCAGAGCATGAATATTGACTCTGGAAGGTGAGCTTGCAAAATTAGCTCCAGCCCTGATCAGCGATTCAAAATGGGACTGGCACGCTCCTGCAAAAATCACGAGCTGATCCAAATTGGGAATGCGGCTCCTTGCGTTCATAACCGCCTGCACAAAATGCTTTGAATGCCGGTATGCCTCCAAATCACTCATACTTCCTTTGTGCTTGGAATACGCATCATGGCCGGTAACAACCAAAATATCAGGACGGAATTGGGCGAGCAGGGCTCCCACCTTTTCCGGCATCTCTTTTTCCAGACAGTGGACACCGTGAACGGGAACTCCGATTTTTTCATACAGCGATAAGCACTTCTGAAGATAGACCGGATCTCCATCCATATGAAGAACCTTCCCAGGCACGTGAAAAAAATCCTCCTGATGGCTATAGCTCGCAGTAGCGTAATACTCTCTTTTTTCTTTCAGCAGCTGATAATCCTGCTCTAGCAGGAAAAGAGACTGATCAAGCTTTTCCTTCTGCTGAACATGACGCTGGTTCAGCTCCCGCTGACTGATCGCCACAAGGTCGGAACATGGGGCATCCGCAATCAGCCGGAACTCCTCTCCATAAAGAACCGCAACCGTTTCTCCGCTCTCATCCGCTTTTAAATCAATCACACGAAAGAGCATATCTAAATGATACGATTTACGCGCAACAACGTCCCCTATAGTAAATGACATATCCTCACTCCAAAACAGGAATTTTGGAACACACCTGCAAATCGATCCTTTCTTAGCCTATGTAGGAAAACGCGTTTGGTGAAAAGAAATGCGGAGGGCGCTTGCTTAGGCTTGAAGGACGTGGGCTGCTCGGACGGGAGGCGTCTTTTGCCTTGACCGGGGGAGAGAAGCAGCCAAAAGCCTAACGCCAACAAAGAAAAGCGGAGGGCGCTTGCTCAGGCTTGAAGGACGTGGGCTGCTCGGACGGGAGGCGTCTTTTGCCTTGACCGGGGGAGAAAAGTAGCCAAAAGCCTAACGCCCGGAGCTGGACAACAAAGAAAAGCGGAGGGCGCTTGCTCAGGCTTGAAGGACGTGGGCTGCTCGGACGGGAGGCGTCTTTTGCCTTGACCGGGGGAGAGAATCGGCCGCTTAGGGATGATTTGCTTGTATGGGGGTGTCTGGCTCTCACGCTGGGAAAAGCTAATGCTCCCGCACCGTTTCAATCGAATGTGCCACAAATTTTATAGAAGCAGGTACAAGCCCCTGCTTCTTATCGTTGTTCTAGTTTTTAAGTCTTGGTTGGTGACGTAATATGTATTTACTCTCTGCAGCGACTTTCAGCTTTCGGGTCTCTGTTTTGATAAGATATTTCGTGTTGGAGCACCTTTTAGCCCATTCAGCGGGACATTTAGGGCCTCCTGTGTACGGAACCGCCTGTTTTAGGTGATACTTGAGCGGCTCCGGGGCGCGAATGCGTAAGATATCGACCCAGATTCAATTATATCGACCGGTACTCCTAATAAATCGACCGAAACTTTATTATATCGACCTATTTCACCTATATATCGACCTACTTCACCCATATATCGACTTCTCGACAAATTATGCTACATGCCTTCTCGAAACAGCGCAATGGCGTCGTGTTAATTCCCGTTTTGCTGCTCTGGCACCGCTTTTCCACATAGCATTCACAGTGAGGTCAGCCCTTTTAGCCCATTCAGCGGGGCATTTTGGGCCTCCTGTGTACGGAACCGCCTGTTTTAGGTGATACTTAAGCGGCTCCGGGGTGCGAATGCGTAAGATATCGACCCAGATTCAATTATATCGACCGGTACTCCTAATAAATCGACCGAAATTTTATTATATCGACCTATTCCACCTATATATCGACCTACTTCACCCATATATCGACTTCTCGACAAATTATGCTACATGCCTTCTCGAAACCGCGCAAGGGCATCGTGTTAATTCCCGTTTTGCTGCTCCGGCACCGCTTTTCCATCTAGCGTTCACAGGGGGCCGCATGGAAGACCCCCGCCTTGCTTTTCATAATGCCGGCGGTACACCATTCCCGCTCAAAGGAACCTAAAAAAGACCGGTCCTCAAAAGATTTCACCTCTTTTCAGGCCGGCCGCAGCAATCCTTATTTCGTTTTCAGCAGCGGATAAAGCACATCGGATGCTTTTGCAAATTCCTCGATAGTCAGCGATTCTCCCCGGCGTCTTGGATCGATGCCTGCATCATTCAGCTGCTGCTCCAATTCCTCTTTAATAGCTTTTCCGACAGGATATTGCTGGAGAATGTTGTTCATCAGCGTTTTTCTTCTTTGAGCAAACGAAGCTCTCATCAGTTCGAAGAAGAAATCTTCGTTTTGCATTTCAGCAGCCGGTTTATCCCTCTTCAGCAGACGAATCACAGCGGAGTCTACATTCGGCTGGGGAATGAATACGGTCTTAGGAACCGTCATAACCGTTTTTGCTTCCGTATAATACTGAATCGCAATAGAAAGAGAGCCGTACTCCTTTGTAGAGGCTGTTGCAGCGATCCGGTCGGCAACCTCCTTCTGAAGCATGACCACAATTCCCTTTAGCGGAAGCTGATCTTCGAGAAGCTTCATAATAATCGGTGTCGTCACATAATAAGGAAGGTTGGCTACTACCATCACTTCTTTGCAGTCTTTAAATTCTTCTTCGATTACTTGCCTTACGTTCGCCTTCAGAACGTCTTCGTGAATGATTTTAACATTGGTGCAGGAGGCCAGCGTATCACTAAGGATGGGCAGCAGGCGCTGGTCAATCTCGAAGGCGACTACTTTTTTTGCCCGTTTGGCAAGCTGTTCAGTCAGCGCTCCGATTCCGGGGCCGATTTCAATCACCCCGGTTTCTTCCCCTACCTCTGCATGATCAACGATCCGGTGCAGAACATTTGTATCAATTAAAAAGTTCTGGCCAAGGCTCTTTTTAAAAGAAAATCCGTATTTTTTTAATATCTCTTTTGTGCGTGCCGGAGTGGCGATATCTTTAGTCATGTTTTTCTTCCTCCTGCAGGATCCTGTTCATTGCGTCTTCATAATGGTTTCTGGATATCTGAAACATCTGCAGTCTTTTCAGCAGCTGTTTACCGTTTGTGTAGCCGATTTTTAATTCCGTTCCAAGTTTTTCTCTGCGCACCTTGGCCAACGGATGTCCGATAAGGCCGTATTGAAGGAGGTCTTCCTGGCTCCAGTCAGAAGGGATCTCTGCCATTTCTGCCTTCACTTCTCTCAAGGCTTCTCTAATGGCCTCAGGAGAAGCATGCTCAACCCCAATTCCGCGTCCTTTTTTGGGGCGCGCATCCGCTTTTTCGATGAATGCATGCTTGCAGCCTGGAACTGCTTCAGCCACCGTCTTTCTTATCTTTTCTCCCGGAAAATCGGGATCGGTAAAAATAATAACGCCTCTGCCTGCCTGGGCAAGCCTGACCCGCTCCAGCACATCGTCTCCGATCGCGGATCCATTTGTTTCTATTGTATCTGCAGTGACGGCTCTTTTAATGGCGACTGTATCGTCGCGCCCCTCCACTACAATGATTTCTTTTATTTTCATTTTTTCCTCCAAATCATGAAACTTTCGGAATTCCTGAATCGTCTTATATTCGAAAGTCAATTATCGTTATTATAACGCAACATCCATGTTAAATATAATCCCTCTGTTTTCCCTTCAGCGGTTAAAATCCATAAAAAAGACAGAGGGGATCGTCCCTCTGTCTGTATACATTCAGCGGCTGGAAAACAGGTGAGTATTAATCGAGGATTTTTATTTTCACCCGTTTGCTGCCCCAATTTATAGCTGACGATTGGTCAGGGAAAAAGACATCAATCTTATTCCCGTTGATGGCTGATCCTGTATCTGCCGCTACTGCGTATCCGTAGCCTTCTACATGCACCTTAGTGCCCAGCGGAATAACGCCGGGATCAACAGCAATCACTTTGGCGTTTGGATTTGCCTTTAAGTTCACACCGGTAGCCGTACGGCCTGAACAGCCGCTGCAGCTTGCAGTGTAAGCAGTCGATGTAACATATAATTCTTTTGAAGCGGAATCGTCATTTCTGGATGCGATGGCTTTAGGAGCTGCCGAAGCAGGCTTTGATACGGCAGGTACAGCTTTAGGCGCCTCTTTCTCCTTTGTGCCAATGGCAACGATGCGGTCCGCACTCTTTTTCACAGTTTCCTCTTTGACTAGCTTGCGGGATACTACTTTCCCGTTTTCCTTCACTACTTCAAAGTGGTTTTTCTTAGATCCCTTTTTGCCTTCTTCCACTACTTCTTGCTTCCCGCGTTCCAAATTGCCGTCATTTTTCTTAACGACAGCGAAATCAAGCGGTTCTTCCACTACATCGGTGACTTTTTCTATGCGTTTTACAGTTACTGCATCTTTAGCCTGTAACGTGTCGTCTAATCCTGGCTCAACTTTGTCTAATGAATTGAGAGTAATCTTCTGTTCCTTTAAAAAGTCAGCGACCGTAGTCGAAGTGGTCCAAACCTTTTTCTCTTTGCCGCCTACATTCATGGTCAGCTGGAAAGCCCGGTTGATGGAGAGGGAAAGCTGATTGGTTATCTTCGTCTCTGGTGAAGGGCTGATCTCGTCGTGGCGGGAAGTTTTTATGCCTTCTTCTTTTAGCAATTCGCCTACAGTATCAGCTGTGGTCCACACAGTTTGTTCCTTGCCGTTGTCTTCAAGCGTTACCGGCTGGGCCGCTTCGTAGACAATCTTCATGTTGCTGTCTAATTTTGTGTTCTCCGAATGGGATAGCTCGTCGTGATCGCGCACATCTATATCTAAATCTGCAAATAAATCGCCTACGGTGTCTGCGTGCGTTCTAATCGTCTCCTCATTTCCGTTCACAGAAACAGTTATCGCATCTTTCGTTCCCTCATATGTACCGAAAGCAGTGCCTGTTCCCATTACTAGCAAACTAGTAACGGAGAGGATGAGTTTATTTTTACTCATCTTATCGGAAAACAGCTTTTTCAAGTTTTCTATCACTATGAAAAACGCCTCCTTATCCTCCGAGTGATTATATAGAGTATCACTCCACCTGTCAACCCTCACCACTTTTTTCTAAATTTTCTAGCCGCTGGTCCTATTATGCTTAGAAAATAGTGAAAAAGGAAGAAGAACTTGTCGACAAGGTTATCCTATGCACGCACGGATGAATGTAGAACAATTTTGAATTTGCAGGATAGGGGACAAGCTTCCCCGTCATTTGACAGGGAATGCTGTCAGGAAATGCCGAAACATTTTTTTGCATTTTCCATCGTGTGACGGGCAATTTCCTCATAGGTCATTCCCCTGAGCTCCGCAATCTCCTCGGCCACATATTTTACGTAGCCTGGTTCATTCCGCTTTCCTCTGTACGGGTGAGGAGTCAGGTAAGGACAATCGGTTTCAATTAAGAGCCTGTCGAGCGGAATTTCAGCTGCCACCTCTTTTGGCTTCTTGGCATTTTTAAACGTAACAGGTCCTCCAAATGAGATATAAAAATTAATATCGATGCACTCCTTCGCAACTTCTGCACTTCCTGTGAAACAGTGCATAATTCCGCCAACCTCTTCCGCTTTTTCTTCTTTCAGGATTTGCACAACGTCTGCTGTGGCGTCACGATTATGAATAATAATTGGAAGCTTTACTTCCTTTGCCAAGGCGATTTGTTTTCTGAACACCTCTTTTTGGATATCTTTCGGAGATTTATCCCAATGGTAATCCAAGCCCATTTCGCCGATCGCTACAACCTTTGGATGGGAGGCCAGCTCTTTGATCCAATCCAGATCCTCCTCCTTCATATCAATCGCGTCAACCGGATGCCAGCCGACCGCTGCATAAATAAAGTCATACGTCTCGGTGAGCTCCATTGCTCTAGTGATGGTTTCCGTATCAAAACCCACCACCACAATTTTTTCTACCCCTTCCGCTTTAGCCCTTTCAATGACTTCTTCAAGGTCTTCGTTGAACTGCACGGCGTTCAAATGAGCATGTGTATCGAATAGCATGTTCTATGTACTCCTTTCTAACTTTTGTGTTTTAGAAATACCCTGCGGCAGATGGCCTCCGCGTCTTAATCCCAGGGAAGCCCGGCTGCCTGAAACCAAAACAACTTCTATAGTATATTTGCCTAAAAAGCAAAAAAAGAGGCATTCCACCAAAATGTTACACGTGGAACACCTCCTTCGACAAGTTATGAGCCTGTTATGCCAAATTATTTAATGATTGTGCCGTTGGCCAAAGACTGATCGACTGTTGCGAGGGACAAAACTCCGTCGTGGTCGCCGGCTAAAATCATCCCCTGGGAAAGTTCTCCCCTCAGCTTGACCGGTTTAAGATTCGTAACGCAAATGACTTTTTTGCCAGTCAGGTCCTCAGGAGAGTAGTGCTTCGCAATCCCTGATACAACCTGGCGCTTTTCTGTACCTAAGTCCAGCTGCAGCTTCAGAAGTTTGTCTGCTTTCTTGACAGGTTCGGCATGGACGACCTCCGCTACACGCAGCTCCACTTTAAAAAAGTCATCCACCGTAATTTCAGCAGCTTCTTCGATCTCTTCTTCCGGATCTTCCTGGACAGGAGTGCCTCCGGACATTTGGGATTTGATGTATTCCACCTCTTCAGCCATTTCCAGGCGCGGGAAGATCGGGTCTCCTTTGGCTACTTTTACATCCTTTATATGGCCGAATGTGTTCAGACTGTCCCATTGCTGGAGAGACTTGTCCTGAATTCCGAGCTGCGCAAAGATTTTAGCAGGCGTTTCCGTTAAGAACGGCTGCAAAAGAATTCCGATTCTTCTAAGTGATTCTGCAAGGTGATGCATAACTGAACGAAGGTCATCCATTTTCCCTTCATCTTTAGCTAAAGTCCACGGCTGTGTCTCATCAATATATTTATTCGTACGGCTTACGAGCTGCCAGACAGAAGCAAGGGCAACCGAGAATTCCATCTTTTCCATTGCTTCCTCGTACCGCTCAGCCGCTGTGCGGTTCATTTCCTCAAGCACCCGGTCAAATTCAGTGACAGAGCCCTGATAAGCGGGAATGGAGCCGTCAAAATATTTATCAATCATCGCAACTGTGCGATTCAGCAGATTTCCCAAATCATTCGCCAGGTCATAATTCAATCGTTCAACAAATCCTTCAGGAGTAAATACCCCATCAGAACCGAACGGCACCTCCCTCAGCAAATAGTAGCGGAGTGCATCAAGGCCATAGCGGTCAATAAGAGTAATCGGGTCGACTACGTTTCCTTTTGATTTGGACATCTTCCCATCCTTCATCAGCAGCCAGCCATGGGCGAATACCTTTTTCGGAAGAGGAAGATCAAGAGCCATAAGCATAATAGGCCAGTAAATGGTATGGAACCGGACAATTTCTTTACTCATTAAGTGAACATCCGCCGGCCAATACGCCCGGTATTTTTCATCGTGGTCTGTGCCATAGCCAAGTGCTGTAATGTAGTTGGATAAGGCATCGATCCATACGTAAATCACATGCTTCGGATCCCCCGGCACTTTTACTCCCCAATCAAAGGAAGTTCTGGATACGGCCAGGTCTTCCAGGCCAGGTTTAATGAAATTATTGATCATCTCATTTTTGCGGGATTCAGGCTGAATGAATTCAGGGTTCTCCTCATAATACTTAAGCAGCCGGTCAGCGTATTTTCCTACCTTGAAGAAATAGGACTGCTCTTTAACAAGCTCAACCGGGTGGCCGCTATCCGGGCTTTTCCCGCCGGTGATTTTCCCGTTTTCCATAATAGGATCATCAAGCTGATGGGCCGTGTAATACGTTTCATCGGGGATGGAATACCAGCCTTCATATTCGTCGAGGTAAATGTCCCCTTGATCAAGGAGCTGCTTAAAGATTTTTTCGACTACTTCTTTGTGGCGGTCTTCTGTCGTGCGAATGAAATCGTCATAGGAAATGTCCATCCGCTTCCAGAGGCTTTTGATCCCGTCGACAATCCCATCTACGTATTCCTGAGGAGAGATGCCTTTTTCGGCTGCCTTCTGCTGAATCTTTTGCCCATGCTCATCCGTCCCGGTTAAGTACATGACATCAAATCCGCGCATGCGCTTATATCTTGCCATGGCATCGCCTGCTGTTGTCGTATAGGCATGCCCAATATGTAAATTTCCGCTTGGATAATAAATCGGAGTTGTAATGTAAAACGTCTTCTTGCTCTCCATGATTTCCACTCCTTGCCGTAAATTAGAAGAAATGCTCCCGTCCCAAAGGACGAGAGCATATTTGCTATCTCGCATCTACTCTTTATGATACCATCTTAGCCTTCAATATCAAGAAAATATACCGCTATATGGACAAAAAATTGGGTCACCAGTGGAATTATATGATACTGCTGATCATCCAAATGCTGGATTCTCCAAGGATTATGTTGAATTTTGTCGAAAGGTGTTTATAATTATATTACTAGAAAGCTATCGAATGTATAACATTCCACTGGGTTATTTAAGTTTATTTTCCTATTTTTTAGGGTACTTATTTTATAGTAAATCCTATTAAATAAGGTGTCAGCAGCTATTCACTAAATTGTCTTTAATTATTCAAAACAAAAATATTGACGTAATTTGGAAACACTGTTATGCTTATGAAGCAAATAAATTTTGTCGAATAATGACGAAGTTAAGAGAAAAAAAGCATATATAGCAAAATACGGGAGGAGAACATTCAAATGAAATCTACAGGTATTGTACGTAAGGTTGACGAACTAGGACGCGTGGTGATTCCGATTGAATTGCGCCGTACACTAGGAATTGCAGAAAAAGACGCACTTGAAATTTATGTGGATGATGAAAGAATCATTTTGAAAAAATATAAGCCGAATATGACTTGCCACGTAACGGGTGAAGTTTCCGATGACAACATGACATTGGCTAACGGCAAATTGGTGCTTAGCAAAGAAGGCGCTGAACAGCTGATCCAGGAAATTCAAAATCAATTCCAATCCAAGTAATAAATAAAAAGTCCCTGGTCAGGGACTTTTTATTTGGACAATTTCTCTATTCCTCTTGATGATACTCGTTGTATACCTCTCTTTTCGGCAATCCTCTCTCAACCGCAACTGTTTTGATCGCTTCCTTTGAAGTCATTCCTTTTTCAATATAATGCTCAATGTGGGTATTAAGTCCCAAACCGTTCCACCAGTGATCTTCTTCTACTACTTCCTCCCCTTCAGGCATCCCTTCGACTAGTAAGCAGAACTCTCCGCGTATCTCGTTGGACTGTGCCCATTCCCTTGCTTCCGAAAGCGTCCCCCTGATAAATTCTTCAAATTTCTTAGTAAGCTCCCTGGAAAGCACAGCTTTTCGGTCTCCGAGTATTTCTTCCATTATTGCAAGGGTGTCCTTTAATCGATGCGGGGACTCATAAAATATGACCGTTTCTCTAAGAGACTTCAATTGTTCCAGTTCCTTTTTCTTCTCTTTTTTCTGCCGGTGTAAAAATCCGTAAAAGAAGAAAGGCTGCGGTGATAGACCTGAAGCAATGAGGGCCGTCAGTGCAGCATTCGCTCCAGGAAGCGGAATAACTGTCAGGTTTTCTTCCAGAGCCGCTTCCACCAGCTCACTTCCCGGGTCGGATATTGTAGGCATGCCGGCGTCACTGACGAGAGCAACGGTTTTTCCCTCTTTTACATAATCCAGGATCTTAAATCCGCTGCTTTGCTTATTGTGCTCATGATAGCTGGTCAGCGGTGTGTCGATTTCAAAGTGGCTGCACAGTTTTTTTGTCTGCCTTGTATCCTCTGCAGCAATTAAATCCGCTTCCTTTAAAATCCGAATCGCCCTGAACGTCATATCCTCAAGGTTTCCTATGGGTGTCGGAACGAGATAAAGTACCCCCGCTTCCGGCCTCTCCCTGAAGCTCTGCTGTGTCTGCATCCTCATTCATCCTTTTCCAGATTGGAAGGTGTTCTTCCAGGTATTTTTCTTTGCTTTTTCTTGTCAGCCTCTTAAAAAAGTACTCTTCTCTCATCGCTTCATTTTTCGTTTCGAATCGGGCAGCATACAGCAGCTCGACGGGACGCCGGGCTCTTGTATATTTTGCCCCTTTGCCGTCATTGTGTGTTTTGATCCTTTGTTCAAGATGATTCGTATACCCGCCGTAATAGCTTCCGTCCCTGCACTCCAGTACATAGAAACAATGATTATTCTTCTCCATAAAGGATGGTCCTGACTTCCTTCGTGTATTCATTGCTTTCGTCATACACAAACAGCGGCGGAAGAATCTTCAGGTCGGGCTGTCCATTTTTTATTCCTTCTATTAAAAGGGTGTTCGCTTCCCGGCCTTTCTTTGGATAAACAAATTGAATTCTTTTCGGCTCAATCTTATAATGCTTCATCCATTCCGTGATTTCAAGAAGCCGCCCCGGACGGTGAACAAACGCAACTTTGCCGCCAGGCCTGACAAGCTGGCTGCTGACGCGGACGACATCCTCCAATGTACAGTGGATTTCGTGCCTTGCGATAGCGAGATGTTCGTTTTCATTTTGTTCCCGTTTTTGCGGGGTTTTAAAATAGGGCGGATTGCATGTCACCACATCATACTTCTGGTGTCCAAGGATGGAAGGCATCTCCTTCAGATCACCGTGAATCATTTCGATTTGCCGATCAAGTGAATTGTACCCGACACTCCGTTTTCCCATATCATACAGCCGCTCTTGTATCTCCACTCCGGTTATGCGGGCCTTTGAGCGGGTGCTTAACAGAAGCGGCACCACTGCATTTCCAGTACACAAATCTATGACATTCCCTTTTTGAATCGGCATATAGGCAAATTTTGCAAGAAGTACAGCATCCAATGAAAAAGCAAAAACAGTGGGGCTTTGAATGATGCGGAGATTTTCTGCCAATAAGTAATCCAGTCTTTCATCCCCTATAAGTTCTGGTTTCATTGTTCGATCCTTTCTTTACCTGTCCTTTAAACTGATGCACACTGTGCAAGATCGTATTGCGGTGACTTTTTGTCCAAGATGATAAAAAAAGCCCCCAAAGAAACGGGAGGCTACTTTTTATTGAGGAATGACAAGCAGAACAGACAGTCTCCATCTTTTCTGAGACTTCCATAGTGAACATTGCATATATGAAAACCTTCCTGATACAGCCTGGCAAGATTATCATACCCTTCGCTAATGTCCACGCTGTCTTCTTCAGTGGGAAGATGCTTCCTCTCCGGGTTGGTATGAGGGGCTTCATCTTCTCCAGAAGACAGCTCGAGCCGTCTCCTTAAATTTTGATTTTCCAGAGATAAGGCATGATTCTCTTCGATCAGCTCTGCAATATGCTGCTTTAAGTCACCCAGCTGGTTATATAAGGATCCAATTTGCTCTTCCAAACTGGTCACAGATTCGAAGATTTCTTTTTTCTCCAATCTTTCCACCTCATTCTGTGGATTGCATCGATACGGCGCCTTCCTGCTGAAGCTCTTCCCAGCTGAATTCAACGACTCCATCGCGTTCCTTCAGCTGAACCTGCAGAATCCGCTCCAATATGTTCAATCCGACCACTTTGCCTTTTCCATTCGGGGTGTTAATTATTTCTCCCAGATCCGGAAGCAATTCTTTCGCGGATTCATATTCATCATTTTCATATTTCAGGCAGCACATGAGGCGGCCGCATAATCCGGAAATTTTGGTTGGATTAAGAGAAAGGTTCTGGTCCTTTGCCATCTTAATGCTGACCGGTTCAAAGTCTCCCAAAAACGTGGAACAGCAGAGCATTCTGCCGCACGGGCCGATTCCGCCAAGCATTTTCGCTTCATCCCGGACACCAATCTGGCGCAATTCTATTCTCGTTTTAAAAATAGAGGCTAAATCCTTCACCAATTCGCGGAAGTCTACTCTCCCGTCGGCCGTAAAATAGAAAATGACCTTGTTGCGGTCAAAGGTATATTCCACATCTACCAGCTTCATATCAAGTCCGTGCTCGGCCACTTTTTGCTGGCACGTTTCGTATGCCTGAAGCGCAGCGGTGTGATTTTCTTCCACCAGCATGCGGTCTCTTTGGTCAGCTACGCGCAATACCTTTTTAAGCGGCAGGACAACGTCATGCTCGTCCACTTTTTTATTTGAAACGACAATTTTGCCGAATTCCACTCCTCGAACTGTCTCCACGATGACACAATCGTTCTCATCTATATCAAACCCGTTCGGGTCGAAATAATAAATCTTGCCGGCTTTCTTAAACCGGACCCCTACTACATCATACAAAATTATCCCTCCTGCAACGCTAAAACCAGCTGCTCCATCAAAAGCTGCGGATTCGCATTTGAGTGGAGCCTCCGCTTGGTCTCCAATATGCTCAATACCTTCTCTGTTATACGTTGCTGACCTGTCTGAAGGGCCTCCTGCTTCAAGGATTCCTTCATATCTATATAGATGATTGCATCTTCCATTCCCACCTGAATGGAGAGAAGGTCTTTATATAAAAATAATAATAAATCCAGCCCTTGCGCCTGAAGATCCTTATCTGAAAAAAATGGCATCCATTGAGTATGAATAAAAACAATAGCCTGTTCCTTTCGAACCGTCAAGGCTTCATACAATTTTATCACTAACGCTCTAGCTTCTGCAAACCAATCATTTCGACTTAATTCGCTAGCATCGCCAAGATTATTCGTCATTTGGGCCGCCGCAGCCGCCATATATCCAATTACACCCTCTTTTTCAAGCTCCTGCCGAATAATATAAGAGGGGAGCGGACTGAATGGAAGGACTTGGCATCTTGACTGAATCGTATTTAAAATCGAATGGACTTGCGAAGTTGTAAGCACGGCAATCGTGTCAGCTCCCGGCTCCTCAAGGAACTTCAAGAGGCTGTTGGCTGCATTGGCCGTCATCTTATCCGCATGGGAAATCATATAAAACTTTTTAGATGATTCAAGACCTTTCTTCGAAAACTCTTCCTGCAGGCTCTGAATCTGGTGTTTTTTGATCGAAAGTCCTTCGGGCTCAATCACATGCAGATCCGGGTGATTTCCGGATTCAATTCTTCTGCAGCTGCTGCAATCACCGCAAGGCTCAGCGGTCTCTCGATCCGTGCAGAAAAAACTTTTTGCAAGCAGAAAAGCCGTTTCCTTTTTTCCGGTCCCTTTCTTCCCTTCAAACAAATAAGCATGGGCCAGCCTTTTTTTCCTTATGCTGTTTTCAAGAAGCTTCAGCACTCTTGGCTGATAAGCCTCCAGCTCCTTCCAAGTCCTATTCATAAGCATCACTCGCTATATATATAAATTAACCAGCATCCCCCGGATTTCTCCGACCGTACCGAGGATGTCTATGGAGGTCTTCTCTTTATTTAAAATATCTTCTGTTAAGGCAACAAGTTTTTCGTCAATTTGCTCAACAACCGTAAGCGAACGGCTGTTCCCATGAAAGTCCCAGCCTTTTGATTCCTTCAGCTTCAAGCCGTAATCTACCGCTTCCTGGATAATTTTTTTTACGACGCCTTTTACCTTTGCCAAATCCTGAAAGTTTCTGGACCTTGCAAGCCTGCTTCCCGTTGATTCGAGCTCCTGGATCATCAGGTTCAGCTGCTGAACTTTCATTTGACCCGCTTCTTTTAATACGGCATGACGGAAGCTTCCAGCTGCTGCAGAAGAATCCTGCTGACGCACTTCCCGTTTATCGACTGGTACTCGTATATCCTGGTTAATTTTCATTTTTCCTGCTCCTTAAAATTGGTGGAATTCTTCCACAGGCAAAACAAACACCGTTGCTCCTCCAACCTCCACTTCCACCGGGTAAGGAACGTAGGAATCCGCGTTCCCTCCCATTGGAGACACAGGAGCTACAAGCTGTTCGCGGGACTTACAGCTGTCTTTTATAATCTGAAGAGCCTTCTGGACTCTGATTTCCTCTGTACCGATCATGATGGTCGTATTTCCTGATTTTAAAAAGCCTCCGGAGGTTGCAAGCTTCGTAACTCTGAAATTATGGTCTGTGAGAGATTTAATTAACCGGTTTGTATCCTGATCCTGTACGATGGCGATAACCATTTTCATGCTAAATTCCTCCTTAAGATAGAGACAGTTTTTTTTGAATGAGCGTCCATACGTCCTCAGCTACCTTTTCCGGCGGCTGTTCCGCATTAACGGAAGCGATTCTGTCAGGGTTTTGAGTTTTAATGATCCTGTAACCTTCTTGTACTTTATCGTGAAATTGAAGATTTTCGTTATCCAGCCTGTTTACTTCTCTATTTTCACCCGCATATACCCGCTTAAGACCTGCTTCAGCCGGTATATCAAAATAAATAGTCAGATCCGGCAAAATGTCTTCAATAGCAAACAGGTTAATCGATAGCACTTCATCCATTCCGAGCCCTCTGGCATAGCCTTGATAAGCAAGGGAGCTGTCCAGAAACCGGTCACACAGGACGACTTTTCCTTCTTTTAAAGCGGGCAGCACTTTTTCGACTAAATGCTGTCTCCTGGCGGCCGCATATAGGAGAGCTTCGGTTCGTGGATCCATTTCCGTATTCTCCAGATCTAAAATAACACGGCGGATTTGCTCTGCGATCTTGATGCCCCCTGGTTCCCGGGTAGCTACTGTCATGACTTCCTTTTCAAGGAGCCTTTTATGAATTTCCTTTAATATGGTCGTTTTGCCGGCGCCCTCTGGACCCTCAAATGTAATAAAACAGCCTTTCAATTCCACTCAACCTTTCTTATATACAACTGCCGTTCCCATCTCCCCGCTCCCCTGGAACCGCGCGCCGCTTTTTTTCAGCTGGAGAATCCAGCTAATATGCTGCTCGCTTATTTTTTCCCCTGACAGCACAAGGGGAATGCCGGGAGGATAGGGAATGATGGGTTCTGCTAAGACTCTGCCAGCAGAGACGCTGATATGAACTTCTTCTTTTTCTAAACGTTCCATCTCTCTATATGAAAATGCCAGTTTCGTAAGAGGCAGGACCGGAAATGACACCGGCGTTCTTTTCTCCCCCGCTTTTCCGCCTTGGAGAAATGCATCATGATCCATCATTCGCTCAGGCAAAGACGCATTTCCAAGACCTGCAATCAACAGGAAATTCTGTTCGTCTGCAAGCTCTCCAAAAACTCCAAGCCTTTCAAAGCGATTCTGAAGCTCAAACCCTGAGAGTCCGCAATCAGAAACGAGGGAAAACTTCAATGGATCCGATGCTGCGTTCGGATCAGACGTGCTTACCGCTCTAATTCCCTTTACAGAATGGAAGTACTCCCGGATCTCCCGGGCATTTTCTGCCATTTGCGCCGCACTTCCACTCTCTTTGATATCTTGAAGATAGGCCCTTGCCAAATCAAGTGAAGCCATAATCGGATAGGATGGACTGCTTGTTTGGAGCATCGATAATATTTTTCCTATCCGATCCTTTTCCAGCAAAGAACCGCTAACATGAAGATAAGAGCCCATAGTCATCGCCGGCAAAGTTTTATGAGCTGACTGGACAACAGCGTCTGCACCCATAGCAATAGCTGACTTGGGAAACGGAGCACCGGCTCCAAAGTGGGCGCCGTGCGCCTCATCCACCAGTACCGGAATGCCATAGGAATGAGCAAGACGAATGGTATTTGAAAGATCCGCCGTTACTCCGTAATAATTCGGATTGGTCACAATAAGCGCTTTTGCATGAGGAAAAGCACGTATCGCCTCTGCCATGCTCTCTTCTTCTACATATGAAGGAACATGAAGGACAGAATCTATTTTAGGACTTAAAAAAACCGGGTCTGCTTTTGCCAGCTCCAAAGAATTCATAACGGACTTATGACTGTTTCTTTGCACGAGGACTGTATCCCCTTCCCCGCAGCAGGCAAGAATCATAGCCAAATTGCCTGCGGTAGACCCATTAACAAGGAAATACGTTCTTTCAGCTCCATATAAAGAGGCGGCAAGTTCTTCGGCTTCTCGTATTACACCGCGTGGATCGTGCAGATCATCAAGTCCGGTAAGCTCTGTAACATCCAGCTTCAGCACTTCGTTAAAATAGCAGGCAGCTTCCCTGGAAAACAGCTTCCCATTTTTATGCCCCGGCACATGAAAAGATACCGGATTATTCTGCTGGTGCTTCATAAGAGCTGTAAACAATGGAGTGTTCATAAGCAAGAGGTCCCATCCTTTATAAACGATACTTCCATTATACCAATTTTTACACTACTCTTCAGCAATGATTCCAAGTAATGTCCAATTTGGACAGGACCCTTAACTCTCCTCGATGATTGAATCTCTGCTCACACATGTCACCTTGGTGGTAAGCATTAGGAACACCTTAATAAAAGAAAAAGACCCTTGCAGGTCATTAAGAATACAAAGGCGGCGCTTTCACGCTTCTTAGTTTTTTCACAAAATAATCATACTTTGGTGCATCAGGTTCCGTTGCCACTATTTCTGCCTCACATGCATTGCATACAAAGCTGGTATAGAGATGTATTCCTTCTGGCTTACACACCCCGCAGATAATACATGTTTCGCCATCAGGAACCCCAGTTCTTTTCTCATTCATTTCCTCCACCTCCATACTGCTATTTTGGCCAGCGGCGGCTATTTGTATACAAGTTTCAGAATTTTATATATATCCTCATTTCACCCTCTGCCCTTAATGTATGAGGGCATCCGCCTATCTGTGTATGTCTATAAAAGTTAAACTGGCATTGCTGGGCGAATGGGAATTTTCACGGTAAAGGCTGGGTGGAAGATCGGACGCACTTGATGATGTAGAGCAAGGGGCGGGCGGGGCTTCCGGTAGACCTCAAAGCCGCTGCTGCATGCACAGCGCGCGCTGGGGGAGCAGCTGATTGATGGGGACGGCAGGCTGGACAATGGGGAATTGCGGTTCAGCTTGTGTGTCGGTTTGTGAGAGCGGCTGAAAAGGTACCTGGATTTCAGCTTGCGATAAGGGGCTGTTGCTGAATTGGAGAATCCATTTGATTTTGATGATATAAAAGGAGGATTTTGAGTTCGCGGCTAGCTTTGATAACGGCTGTCAGTGCGGCAACAGGATAAGTCGAGGGTAAAGTACTTTGTAAGCTGGCTGTTTTGGAGGGTATCGGCGGTATTCTTATTATATTGGCCGCAACGGGGCGGATATTGACTTTTCGGGAGGATTCGACAAAGTTGGCCCCCCCGCACCCGGCAGCCGAACTCGAGGAGGCGTTCCCATCATCGGCTAAGGCGGTTTCGGGTATGCGGCTCGCTTCCCTACTGTGATTTCAGGCGTATGGTGGAGGAAGTTGCGAAGTCACCGATAATGCTGCGTTATTCTGTCTAAATTAAATCAAATGACAGATTTAACAAAGGTTTTACGGAGATTTTCTTTTATTGGATAGGGGGAGAATGGCAGATGCCTAGAATTGTAAGAGGCTGAACGATGGGATTCTTCAAGTGAGAAGGGTTATCGTCGGTATTTTCATTATATCGGCTATTATTGAAATATATCGGCCATTTTTCCAATATATCGGCTACTATTTACTTTTATCGACCGAAACAGGGCGGATATCGACTTTTCGGGAGGATTCGACAAAGATGGCATCCCTGGCACCCCCGGCCGCCAGGCTCGAGGAGGCGTTCCCACCATCATCGGCCAAGGCGGTTTCGGGTATGCGGCTCGCCCTCTTCCCTCCCGCCATTCCAGGCGTATCAATCCCCTTCCATCCCACCCAAACCCAAACAAAAAAAGGACCCCCCATTCAAAACGGGCGGATCCTTTTCACTTGTACCTGGCAACATCCTA
>NZ_JBNILJ010000022.1:0-31562 GCF_050107635.1 Metabacillus sp. 113a | reverse complement strand
GCACGCCGCCAGCGTTCGTCCTGAGCCAGGATCAAACTCTCCAAAAAGTAGTTTGACTAGCTCTTGTTTAAAACTTTAGAATTAACGTTGGCACTTCGATTTGTTTAGTTTTCAAAGATCATTTTTTACCCCGCTTCAATTAGCGGCTTTAATAATATAACATGCCGCCCTTTTGGAGTCAACATCTTTTTTAAAAGCAGTAAAAAGTGTTTCGCCTGCTTCAGCGACGAATATTAATATATCACTATATCTTGATTAGCACAATAGTTTTTCACAGGATTTAAGTGAAAGTTTGATGCTGATAATCTTTAAGCGAAATGATGTTGTTCCTGCTTATCCGGATTCCTTCTATAACTAATGCCGTTTTTTGATGCTGAAGTGTTTCTTTATCCTTAATAGATAGTTCTCCTCTATAGTTAACAACCCTGTGCCATGGAAGATTGTATTTTTTACTCATCGAATGCAAAATTCTAACCACCTGTCTTGCCCCGCGCGGACTTCCGGCAGCATAAGCAATTTGACCATATGTCATAACCTTTCCTGCAGGAATGCTTTTAATAATCCCGATAACTTTTTCAGTAAACGGCTCCATGATCATTCTCCTTTTGTCCCGATTCCAGTTCAAGGTTTATCGAAGGAACTGTTTAAATTCCATCCTCTTTTACAGCAATTGTTCTGGAACCAGCCTTTGTTATTCCCCATTATCTTATCAAATTCAATTTTAATAAGAATGAAAAGTTCTTGTAAAGTATTGTCGAATAGGCTTGTTTAGTGTATATTGAAAATAATTAAATATTTCGGTATACGACCACAAGGGGAGCCTTTGGCTGAGAATGAACGTTCTGTTCTAGACCCTTTGAACCTGTTGGATAATGCTTGCGTAGGGATGTGGCTTGATCGTTTATTAAGTGATTAAAGCAGTGCGTGGAAACAAGTGAGCATTCCCCGCATTGCTTTTTTATATTCTCCTTTTGGTCGGTGCCCTTATAAGGAGAGAAAAGAATGAGAAATGAAAAATTGTTATTTATGACAGAAGCCGCGGTATTAACCGCTGCAGCTTTAATCCTTGACCTTTTATCGGGCTTTTTTATCAAGATGCCTCAAGGGGGATCCCTCTCACTGGGAATGATTCCGGTATTTTTAATGTCTTTTAGATGGGGATTAAAAGGCGGGCTTTTGACAGGCTTGCTTACAGGAATTCTCCAGCCTGTTTTGAGCACACTCTATTACGTTCACCCTGTCCAGGTCATTCTGGACTACCCCCTGCCGTTTATGCTGGTAGGAATGAGCGGACTTTTTGCCGGGTGGGTGCACAATTCCCTCAAAAATGGCAAATGGAATAATTTAATTGCCGTAATGGCTGCAGCATTGTTTGGTTCTGTTCTTCGGGCAGTCTCACATATCATTTCAGGAGTTTTCTTTTTCGGCTCCCTCGCGCCTGAAGGAGTTCCGGTTATGTGGTATTCAATCGGATATTCAGCTTCCTGGATGGTCCCTTCCTGGATTTTGGGCGGTCTATCTGTATGGCTCATTGTTCAAAATTCACCCAGTCTGATCAAGCCTTCCGATAAAAAATCCGCCAGCCTATAAGGCTCGCGGATTTTCTTTGTCTACAAGATTTGCGATCAGCACATATCTTTCCGGGGCAGAACCGATAAAATTGAAAGGATAGCAGGTTGAAACGGTTAACGTTGCTCTGGGCTTCGGCACAATAACCGTCCGATCATCTTCATCCACAATCCGGACTCTCCGCACTTTGTAAGTGAATTTCCCTGCACTTGTTTCTATAATGAGCAAATCTCCTTCACCCACTTTGCCCAGCTCCCTGAAGACCGTATCGCGGTGACCCGATAATACGGTATTATCTTTTTCACCCGGCAGTACAGATTGCGCAAAATGCCCTACTCCCTTTTCGAGCTCGTCTTCATCGGTACCATGATAGATTGGCAAAACGGCATGCAGCTTGGGAATCGTCAATTCACCCATTTTTTCGCCAATTTTCGGCCTTTTTTCATATAACTGATTCTTCACTTTTTCTTTTTCTTCCGCTTGAGCCGGCTCCGCTCTAACGATGTTGTATTCTGTTTTTTGCTGTTCATAAAAGAAAAAAGCTTTTGCCAGTTTAAACGCATTGGATCCCGAGATAAACAGTCCTGAGGCGATTAAAATACCTGCGGCAGTAAAAAGAAGAAGCCACCGCTTCTTCTTTAACAATATCCTTAATTTCATCGGTTTGCTGGACGCAGCTTTCTGACTGCAAAGATTCCCGCAGCAGCCATTAAAAGTCCGGCAATCAGCCAGTTAGCTGAAGGAGTGGCAGTTTCCGGCATTTTAGCGCCTTTAACTGTAGAAACCGCCGGGCCAGCTTTAGCAGGATTATTTTTGGCGTCTGCTACCGTTTGAGCCGTTTCTTTTATGTCCTGGCCCGTTTCAGCTATTAAATCAGATCCAATCATTTCTGCTGTCAGCAGCAAATCAAGAATGAGGCGATTCTCTTTATCGTATAGTTCCACTAATAGATCCGACCCGTCAACATCTTCCAGGTTCATCATCATTTCAAGAGCCAATTCTTTTTGGATGCCATCTTTTACAAGATAGTACTTCGCCTGCAATTCAAGCAGGTCCATCATTTCCCCATAGATTGAGATCATTTCACGGAGCTGATCTTCCGTTATTTCATCAACGCTTTCGAATTCGCCTATTGCCAGCATGCGATCAGCAAGCTCTACTAATTCAATGTCGAGGTTCGGATTGTTTTCGTATAATTTCTCAAAATGAGCTCCCAGGCGTTCATCCTCTTCCTCAGTCAGACTAAGCTCATTAAAGGCCTCTTCAAAGCCAGTTTCAAATTCTGGCATAGAGTTATAGATTGCTTCATCAAGTTCTTCAATAGAAGCATAATCTTCGATGCGGATATCCTGTTCTATTAAATAATCATCAAATTCTTTACGGGATTCAAACCAGTAGCTTTCCCATAGTTCCTGCAATGATTCATCGTTAATTTCAACAGGAAATTCTCCAGCTATATAGAGAGAATCTATCAATAAATTTTCAAACAGGAACGTATCAGTAATCGTTTCCTCTTCAAATAAGTCTCCGTTTTCAACGAGAAGATTTGTCGCTTTTTCTATAGTAAGCCCCATCTCTGCCAATATATCAGAGAGACTTTTTTGAACATCTATTCTTGCACCCAAATAGCTTTCCAATTCTTCTGCATTCTCAAAATCAGAAAGGCTTAAGCCTTCATAATCTTCCAGATACAGCTCCAAACCCTCCTGGGACAACTCCACTCTCTCTAAATACGCTTGAAACCTTTCGCTTCCTGCATCAACTTTATCTGCAGCCATTGCCGTATGCGCTGCAAAAAGCTGAAGCAGAACAAAACATGCCGCGAAATATTTTTTCACCGCAGTATCCCCCTGTAATCTATTTGTAATAAATTGATTATAGTCCGAAAAATTTGTCATGTATAGTGTAATATTTTTAAAATTACTTTTTGCGTTCTATTTAATCTTAGGAATGAATCTAATAGAGCAGAAGAAAAAATCAGCGGGGGGGACGTTCGGATGAGCTTAACCTTTTATTTTATGCTTGGAAGTTTTATATTATCGATTTTTCATTTTTTATACAGTTATAAAGAGGCCATTCGTTTAGGCAACGAGGAAGGTCCCGTTTTTGGTTGGGCATTAGTATTTAATGTTCCGCTTGCATTCCTGTTTGCGATTCTTGCAAATCTTTTTCATCAGCAGTTAAATTAATCCTTCTATCAGCTGAAGCCCTTTATTCTATCCAATTGAAAAGGGCCCTGCCGGAGCAGGTCCCTTTTTTATGAGCGTTTTCCCTGCAGAAGCATGGATTTAAGGCGTTCGATATCTTTCCAGCCAAAAGCATATTCAACATGTTCTTTCTTACCTATTGAAAATGTTTCTTCTGCAATCAATTCAGGAAAATAGGATTCATAGAAACCCCTTGCCGGATTATCGCTAATCACCCACACCAGCACTGACTGATGCCCCATTTGAATGAGATCGTCAATTGAGTTTAACAGCAGAGCACTGCCGATTCCTTTGCGCTGAACCTCCTCGTAAAGATATATTGCGTAAATCTCACTGTCAAACCCGTGTTTTTCAGAACGCTCTTTTCCGTAGCTCGAAAATCCGACAATCCGGCCATCTTCGTCCTCCGCTAGAATCAGCTGGTTTAAATCAGCCTGAGCCCATTGTTTCTCTTTTTCTTCATATGTAAGTGAACGAAGATAGTCAGAGTCTACAATTTCCCTATAAGTGGACCGCCAGCTGTCAACATGAACTTTCGCAATCGCTTTAATATCTTCCTCGGCTGCTTTTCTGATCTTAAACACATGACTTCCCCCTGATTAATCAAATTCTTTACTTTTCTATACCCGATTTCTTTCCTGATTCATCCATATTGCTTGAGTGAGAAGTTTTTATTCTTACATCTCCGGCAATAAAAAGAATAATTCCGGTGATGATCACTATACTCCCGGCTGCCTGAGTCCAAAAAATATTTTCATTCAGAATAAAATAAGCCAGGATGATCGCTCCTGCAGGCTCAAAAAGAATAGCCATCGAAATTGTATTCGTACTGGTCCACTTCAGGGCCCAATTAAACAGGGAATGACCAAGCAAATTCGGAAACACTGCAAGCATTAGAAGCATCAACAGATTTTCCCCATTCCCCGGATTAAGATTGTAGGAAAAAAGCAGGCAATAGACGAGCAAAGCGGCGGCGCTTATTCCATAAACAAGCGTTGTATACAAAATTAGTGTATGGCGCTTCCTTACATCCTGGCCAACTAGCAAATAAGCCGTCACCATAAAGCAGGCGGCCAAAGCCAATATATCACCGGCCAACGCCCATCCGCTGATTTGGAAATCCCCCCAGCTTATAATCGCACTTCCCCCAATTGCCAAAGCAGCACTCAAAACCGCTTGCCGCGAAACCCTTTCCCCAAATAGGAAGTAAGTTCCTGCAAAAGCAAACAGCGGCTGCAGTGTTACAAGGACAACTGAGCTTGCAACAGAGGTCAGCGCCAAGGACTCAAACCACAAAATAAAGTGGAAGGCCAGAAAAACTCCAGCAAGTGAAATATACAGCCAATCTTTTCTTGTCATGGTACGCAAACCTGCTCCTCTAGTAAATAAAAAAAACGGAAGCATAAGCAGAACCGAAAACAGCATCCGATAGAATGCCGTAACCGGCGGCGGTGTAGTCGTTAATTTAACCATAACCGCAGATGCCGATACCGAAACCACTCCAATAAGTAGAGCGATATATGAATAGGTCTTATGCTTATTCATGCTGGTCGTCTTCCTCCTATTACCTATCCTGAAAAGGGCGAGAATTGTAGAAAGATAGTTTTTAAAATATTCTGTTAATATTGTATAATGAAAGCGTCATCTTTTAATAAAAGGAGGTCCTATGAAACCATTAAAGCAACTGACGATCGGAGAAATGTTTTCTGAAACGGTTAGAGAGTATAAAGACTGTGATGCGATTGTGTATTCAAAAGAGGAGGTCCGCTATACCTACCAGGAATTTTACGGGGAAACAGCAAAAATTGCAAAAGCTCTTATGGGCCTTGGGATTAAAAAGGGAGATCACGTCGCTGTATGGGCAACAAATGTCCCAGAATGGCTCCTCCTGCAATTTGCCACTGCAAGAATGGGTGCTGTACTCGTCACGGTGAATACGAGCTACCAAGAGCACGAACTTGAATACTTGATGAAGCAATCGGATTCAAAAGCCCTCTTCCTTATTGATGGCTTCAAAGGGACCTCCTATACCGATATGCTGCAATCTATAATGAGTACCCCCGGCCATCCACTCACTAAGCTTAAACATGTCATTTACATAGGCAGCGGACCCGGCCCTGAAGGAATGTCCGGATGGAATGAATTTTTAATGCAGGCCGCCGGCGTATCTGATGAAGAGCTGGAAATGAGAGAAAAGGATCTTAATCAGCACGACGTCATTAATATGCAGTATACCTCTGGAACGACAGGATTTCCGAAAGGGGTCATGCTTACCCATCACAATATAGTAAACAATGCATACCTCGTTGCAAGCGCCATGAATCTCACCAGTCAGGATCGTCTTTGTATACCGGTTCCCTTCTTCCATTGCTTCGGTTGTGTGCTTAGTACAATGGCTGCCGTCACTGTGGGAGCGGCGATGGTTCCAATTGTGGAATTCAGTCCGGATTTAGTCCTTGAAACCGTGGAAAGGGAACGCTGCACCGGCCTGCAGGGAGTTCCAACAATGTTTATTTCCGAGCTTTCGCTGGATTCATTTCCTTCCTATGATTTGTCCTCCCTCCGGACCGGGATTATGGCAGGCTCCCCCTGCCCGGTCGAAGTGATGAAAAAAGTGATGGATCAAATGGGCATGAAGGAAATTACAATCTGCTATGGGCAAACCGAATCTTCACCAGTGATTACCCAAACAACAGTTACTGATTCAATCGAACGCAAAGTTGAAACAGTCGGCAGGCCCCATCCCCATGTAGAAGTGAAGATCATTAATCCGGTAACAGGGGAGGAATCGCCGCTTTTTGAGCAAGGAGAACTTTGTACGAGAGGATATTTGGTAATGAAGGGCTACTATAACATGCCCGATGCCACAAATGATGCGATTGATGGAGAGGGCTGGCTTCATACGGGCGACCTGGCAACGATGGATGAGGAAGGTTATATCAAAATTACCGGCAGGCTGAAAGATATGATCATCAGAGGCGGAGAGAACATTTACCCGCGTGAGATTGAAGAATTTTTATATAAGCACCCTGACATTATAGATGTACAGGTCATTGGGGTTCCTGATAAAAAATACGGAGAAAGGACCGCTGCCTGTATTCGTTTAAGAAGCGGAGCCTCTTTATCTGCAGATGAGATCCGAACGTATTGCCAAGGCAAGATCGCTTTTTATAAAATTCCGGAGTACTGTTTTTTTATGAACGAATACCCTATGACAGCCTCAGGAAAAATTCAAAAGTTCAAGCTGCGTGAGCAGGCATTGGTCTGGATTAAAGAAAAAGTTTAGGTGAGTTTCGGAAAGCGACTTCCTATTTCAGGTTTGATATGATGAAGGGGAAAAAGAGGAGGAATCCGCCATGTTTGAACATATGCAGAAAGTACGAGAAGAATTGCTCAACACTTTAAATGCGGTTACAGATGAACAATTCAATGAAAAGCCAGCATCAGATCAATGGAGCATTGGACAAGTGGTTGATCATCTTCAAAAAATGGAAAATATCGTATTGAAAAACCTGAAAGAATCCATTCCTGACGCTGAAGAAAAAGTCGTTGAGGAAAAGCAGCTCGAGATTGTAACCGATCGGTCGCGTAAAGTACCTGCTCCAGATTATGTGGCTCCAAGGTCTGCACCCATTGACCGTGTTGAAACCATAACCGCCCTCGAGGAAGCAAGACGTGATTTGACTCAGTTTACAGAGCTTCTGAAGGAAGATTTTGATCTGACAAAAAGAGCATTAAAGCATCCAGTACTCGGTGAGCTTTCTGTAAAGCAGTGGATTGAATTTGTAGGGTACCACGAAAAACGCCATCTGCTGCAAATTCAGGAAGTTAAAGAAAGCATAAGTGCCTAAATGGTAAAAGCAGCCATCCCTTTGGATCCGGCTGCTTTTCATTGCTTAATCAGTTTAACGTCACCGGTTGTCCTGTTTACCGAATAAGAAAGTTCCTGTTCGCCGGAGGCAGTATTTCCCCCTTCTATCCAAGAGGCACGGCAAATATACTCCTCAGCCGTCTCCAGCAAAAACTCAGCACCCGCTTCTTCTTTTCCCCCGCGCTCAAGAGAATCCACAACAAGCAGGAGCGCCTCATCTTTTGTTACTTCATGGTCAGCGAGGACCTCTTCCTGCAATGGCGACTTAAATCCTGCTGCAGTGATCAATTCTTCTCCAAAAAATTCATAAAACATAAACAGTGCAAGCCCTAATCCGAGAATTGCCTGTGCCGCTTTCATCCTTTCAGCCTCCCGCTCTTCTTCCTACTATTATTATCGGTCCTCAAAGCTGTCGAATAAAGGGGTTTTATGTAAATATAATGTAAATTATCAGGTCTTTTTACACTCGTAAAGGACTATTAGCATTTTGCCTTATTCTAATTGTTCCGTGGGCATCCCCTTTATGAAGCAAAGCTAATTCAAAATAACTTTTAAAAATGTTATTGACTTTTCCTGAAAAATCGTTATGATTTATATTATGCGCTAAAGCATAAAAATATTACGGGGCATTAGCTCAGCTGGGAGAGCGCTACACTGGCAGTGTAGAGGTCAGCGGTTCGAGCCCGCTATGCTCCATCCTTATAAACAAAAACCCTTTTATAGAAAAGGGTTTTTGTTTTTTTATTCTCCATTTCGGCTCCAGACTAATGTTATCCAAGGTAAAGCATCCTGCCGCTGAAAGATTAATTCTTTTCTTTAATGGCAGTAAGCAGATCAATTAAAAGACTTGTCTTCTCTTGTTTTACACTCGTACCGGCCTCTGGCAGGTTGACAAAAGTGAATTCCACAAAATAGTTGTTTGTAAAACATTGCTGCAGCACGTCACATCCGCCAAATACAGAAGTAATAAAGCGATTAAATCCGGTGAGCTGCACATTTTCACAATTTATTTCGTAATCACCAATTTCATCTGCTGAACAAAGCAGAACGTTGTCTACACAAATCTTTCCTTCGCAGCACATATGGCTTCGATTGTCCTGGTTCGTATAAAATGGCTCACATTGGTTCAAAGAAGAAGAGTCTACTTCCCCTCCGCAGTCTCCTTGAATTACAGTACTGATTACGTAAGGGATACAGCCCACCACACGCAATTGGTTAAATTCTACTTCAACGTTCCCGCATCCCTCAACGAAAACATTTCTTACACAAGTTTCGTTCAGTACTCTTAACTGGTTTAAGTTGTATGCCAGCCGTTCTGGGCCGATTACTGCGAAACCTTCCGGGATTTGTTTTCTGCAGCAGTCAGCGGCGATTAGGTTTATGGCACCGCACGGAGAATCCGCCGGAGCATGATTAACTTGTCCATTTTGTAACTCATTGTATTCTTTATATGAAAGCTTTTTAGCTTCTGATATATTAACCACTCCCAGTCATTGAAAATCAATCTGATAAAAGCATGAACCATAACCAGCTCTTACATCTTAACGGTTATGCAATATATCGTATGTTCATCAATGAGAAGTGACTGGACAAAGAGAAGGTGTGATTAACACAATTTTTTAACTCCTGACTGGTTCAATACCAGCTACCGTAGTCGAATTTCAGATATCATGACAGTTCCGCCATATGGTAGAGAGGTGCAGCCAGGAACACTCTTCTGAATGGTCTTTACGAAGCTGCCTTTTTCAACGTTTCATCCGCTTCCTACCTAGCTCACGTCCTCGTATCCAAAAATCTGTTCCTACTGCCTCTTCAATAAGAACCTTGGGGCAGGAAGAGACTCTTGTTCAGCTTCAAAATAAGCAAGCTTCCCGGGAATACTGGATACAATCGCAGGCATTCCCATCCCGACAGCCTTATGAAGTGCGGTTGATAGCGGCAGCTCCTTGCCATCAATCTCTTCATCCCAGGAAATCACATAGCAGGAGGCTCCGGCTCCATGCTGCTTCAATAATTTTGCTATATCCGCCGGGTCTGAATTTGGTTTCGGTATTTCTATTAAAAATTCCTCACGAAGAGTGGTTCTGTAAGAATGGCAAAGCCGGTCCAAAGCATCTTGGCGTTTTTTTGCTGATGCCAATTCGAATGTGACCCTGCTTTGAACTCTTTTCGTAAAAAATGCTCTTACGATAATTTCTTCTAGTTTTTTATTCACTCTTCGTCCCTCTTTTCAATATCTGCTGAAACAATTGATTCCATTTCATATACCGATTAGTTCCGCATGATCCACTATCTTAAAAGTAGTTTATAGGATCAATCGGTTTGATGGCAATAAGAAATCCTGCTGTTTAAAGGGCTTGGAAGCTGCCATCATTTCCAGTAAATGTTTCATTTTAAATAAAAAGGAAAAGATTAAAACTAGCAAGAGCTTTGGATTGGAGGAGAATACATGGCAACCAGAAAAGTCGATGTTTTAATAGCCGGCGGGGGCCCTTCAGGACTTAGTGCGGCTTTGGTTCTTGGACGGGCCAGGCGGTCTGTTTTGCTGATTGATGACGAAAAGCCGAGAAATGCTGTCGTCAGGCAATCACATGGATTTCTTACTAGAGATGGAATCGAACCGATGAAGCTAAGACAGCTTGCCAGGGAGCAAATCTCTCAATATGATTATGTGCACTTTGAACAGGATTGTGTGGAATCCATTGAAAAAGCGGGAAAACTGTTCCTTGCCTCCACTAGGAGCGGTCTAGCTGTATATAGCAGAAAGGTTATTATCGCAACAGGGATGAAGGATGACCTGCCTGATATTCCAGGACTTGCCGATGCCTACGGCAAATCCATTTTTATGTGTCCTTACTGTGACGGGTATGAGCTTCAAAGCAGACCTATGGCAGTATTTGGACAGGGGGAAAATTTAGTTAAGTTTGCATCCGTCATTTGGAATTGGAGTAAGGATTTAATCGTTTTTACAAATGGTGATGACCATCTTTCTGCCAATCAAAAAAAAGAACTGGAAGAGCACGGTATCCGTATAATAGAAACAGCCATTGCCGGACTTATGTCTGAAAAAGGCATGTTAAAATCCGTTGTTCTGAAGAATGGAGAGGAAATTCAACGTGAGTTTGGTTTTATAAAGAACTCCGGCCAGCACCAGTCTGCCCGCCTCCCCGATCAGCTCGGCATCCGCTTAAAGAATAATGGAGGCTATGAAACCCTTCGCCACGGCTTAACCGAAGCAGCAGGCCTTTTAGTTATCGGTGATGCTAAAAATGCCTTTACCTCTCTCATAGGTGCAGCAGGAGAAGGATATGAAGCGGGAGTAGCTTTAAATGATGATTTGATTCAGGAAGATTGGGAGAAGTCAGTCACACCCTAAAATGATCAGGATGAAACACCGCCATACATCCCCCATGAGGAAACCATTGGGTTTCCCGCCTATGAGAATGAATTCCATCTGCTTTTATGTGATTTACAACCGCTCAATCTGAACGTGATTGTCGCTTTTTCTCCAAAAGCCTTATTTTTTTGATTTTTCTGTTAAATAATTCGTGCTATCCAGTCCCTTTTCCTATATAAATGAACTATAGACCTATAGATCAAGGGGGAAAAGGGGATGGAACCAACAATTCAGCCTGGGTTTAGAAAGAGAGCGGCGAGAAAAAAAGCGTTTCTTATCACCAGTTTCATTTTAGTTTTTACACTCATCACAGCCGGGATTTTTGTAAACGTTTACACCAAATCAAGCCTGCCAGTTATAGCGGGAGAAATTACAATTCCCGGTTTATTAAAAGAAACGTCTGTCACTCGTGATGAGCAGGGAGTTCCGCATATAAAAGCGGAAAGTGATCAGGATTTATATATGGCTCAAGGGTATGTGCAGGCCCAGGACCGTCTTTTTCAGATGGATTTAAGCAGAAGACAGGCCTCGGGCCGATTGAGCGAAGTCGTCGGTGAAGCCACGGTGAACCGGGACAAATTTTTCCGGACACTGGGTTTGAGGCGGGCTGCTGAAGCCTCGCTTTCTGCCTATGATGCTGAATCACTAAAAGTGCTGCAGTGGTTTGCAGATGGAGTCAACACGTATATAAAGGATGCACAAAAAGAAGGGAAGCTGCCTTTGGAGTTTACTCTTTTAGGATATGAGCCTGAAGAGTGGACACCGCTTGACTCTCTGACAATAGGAAAATATATGGCCTTTGACCTTGGCGGACACTGGGAGGATCAGGCCTTCCGTTACTGGGCAGCCGAGTATCTGACTAAAGAAGAAGCCACGGAGCTTTATCCAAGCTATCCTAAAGACGCTCCAACGATCCTGGCCGCCTATAAGGATCTGGAGATCAATATAGAAGAAAGTCTAGCGCACGCGGTGCTGCCCCGGGAATTTAACGGGAGCAACAACTGGGTAGTGAGCGGAAAGAAGACCACAACAGGCAAGCCGCTGCTCGCAGATGATCCCCACCTCGGTCTTGCCACCCCGTCCATTTGGTATCAAATGCACTTAACCTCTCCTTCCCAAAATGTGAGCGGCGTCATTTTTGCTGGAGTTCCGGGAATCATTCTCGGACATAACGAAAAGATAGCCTGGGGGGTAACGAATACAGGCCCGGATGTCCAGGATCTATATATCGAGAAGCGGAATCCGGATAATCCCGAGGAATTTCTTTACAACGGCAGCTATGAAAAAGCGGAAATTATCGATGAACCCATCGCTGTAAAAGGCGGGGAAACCATTCTTTATACAGTGACTGAAACAAGACATGGTCCGGTTATGTCTGAATTCTCGCTCGATCAGAAAAAGGATACCGTCCTTGCGATGAAATGGACGGCTTTAATGCCGAGCACGGAGCTGCAGGCTGTTCTTGAAATGAACCGTTCAAAAGATTGGGGCGAATTTGAAAAGGCTTTGGAAGACTTTCATGTTCCCACTCAGAACTTTGTGTTTGCCAGTGAAGACGGAACGATCGCTTATAAAGCAAACGGGAAAATTCCAATCCGGAAAAAAGGGGACGGTCTCCTGCCTGTGCCAGGGTGGACGGATGAATATGAATGGACTGGATTTATCCCATGGGATAAGCTTCCGCGCAGTGTCAATCCCGATGAAGGATTTTTAGCGACGGCCAATAATAAGGTCATTGACGACAGCTATCCTTACCATATCAGCCATCAATGGGCACAGCCCTACCGTTATAAAAGAATTGAAGAGTTTTTAACGAGCAAGGATGAGCTTTCTGCAGAGGATATGAAAGAGCTGCAAATGGATCAGAAAAACCTCTATGCTGCAGAATTCGTTCCTGAATTCCTTACTGTCCTAAAAAAGCAGAACCTGACTGCTGAAGAAAAAGAAGCTCTCGCTGTTTTAGAAGAGTGGAATTATGAGGACAACAAGGATTTTGCAGCTCCACTCATTTTTCATCTGTGGATGAAGGAACTGCCCAAGCACCTTTTCAGTGAGAAAATCCCTAAAGAAATGAATGAATTATTCCGTGGAAAACAGCAAGCAACAGATGAACTGCTCCGGAAAGCTTTAAATGGAGAAAAGTCTGTATGGATTGAAAATAAAGGCGGTTTGGAGCAAGTGCTTCAGCATACGCTGAAAAAAGTAATGGCTGATGTAAGGGATCGCTACGGGGATGAACGCTCCGGATGGAAATGGGGAAACTATCACCGCGTATACTTTGCTCACCCCCTATCATCGGCTTCACCTGTTCTGCAATGGGTGTTTAACAGTCAAAAGCCGATTCCAGCCGGGGGCAGCCAGGTAACGGTACAGGCAGCAGCCTATAAAGCAGATGGAACCGTCGATCACGGAGCACCATGGCGCTTTGTGGCTGATTTGTCTGACCTCTCGAAGGCTTATCACAGCAATAGCCCGGGCCAGTCCGGTCATTTTAGAAGCGAATGGTACAGCAATCAGCTGAGAAATTGGACAGAAGGCATGTATCACGAGACAAAGATGAACCTTGATGCGGCGAATGGAGATGTTCTTATTCTTTTGCCCGGCAAGTGAGCTTTAACGGAAAAGCCGACGTATTCGTAAGGGGTGAGTCTGTTTCAAAGATTGACATGCCTGCTCTATCTGCCCAGACGCTGGCTCTGCTAAAACACTGAAGCTCCGGCACTCATTTGCACAAGTCCTGCCCTGATAAGGCTTAGTATAGGTATTGCCCATGTCCCGCCCAAAGAAGATGCAAATTATGCTCAGAGCAGTGCTCTGAGCATTTATTGTTCCGTATATTTTCATGCGTCTGCGGGGTCTCGCCCTGCCAATAGAGCAGGAGCAGTGACTGCACAGACACCCGTCCAATGCATCGCAGCAGCATTAGCAATTACAAATCATCATTACATTCCCATCTGGATCCTTTATATGAAACCAGGCTGTTTCTCCAGCCCATTCTAGATCTCTCACTATTTCTATTCCAAGCCCGTGAATAAAGGTAAGCGCAGCTTCTATATCCGGGGCGTAGAAGTTGAAGATTGGGTTTGTGCCTGGATTATGTACGAAATGCGGGTCAAAGCTGTGATCATCCAAAGTCAGAGACGTGGTTCCGGCAACTGGAATATTGTATACAGGGGATCGTACTGTTTCTAAATCAATTTTTAGTCCAAGCAGCTCAGCGTACCATTGAACTGATTTTTTCAGATTCGCTACGTGGACAAATACTCCGTTCATCTGGTTGTGTACAGGTTTCGTGTGATTCATTTTTCACAGCTCCTCTCATCTCTATCTCCTATTCAACAGGCAAGTCATAATCCCCTGCTGAGCAGGGGATTTCAGCCATTCTTATTGATAGACGGATAGAGGTACTGACACTTCCGGCATTCCCCCTGCATAGGCAGCGATCTCATATTGCTGAAAAATGAGTGTTAAACCGTTCTCCTCAAATGTCCAGGCTCTGTCGTTGCTGATCTCGATGTCTTTTAATGTATCCTTGAAAATCATTGAATTTTCTTCCTCAGATTGAGCAGTTAACTCTGCCACCGCGTAGTTTTTGACTGCTTCCTTTTTATTTTTTATAACATCCAGAAGCTTAAACGCGGATCCATCTTTTACATTAAAATTCATCGTTTTGGCAATGGTGCTTCCGTGAGCCCCGCCTTCGTACTGGTAGTCATAGGAGATGATGCTGAGCAAATGATTTTTGTTAAAGGATACCTTGTATGTGGTCTTAAATTCATATGGGGTCCATTCATATGGTTTCCCATCTTTTTCCCAGTCTTCTTTATGCTTCTCTTCTTTCTGCATCAATTTTAGATACTGAAGGCTGTTTTCCTTTGCCTCTGCAAGCAGCTGTCCGTTAATGGCTTTCTCCGCTTCCCGGCTGCTCAAACCGCTTACCTGTGCATACTCTACTGGCGTATCCTTATATGTGTGCTTGACTATTTTTACACCATTAGCCGATTCATCTGAAGAGTTGGAGGATACCTTTCCCTTCCCAGCTGGTTGAGAGGCGGCTGGAGTTTCGGCTGGCGGATTGGCAGCTGGCGGCTCGTTTTCTGTTTTTGCTGCCGAAGTAGCTTTTGGTTTGCTTTCTTTCTGCTTAAGTGGTGCATCTGCCTCTGATGAAGATGCAGCGGCCTGACAGCCTGCTGCGCTGAAAGCTAAGCCTGCGGCCATGATGAGCGATGCTGCTTTATTCATGATTCCATCTCCTTTTTTGGGGTTGTGTTTAGCCCTCGATTGTTTAACGGCAGAAATTTTCGTATTGTTGCTTTATATATGTATTTTCTTGTATTTGTAAAGAATATTCAAATTCTTTACAATGAAAAGAATAGCACGCTGCAGGGAGGACCAAATATGAAATCATATGTGCATCAGCCTGATGGAATTTTCAAATCGGTTTGTTCATTGGATTGCCCGGACCAGTGCGGACTTCTTGTGCATAAGGTGAACGGGAAAATTGTAAGGGTGACGGGAGACGGAGATCACCCAGTAACTCAGGGCAGCATTTGCAATAAGGTACGGCATATGGCAGAGCGGCTTTACGATCCAAAACGGCTCATGTATCCGATGAAAAGGACGGGAGAAAAAGGAGAAGGCCGATTTGAGAGAATCAGCTGGAATGAGGCAATTGATACCATTCACTCCCGCTGGACAAGTCTCATTGAAGCAAATGGTCCCGAGAGTATCCTGCCTTACAGCTTTTATGGGAACATGGGGCTTTTATCTTCGGAATCATTAGACCGCCGTTTTTTTCACAAGCTGGGGGCAAGCCTTTTAAACCGTTCGATATGTTCCGCAGCGGGTGCTGTCGGATATCACTATACAATGGGAGGCGGCTTCGGCATTGATCCTGAGAATACTGTTCATTCAAAACTCATCATTTTCTGGGGAATCAATGCGGTAAGTACCAATATGCATCAAATCACATTGGCGCAAAAAGCACGTAAAAAGGGTGCGAAAATTGTGGTGATCGATGTTCATAAAAATCAGACCGGCCGTATGGCAGATTGGTTTATCCCTATTCAGCCCGGGACGGACAGCGCACTGGCTCTGGCTATCATGCATGTGCTTTTTAAGGAGAATTTAACAGACCATGATTTTCTCGCCAAGTATACAGCTGGAAGTGAAGAACTGAAAAAACACGTGCTCTCATACGATCCTGTTACCGTCGCCCGCATAACCGGTATCCCTGCAGATGATATTCAAAGACTTGCTAGAATGTATGGAAAAACAACACCTTCCTTTATTCGGATTGGAAATGGCATTCAGCACCATGATAATGGCGGAATGAATGTCCGGACAATTGCCTGTCTTCCCGCTTTAACAGGCCAATGGCTGCATAAAGGCGGGGGTGCGATTAAAGGAAATTCCGGTTATTTGCAGCACAATAGCGCAGCGTTAATCCGAACGGATTTGCTTGAGAAGAAAAATACGAGGACGATTAACATGAATGAGATTGGATCTGCCTTATTGGAACTGGACCCGCCCATTCGCTCTCTTTTTGTTTATAACAGCAATCCGGCACTTGTTGCGCCTGAAAGCAACAAGGTAAGAAAAGGGCTGGCCCGGGAGAATTTGTTTACTGTTGTGCACGAGCTGTTTATGACGGAGACCGCCAAGTATGCGGACTTGATTTTACCCGCATCTTCATCCTTTGAAAATACCGATTTCTATACTTCTTATTGGCACCACTATATGCAAATTCAGCATCCGGTGATTGATAAGTACGGGGAATCAAAGTCTAACGCTGAGGTCTTCCGGCTGCTCGCTGATGCATTTAATATGGATTCTTCTTTATTCCAGATCACAGAAAAAGAACTGATTCAGCAGGCAGTGGACCATTCAGAAAACCCCTGCTTAAAGGGAATCAGCTATGAACAGCTTGAGCAGCATCATTTTGTTAAAGCGGATGTAAAACCGCTTTTTCCCGGCAGACTTGAAACACCGAGCGGAAAAATCGAGCTGTACTCCAAACAGATGAAGAATGATGGGTTTCCAGCTTTGCCAGACTATACTCCTCTTGTACCAGAGGGTGATTGGCCGTTTTTATTTGTCCCCGGGCCGAATCATAACTTCTTGAACTCAACGTTCAGCCATTCGGCTAAGCATATGGTTTTAGAAAAGGAACCGCGTCTTCACATGAATGAACAGGATGCAGAAAGACTGGGCATTTCTGAAGGTGATTCTGTCCGTATATGGAATCACAGGGGTGAGTGTGAGCTCACTGCTTCGATTGGACAAAGTGTGCTTCCGGGTGTTTTAGTGAGCCAGGGATTATGGGCGGACGTTCCCGGAACGAAGCATCTCGTTAATTCGTTAACGCCTGACCGGCTTGCGGATATGGGCGGTGGCGCCGTATTTTTCTCTGGAAGAGTCAATGCCGAAAAAATCAAGGCGGCGGAATAATCGAATGCTTTTTGACCTTGAAAAGCATGAAATCAAAGCGCTTTTCTAAAACCCGGGCAGGTAGAATGGCATCTAAAAAACAAAAACAGGCAGCCGACTTCTGAGCTGTCTGTTTTGAATCACCCTTATTCAGGTTTCTGAAGTTCTTCCTCGAAAAAGAATGTACTTGGTTTCTCATTCACAATATACGAATACTTCTTCATATGTTTTACATATTGGGATTTCGCAATTGTAACGGTCTCTCTTGTTTTTTTTATGATTGCCTTTTCTCCGGTGTGAAACTGGCTGTTCGAGTTTTTCAAAAGGACACTCCCTCTCTAATTTCATTATATCATATAAAATGCGCTGCCATTCTATACGCAGGCGGGAGGATTTTACCAGAATACGCAGCTGTAAAAAGACAGACACTTTAAGAGTGCCTGTCTTTCATGCGCAGACTACCTGTTCTTGATCTCAGCGCGTTCATCAGACTCTTGGCCGGTATTTTTTTCTTTGTGCCCGGTTTCTTCTCCTACACCTTTTAAGAAAGTCAGCATGAGCGTTATCGCCCGATTGACTTCAGGGTCTCTTAACGATTTAAGAAGTTCGAACAGGCCGGTTTTCTTGTCTGTATCTTTTTGTTCGGCTACTCTCTCTATCCCGCGGTTCATTTTCAGCAGAATTGGTTCGAGCTCTTTAACATTGATTGTGCCCAGCATGCCCACCATTAACAGAAGATTACGCAGGGCATTCGTGTTTTCTTCTTTGTCTGTTGCCTTTACAAAGACATTCAAAACTTTGTCGCCCTGTCCGACCAATCCGTTCAGAAGCGGTAGAATTCCCTTATCCTCCATGTGGCGCATTAACTTTAGCGATTCAAGAATGGCGGACTTGTTATCCACTAAAGCTTCCTGCATCTCCATCAATTCCTTTTTCCGTTTCTCCTCTTCGCTCAGTTCAAGTTTTTTAATCTTATTGATTGCATTAGCCATTGGATTTACGCCCCTTTCTTACTGCGTCTCCAGGGAAAACATAATCTTTCCTTGCCCACTTTTTATGAACTTCTACCCCGGTTCTTGGCTGAGGATTCCCATTTCGGTGATTGACTTTAGGCAGCGGATCGACTCCATCCGCATTCAGCACCTCTAGTCTTGCCTTCACTTCTTTATAAGCAGGAGTATCGGTGTCCTTATCCGCATGGCTGCTTGTCAGGAGATTGATGGCTGCTTCTCCGTTGTCATTCATCGGAAGATAAACCTCTTTGCCGCGTACCCGGTCCGTTACATGAGCTTGTACCTTAACATGGCCGTATGGTGATACCAGTCTGACAACCGCGCCTGTTCCAAACCCTTTTTCTTCAGCTAATGCTGCGGATACCTCTAAGAATGTTCTAGGTGTTTTGCTTGAAATGCCTTTAGATTTATAGGTCATATTCCCTTCATGGAAGTGTTCAAGCAAACGGCCATTGTTTACATGGACGTCATATTCCGGATCGTAGGTGAGCGGCTGAGTCCACTCGACCGGAACCAGTCTCGCTTTTCCATCCGGAAACGGAAACCCTTCTGTGAACAGCAGCGGAGTATCTTTCCCGTCAGGCTCAACAGGCCACTGAAGGCTTTTGTACCCTTCAAGGCGTTCATAGGTTACACCCGCGAAGAGCGGAGCAAGCTGCGCAGCTTCTGCCATAATTTCACTTGGATGGCTGTAGCTCCAATCTGCTCCAAGCCTGTTTGCAATTTCCGTGATGATTTGCCAGTCCGGCTTAGAATCACCAAGAGGTTCAAGTACTTGATAAAGCCGCTGAATTCTGCGCTCCGTATTTGTAAATGTACCCTCTTTTTCTAGGCTGGGGCTTGCAGGGAGAACAACATCCGCAAACTGCGCCGTGCGGGTGAAAAAGACATCCTGAACAACAAAGAATTCCAGCTTGTTATACGCCTCATGCACATAATTGATATTAGAGTCCACGACGCCCATATCTTCGCCTTTTAAATACATAGCTTTTAATTTTTGATCATGAATGGCCGCGATCATTTCATGGTTATTCAATCCTGGCTCAGCTGGAATTTCCACTCCCCAGGCTTGTGCATATTTTTCACGTACCGCAGGATCTGTTACCTTTTCATAGCTTGGAAAACGGTCAGGCATGCTTCCGAAGTCACTGGCTCCCTGGACATTATTATGTCCGCGCAGCGGATAGGCTCCTGCACCTGGCTTTCCGTAATTCCCCGTAACGAGAAGGAGATTGGAAATGGCGGTACTTGTATCGCTTCCTCCAAGATGCTGCGTTACCCCCATTGCCCATAAAGCACAAACTGTTTTAGCTTCATGAATCATTGTCGCTGTTTTAATTAAATCTTCCTTTTCAATACCGGTTACTTCTGAAGCATACTCCATTGTATAAGGCTCCAGCGTTTTTACATAATCCTCCAGACCGTTCACTTTATCTTCAAGGAATGTGTTGTCAGCCCAGCCTTGGTCTACGATGTATTTTGTAACCGCTGATAGCCAGACAATATCTGTACCCGGATTCGGTTTTATGAATAAATCCGATCTTTCTGCCATTTCGTGTTTCCTTAAGTCCGCTACGATTAATTTCTGCTCGTTCAGCTTATGAGACCGCTTTACCCGTGTAGCAAGTACAGGGTGGGATTCTGATGTATTGGATCCGATAACTAGCACAAGCTCAGATCTTTCAATATCTTTGATGCCCCCTGCGTCTCCTCCATGCCCGACTGTTCTAAACAGGCCCATCGTGGCTGGGGTCTGGCAATATCGTGAGCAATTGTCGATGTTATTCGTTCCAATAACCCCTCTTCCAAGCTTTTGCATTAAATAAGACTCTTCATTTGTACACTTGGAGGAGCTAATAAAGCTTAGTGCATCCGGACCATGATCATTTTTAATGGATGTGAATTTTTCTGCGATCAGGTTTAGTGCCTCTCCCCATTCTGCTTCGCGGAAGCTGTCGCCTTCCCTGATCAGCGGTTTAGTCAGCCGCTCTTCGCTGTTTACGAAATCCCAGCCGAATTTCCCTTTCACACATGTAGAGATCCCATTGGCAGGGGCTTCAGCCTGAGGTTCTACCTTCAGAATATCCCGTCCCTTTGTCCATACGTCGAAACTGCATCCGACTCCGCAATATGTACAAACCGTTTTGGTCTTTTTGATTCTTTCCTCCCTCATGGAGGCCTCCATATCAGAAATGGTTAAGATTGATCCGTAGCCGGTTTCCACATTTTTAGTGATTTCAATCATTGGACGGAGTGTCTCTTTATCAATGCCGGTCATATATCCGGCTTCGCCTTCCATCCCATTTTCCATCATTGCATTACACGGGCATACAGTGGAACAGTGGCCGCAGGAAACACAGGAGGATTCATTGATGGGCACATCATTGTCCCAAATGACACGGGGCTTTTCTCTCTCCCAGTCAATGGTAAGCGTTTCTGTAACCTGAACATTCTGGCATGCCTCCACGCAGCGACCGCATAGGATGCACTGGTCTGGATCATACCGGTAAAAAGGGTGGGAATTGTCTACTGGATAGGGTTTTTGGCCAAAGGGGGTGCTTTGATGATTAATTTTCATTTCTTTAACTGTGTTATGTACCTCGCATCCGCCGTTGTTGTAGTCGCATACGGTACAGTACAATTCGTGGTTGGTTAAAATTTTATCCATTGCGATCACTTGTGCTTCTTTCACTTCTTTTAATTCGGTGTCCACCTGATCTCCTTCTTTAATAACCGTTGAACAGGAACGCACAAACTCACCGTTTACTTTTACAATGCACGTATCGCAAGTTTCGATGGCACCTAAACTCGGGTGGTAGCATACATTTGGCACTTCGACTGAGGATTCGGACAAGAGGGTAAGTACGGATTGGTTTTTGGCAGCTTTTGCTTCTTTTCCATTAATCTTTACTGTGAAGGTATCGGTCAATTTTTCCTCTTCCTCTCTATACATATACTATAAAACTTGCTATCTTTTTCCTTTCCCCAGTTTTGTGAAGATAAACAGGAATAAGAAAATTGGTATAGGTCTTTTATATTCAGCTGCCTGCAGATAGCTGACTTGAACTGATTGCCCAGGCCAGTTCCATCAACTATTAAACCTTCTGCAGTGACGTTCCTTCCCGAAACTAAAAAAACAGTCCTAAGACTGTTTAGATAATTTACTCTAGTAAACGCATGACTTGATCATTTAAGAATCATAAAAGGCTCTCTTCATAATAGTTTCCCAGCTCCACAATCGCGCTTCCCATTCTTTCAAGCTCCGGCACTACAAGGCGGGTAATGCCTGTTTCTTGTAAAGTCTGTGCTGTTACTTTCCCGACAGCCAAAGCCACGACATCTGTTGAAAAAGCATGGATCATCTTTTCTTCAACGCCTTTTACACGGGCAAATTCCATAAGAAATTTACCCTGCGGCTTGCTTGTAAAGAAAACAGCTTCTACTTTTCTCTCGAGTATTTCATGAATGAGTTTTTCCATTATTTTTTCGTCTGGAGATGTATGAAGGTATGGCTGGATTTCGCCGCACTCTGCTTTATTTGAATGAAAGAAACCGGTCAATTCCGGTGCCTGTTCACCATGAAGCTGCAGAGCTGCTTTCTTCCCCTCGAAATGATGTTTTTTTAGTTCTCTCAATAACCCTGCATTGCTGCCATCATCATCTCTGACCGCAGCCTCGAGGTCCAGTTTTTTTAGAAACTGGGCTGTTTTGTACCCTCTGATTCCTATGGACATTCTTTTTAAAGCAGATAGATACCCATCTTTTTCGCCTATTTCATCCGCCTTCTTTAATATTGCGTCCGCTCCCATTCCTGTCGTGAAAATAATCCAGTCAAAATGACCGCTCATGATTTTCCTCACATCACGTTCCAGCTGTTCATCGTTCAAAAACACAGTGCCTTGAGCCGGACGGTGAAGAAATGTTCCCCCATGGTTTTCAATTAATTTCCTGATTTCCTCTGCTTTTCTTTGTCCTGCGAATACAATTCGTTTATCTTGAAGTTTTTTCATATCAAACCCCTTACGTTTTATTCTCTGAGGATTTTTCAGCCGGACCTGCTGCCCTCGCAGCAAAGTATATGACTCAAAGCTTATGTATGGTCGGCTTTTTGAAAAATCATTCCTTTTTCCTTCATTAAAAATTGGAGAGCCGTTCTGAAGCTTGAGAATGTTTTCATTTCCTTTAGAATATCCAATCTTGATTCTACTAAAATTTTAGTAACAGCAGGGGTAAATCCTACATAAAGAACCTGCACCCCCATTAGCTTTAGAGCAGCTGTTAAGTTTTCCATACACTTTTGAAATTGGACGAGATCCGGAATCTCTTTTTTTGATATGGCCGTAAAATCAATAACGGCCGTATTCACATTATGGCCGAATGTATAATCCATGATTTTTACAATCATGGCCTCAAACCGTTCTGCATATAGAATACCGTTGAAGGGGATTAAAATTGTTTCAGGGACGATTGACTGTATGATCGGCGCAGACAAATCCTTTATCAGCTGCTCGCATTCATCGACTTTTTGATTCAGCATCTTGATCTCTTCATTAAGCATTTCTATTTTTACATTGTCGCTCATAATGATCCCCGCAATTCTCTGAGTATGATTGTTATTGTCTATTCTATCATCTTTTTCATACCAGGCAAAAAGGAGCCCAGATGGACTCCTTTTTTTAATGGTTTTTATTTGAATTCATGATTTCCTGCGCTTTCAGGGACGTTTCTTTCATTAAGTTTGATATTTTCTTATTGTCATCCGTCAAGGTTTCTACAGCTGCGTTCATCTCTTCCAGCCCGGCACTTGCTTCTTCAATGATTGCAGCAAGCTCTGCAGTTGATTTTTCCACCTCAGAACTATTACCCACTACCTGGCTGTAAACTGCGCCTGTATGAAGAAAATTCTCATTCATTTTGATGATCATATCTTTCATTGTGGAAAAATACTGGACCACTTTATCTGAAGACCCGAGTACACCGGCGATTTTCTTTTCGCTTTCTTCCATTTTATTCAAGGTCTGGACATTGTCCTCATTTACCTGCAGCAGGTTGTCCGTTATGTTTTCTGCTGTATGGTTCGTCATTTCTGCGAGCTTTCGTATCTCTTCTGCCACGACTGAAAATCCTTTTCCAGCCTCACCGGCACGCGCTGCTTCAATGGAGGCATTCAGCGCCAGCAGATTTGTCTGCTCGGAAATCTGCTTTATGCTGTTAGAGAAGGTGTTGGTTTCTTTAACCTTTTCACTGAGTACATGGAAGGAACGATTTAAATCCGAGATCGTTTCCTGAATTTCTTTTACATCTTTAGTGAAATAAGCGACAGTATCTTCACCCTCTACCGTGACCGTTTCTGTTTTTCCCGCTTCTTTTCGCAACTCTTCCATTTGAGCACTTAGCTTGTTGATCATTTCGTGGGAGACTGATGTGTTTTGTGAGATATTTGTGATTTGCTCAGTCTGCTGATAGCTGCCTGATGCAATCTCATTCAGCCCAGCCTTCATATCGCTTTGAGCATTCAGGTTGCTCTGGATTCTTTCACTGGCTTCAGAAACACTGATTAAAATTTGCTGCATATTCTCTTTTAGCCTGTCGCTTTTATTCTTTTCTTCAGCTGCCCGAGCTTCTGTATCGAGAACAAGCTGACTGATCATCCCGGCTTGTTTTTTATTCAAGTGAATTAAAACTCCGAGCAGCAGACCGGAGAGGACGTAAGCTAATAGGATCGTAACAAGGTTAGCCTGAATGGATTCTGCTTCCTTCACCCCGAACAGGGCAGTCAGAATAATCGTTGTGAATCCAAGAGAGTATCCAATGGCAAAAATAAGCCGGTGGAAATGAACGACGGCAAAAATGGCAAGAAAGAAGGTGACAACAATGACAGTCCAGCCCCCGCCCGTAAAGTAGATACCTGCCATCGTAAACACATTGACTAAAATAACACTAATGAAAGGAAACAGGATGAATTTTTTGAGGGTTTTCTGGCATACGATGTAAACAGCTGTAAAGGAAATCAATTCTGCTGCAAAGAGGATGATGGTTTCTGTTTCATTCGCCCCAATTGATTTTACTAAAGCAAGAACTAGCGAGATAGCGAAAGCAATGTACATCAGTGTATTTTTCTTCTTAACATCGGCTTCGATCATTTGCTGTACAGTTAACATGGTGAAGACTCCTTTTAATTTAATTTGCAAGAGACAAGCAGCTTTCATGCTGCTTGTCCCCGATTCTGCTATGGTCTGATATCTGATTTAAAGCTTGAAAATCCGTCATCCGCCATAACGACCGAACCATTTAATGACCGCGCTTCATCTGTCGCAAGGAACGCGACGATAGCGGCTATTTCTTCCGGTTCAATCAGCTTTCTCGTCAGCTGCTGCTTTTCCATGTATTCAAGAAGTCCTGCATCCCGGTATCCTTGTACAATTTTTGTATTAACGGCAGCAGGTCCCACTCCGACGACCCGGATTCCGTAAGGTGCAAGCTCCAGAGCGCCATGCTTAGTCAGCATCACAACGGCTCCCTTTGCAGCCTGATATCCCGCAATGCCAAGAGTGCCGACGAAACCAAACACGGACGCATTATTGATAATGACTCCGCCTGTTCCCAATTCTTTCATTTTCCTCGCTGCAGCAAGCATCCCGTAAAAGACACCATGCTGATTCACATCCACAACTTTATGATAATCCTCCGGTGAGTGATCCAGAAACGGTTTGTTCATTCCAATGCCGGCGTTATTGAACATCACATCAACAGAGCCGTATGTCTCAACGGCAAAGCTGACCAGTGCTTCCACTTCTTCAAATTTTGTTACATCTGTTTTGGTGAAGCGAGCCTCTCCGCCATTTGCTGTGATTTCCTTCACAACCGCCTCACCAAGATCTGTGTTTAAGTCTGAGACAACCACCTTAGAGCCTTCGCTGGCTAAACGGATAGCCGTTTCTTTTCCAATTCCTTCAGCACCGCCTGTAACGATGCTCACTTTACCTTTTAATCTCATACTGGTTTGCCCCCTAATATAATTGCTACACCTATTAAATCGGCTGTAATTCAGAATTCTGAACATAGATTAAGAAAATTAGTATTTTAAAGTATTAACTTTTTTCATAAAACATTGCCAGCTTTGCTTATTCATTTAAAAAGCGGGAGTTTCCTGAAACGGAAAAGACGGTGAGACTTCCAAGCAGGAGGGTGCGGATAAAAATCCTTATTCTGATAGAACATTCACCATGATTCCTTTATAATTGAACTCCGAAAGAAGTCTTCCCCTTCAAGCACGGAAAGAGCTCAGCCCCTCAGGAGAGGGACGAATTTTTGCGGGGATACGTGCAAGGCTTTTTCCTTTCACGGCGGGCAGCTCACTCCACAGAAACTTCTTGAAGTAACTCTTGCTTTTTTCTGGTAAAATAATAAAGAAGAGTTCATCTATTTAGGGGGAAGCTTATGAATATGAATCAGGCACTTCGGGATTATTTTAGTCAGCACGCCCGCAATTTGACTGAGGACTGGTATAATACATTGGATAATTACGATCCCTCTACTGTTTACGGATCGAAAGACCCCGAGACAATTGCCGGGCTGAAGGAGCAGAATTTTGAATTCCACCAGAAAGCACCTAATATACTGATCGAGGAGCGGGAAACTTTTCTCGTTGACTTTTATGAGTGGGTGCAGAAGATTGCAATAGATTCCGCTCACATTAAAACACCGAATCATATTGTGATTAAAGAATTTAAACGTGTAAGAAAACAATATATGAAGCTGATTAAAGAATTCATCCTCCAGCATAAAGCAGAGGTGTCTTGGGAGCTTGCAGATGGATGGACGAGCAAGATTCTGGATGTATTTGATACGGCTGTCCTGATGTTTGTGGAAGAAGCTGAAAATAATTCTAAAAGACAGCTCAAAGCGCAGCAGGAGATGATTTATGAGCTTAGCTCTCCTGTTATCAGCCTTGAAAATAAAAATGCCCTCCTTCCGTTAGTAGGGGATATCGATACTTCGAGAGCGAAAATCATCCTAGAAAATACACTGACCCAATGCTCCGAAAAAGGAGTAGAACACTTATATATCGACCTTTCAGGCGTGGTTATGGTAGATACAATGGTAGCTCAGCAGATTTTCCAGCTGATTGATACGCTGAATCTAATCGGTGTAAAAACAACGATTTCAGGCATACGGCCTGAAATTGCAATGACAGCGATGCAGCTGGGCCTGTCGTTTGATAAAACGAATATTAAGTCGACCCTTTCCCAGGCAATTGCCGATTCTAAAAAATAAGGTAAGCCATTTACAAACCGGTTAGCCAGCGCTTTCCAGTTACTTGGTTTATAGAGTTAAACAGGAACAAGCACCTCCGGCTCGAGGTGCTTGTTTTCTATTTTAAAAACTGAATGCTATGAATCTCCAGCTTTTTATTTGATTCATGACGGTCACTTGAAATTTTTGAGGAATAAACTTCTTTCCCTGTTTTTAAGTCGTATCCTTTAATAGCGGGTACCCCTTTATTTAAAGAAAAGTATACGGTGTTCTGTTTAAATTGAATGGCCTGGACAGCATTTTTGCTGTTTACAGGGATTTCCGTTTCACGGTCTGTTTTTTGAGTATTCATGTTATAGCGAAGCACCGAAAAATTCTCTCCTGCAGATGACATCATATAAAGATAAGATCCCCCGAACAATGAAAATTGGATATCACCTGCTGGCACGGGGAGCTTGATTTTCACTTCCTTTCCTGTCTGGTAGTCAGAAAAATAGTAATCTTCAGAAATAATTTCTTCTCCAATGCCTTCTCCGCTGTTTTCAATTTCTTTCGTACTTATTTTTTGATAAACTACTCCGGAATTGGGCTGGGTAACGTTCACCTGCCCTAAAGTCCTCATTCTCATCAATTGATCAGGAGTGCCTGAAACCCTTTTTTTATTTACGAGTTCACGGCTTTTAATGCTGAACGTGTAAAGTATAAGATCCTGACTCTTATTCATGCTTTGAGCGAGTATTTTGATCTCATTGTTTACTCTTTGAACATCTTCAATCGTCATCCACTCCTTTTCATCATTCGGTACATCAGCCTTAAAGGCCATTTCTTTTTTCGTTTTTTTATCTAAAACTCCTATCTCAAACCGGTGTGTGCGATCCTCTCCATTTGAAAGAATCGCTGCTTTAGCCAGCCATTGATTATCCTCATAAATGTTATCATCGGAATAGCCTCGCATAAAATCTTTATAATTCTGCTGAATCCTTTCAAATTCAGGTATCCACCTTACGTCCTGCCGTTCAAAAATATTCAGTTCTTTCTCGTATATAGTACCCTCATTCGTAATTTTCAGGTTTTCTTGTGCTTCGTAATCAGGCTCTCCACTGATCACATTTGTATAGCCGGCTAAGACAACCATCTCCTCATCTGTGCTGCCGCTCTCCGGAATTATCTTAAAATCAGGAAGGAGGCTTATCGTGTAAGCCGACTGTGCGTAAAAAGAACTGATTCCGGCAATTGCCAAAATAGCCAATATCGCTGTTTTCCAATATTTTTTCATATAGTTTAAGCTCCCTATACTGTAATCTTTTTCTGAAGCAAATATCTGCTTGCCATAAAGGATATCAGGGCTACACACGCTGCGGCTGCAATTTGCAGGTAAATAATTTCACTTGGATAGAGTCTAGCTCCCGTCTGATTCAGCAAAAAAGGAATCATGAGGATCAAAGCTGCAGCAAGACCAAAAACGAAAGCCATGCAAATCCCCAGCCATCTAAAGCTTCGTTCAAATAAAATAAACGTGTTGAGCAAAAGGACAAGCATGATTCCTATCCCATAGTAAAGGATAAATTCCAAAAAAGTTTCAGGTACTAATAAGGACAATAGAAGACTTGATTTTAGTGTTTCAGAGTATGAAACTGAAGTCCTAAATTCACCTGGAACGAGTATATGAAACAAACCGTCTTCAATCGGAAACAAAATCATTTGGAAAGCGATCAGACCGAAAACCATTAACAGCAAAGCGGCTGTTTTTGCATAAAAGATTTTCATTCTGGATACCGGGATCATTAGCAGTCTGTATATGAAGGGGCTGCCGGTAAACCAATCCCTGTACCAAATAAAGAAATTATAAAACAGCAAAGCGCAAATACCGATTACGATAGGCGCCATAAATAACAGGCTGTTGTGGATATCTGAAAAATAGAAGGGCTGGCTTTGTTTAAGAAAATCATCTGCTTGCAGTCCCTTTTCACGCATAACCGTCTCAGCCCGGTCCATCATATTGCTGGATTCCCATGCTACACTCGTAAACTGACAGATTACCGTCAAAAGAATCAAGACCAGATAAATCCTGGAAAACCGGTTTATTTCGAAGTTCAAAAGCTTAACAAAGGGCTTCATCAGCGATACACCTCTCTCATCACATCAATGACTGATTTTCCTTCACTGATTCTCATTTCTTCCGCATTAAACTGCTTAACCACTCTTCCGCTCTCAAGCATAACGACCTTATCGAGCAAGTGCTGGATATCCTGAATCTCATGTGTAGTAATGATGACTCCGCGTCCGTCAATTAAATGGCTCGTAAACACTCTCGCAATCTGTTCCCTGCTGAACAGGTCAATCCCCGAAAAAGGCTCATCCATCAGCAGATATTCTGTATCCAAAGCCAGCCCCATCATAAGGCTCGCTTTTGCTGCGTTCCCTTTTGAAAGGTTTGAGATTTTCTCCCCTTTGCTGAGCTTAAAGAAATGAAGAAGCTCAAAAGCGCGCTCCCGGTTCCAGTTTGGGTAGAAATCTTCCATAAATTCCATGAATTCCCTGATAGTCATGCGGGGCTGCATGATCGGAGCATCCGGTATGTAGGTAATCTTCTCAAGCATAGCCGGGCTCATAGTTTCCCCGTCGATCAGAATGCTCCCTGACTGAAATGGCGTTATGCCCATAATGGTCTTTAGCAGGGTTGTTTTCCCTGCGCCGTTCATCCCTATTAAACATGTAATCTCGCCCTTTTCCGCCTCAAAAGCTGCTCCGTCCAGTACTGTTCTCCGGCCGTATTTCTTTGAGACATTTTTAACCTCAATCATTTTCATTCCCCCGATGGTTCCTGATTATATTTAGCATGGATAATTTGCATTAATTCTTCTACAGGTACACGGATGGGCTTAATTGATTCAATAAACGTATCCACCGCCTCCATAATCAGCTCGTCACGAACACTGTTTAAAACAGCAGCATCGTTTGTCACTTTGCTTGGCACATTTCTTTCTGTAAAAATTAACTTCTGTTCCTCCATCTCCTTATAAGCCTTTTGAGCGGTGTTAGGGTTAATATTTAGCATGGCTGCTATTTCCCTCCTTGAAGGTATTTCCTGTCCTGATTGCAGCTCTCCGGTTGCAATCTTCTCTTTAAAATAGCGTACGACCTGCAAATAAACAGGGTCTCGGCTGTTGAAAATCTGATTCATTATGCACCTCCGTGTTCCAACTGTGTGTACCACTTAGTTCATACACTTATAAGTGTATTATATGTGTAAGACACTTTTATAGCAACCTTTTTTTTACTATTTAAGGCTTTGTTCATGTATGATGTTGATTTATTAACATCTGTTGACTGGAGTGGAAGGCAAGAGACTCCGTGCTAAGAGCAGCGGGACAGGTGATGCCCTGCTGGCGCAAAGTGCCGGGAAGGCTTACCGCCCGCCCTTGGATAAGCGAATGCCTGCTACCTGCAATCAACCATCCAAAAACCTGATTAGATGGAGTTGCGGTTCTGAGCTTTCTGCTTCCAATGATCTTGGCACTTATGCTTGGCTGGTACTTTTGACAATATGCAAGGAAAAAAGGACCTGGGCATAAATCGGATGGTAAAAGGTGGGGAGACTGCTCCATTTAGAATGTCATTAGTAATCACATTCGTTTAAAGGGCTGGATCAATCGGTTTAGTGGTGTGACAGAAGAATCCTGAAAGGACGGGGGAGCGGTTAGCAAGAGAATGGTTGAAAGATTCGTGGTCTCTGCCAATACGCCCTATGGTAAACTTGTTTTATCGGAATTTTCAAAAAATCTATGGGGGTAGTAAGCAATAATGACAAAAAATAAAAAATCAGTTGAAAGAGGGATGTTATCTGGCCCTGAACAGGTGCAGGAATTTATGAAAAACCTAGAACATCCCCTTAAAGAAGAAATAGAAAAGGTTCGAGTTATCATCTTAAGCACTGATCGTAATATTACTGAACACATAAAATGGAATGCACCCAGTTTCTGTTATGAGGGCGAAGACCGAATTACCTTAAATCTTCAAGGAAAAGGATTTTTCCGACTCATATTTCATTGCGGTGCTAAGATAAAAGAACGAAAGACTTATGAACCTCTGATTGCCGATCCAAGTGGATTATTAGAATGGAAAGCAGCTGACAGAGCTATACTTAAATTTTCTGACAAATATCAGGTTAAAGCTAATGAAGAAAAAATCAGAGAAATAATATCTAACTGGCTTGAAGTTATTTAAGATGGACGATGCCCTTTCTTTCAGTAAATTGAGGAAGGGACCTCCAACAATGATGGAGTTCCCTTTGTTTTTTATTGCCATTATTCTTTCCCATAGCGCTTCAATTTTTGTTAACTGGCAGTTTAATTAAGAGCTGGAGACATTCTGTTGTGATGATGCTGGAACTGCTGCTCCAGTTTCTTATGGGGGCTTGGAGAACATAAATGGAGTCGGGGCCCTTTTATCTTATTTGGAGAGAGAGCTTTCTTTGTTTAAAGAAACAGAGTGTTTGCTTCTGTTGCCATGCTGGGATTACATGTTATATAGACGTTTAGTCGCGTAGTGGCAGGAACAGAAAGCCACAAAATTCTAAAAAAAAGCTGGAATAATCTCTCTTGAGAAAACAGAGGTATTTATAGATTTTTTTAAGCGAATCACCAGGAATTCTTTCTGAATTAGTGATAAGTCGGGAGACTCGGCCCTGGCAGGGTAAAGTCCATATAATTGTGTAAATAGAAAAAGGGTCATATCACCCTCATGTTACAATGTTTTCGACCAAGAAAAAATGTAATGGAGGATGAATATGACCCAGATTAATCTTACCCTAAATGTGG
>NZ_JBNILJ010000021.1:0-37461 GCF_050107635.1 Metabacillus sp. 113a | reverse complement strand
CTCCAGCCGTCTATTTTCAGAAATATAAAAAAGGGGAAGTAAAACCCAGAAAAATCGTTCTTTGAAAAACGGAGAAAAGATTAGAATTCGGAAGAGCGTGTCCAAAATTAGGGGGCTCAACCGATATATTCCAATTTCGGCCGATATATTGGAATTTCAGCCGATATATTGAAATCTCGGCCGATATCCTGGTTTTCGCCTCTCTGGTACACATCTGCACCCTAGGAAAACGGCCTAAAAGATGCCTCGCTGATCAAGTCCGTGCTCGCCCACTGCATAATTGGTGAAAAAACATTCACAACTAGTGTAAAATAAATACAAATACTACGCAGATAGGAATTGCTGTTCATGGTTTACACTTTCCCCTTCCTCCTCGCTTTCGTTTCAGTCTTTGCCATTGTTTTTATCATCCATTACATCTCTCAAACCTATTTACTGAAAAAGAAAGAATTCAAGACAAGCAGGAGTTCAATCTTGATTCTACTCGTCCAAAGTGCAGCAATTACGGCATTGCTTTATATCTTTTAATGCCTCGCGTGCCTGGCCCGCTTCGCTTTAAAGCATGCGGGGTCAGAGGAGCTTTTGGCCGATCCCTTGCTGCATAAGGCGTCACTGAGAGCGGTGCCGGAGCTTTCATCCTTTAGCGAATGTGGGGTCAGGCGCGGTGCCTGGCCCGTTTCCCTTAGAGACCGGCCTCGGCAAAACCAGACTGCTCTATGGCTGCAGGCTTTGGTGCTGAAGCACTGAAGCGCGTGGTACGGCCATACCACAGTTTCTCCCTTTCTATATTTGGGTATTTGTTCCATATAAAGAAATAGGAGGGATTTTATGGTCATCAAATTTAAGCGGCCTGACTATATCACTGCTGCCGGAATCCTATATATAGCTTTAGGCGGCGCATTGCTGATCGCGTTGATCTCAATTGTATTTAAATTTGAATTTAGAAACGTATCGTTAATGGATTTGCTGTCCTCTACTATGAGCTTGACATTTGCTTTGCCGATTCTTTTTCTATGGATAGGGTATTTTTATCTTACAATCGGAAAAAAAACCTTCATTGAAGTGACTGACGCCTCTTTGTTTATCCAACAGTTTTTCCTGGTTCCTAAAAAGAAGGTCCCGCTTGACGAAATTAGCGATTACCGGAAGACAGAAAAAAAACTGATTCTCCTGCTGAAGGGGGAAAAGGAGCTGGATATCCGTCTGGTATGGCTTAAAATGAGGGATTTGGAGCGTTTAGAGGAACGGCTAAATTCCATTGTGAGCGGGTGAACAGTGGAGGAATCATAATGACAGATCGGAAAAAACAGATGAAGAATCACTATCAAAATGCACTCGCTTCCGTTGGAGAAATCGTGAATGAGTGGGATCCGGCGGATTTGCTTGCGATGGATTGCCCGGCGGATGAATACGAAGCTGAAATTCTGAGAATCACAGCGGCTGGAGTGAGAGCGGAAACTGCCGGGGCACTGGCTGAGACCATCCGCCTCATTTTGTTCTCTTCTTTTGGCGATGAGTTCAAAAAAACGGCGGATTGTAAAGAGATTGCGGCTAACATTCTGTTTCGAATTCAGGAATAAAAAAAGGCTGCACCTGTAAAAGATGCAGCCTTCACGCCCCTGGAGCGTCGTCAAATCTCCGTTCCAGATTGACGAACTTATTGTATTCCTTCACGAATGCCAGCGAGACGGTGCCTACCGGGCCGTTACGCTGTTTAGCGATGATAATTTCAATGATATTCTTGTTTTCGGATTCTTTGTCGTAGTAATCGTCACGGTAAAGGAACGCGACAATGTCGGCATCCTGCTCAATACTTCCGGATTCACGGATGTCAGACATCATCGGACGTTTGTCCTGACGCTGCTCCACTCCACGGGAGAGCTGTGAAAGGGCGATGACGGGCACCTTGAGCTCACGGGCGAGGGATTTCAGTGTCCTTGAGATTTCAGAAACTTCCTGCTGGCGGTTGTCCTTGCTTCGGCCGCTTCCCTGGATCAGCTGCAGGTAATCGATCAGGATCATGCCGAGGCCGGTCTCCTGCTTGAGACGGCGGCATTTGGAGCGGATTTCGCTGACGCGGATACCCGGGGTGTCGTCGATATAAATACCGGCGTTGGAAAGGCTCCCCATGGCCATGGTTAGCTTCCCCCAGTCTTCGCTCGTCAGGTTCCCGGTTCGTAAGTTTTGCGCGTTGATGTTGCCTTCTGCACAGAGCATCCTCATGACGAGCTGGTCGGCTCCCATCTCGAGGCTGAAAATCGCGACATTTTCATCCGTTTTCGTCGCGACGTTTTGAGCGATGTTCAGGGCGAATGCGGTTTTTCCTACAGATGGCCGGGCAGCCACTATGATCAGGTCATTTCGCTGGAATCCCGCTGTCATCCGGTCGAGCTCTGAGAACCCTGTCGGTATGCCAGTGATGTCCCCTTTGCGGTTATGCAGAAGTTCAATATTGTCATACGTTTGAACGAGTACGTCTTTGATGCTTTGGAAGGAGCCTGCGTTTTTGCGCTGGGCCACTTCCATGATGCTTTTTTCGGCATCTGTCAGGAGATCAGCAACCTCGTCTTCACGCGTATAGCCGTCCTGGGCAATCGTGCTTGCTGTCCGGATCAGCCTTCTTAAAATCGATTTTTCTTCTACAATTCTCGCATAATATTCTACATTTGCCGCTGTCGGTACTGAATTTGCAAGGTCTGTTAAGTAGGAGACCCCGCCAATTTCCTCCAGCAGATTCACATCTGCGAGGTCAGAGGTCACGGTAACGAGATCCACAGGCTCACCCTTGTCGGCGAGCTCGAGCATCGCGTTGTAAATTTTCTGGTGCGCAGCCCGGTAAAAATCTTCAGGAATTAAAATCTCTGAAGCCATGGTAAGGGCTTGCGGTTCAAGAAAAATGGCTCCGAGTACAGCTTGTTCAGCATCTATATTCTGCGGCGGAATTCGGTCTTGAAAAAGCTCATTCAAATTCGAGCACCGTCCTTTTATTATTCCTCTTCTGCCGGGAGTTCCCGGCATCCTTCATCTATTATATAAGAAAAAGGTGACAGAAGCTGTAACAGATTTTTCTCTGGTCAGCTCTATCACCTCTTCCGCAGCTTTCATCCTTGACATGCCTTCCTTTTTTAAGCTTTCGCAGGATGAACTTTCCAAGCTTATTCTTCGGTTACGTGCACTTTCAGTGTGGCAGTAACGTCAGTGTGAAGCTTTACCGGCACATTTGTATAGCCGAGGCCGCGGATCGCATCCGGCAGCTCGATTTTGCGTTTATCTATTTTAATAGAGTGGGTTTTTTTCATCTCATCGGCAATCTGCTTGCTGGTGATGGAACCAAACAGGCGGCCGCCTTCTCCTGATTTTGCTTTCAGCTCAACGGTAAGCGCCTCAAGCGTATTTTTGAGCTCCTGTGCCTGCTCAAGCTCCTGCTCCGCTTCTTTGTTCTCTTTATTTTTCTGGGCATTGAGTGCAGACATAGCTGAATTGCTCGCTTCTACTGCTAGACCCTGTTTGATCAGGAAGTTATGAGCATAGCCGTCAGCTACGTTCTTCACCTCGCCTTTTTTTCCTTTGCCTTTTACATCCTTAAGAAAAATCACCTTCATGATTTCATTCCTCCTTCAAAATAGTCGCCAATTGCCTGTTTTAATCTCTCTTCAGCCTCAGCAGCCGTGATGTCCGGAAGCTGGGTCGCGGCGTTTGTCAAATGACCTCCGCCCTCCAGTGCCTCCATGATCAGCTGCACATTGACATCTCCAAGGGAACGTGCGCTGATTCCTATCGTCCCCTCATTGCGCCGTGCAAGGACAAACGATGCGGATACTCCGCTCATAGATAATAGGGTATCGGCAGCCTGGGCGATAATCACCTGATCAAAATGGCCGTCACCTTCTTCGGCTTTGGAGAGGGCGATCCCGTTATCAAGCAGCTCCGTATTCTGAATCAGCTTGGAACGCTTTACGAAGTGCTCGATATCCTCCTTCATGAACTTCTGGACGAGAATGGTATCTGCACCCTTCGATCGAAGGTAGGAAGCGGCATCGAACGTTCTGGATCCGGTTCTGAGTGTGAAGCTTTTTGTGTCCACTATTATACCAGCCAACAGGGCGGTTGCTTCAATCATTTTGAGCTTTAAACGCTTCGGCTGATACTCGAGCAGCTCCGTCACCAGTTCCGCGGTGGAGGACGCATAAGGCTCCATGTAAACAAGCAGCGGATCTTTTATGAATTCCTCGCCGCGCCGGTGGTGGTCAATGACCACTTTGTCATGAACCTTTGAGAGCAGCTTCTCATCAAGGACAAGGGAAGGCTTATGTGTATCCACCACGACTAAAACGGTTTTATCCGATACAAGGTCGTAGGCATCTTCGGGATTGATAAAATGCGACCACAGCTCGGAATGGAGCTTGAGCTCCTCAACAAGTCTTTTGACGCTTGAATCAATTTCATTTTGATCAAGCAAAATGTAGGCTTCTTTTCCGTTTACTTCCGCTACCTTCAGCACACCGATGGCTGCTCCGACCGCATCCATATCCGGATATTTATGGCCCATGATTAACACTTTATCGCTTGCTGTCACAATTTCCGTCATCGCATGCGAAATAACACGTGCACGTACACGGGTCCGTTTTTCCATCGGATTGGTCTTTCCGCCGTAGAACTTCACCTTTCCGCTTGGCTGCTTAATGGCTACCTGGTCTCCGCCACGGCCCAATGCAAGATCGAGACTTGACTGGGCCAGGTCTCCGAGCTCCTGAAGCGAGTGGTGGCCTGCCCCAATGCCGACGCTCAATGTGAGAGAGATATTATAGACAGAGGTCCGCTCCCGAACCTCATCCAGCACCGAGAATTTCGTTTTCTCCAATTTTTCAAGAATGTTCTCGTTCATTACGGCAAGAAACCGTTCAGAGGAGACCCGTTTTAAGAACAGCCCCTGGTCATTTCCCCATTTATTGAGGAGAGACGTTACCTCGCTGTTGATGGTGCTTTTTGTCTGGTCATCCATTCCTTGCGTCACTTCATCATAATTATCAAGAAAAATAAGAGCAAGAACGGTCCGTTCATTTTTGTACTGCTTTTCGATTTCCTTTTGCTCCGTTACATCGAAGAAATAAAGGAGACGCTCATCCCGTTTGATGATCACCTTAAATTTCCGGTCATGAAGCGAGATCGTCTCTGAATCAACTTCTTGTTTAATAAGGGGAATCAGGCCTTCAGCTACGTCATACAGGGTTCGTCCGACAAGTGTATCTTCATCAAAGCACGAGGCCAGAAACGGATTGGTCCATTCAATATAGTACTGATCGTTGAACAGCATAATTCCAATGGGCATTTCCATTAAAGCCTCTTCCCCGACCTTTTTCAGCCGGTAGGAGAGAGTGGATATGTAATCTTCCATATCCAGCTTCATTTTCGCATCAGCCTGAATGAGAATGACGAGGGTTAAGCCTGTAAGAAGCAAACATGCGAAGGACAGGATCCAGTTATAGTAAAAAAGAAAGGCGAGAGCGATCACCGTTACCGCGAAAAGAGCATAGATCGGGTATCTAAATAATCGTTTTTCATAAAAGCCTGGCATCTGTTTCAGCTCCTCGCAACCGTGATACCGTATCGTTCATTAAGATTTCGGGGTAATTCGTTCCCTCAATCTGAATCCTATGTCAATTATACCTAAGAATTGTACAGGATAAAGCAAAAACGGAAAAAACAGGGAGAATACAACCACTAACACTGGGATTCCTTTGGAAATTCCCTTTACAAAAGCATAATAAAATACGAAAGACAATCCTTGCATAACTAAAAGCAGCAGCAGAATTGTAAAGAGGTTTGTCACAGCCGTCTCCATAAAGGAGCCTTTTTCAAAATCAATAAAGCTCAGGATCATGACCGCAATATAGTACCAGGCAATACTCTGCGGAAGCCTCCAGTCTCTAAAAGGCTTTAAGCGATCTGACTTGAGCTTCAGCCTTCTCAAAATCGGCGAAGCAATCGCATGCAGAATGATAGCTGAAAAAAAACTGACCCCTATTAAAATGCTTGGAAAAATCGTGAACAGCTGATCCATCTGGGTGCGCATCTGAGTGATTTGCTCTTCCTCCGGCTTTTGGCCAGCCATCTCCAGAAAGCCGATTGCCTGATCGACCGATTGCTTCATAATTGTCTCAAATTCCTGCAGCGGGTTAATCTGAAAAAAGAGAATGGACACCATATACCCCGCCAGTATAGAGAGAAGGAACCCGAAGGAGGCTCCGATTACAGCTGCCGCACTTCCTCTCTTTCTATAAAGTGTACCCATGATCAGCCCGATTAAAGCGGCGGGAACCGAGAGGCTTAAGCCCGCGACCGAACCGAGCAGAAAAACAATCGGCACGGAGGCAGCAGCAAGAAGAATGTTGTTTTTAAACTCATGCTTTCCCGCGTATACAATAAGCGGAAGCGGCAGAGCAAGAAGTGTAATGGATCCCAGAAGCGGAACCGTCAGCGTAATAAAGACTAAAACCGTAAATAGAGCGAGCATGATTGCCCCTTCTGTCAGAGCATTCGTCCGTTTCACAAATTCACCTCGTTATTGAAATAGAAAAAACTGCTTAAGGAAGCAGCGATCATTTATGTAGCCATCTTATCAATTATACCATTTTTCATCGAAGTTAGCCCGCAAACCGCCGGAAGGAAGTGGCACGTGCGCTTATAGTGGCCCGCATCCTGCTGAAGCTGGCCCCCTATTCCATCAAAAGTGGCCTGGTTTTTGATGGAGCTGGCCCGTATCTGATAAATTATGAATGCTCAGAAATAATAAAAGACACTCACAGAGTGAGTGTCTTAGCCGTTCATTATTCGCCAGTAACGTATGGAAGCAATGCCATTTGGCGTGAGCGTTTGATAGCAACAGTTAATTTACGTTGGTATTTAGCGCTTGTACCAGTTACACGACGAGGAAGAATTTTACCACGCTCGGAAACGAATTTTTTAAGCAAATCGATGTCTTTGTAGTCGATGTGCGTGATTCCGTTAGAGGTGAAAAAACAAACTTTGCGGCGCTTTGCACGTCCGCCTCTGCGTCCTCCTGCCATTAGTCATACACTCCTTTCTTTTTTAAATGGGTTTTTCTTTAGAATGGCAAATCATCGTCTGATATATCAATCGGTTGTCCATCATTGGCAAATGGATCATCATCAAAGCTTGTTCGGCCCTGATTGTTAGGATTCCGCTGCTGATCTGAGCCGCTGTTTGACTTCTGGCCGCCCTGGGGCTGGCCTCCGCCATAAAAGTTATTGCTGCCGCTTCCACCGCCGCTGTTTCCGGATCCGCTTTTCGGCTCCAAAAACTGTACGCTGTCCGCGACAACCTCAGTAACAAACACACGGCGCCCTGTCTGATCCTCGTAGCTGCGAGACTGCAATCTGCCTTCAACGCCAGCCAAGCTGCCTTTATTCAAGAAGTTTGCCACATTTTCTGCCTGACGTCTCCATACGACACAGTTGAGGAAATCTGCTTCTCTCTCACCCTGCTGATTCGTAAACGTACGGTTTACCGCAAGCGTGAAAGTAGCCACAGCGGCCCCGGCCGGTGTGTATCGAAGTTCAGGGTCTTTTGTAAGTCTTCCGACGAGAACGACACGATTGATCATGAAGACCATCCTTTATTTAGAAAGTTTATAATCGGCTGAGATTTATTCTTCTTCTTTGATTACGATATGACGAATGATGTCTTCGCTGATCTTTGCAAGACGGTCGAATTCCTGAACCGCTTCAGCATTAGATGCAACTTTGACAATCTGATAGTAGCCATCGCGGAAATCGTTGATTTCATAAGCAAGGCGGCGTTTGCCCCACTCCTTCGTTTCCTTTAGCTCCGCACCGTTATCTGAAAGAATTCCGCTGAAACGCTCAACTAGAGCTTTCTTCGCATCTTCTTCGATATTCGGACGGACGATGTACATGATTTCATAGTTTGTCATTACTCTACACCTCCTCTTGGTCTAAACGGCCCTCAAGCTATTGAGAGCAAGGAGCAATAATTCAATTACTCACAAGTTAGAATTATACCAAACAGAATGGGTTTTGGCAAGCAGCTTTGGGAGCTTGTGTTTTTTGGCGTCAGTTTGTTTAGCGGGTTGGAGCGGGCGTCAGGGCATAAACAGCTAGTACGGGGCAGGTGGGCTTTGCGGGTTTTCCGCCGAAGAGTTTTACTGTTCTGCCGCCATTCTGGACAGTTTTCGGCCAGTACCGGGGGCTTTCCGGCCGATACGAATCCTTTATCTGGAAAACGAACAAAGTGTTCATAAGCGGGTGCCGGAGCTGTTATGCTTTAAAGCAGCGGGGGACGGAGACACCACTCTATCAGGCCTTGTACACCAAGGTCTGGTGGACCCGGGGGACGGAGCTTTAGTACGGCAGCGAATGTAGGGACAGGCACGGGGACAGTCCCCACATGCTTCACCGCAGGTGGGGTCAGAGACCTTTGCTCCTAAACCCTTCCCGCACAAGAGTTTGGAGAGTGGGTGCCGAAGCTTTAGTCCTTTATCAGAGTAGGGGACAGGCGCCCCTAGTTATTTTCCGCCCAATCAGATCAGCCGCGCTTTTCCGGACGAAACGGTCCTCACAGCCTGACAGGTCCTGCAAAAAAGCGCTCAGGACCGATAGCTCCTGAGCACTTATCTTACACGTTAAAACGGAAATGGATGATGTCTCCGTCCTTCACGAGATATTCTTTTCCTTCCAGGCGGACTTTGCCGGCTTCGCGGGCAGCGCCCATGGTTCCTGCTGCAACGAGGTCGTTGTAGTGGACGGTTTCGGCACGGATGAAGCCGCGTTCAAAGTCGGTGTGGATGACTCCGGCACATTGAGGGGCCTTCATGCCAAGACGGAAGGTCCAGGCGCGGACTTCCTGAACGCCTGCCGTAAAGTATGTTGCCAGGCCAAGCAGCTGATAAGTTGCGCGGATCAGCTGGTCTAGTCCGGATTCTTCGATGCCCAGCTCTTCAAGGAACATTTCCTTTTCCTCTGCATTCAGCTCAACAATTTCAGATTCGATTTTCGCGCAGACGACGATGACTTCTGCGTTTTCTTCTGCGGCAAACTCTCTTACTTTTTGAACGTAAGGGTTTTTAGAAGAGTCCGCTACTTCATCCTCGGCCACGTTGGCTACGTAAAGGATCGGTTTGCTTGTCAGCAGGTGAAGCTGCTTGACATGCTTCATCTGTTCTTCCGTGAACTCAACGGAACGAGCCGGCTTCCCGTTTTCGAACGCTTCCTTCAGCTTGGAAAGAATTTCGTGCTCCGCAACGGCATCTTTGTCCTTTTGCTTTGCGAGCTTTTCTACGCGGGCTGCGCGCTTGTCTACCGATTCAAGATCCGCGAGCACAAGCTCCAGGTTGATGGTTTCAATGTCATCGATCGGATCAACTTTCCCTGATACGTGGGTGATGTTGCCATCCTCGAAGCAGCGGACGACGTGCGTGATTGCGTCCACCTGGCGGATGTGGGACAGGAATTTGTTGCCGAGCCCTTCGCCTTTGCTTGCGCCTTTGACAATCCCGGCAATATCGGTGAATTCAAAAGCCGTTGGAACGGTTTTTTTCGGCTGGACAAGCTCTGTCAATTTCTGAAGTCGCTCGTCCGGCACTTCAACGATACCGACGTTCGGATCGATCGTACAGAAAGGGTAGTTCGCAGATTCAGCACCTGCCTGTGTAATTGCGTTGAAAAGAGTGGACTTTCCTACGTTTGGAAGTCCGACTATACCTGCAGTTAAAGCCATGTTTCGTTCAGCTCCTCTATGATAAACAAGTGTCCCGGGTGAGACCTTGCTGTGAATAGTCCGTGCTTTTGTAAACCAACCCCAATTATAGAAAGGAATTCAGGAAAACACAAGAGAAACCGGCCATCCTTTATTCAGCCGGCTGTTCGGCTTTTACGAGCATTTTTTTCATTTTTCTCGTGAATTCCTTCCGGGGTATCATGACGCTGTGGCCGCAGCCTTCACACTTGATCCGGATATCCATGCCGAGCCGGATAATTTTCCAGCGGTTGGCTCCGCATGGGTGAGGTTTTTTCATTTCTACGACATCATTTAAATCAAATTCCTTATCCGCCATTTTTTTCACCCTTTCCAAGCGAAGGCTCTTTCGCATCCCGGTTGTACATGACAATACGAGGAAACGGAATATCAATTCCATGCTCGTCCATCGCAAGCTTAATTTCCTTCCGGATCATTCTGGATACGTAGAAATGCTGCATAGGCGCTGTTTCACACACTACCCTCAGGATGATTTCCGAAGGACCGAAGTTTTGAACCCCCAGCAGCTCCGGAACAGCTGCCATGTCCTCATATTTGGCAGGAAGCACACGGAGAAGATCCCGGATGACCTCCTCGACATGCTGAATATCCGATTCATAGGCTACATTAATATCAACAACAGCTGTGCTATTGTGGATGGAAAAGTTCGTGACTTCTACAATGCTGCCGTTCGGGAGAATATGAAGCTCTCCTGTCCAGCTTTTGATTTTCGTTGTCCTGAGGCCGATCTCTTCGACTGTTCCTTCGAAGGCGCCAACCCGGATAAAATCACCGACAGAAAACTGGTCTTCAAAAATGATGAAAAATCCGGTGATGATATCGCGAACGAGATTCTGGGCACCAAAGCCGACTGCAAGCCCGACGATTCCTGCTCCGGCAAGGAGAGCTTTCACATCAAGGCTCATCGTTTCAAGAATCATAAGGAGAGCGGCAAAATAGACAACATAGGTGAGAACGTTGCTGAGCAGCTTCGCAAGTGTGTTTTCGCGCCGTTCCGATATTCGGAGCGGGGATTTGCCTCTGAGTGAGAGGACCTTTGCAATGACTCCGTTTCCGATGCGTATAATCAGAGCAGAAATCACCACGATCAGGATAATCCGGAGCAGGCCCAAACCGATTCCTGCCCATAGATCCTCATTTAATAAAGATTTCTGTATGCTTGCATAAATTTTATCAATCAAAAGGATTCACTCCTGTCTGCCTTGCCTGTTTATGTATGGCAGTTTATCAGGACTGGCTGCCATTTCTTTATTTTAGCAAGTTTTGCAGATGTTTCACAGAGGCATGCCCAAAAAGCCTCCGGAGCTAATCTTCCTTTCCCTAGTATAGATTCAGCCCATAATCCGTATACTGATAGTACTTATGAGTACAAGGGAGCTGGTCAGGGGCTATGAATCTTAAATCGGGGTTGTTTTCATCCTTTAAGGATCCGGAACGTATCTATTATGAAGATGAGGATGCACAGGAGCTTCTGACCTCCTGTATTCTGACTCTCCTTCCGAAGATAGCAGGCAGGGAGATTGTGATTCTCTGCATCGGGACAGACCGCTCCACCGGAGACAGCCTCGGTCCGATCGTTGGCTCAAGGCTTGCGGAAAAGGGACTTGAGCGTTTTCATCTATATGGCACGCTGAAAAATCCGGTTCATGCGGTGAACCTGGAAGAATCGATTGCCTTTATTCAATCCGCTCATTCCAATCCTTATATTGTTGCAATTGACGCATGTCTTGGAAAATTAAAGAGTGTAGGGTCGTTTCAGGTCGGTCCGGGTCCTGTAAAGCCCGGAGCAGGAGTTAACAAAGACCTTCCGGCCGTAGGGGACATGCATTTGACCGGAATTGTCAATGTAAGCGGGTTTATGGAATTTTTTGTTCTTCAGAATACAAGGCTTCATCTGGTGATGTCGATGGCCAACCTGATTGCGGACAGTCTTATGGCTGCAGAAAGCCGGCACGCGGTTCGCACATCCTGGTTAAGAAGGACGCCTGTTGCTAAGCTGAAAAGCTCTGAAAAGCATCATGACGCCAGTCCAAGGCAGGCGGCTTCCCCTTCAGAGGAGTAATGTTCATCAGAAGAAGGTATGCTGCAGAACGACCAATCCTATGATGACCGGGAGTGCCGGCAGCAGATTGGCTGTGCGGATCGACTTGATCTCCAGCATATTGAGTCCGATGGCAAGAATCAGGACGCCTCCCGCTGCAGTCAGCTCGGAAATCAGGGAAGCCAGGAGTTCCTCCTCGATTGAGGACTGAATCAAGCCTGCAAGCAGGGCGATCGTTCCTTCGTAGAAAAAAACCGGGATGGCGGACAGAAGCACGCCGATTCCGAGTGTGCTTGCCAGCACAGCGCTTGTAAAGCCATCGATCATGGATTTGGTCATCAGCACACTGTGATCACCTCTAAGACCGCTGTCGAGCGCTCCGACGATGGCCATCGCACCAATCACAAAAATCAGGGTGGCTGTTACAAATCCTTCCGCCACATTTCCCGTTTTGGAAGGTCCGATTCTTCTTTCAAGCCACCGGCCTGCGGCGTGCAGCTTCTCCTCAAGATTCAGCCATTCACCGATGACGGCACCTGCAATAAGGCTTACAATGACAAAAAAGAAATCCTCGCTTTTCAATGCCATCGTAATCCCGAGAATAGAGACGGACAAGCCAATCGCCATCATGACGGTCTGCTTTATCCGCTCCGGTATCCGTGTCAGAAGCAGGCCGATGAGTGTACCTGCCGCAATGCCGGCTGCATTGATCAAGCTGCCTAAAAGAACCATTCTAAACGCTCCCATCCCTATTCATGAAAAAGACCCTCCCGGCATGCTGCTCAGGAGGACTCTTCCATGTCCAAAAGTTCTAAAATTCGTTCAAGATCTCCGGAGTCCGTAAACTCAATTTCGATTTTCCCTTTGTTGTGCTGCTGTTTAATCGAGACCTTCGTTCCGAAATAGGATTGAAGGGAGGTTTCCCGCTCGGTGATAAACAAATCCTTCTTTTTCTTTTTGATTGGATCCGGCGTTTTTCCTCCGCTTTCATTCATTTCCTGAACGAGCAGCTCGGTCTGCCTTACATTCAGCTGATCCTTAATGATTTTCTCAGCTAGAGCCAATGCTTTGTCTTTCTTTTTTAAGCCAAGGATGGTCCTGCCGTGGCCCATTGTAAGCTTCCCGTCATTCATCATTGCCTGCACAGCTGAAGGCAGACTGAGAAGACGCAGGTGGTTCGCGATATGGGGCCTGCTTTTGCCAAGCCGTTTCGCAAGCTCTTCCTGGGTAATCTTCAGTTCCTCCAGTAGCGACTGGTAGGCTCTTGCTTCCTCGACAGGCGTTAAATCCTCCCGCTGCAGGTTTTCAAGAAGGCCGAGCTCCATCATCTTCCGGTCATCCAGCTCCCTTACGACCGCGGGAACCGTTTTAAAGCCGGCAAGCTTGGCCGCCCTGAAGCGCCTTTCTCCGGCCACAATTTCATAGCCTTTAATGGATTTCCTTACAATGATCGGCTGGAGGATCCCATAGTGGAGGATCGATTCTTTCAGCTCCTCAATCGCTTCTTCCTGGAAGGTTTTTCTAGGCTGGTAGGGATTAGGGCGCAGATCTTTGCATTTCAGCTCCTGAACCGTTTCTTCTTTTCCTGCGTGTAAGAGCGCTTCCAAGCCTTTCCCCAATCCTCTAGACATTTCCGGCTACCTCCTTCGCGAGATCAAGATAAACCCCGGCCCCTCTAGAACGCGCATCATATAAAATAATCGGCTGTCCATGGCTCGGCGCCTCACTCAACCTTACATTTCTTGGAATAATGGTCTTGTATACTTTTTCGCGAAAATATTTTTTTACTTCTTCAATGACCTGAATTCCCAAATTGGTTCTGGCATCGAGCATAGTCAGCAAGACCCCTTCAATCATCAGGTTCGTATTTAAATGCTTTTGAACGAGCCGGACGGTATTCAGCAGCTGACTGAGACCTTCGAGGGCGTAGTATTCGCATTGAACCGGGATGATGACCGTGTCGGATGCGGTCAGTGCATTGATGGTCAGCAGCCCGAGGGAGGGCGGACAGTCTATTAAAATATAATCATAGTTGTGTTTGACTTTATCAAGGGCTCTTTTTAGTCTTACTTCCCGGGAAATAGTCGGAACGAGCTCAATTTCAGCACCGGCAAGCTGGATGGTCGCCGGAATAACATGAAGATTTTCAACGGCTGAGGGGCGGATCGCGGCGGCGGCTTCTGTATCTTCTACGAGAATATCGTATATGCAGTATTCTACGTCGGCTTTTTCAATGCCAATTCCGCTTGTTGCATTTCCTTGAGGGTCCGTATCAACTAAAAGCACTTTCTTTCCTATATAAGCAAGGCATGCCCCAAGGTTAACGGAGGTCGTCGTTTTCCCGACGCCTCCTTTTTGATTGGCTACGGCTATAATCTTTCCCATGATGTTCACCTACTCCTGCACCCGCTTGATCTCAGAGCCTGTTGATCAGGCCTGGACGGATGCCTCTAATTTATTAACGGCTTAAAAGCTATCTTCTATTTTAACAAAAACAGAAGACAGGCGTTTGACTATTTTTCTAAATTCTTGAAAAAAGCTGAAAGCATAGGATTCCGGCATCACCCGGAAGCAAGAAAAAAACCCTCCAATCATAGGATTAGAGAGTTATTTGGGAATTTTGATGGTGAACTGGATATATTCTTCAAATTCTTCTTCCTCAGAATTGATTTGAACCCCTGTGTCAGCCACCATTGTGAGGGACTGGCGGATCGTGTTCATCGCAATTCTCGTATCCCGGCTGAAAGCCTTGCGCTTCGGCTTTGGTGCCGGTTTTTCTTTTTCGAGCATTTTGACGACCCGGTCCTCCGTCTGTTTAACATTCAGCTGCTTTTCAATGATGTGATCCAAAAGCGTGACCTGCAGTTCAGGCAGCTTGAGCGGAATAAGGGCGCGGGCATGGCGTTCTGTGATGCTTTTTTGAAGCAGCGCCTGCTGGACTTCATCCGGAAGCTTAAGCAGCCGGAGCTTGTTCGCTACAGTGGACTGGCCTTTCCCGAGCCTTTGGGCAAGGGCCTCCTGGGTCAGATCATGCAGTTCAAGAAGCTTTGCATAGGCAAGGGCTTCCTCAATGGCAGACAGCTCCTCCCGCTGCAGATTTTCAATCAATGCAACCGATGCGGTCTCTTTGTCATTGAATTCCTTTACAATGGCGGGAATCGCTTCCCAGCCGAGCCTCTGCACAGCTCTCCATCTGCGTTCTCCGGCAATCAGCTCGTATTTGCCGTCGGCAGGACGGACGACAATCGGCTGAATAATGCCATGTGTACGGATGGTCATGGCCAATTCATCTATTTTTTCATCCGAGAAAATAGTACGGGGCTGAAAGCGGTTTGGCGTAATTTCATGAACCGGAATCTGTTTCACTTCTTCTCGTGAAACCTCTTCTGTTTCCTGTTCATTCTCGGTCTGTTCGAGCGTTTGATCTGTTTCTTCCTTTTCTCCTATTCCGAAGAAACGGGAAAACGGATGCTTCATGTGCGTACACCACCTTTGGAAACTACCAATTTATAATTCTATTTTTGAGCCGGAATTCCTGCATGCGGAGTAAAGCCGGAACACTTTTCAGGCAAGACTTCCATTCGGTAAGCTTTACACGTCCGGTTTCAGGCATTCAGTCAATTCTTCTTCCGGGCTTTAACCGATCCGGCTTCCCCCTGCCTGGGCGGGGAGAACCCGGCGGTAAATGCGGGACAAAATATGTATCATTCGATTGGTGTCTTATTCGGTGTCCCTGGCTTGCGCGGGTATTTTCCCGGAGTCGGCTTTATTTTCCTGATTACCACGATGCTTCGTTCACTCTCCTCGATGGGGAGCTTGAAGGAATGAACAGCTTCGGTTTTGCCGCCAAGCGCCTGTACAGCTTTTCCTCCTGAATTGAGTTCTTCTTCAGCGGAAGCAGCCTTCAGGGCTACAAAATGGCCGTCTTTTTTCACAAGCGGCAGGCATAGTTCGCTTAAAACGGATAACCGGGCGACTGCGCGGGCTGTCACAACATCATATTGCTCGCGGTGCTGTTTGTTTTTGCCGAACGTTTCAGCGCGGTCATGGTAAAACGACACATCGGTCAGGTTCAGGCTTTTGGCCAGCTCTTCCAGGAAGGTGATGCGCTTGTTCAGCGAATCGACGATCGACACGGAGAGGCCGGGGAAGCAAATTTTAATCGGCAGGCTCGGAAAACCCGCACCCGCTCCCACATCACAGATGGATAAAGGCTTGGAGAAGTCAAAATAAAAGGCCGCACTGATGGAATCGTAGAAATGCTTTAAATACACTTCTTTTTTATCCGTAATCGAAGTAAGGTTCATTTTTTCATTCCACTCGACGAGCAGGCGGTAATACGTTTCAAATTGGGAAAGCTGTTCAGGAGAAAGGGAAATGCCTTTCTCCTCCAGCTTGGATTGGAATAGGGAAATGTCCATCATCGAATCCTTTCATAAGCATTATTCGTTGGATACTTTAGCAATCCGGCCCTGTTCCATGTAAACGAGCAGGATGGAAACGTCCGCTGGGTTCACGCCGGAAATTCTTGATGCCTGAGCCATTGAAAGCGGGCGTACTTCCTTCAGTTTCTGGCGTGCTTCGGATGCCAGACCGGAAATTGCATCATAGTCAATGTTTTCAGGGATTTTTTTGTTTTCCATCTTTTTAAGTTTATCGACCTGCTGAAGGGATTTTTCAATATACCCTTCATATTTTACCTGAATCTCCACTTGTTCGGTCACGTCCGGATGGAGTGGTGCTTCAGATGGGGCAAGCTTCGGAATATGGCTGTAATTCATTTCCGGCCGCTTCAGGAGATCCGAAGCGCGGATGCCGTCCTTCAGTTCGCTGCCGCCGCTTTCGCGGATCAGCTCCTGTACTTCTGCATTCGGTTTTAGAATGATTTTGGACAGACGCTCTTTCTCTGCTTCGATAGCCGCTTTTTTCTCTGTGAACGATTGATAGCGGCTTTCGCTGATCATTCCAATTTTATAGCCTGTATCGGTCAGACGCAAATCGGCATTGTCATGACGGAGCAGCAAACGGTATTCCGCTCGCGACGTCAACAGACGGTACGGTTCGCTTGTTCCTTTTGTGACCAGGTCATCAATCAGGACGCCAATATACGCATCGGAACGGCTCAGGATGACTTCTTCGCGGCCAAGTGCTTTTTGGCCCGCATTAATTCCGGCCATAATTCCCTGTCCTGCCGCTTCTTCATAGCCTGACGTCCCATTAATCTGCCCTGCTGTGTAGAGGCCTGGAACTTTCTTCGTTTCAAGCGTCGGCCAAAGCTGAGTCGGAACGATTGCATCATACTCAATCGCATAGCCGGGTCTCATCATCTGGACGTTTTCAAGGCCCGGAATCGTGCTTAAAATTTGCTTTTGCACATCCTCCGGCAGGCTTGTCGATAGTCCCTGCACGTAGACTTCCTCTGTATTCCGGCCTTCCGGCTCGAGGAAGATCTGATGGCGCGGCTTATCATTGAAACGGACGACTTTATCCTCAATGGAGGGACAATAGCGAGGACCCGTTCCTTTAATCATTCCGGAATACATTGGGGAGCGGTGCAGATTGCTGTCGATGATCTGGTGTGTTTCCGTACTTGTATACGTCAGCCAGCAAGGCAGCTGATCGGTAATGTATTTCGTTGTCTCATAGGAAAACGCGCGAGGTTCTTCATCACCAGGCTGTATTTCCGTTTTGCTGTAGTCAATGGTTTTGCTGTCTACACGCGGCGGTGTTCCGGTTTTAAACCGGACAAGGTCAAAGCCCAGCTCCTGCAGGTGCTCCGAAAGCTTAATAGACGGCTGCTGGTTATTCGGACCGCTAGAGTAGGACAGATCTCCCAGAATAATCCGGCCCCGCAGGAAGGTACCGGTAGTCAGCACGACCGTTTTTGAATGATACTCCGCGCCTGTTTGTGTCACGACGCCGCGGCACTCACCGTCTTCAATCATCAGACGGTCCACCATTCCCTGCATGAGGGTCAGGTTAGGTTCATTTTCCATCGTTTTTTTCATTTCATGCTGATACGTAAATTTATCGGCCTGCGCCCGCAGCGCTCTTACCGCAGGTCCTTTTCCGGTATTCAGCATTCTCATTTGAATATGCGTTTTGTCGATGTTCTTGCCCATTTCCCCGCCAAGGGCATCAATTTCCCTTACAACGATTCCTTTTGCAGGTCCCCCTACAGAAGGGTTGCAGGGCATGAAAGCGACCATATCAAGGTTGATGGTAAGGACGAGGGTCCGTGCGCCCAGTCTCGCAGCGGCGAGAGCGGACTCAACTCCTGCATGACCGGCACCAACGACGATTACATCATAATCACCAGCGTGGTATGCCAATGTTGTTTCCTCCTTTATTCTTGCGCTCTGTTAAATCCGTTAGCAAAGCGTGTTTTTACAGCGAAAATCTATACGAAAGACGGTTATTTTCCAAGACAAAATTGCGAAAAGAGCTGATCGATCAGGCTTTCATGAACCGAGTCTCCGATAATTTCCCCAAGCTGCTCCCATGCCCTTGTGAGATCAATCTGAACCATATCCACCGGCATGCCGGCGTCAATGCCATTCAATGCCTCTTCAATGGATCGTTTTGACTGGTTCAGGAGAGCGATATGTCTCGAGTTGGATACATAGGTCATATCTGCAGACTGGATGTTTCCTTCAAAGAATAGAGACTGGATGGATTCCTCAAGCTTGTCGACGCCTTCTTCTTCCTTGAGGGAAGTCGTCACGACAGGGCGGCCTTCCGCAAGCATTGCCACCTTGTCCATGTCGATTTTCTTCGGCAGGTCCGTCTTATTTATTATGACAATAACATCCATGCCTTTCACCGCTTCAAAGAGCTTTTCATCCTCCTGGGTGAGTTCATCGCTGTAGTTCAGGACAAGCAAGATTAAATCTGCTTCCTTTAAGACTTGGCGCGAGCGCTCCACACCGATCCGCTCGACGATGTCCTCTGTCTCACGGATTCCGGCCGTATCCACCAGCTTTAACGGAACCCCGCGGACATTTACATATTCCTCGATGACATCCCTGGTCGTTCCGGGAACGTCTGTCACAATGGCTTTGTTTTCATGGACAAGGCTGTTGAGCAGGGAGGATTTTCCGACATTGGGGCGGCCGATAATAACCGTTGACAGCCCCTCTCTTAAAATCTTTCCCTGGCTGGAGGTTTGCAGCAGCTTCTCTATCTCATTCTTGACATAAGCTGCCTTTTCTACAAGCATGTGATGCGTCATTTCTTCTACATCATCGTATTCCGGATAATCAATGTTTACTTCAACATGGGCAAGCGTTTCAAGAATTTCCTGGCGAAGCTTTCTGACAAGCTTTGAAAGGCGTCCTTCCATTTGTCCGAGGGCGACATTCATCGCCCGGTCGGTTTTGGCCCGGATTAAGTCCATTACTGCTTCAGCTTGGGAAAGATCGATCCGCCCATTCATAAACGCTCTTTTTGTAAATTCTCCGGGCTCAGCCAGACGTGCACCGCTGTTCAGAACGAGCTGCAGCACGCGGTTGACGGAAACGAGACCTCCGTGGCAGTTAATTTCAATAACATCCTCACGTGTGAAGGTCCTTGGTCCTCTCATATGGGAGACCATTACTTCTTCAGCGACCTCACCCGTCTCCGGATCGATGATATGTCCGTAATGAATCGTATGGGAATCGGCATCGCTCAGCGGCTTCCCGGAAGGCGCTGCAAAAACGCGGTCTGCTATCGCTGCCGCTTCATCACCGCTCAATCTGACTATGGCGATGGCTCCCTCGCCCATTGGTGTGGATATTGCTGCTATTGTATCGAATTCCAAGTTGTTCACCTCACTCAAGTGCACTCAATCTATATATAAAACGGAAAAGGTTTAAAAAGAAGGTCACCAAAACTTTAAGATACCATATCAGGCAGGTAAAAGGAAGAATGGAGGTTGAAGGAGTTATTCACAGTTTTTCAGTCGTTCGTCCTATATTTTAACTTATCCACATGTGAATAACAATATTTCAGTACAGCGATTGCCGGAAGTTTTGTGAATGCGGTGAAAACGTTAAGCATGCCTGTTCCTTTCCAGCGCAGGCAGCCGCTTTTACATGAGGGAGACCCAATCAGTATCCAATATCGGAATCTGTGAAACCAGCAGCGAAAATCTCAAGCTCTGTCTGAGCCAGTGGATAAAAAAATAACCAGCCCGGGGGCTGGTCATTTTTTAGGTGTAATCACAATATGGCGCCTCGGCTCTTCACCGGCCGAGTGCGTTTCTACCCTGTAATTGCGTGCAAGGGCAGCGTGTATTATTTTCCTCTCATTGGAAGGCATTGGCTCAAGTGCCACCGCTTTCGAAGAAGCAGAGGCCTGGCTTGCCAGTTTGTTAGCCAGCTGCACCAGAATTTCTTCCCGCCGTTCGCGGTAGGACTCCGCATCCACCATAACGTGAAAGTACTGATCGGAATGCCTGTTGGCGACAAGCTGAGTCAAATACTGGAGGGCATTCAGGGTTTGTCCCCTTTTTCCGATGAGAAGAGCAATGTCTTCCCCCTCTATTAGAAACGAGAGGTTCCGTCCTTTTTGTATCTTTTCAACCGAAGCTTTCACTCCCATTTTTTCAATGACTTGAATCAAATAGGCGTGTGCCTCTTCACCAGGCTTTTCATCGATCTTTTTCTGCGGCAGAGGCTGCACCGCTTCTTCTGTATATATAGCTGAAGGTGCGGGGGTTTGTTCAGGCTCCTCTTCCATCAAAGGAACAGGCTCCGGCAATTTCAAAACGGCTTTGACAACCGCATCTCTTTTGCCAAATAGACCGAAAAACCCCTTTTTGCCTTCAATGATGACCTCGATGTCCGCCTCATCTTTTGAAGCGCCGAGTTTTCTTAAAGCGGTTTGTGCGGCTTCTTCAACGGTCGAACCGGAAGCAGTCGCCTCTCTCACTTTTTAGCGCCCGCTTTCTGCGGCGTTTTCTGCGCATTCGCTTTCAAATCCGGACCTTTAATCAGAAGGGATTGAACAATCATGAAAATGTTACCTACGACCCAGTACAAGGAAAGGGCTGCAGGGAATGTAATCGCGAAAATAACGATCATGATCGGCATCAGCCAAACCATCATTGCCATTTGCGGATTCTGGTTTTCTGTTCCGGCCATCATGATTTTCTGCTGGATGAACGTTGTAATCCCCGCAACGACAGGCAAAATGTAGAAGGGGTCTTTATCGCCAAGGTCAAACCAAAGGAAGGTATGCTCCTTGATTGCTTCCGTTCTCATAATCGCATGATAAAATCCAATCAAAATCGGCATTTGCACAAGCAATGGGAAACATCCTGCAAGGGGATTGACTCCGTGCTTCTGGAATAAAGCCATCGTTTCCTGCTGAAGCTTTTGCTGGGTCTGCTGATCTTTGGAGCTGTATTTTTCACGAAGCTGCTTCATTTCGGGCTGAAGCGCCTGCATCGCTTTTGAACTTCTTGTCTGCTTGATCATCAGCGGCAAAATTGCGAACCGGATGAGGAGTGTTACGATGACGATCGCCAGTCCATAGTTTGCAGTTGCAGCGCCGCCGCCTGTTAAATCGGCAAAATAAATAATAATCCAGGAAAGAGGGTAAACAATGTACTGATTCCAAAACCCTGTGCTTTCATCCGTAATCGGCTGATTGATTTCCGTACAGCCGGATAAGAGGGTAACAAGACCAACTAATGCTAGAACTAACCAAATGCGCCTCTTCAAACTTTGTCCTCCTAACAGCATGTCTATTTGTGAGCCTGATTGAACCTGACTGTCTCTGTCCAATTAAAGACCCTTATTCTCTAATCGTATCCAAACCTGCTCACTGGGTTTTCGCCTGGTTATGACGAAAAAACGCAAGTGTAAACGGCATCTGCACCCCGTACAGGCCATCCAACTGTATTTTACCATCTTTTATTTAGAATTTGTTTTTTCTTTTCAAACGTTTCCTGACATCATTTTTCACCATTTTTTTTCTTTGTGAAAAGCCTTGCTTTTTTAAACAGGTGATAAAGACTGCTGCGCACTTCTTCATACGTTAATTCGGCCGCCGGTTTTCTGGCGATAACAATATAGTCCTTCCCTGCAGAAAGGAAATCTTTTTCTTCAAGAAAAATTTGCTTTACAAGTCTTTTTACACGGTTTCTAGTAACCGCATTTCCGATCTTTTTGCTCACCGATAATCCGAGTCTGAACTCTTTCTCTTCATCTCTATGAAGGGTGTACAGAACAAATTGCCGGTTTGCAATGGATTTCCCTTTTTTGAAAACCTGCTGGAAGTCCTCATTCCGTTTAATCCGATTCTTTTTTTTCATGCTGACTCCACTCCGCTTTTATTGCTCTAACCCTTTGCATCCCTATCAGGGTAGCCAAATGACCGGTCAATCTAAAACCCTTTTAATGAAAAAAAAACCACTGACGTTTTCAGTGGCTTATGCGGATAATACTTTTCTTCCTTTACGACGGCGGGCAGCAAGGACTTTACGTCCATTTTTAGTGCTCATGCGCGCACGGAAGCCGTGTACTTTGCTGTGTTTGCGTTTATTTGGTTGATAAGTACGTTTCATTATATGCACCTCCCTGAGGAATAGCTGTTAAAGACAGTCCTTATAAGTATAGTGACCTTACCCTGTATATGTCAATAGCCAAAAAAAATAGAATCCATTAAGAGAAAAAGGACGGTCGGCTTTTCCACCGCCATGAATCAGCAGCGGTCCTCCTTGCTCAGAGCTGTTGACTCTCATTTTCAGCTTGAGCCGGATCTTTCTCGTCCTGCTCCTTTACCCGGAAGTCTTATCTGCCACTCCGGTTCCCAATGTTTTCATTTTAAATCAGGCTGTGGACAACTTTTCGGCTGCTTTTTTCTTATCCACACCCTTTATCGACAAGTTTTTCACACAATCTTCCCATGTGGACAATTTTATTCGACAGGATGTTTCTGCTGTGGATAAGTTTCGGACCCCATTGCAACAATTGGTTTATTTTGATATTATATTTGTGTTTTAACTCTTGATAACGAAAAGAACCGGATTCGCTTATCCACAATCTGTGGATAACGTGTGGAAAGTTGACCACATCGTGTTTGCAGGCTTGTCCACAATCAGGGGGATTTTGTCGAAAACCTGTTTTTCTACTATATTATATCGTTATCAACAATTCAATATGAATGTATAAATATTCAAAGGGTGCCGAAGCTGCTGTACAACTTCTGTACAAGGCTGTCAGCATGCCTGTTTTTTTCGTGAAAGAAAATAATAAAGATAGATAGCAAGACTTGGAGAAGGAGGGACAAAGCAGCTAATGGAAAATATTTCGGATCTTTGGACAAAAGCTCTTGGAGAGATTGAAAAAAAAATCAGCAAGCCCAGCTACGATACGTGGCTCAAATCGACAAAAGCACATGCTCTGCAGGGAGATACCTTAACCATTACAGCACCAAATGAATTTGCCAGAGATTGGCTTGAAAGCCGCTATCTCCATTTAATCGCCAATATTATTTATGAATTGACCGGAGAGGAACTGGCCGTAAAATTTATCATCCCGCTAAATCAGGATGAAGAGGATTTTATCCCAAAAACGCCCGCTAAGCCTGTAAAGGACCCAGATGACCAGATCGACATTCCACAGAACATGCTGAACCCGAAGTATACGTTCGACACGTTCGTAATCGGATCGGGAAACCGCTTTGCCCACGCAGCATCACTTGCTGTGGCAGAGGCGCCGGCAAAGGCATACAACCCGCTCTTTATTTATGGTGGAGTTGGACTTGGCAAAACCCACTTAATGCATGCGATCGGGCACTATGTCATTGACCATAACCCATCGGCAAAAGTCGTCTATTTGTCTTCTGAAAAATTTACAAATGAATTTATTAATTCCATCCGTGACAACAAAGCGGTCGATTTCCGCAATAAATATCGAAGTGTGGATGTTCTTCTGATTGATGATATTCAGTTTTTGGCCGGAAAAGAACAAACCCAGGAAGAATTCTTCCATACGTTTAATACGCTGCATGAGGAAAGCAAGCAGATTGTGATTTCAAGCGACAGGCCGCCAAAAGAGATCCCAACTCTGGAAGACCGCTTAAGAAGCCGCTTTGAGTGGGGACTGATTACGGATATTACACCGCCTGATCTGGAAACAAGGATCGCGATTCTCCGTAAAAAAGCTAAGGCAGAAGGACTGGATATACCGAATGAGGTTATGCTTTACATAGCGAACCAGATTGATTCAAACATCCGGGAGCTTGAAGGAGCCTTAATCCGTGTCGTTGCGTATTCGTCACTCATCAATAAAGATATTAATGCCGATCTGGCAGCGGAAGCTTTGAAGGACATTATTCCAAGCTCAAAACCGCGGATGGTGACCATTCAGGATATCCAAAAAACAGTAGGCCAGCATTACCAGGTTCGTCTCGAGGACTTTAAAGCGAAAAAACGAACCAAATCCGTTGCTTTTCCAAGGCAGATAGCGATGTACTTATCCAGGGAGCTTACGGATTCCTCCCTCCCTAAAATCGGGGAAGAATTCGGGGGACGCGATCATACTACGGTCATTCACGCCCATGAAAAAATCAGCAAAATGCTGCAAATCGATGACCAGCTTCAGCGCCAGGTGAAAGAAATCAAAGAATCCCTGAAAAATTAATCCGTGAATTATGTGCATAACTCTCCTTCTTTCATACACAGTCTATCCACATGTTGATAGACTGTGTTTCCTTGTCTTTCTGAAGTTATCCACATACTCACAAGCCCTACTAGTACTTCTACTAATTTTTTAAAGATTAATTAATAGATTAAGACGTTTAAACAGGAGGAATTTGAATGAAATTTGTCATTCAGAAAGATAAACTTGCTCAAAGTGTTCAAGACGTAATGAAAGCTGTTTCTTCCCGGACAACCATTCCCATTCTGACCGGAATCAAAATCGTAGCCAACAGTGAAGGCGTCACGTTAACAGGAAGCGACTCTGATATTTCCATCGAGTCCTTCATTCCTGCAGAGGAAAAAGGAAAAATCAATGTGGAAGTCCAGACACCAGGAAGCATCGTCCTGCAGGCCAGATTTTTCAGCGAGATCGTAAAAAAGCTGCCGAAGGATACAGTGGAAATGGAAGTGGAAAATCACTTCTCCACCATCATCCGCTCCGGCAAAGCAGAATTTAATTTAAACGGCCAGGACGCCCAGGAATATCCTCATCTGCCGAATGTCGAAGAGGAAAATGTTTCACGCATTCCGGCTGATTTATTAAAAACATTGATCAGACAAACAGGATTCGCCGTCTCCACCTCCGAGACAAGACCAATTTTAACCGGCGTTAACTGGCGATTGGAAAATGGGGAGCTTACATGCATCGCTACGGACAGCCACCGGCTGGCATTAAGAAAAACCTCGATCGATGCCGGACATGATGGGACATATAATGTCGTAATCCCGGGAAAAAGCTTAGCCGAGCTAAGCAAAATCCTCGATGATTCCAATGAACTGACGGAAATCGTATTTACAGACAATCAGGTGCTCTTTAAATCCAAAAACATTCTGTTCTTTTCTAGACTGCTTGATGGGAACTATCCGGATACATCACGCCTGATCCCCGATGAAAGCAAAACAGATGTACTCGTTCAGACGAAGGAATTTCTTCAATCTATTGACCGGGCTTCCCTGCTAGCCAAAGAAGGGCGGAACAACGTGGTCAAACTGTCTACTCTTGAAGGCGGCATCCTTGAAATCTCCTCTAACTCACCTGAAATCGGAAAAGTAATAGAAGAAGTTCAGACCGAGGAGATTACTGGAGAAGAACTGAAAATTTCCTTTAGCGCGAAATATATGATGGATGCGCTGAAAGCATTGGAGAGCAGCGAAATCAAAGTAAGCTTTACCGGGGCAATGAGGCCCTTTTTAATCCGTACGCCAGAAGACGATACGATCCTTCAGCTGATTCTTCCTGTACGAACGTATTAAAGTGAAAGAGGCTGGCACTGCCTTGTCAGCTTCTTTTTTTTTGCAGATAAGCATGAACGGTGTCCTCGCGATATGGACACCGTTCGTTTTAGTGAAGGGTGCTTTCGGATTTTGTTATAGTACAGGAACCGGTGTGCTTTTCTTTTGGCTAGGTTAGAGCATGGTGCTGATTTTTTGCACCTGTGGATTGGAGCGTAAGGCGTGAGACTCCTGCGGGAGCAGTGGGACATGTAAGACTCTGCAGCCGCAAAGCGGAGATGAGGCTTGCCGCCCGGACCTCGGAAATTCACAGCCAAATCCAACTGCGCTTTTCTTTTAAGAGGAAATTGAGTAAAATGGAAATTATGCCGATTTACAGCGATGAGATTTTTAATGATTGGGAGGTATATGCATGGGAAGCGGACAGCACATTCAAATTGATACGGAATACATCACCCTGGGGCAATTTCTTAAGCTTGCTGAAGTGATCCAGTCGGGCGGGATGGTCAAATGGTTTTTAAGTGAGCATGAAGTATTGGTAAACGGGGAACCGGAAAACCGCCGCGGTAAAAAGCTGCGAAACCAGGATACAGTTCTCATTCCGGAGTTCGGTTCATTTGTTGTGATCAGCACACATGAATAGAGCAAGGTTGGTGGATCAATGCATATACAGGAACTGAAGCTTAAAAATTACCGCAACTATACCGATCTTGAAGTGTCATTTGAAAACAAAGTGAACGTCATCATCGGGGAAAATGCCCAGGGCAAAACAAATATGATGGAGGCCATTTACGTGCTTGCCATGGCCAAATCCCATCGCACCTCCAATGATAAAGATCTTATCCGCTGGGATGAAGAATATGCTAAAATAGAGGGAAGGGTTTTAAAAACCAACGGATCTATTCCCATGCAGCTCGTCCTTTCCAAAAAAGGGAAGAAGGCGAAAATAAATCATCTGGAACAGCAAAAGCTCAGCCAGTATATTGGGGCAGTCAATGTGATTATGTTCGCTCCCGAAGATCTGAACCTCGTAAAAGGAAGCCCTCAGGTGAGGAGAAGATTCACGGATATGGAGATCGGACAGGTTTCGGCTGTCTATTTGCACGACTTGAGCCTGTATCAGAAAATCCTCCAGCAGCGAAACCATTACTTAAAACAGCTTCAGATCAAAAAACAGAAGGACCGGACAATGCTTGACGTTCTCACAGAGCAGCTTAGTGAAACAGCGGCCAGACTGTACAGGAAACGAAGCGTGTTTATTAATCAGCTGGAAAAATGGGCTCAGCCTATCCATTCAGGCATCTCCAGAGGTCTGGAAACCTTGACCATTCAATATAAATCATCGGTTGAGGTATCAGAAGAGGCGGATTTGTCGAAAATGATAGAAGCCTATATGGATAAGTTTGATAAAATAAAAGATAGAGAAATTGAACGGGGGACCACTCTGGCCGGCCCCCACAGGGACGATCTGCAGTTTTTTGTAAACGGAAGGGACGTCCAGACCTTCGGCTCACAGGGCCAGCAGCGCACGACGGCCCTTTCTTTAAAGCTTGCAGAAATTGAATTAATTCATGAAGAGATCGGTGAGTACCCGATCCTGCTTTTGGACGATGTCCTTTCAGAGCTGGATGACTATCGCCAGTCCCATCTTCTGAACACGATTCAGGGGAGAGTGCAGACCTTTGTCACGACCACAAGTGTGGAAGGGATTGATCACCAGACGCTGAAAGAGGCAGCTTCCTATCATGTGTCGTCAGGGCAGCTTGAAACAAACGAATCGAGGTGAACCGCCATGTACATCCATCTGGGAGATGACTTTGTAGTCCCGTCTAAAGATGTCATTTTTATTATGGATTACTCCTCTTCCAAAAGCTCCGGCATTGCTGCAGAATTTTTGGAAAAGCAAAGCGAGAAAGTGGTTCAGCTGTCAGAGGGGGACGCCAAGTCCATCGTGGTCACAGACCGGCACATTTATTATTCTCCCTTAGCCTCAAGCACACTGAAAAAAAGAGCGCATTACGCGTTTGATATAGATTCCAATCGATAATGAACAAAATGGCACTATAAGACGTTTTGAAAAGAGTAGGTGAACATAATTGGCCATGGAACAAAAACAAGTGGAAGAACAAGCATATGACGAAAACCAGATTCAGGTACTCGAAGGTCTTGAAGCGGTTCGCAAGCGTCCCGGGATGTATATTGGTTCAACGAGCGCAAAAGGATTGCACCACCTTGTCTGGGAAATTGTTGATAATAGCATTGATGAGGCTTTGGCCGGTTTTTGCGATGAAATTAAGGTGACCATCGAAGAAAACAACAGCATTACGGTAACAGATAACGGACGGGGAATCCCGGTCGGTATCCATGAAAAAATGGGAAGACCGGCTGTGGAGGTCATTATGACGGTTCTCCACGCCGGCGGAAAGTTTGGCGGCGGCGGCTATAAAGTTTCCGGCGGACTCCATGGAGTAGGGGCGTCTGTCGTAAATGCCCTCTCGACTCACCTTGAAGTCAAAGTTCACCGGGATGGAAAAATCCACCTTCAGCGCTTCGAGCGAGGAGTACCGAAGGGTGAGCTCGAAATCATCGGAGAAACGGACAAGACCGGAACCATCATTCATTTTGAACCCGATCCGGAAATCTTCAGTGAAACAACCGAGTATGATTATGAAACACTCGCAAACCGTTTAAGAGAGCTTGCTTTCCTGAACAGGGGCATTAAAATTCTGATTGAGGACAAACGCGAAAACAAACGTCAGAATGAATACCATTACGAGGGCGGAATCAAATCGTATGTGGAGCATTTAAACCGCACAAAAGAAGCCATTCATGGCGAGCCAGTCTATCTTGAAGGAGAAAAAGACGGGATTACCATTGAAATCGCTCTTCAGTATAACGACGGCTATACAAGCAGCATTTATTCCTTTGCAAACAATATTCATACGTATGAGGGCGGAACGCATGAGGCCGGATTTAAAACGGCCCTGACCCGTGTCATCAATGACTATGCAAGAAAGCATAATGTGTTCAAGGACAGCGATGCCAATCTGAGCGGTGAGGATGTACGTGAAGGAATTACCGCCATCGTCAGCATCAAGCATCCTGATCCGCAATTTGAAGGGCAGACAAAAACGAAGCTTGGAAATTCTGAAGCCCGTACAGTAACCGATTCTTTATTTGATGAAGGCTTTGAAAAATTCCTGCTTGAAAATCCGCAAACAGCTAAGAAAATCGTTGAAAAAGGGATGATGGCCGCCCGTGCAAGAATGGCTGCCAAAAAAGCGAGAGAGCTTACAAGGCGAAAAAGCGCACTTGAAATATCCAATCTTCCCGGCAAGCTTGCAGACTGCTCATCCAAAGACCCGTCCATCAGTGAATTGTACGTCGTTGAGGGTGACTCTGCAGGAGGCTCTGCGAAGCAGGGGCGTTCCCGTCATTTCCAGGCGATCCTGCCGCTGCGCGGAAAAATTATCAACGTCGAAAAAGCCCGTCTGGATAAAATCCTGTCCAACAATGAGATCCGCACCATCATCACGGCTCTAGGAACAGGAATCGGCGAAGACTTTGATATCGCGAAAGCAAGGTACCATAAGGTCGTCATCATGACCGATGCCGATGTGGATGGAGCCCATATCCGAACGCTTCTTCTTACATTCTTTTACCGCTACATGCGGGAAATTATTGAAAAAGGCTATATCTACATTGCCCAGCCTCCACTCTATAAAATTCAGCAGGGCAAAAGAATCGAGTATGCCTACAATGACCGCGAGCTTGAACGGATAATGGGGGAAATTCCCCAAACGCCAAAGCCCGGCATCCAGCGTTATAAAGGTCTTGGAGAGATGAACCCTGAGCAGCTTTGGGAAACCACGATGGATCCTGAATCCAGAACCCTGCTTCAGGTAAGCCTTCAGGATGCAATCGAAGCGGATGAAACTTTTGATATCCTCATGGGAGACAAAGTCGAACCGCGACGCAACTTTATCGAGGAAAATGCAAAATACGTAAAAAATCTTGATATTTAATAACGAGAAAGACCGGTGCCGTTTTTTAAAAGGCCCGGTCTTTTTTTCTGCCCGCCCTGCCCGCCCTATCCTATGAGCCAGCCACCCCTGCAAAACCGCAGCGAATTGCCGGATGGGAACATAAAGCGATGGGATGGAGCGGGATGCCAGGGAAGGATACGTGGGAAGGCGGTGGAATCGTTCATTGCCAGGCAAAGCTCCCAATTTCTATCAAAGCATATGCAGGCGGTGAACAGAGCTGTAATTTTCATTTGAAAGTGTTTGCAACAGACCGCCGCCTTTGGTATGATGAAGGCAACGTAAACGTTTACACAAATTTTTTTGGAGGTTTGCGTAAACGTTTACTAACGAAGGAGGAGACGTCTATATGTTCAGAAAGCCATTAGCATTAAGTTTTAGCATCCTCTTCGGTGTGGGGGTGCTCTCTGCCTGTCAGGCTGAGAACACTCCATCCAGCGGCAAGGTGAAGCTTGAACTGTTTTCCAATAAAGCTGAGAACGTCGGCACGTTTGAAGGACTTATTGAAAAATTTGAAGAGAAAAATCCGGATATCGACATTCAGCTGAATGCCCCTCCGGAAGCCGAGACCGTATTAAAAACAAGGCTTGTAAAAGAGGATATGCCTGACATGCTGGCGATCGGGGGAAATGGCTCCTATGGAGAACTGGCGAATGCAGGCATCTTTTATGACTTCTCCAAAACTGATTTGCCGGATTCAATAAAGCCGTCCTATCTGGAGATGATCAATACGCTTGCGAATGAGCAGGAAGGTACATACGGAATTCCCTATGCTACAAACGCAAATGTTGTTATTTACAACAAAGCAAAATTCGCAGAATACGGGTTTGAAGCCCCTAAAACCTGGAGTGAGTTTATTGGACAGCTTAAGCAGGTTAAAGAAGCGGGTGACGTTCCGATTTATTTCACCCTCAAGGATGCCTGGACAGGAATGATTCCCTGGAACTCGGTCGCCGGAAATCTGCAGGGTGACAATTTTGCCGAGAAAAAGAGGAACGGGGAAGCGAGCTTTGAAGAAAATTACTCCGAGGTTGCCGACAAAATGCTCGAGCTGTTGAATTACGGCCATAAAAGCAATTATGGCTTCGGATATGCGGATGGAAACAAAGCCTTCGCGAATGGAGACGGAGTCTTTTACCTTCAGGGAAACTGGGCCATCCCGGAAATACAGAAAATAAACCCGGACATTGAGCTCGGAGTGTTTCCGCTCCCTGTCACAGAGGATCCGGAGCAAAACAACCTTGTATCGGGTGTTGACGTACTCCTTACGATGAATAAGGATATTGAGCACCCGGAGGAAGCGAAAAAATTCTTTCGTTTTATGCTTGAAGAAGAGCAGTCCAAACAGTACATCGAAGAGCAAAAAGCATTCTCTGCCATAGACGGTGTCCTCCAGGAGGATCCGGTCATGAAAGGGATACAGGAAAGCTTTGAAAAAGAGAGACTGACAGGCTTCCCTGATCACTCTTATCCAAGAGCCATTCGCCCGGAAGGAATTATTCAGGAGTTTCTGATCAATAAAAACAAAGATGCCTTTTTGCGCAAAATGGACAGGGAATGGGATAAAGTTCAAAACCGCTACTAATTCGGCACGAGAGGAGATCTGACGGATGAAAACAAGACAACGGGCTTTTATGCTCATGACCATTCCTGCACTGATTCTGTTTTTTGTTTTTCATACTTATCCGGCGCTGCAGGGAATCTACTACAGCTTTACGGATTACAAAGGCTATGGGGAATGGAGCTTCGTCGGACTGAAAAATTACTTTAACGTATTTCAGGATGAGCGGGCTCTGCAGGCCTATGGATTTACATTCCAGTTTGCGATCATTGCCACGATTCTGGTCAATATTTTCAGTCTCATTATAGCCATTGGCCTTAACTCCAAAATCAAATTTCAAAAAACGCTCCGTGCTGTATATTTTCTGCCGAATATTCTTAGTATTTTAATAGTCGGCTACATCTTCAACTTTATTTTTACTTTTTTTATTCCCGACATTGCTCAGGCACTTGGAATCAACGCACTTGCCGAGAACATCCTTGGACAGCCGGATCTTGCCTGGATTGGTATTATTGTCGTTTCCGTCTGGCAGGCGGTGGCGTTCAATACTATTCTTTATCTGGCCGGACTTGTTACCATCCCTGCTGATATGTATGAAGCAGCCAGCATCGATGGGGCGAATACATGGAAGAAATTCTGGAATATTACTTTCCCGCTGATCGCGCCTTTCTTTACCATCAACATGGTGCTTGCCATGAAAAACTTCCTGATGGTATTCGACCATATTATCGCAATGACGGGCGGTGGACCGGGAACGTCAACGGAATCGATTTCCCTTCTGATTTTCAGGGGAGGATTTGAAGGCGGAGAATTTGCCTATCAGTCTGCCAACGCAGTGATCTACTTCCTTGTTATCGTCGTCATCTCGGTTGTTCAGCTGCGCTACCTGCAAAGAAGAGAGGTGGAATTGTAATGAAAAAAGGCAAAACAAACTGGCTCGTTACCGGTCTTTTGATTGCAGGTTCCCTGCTTATTCTTTTTCCGCTCTATCTGGCGGTTACCATCTCGTTTAAAACGCCGGAGGAGATGGGGAAATCTCTTCTTGCGCTTCCAGAGCAATGGGACTTCTCAAACTATGCCCAGGCGATTGAGCTGACGAATTTTTTCAATGCCATGGGGAACAGTCTGTTTATTACCGTATTCGTCGTGGTATTGACACTGCTCACAAATTCAATGGTCGCGTATGCCATCGCAAGAAATATGCATAAGAAATTCTATAAGTTTATCTTTTATTATCTGGTAAGCGCCATGTTCATTCCGTTTCCGATCATTATGCTGCCGATCGTAAAACAAACCGCCCAGTGGAATCTCGACAATCTGGTCGGCCTGATCTTTTTGTATGTGGTCTACGGTTTAGCCTTTAACGTGTTTTTATACGTCGGTTACATCAAATCGATTCCGAGAGAGCTGGAAGAAGCCGCGATCGTAGATGGTGCCAGCACATGGGGGGTCTTCTGGAAAGTCATTTTCCCGCTGCTTATGCCAATGAACGCCACGGTCGGCATATTGACCACTCTCTGGGCGTGGAACGATTTTATGCTCCCGCTCGTCATCATCAGCGACAGGGAACTATCGACCTTGCCGCTCGTGCAGTTTGTTTTCCAGGGTCAGTTCAGCACGGACTATAATTTAGCCTTTTCTTCTTACCTCATGGCTCTTGCGCCAATGATTCTTGTCTATATCATCGCGCAGAAGTGGATCATCAGCGGGGTTACGAAAGGGGCGATAAAATAACCTTAAATAAACAACCGTTTGCCGGCAACCTATCCGCACAGCCAGAACCCCCTAATTTGTATAGGGGGTTCTTTTTTTGACCGTAGATATCTGTTAAAAAATTCACAAGGAACATAGATTTTCATGAATAGACGTGTATTATAAAGGGATTATTGATATAATGGAGAATATGGCCTGATTTCAATCTACATAATCTTTGAAATGATTTTCATATAAACGGAGATAGTTTTTCTAACTCCCAAACAAAAGTTCTGGGGAGGTTTAAACATGGCTGAAGAAAAAACACCTCAAGTGAAGGAAATAAATATTAGCCAGGAAATGCGTTCATCATTCCTGGATTATGCGATGAGCGTAATCGTGTCAAGGGCACTGCCGGACGTTCGGGACGGGTTAAAACCTGTTCACCGAAGAATCCTCTACGCAATGAATGATCTTGGCATGACGAGCGATAAGCCCTTCAAAAAATCTGCGCGTATCGTAGGTGAAGTAATCGGTAAGTATCACCCCCACGGTGATTCCGCTGTTTACGACACGATGGTTCGGATGGCGCAGGATTTCAACTTCCGCTATATGCTTGTAGACGGTCACGGAAACTTCGGGTCTGTCGACGGCGATGCAGCAGCAGCAATGCGTTATACGGAAGCACGCATGTCGAAAATTTCAATGGAAATCCTCCGGGATATTAATAAAGATACAATCGATTACCAGGACAACTATGATGGCTCTGAAAAAGAACCTGTCGTCCTGCCGGCAAGATTCCCTAATCTGCTCGTAAACGGAGCAGCAGGAATAGCTGTCGGAATGGCAACGAATATTCCGCCGCACCAGCTTGGTGAGGTCATTGACGGGGTACTCGCTGTCAGCCGGAATCCAGAGGTTACCATCGCGGAGCTTATGGAAATCATCCCGGGTCCTGACTTCCCGACAGCTGGCCAAATCCTCGGCCGCAGCGGAATCCGCAAAGCCTATGAAACGGGCAGAGGCTCTATTATTGTACGTGCTAAAGTCGAAATTGAAGAAAAGCCTTCAGGCAAGCAGGTCATCATTGTGCACGAGCTCCCTTACCAGGTGAATAAAGCAAGGCTGATTGAAAAAATCGCTGACCTGGTCCGGGATAAAAAGATCGACGGCATTTCAGATCTGCGGGATGAATCCGACCGGAATGGAATGAGGGTCGTGATCGAGGTTCGCAAGGATGCCAATGCGAACGTGCTTCTTAATAACCTTTACAAGCAAACCGCTCTGCAGACGAGCTTCGGCATAAACATGCTGGCCCTGGCAAACGGACAGCCGCAGGTTCTGAACCTGAAGCAGTTCCTCGAGCATTACCTTGAGCATCAAAAGGTTGTCATCAAACGCAGAACGGCATTTGAGCTGAGAAAAGCAGAAGCACGGGCCCACATTTTAGAGGGCTTGCGTATTGCACTGGACCACCTGGACGCGGTAATCGCCCTGATCCGCGGATCGCAGACAACGGATATCGCACGCCAAGGCTTGATGGAGCAATTCTCTCTCAGCGAAAAACAGGCACAGGCGATTCTTGATATGCGCCTTCAGCGGTTAACAGGACTCGAACGCGAAAAAATCGAGGAAGAGTATCAGGGGCTTGTCGAGCTGATTGCCGAACTGAAGGCAATTTTGGCCGACGAAGAGAAGGTTCTTGAAATCATCCGGGAAGAGCTTCTGGAAATTAAAGAGCGCTTCAATGACGTGCGCCGCACAGAACTTATTGCAGGCGGAGCAGAAATTTTTGAAGATGAGGATTTGATTCCTGAAGAAAACATCGTTCTTACGCTTACTCACAACGGCTACATCAAACGGCTGCCGATCTCTACTTACCGCAGCCAGAAGAGGGGCGGAAGAGGAATTCAGGGAATGGGGACAAACGAAGACGACTTCGTAGACCAGCTCCTGACCACATCCACCCACGACACCATCCTTTATTTTACGAATAAAGGGAAAGTGTACCGCACGAAAGGATATGAAATTCCTGAATACGGCAGGACGGCTAAAGGCCTTCCAATCGTCAATCTGCTTGGAGTCGAACGCGACGAATGGGTCAAAGCCATTATCCCGGTTTCGGAATTCCCGGATGACTGGTACCTGTTCTTTACGACAAAAGAGGGAATTTCAAAACGGACGCCTCTATCCCAATTTGCCAACATCAGGACAAACGGATTGATTGCACTCGGCCTCCGCGAAGAAGATGAATTAATTTCCGTCCGCCTGACAGACGGTTCAAAGGATATTATCATCGGAACGAAAAACGGAATGATGATCCGTTTCCCTGAAACAGATGTCCGCCAAATGGGCAGAACCGCTACAGGCGTTAAAGGAATCAGCCTCACCGGCGATGACGAAGTAGTGGGAATGGAAATTCTGGAAGAAGATACAGATATCCTGATTGTAACCCGCAACGGATTTGGAAAACGAACACCGGCTTCTGAATACCGCATACAGAGCCGGGGTGGCAAAGGTCTTAAAACGTGCAACATTACCGACAAAAACGGCAGCGTTGTTTCCTTTAAAGCTTCTGCAGGTGAAGAGGACCTCATGCTGATCACAGCAAGCGGAGTTCTGATTCGTATGGACGTTAATGATATCTCAACAATGGGCCGGAACACTCAGGGTGTCCGTCTGATCCGACTCACCGAGAATCACCATGTTTCCACGATCGCACTTGTAGAAAAAGAAGAGCCGGAAACTGAGGATCTGGTGGATGAAGATTCTACAGACCCTGAATCTTCAGCTGAATAAAAAATAGAAAAAAAAGGTACAACCATTAAAGGTTGTACCTTTTTTTGCCGATAAAAAGAATAGATATAGGCCGAACGACCCAATTCACTCTCATGCCCGGAGTTAAATACAGATCGGAAAAATGAGGGGAGCCAATGGCCGGGGAGGGCGAGTTCCCTCCGCGAGCAGCGGGACAGTCTGTCCGCCGCCATCGGCGTTCAAGGTCAGCGAAACGTAAACAGCGTATTGAAAAAGGGGGTGCTGCACATGCGCACTGGATTAGAACAAATTGTAGACGGCTGTATTCTTTCAGAAGATATAAAAGGCCCTTCTATGCATCCGTTAATGAGAAAAGAAACCGTGATTGACGAGGAATTGACTGAAGTTCTCAGAGCTTTTATGGTAAAAGAAATAGAGGTGCATCCTTACTTATCCAATGGAGAACCCTTTCAGCCGGGGTATACCATCAAAAAAACCCAGGATGTGCTGAAGCCTCAGAAAGAAGCCGCCGGGGAATTTGCTGTACACTTCCAAAAGCAGGCTCGTTCATTTAACAAGCTATTTTCAGGATGGCAGTCAGGAGTTTCAATAGATATTCCCAAACTGAGAGCGATTGTTCTCCCCTTACTCGAAACGTTTATTGACCATCCGACGGAGCTTCTTGGGATTCCCCGGTATTATCATGAAAAAGAGTATATCTCGCAGCATAGTCTTGCTGTATCGCTAATGAGTTCCTATGTTGCGAAGCAGCTCGGGTTTTCAAACGGAGAAATTAACCAGATTGCCCTTGCCGGTGTTCTAAGCGACTCAGGCATGGCGAAAATAAATCCTTCCGTTCTATTAAAAAAACTTGCGCTGACAGATAAGGAATTTGAGGAAATCAAGCAGCATTCCATAACCAGCTATAAGCTGATCAAGGACCTGAAAACGATTAAAGAAGGCGTTAAAGTAGGAGTGCTTCAGCATCACGAAAGGATGGACGGCAGCGGTTATCCCCTTGGCGTCAGAGGGGACCAGCTTCACCCATATGGAAAAATCGTGGCGCTCTCCGATACCTTTATGGCGATGATTTGTCCCCGTCCCTACAGAAGAGGCCTGTCCCCCTATAAAGTATATGAAGAAATTAAACAGGACAGCTTTGGGAAATTTGATCTCAACGCCGTCAATGTTTTATCTAAGCTTCTGACCCGCACGCTGCATGGAGCACATGTAAGAATTTCGGACGGGACCATTGGAGAAGTGATTTTTACCGACGCACAAAAGCCTGTAAGACCTATCGTCCGCCTGGAGTCGAAGGAAATCCTGCAGATGGATAAACGCATGGATCTATATATAGAAGAAACCCTTTAGAAGAGCCGGATGATCCGGCTCTTCTTCCAATTTGAACTGTTATTGCAAAAACAGAAACATTTATATAAAAAACTTCATAAAAGTTCTTGACCACGGTCTAGTCCCGGTGTTATAGTAAGAGAGTTCCTTCGGGAGCAGTGCTAAAAAAGTTCTTTGAAAACTAAACAAATCGAAGTGCCAACGTTAATTCTAAAGTTTTAAACAAGAGCTAGTCAAACTACTTTTTGGAGAGTTTGATCCTGGCTCAGGACGAACGCTGGCGGCGTGCCTAATACAT
>NZ_JBNILJ010000020.1:0-44617 GCF_050107635.1 Metabacillus sp. 113a | reverse complement strand
TCCACATTTAGGGTAAGATTAATCTGGGTCATATTCATCCTCCATTACATTTTTTCTTGGTCGAAAACATTGTAACATGAGGGTGATATGACCCTTTTTCTATTTACACAATTATATGGACTTTACCTGTACGGCGATTAAATCGCAGGGGGACGCTTGCAATAGCTTTCTGAACTTGACGATATTGGGTCGGTGCTTTGATTTTATTGTCCGTATTCGGGTTTTATTGTCCGTATTCTGATTTTATTGTCCGTACTCTGATTTTATTGTCCGTACTCTGATTTTATTGTCCGTACTTTTCATATAAAGACTTTTCGGCATAATTCGAGCATGTTCGTGCCGTTCTAAGTGCAGAAATCCCACCTAGTTTTGTCCCGCATATTTATATTAGCTCCGTACTTGCAGTTTTTTTGTCCGTATTCTGATTTTATTGTCCGTACTCTGATCTTATTGTCCGTACTTTTCATATAAAGAATTTTCGGCATAATTCGAGCATGTTCGCGCCGTTCTAAGTGCAGAAATCCCACCCAGTTTTGTCCCGCATATTCATATTAGCTCCGTACTTGCAGTTTTTTTGTCCGTATTCTGATTTTATTGTCCGTACTCTGATTTTATTGTCCGTACTTTTCATATAAAGACTTTTCGGCATAATTCGAGCATGTTCGCGCCGTTCTAAGTGCAGAAATCCCACCCAGTTTTGTCCCGCATATTTATATAAGCTCCGTACTTGCAGTTTTTTTGTCCGTATTCGGGTTTTATTGTCCGTATTCTGATTTTATTGTCCGTACTTTTCATATAAAGACTTTTCGGCATAATTCGAGCATGTTCGCGCCGTTCTAAGTGCAGAAATAGAATCCGGTGCACGGCAGTCAGGTTAAAAAGATTACGAAAAAACGCCTGGATATAGATCCGGGCGTTTTTGGATGTCTATTATTTTCCTGCTTTGTCTGTGATAATTTCTTCTACCGTTTCCATCACTGACTTTTCGATGTGCGCAAGGCGCTGCTCCGCGTCATCAAGGGATGTGCCTTTGACAGCAAAATAGAATTTGATTTTTGGCTCGGTACCCGACGGACGCAGGCAGAACCAAGTACCATCCTCCAGGAAGTACTTCAAAACATTAGATTTCGGAAGATTGATTTCTTCTTTTTCACCGGTAACGTTCAACTGTCTTTCGCTTGTTTTGTAATCTTCTACAATCGTTACCTGTTTGCCGGCCATTTCAGCAGGAGGGTTTGAACGGAAGGAAGCAAGAATATCCTGAATTTGTTCCGCCCCTTCCTTCCCTTTAAGGGTTAGGGATTTCAGCCCTTCCTTAAAGTAGCCGTACTGGGCAAAAATCTCAAGCAGTCCCTGATAGAGTGTCATGCCTTTCTTTTTATAGAAAGCACAAACTTCCACAGCAAGCAATGCGGCCTGTATGGCATCTTTGTCGCGTGCAAAATCGCCAATCAGATACCCGTAGCTTTCTTCATAGCCAAACTGGAAGGAATATTCACCCGACTCTTCATATTCGCGGATCTTTTCCCCGATAAATTTAAAACCAGTTAGTGTGTCGACGGTTTCCAGATCAAAGGAAGTTGCGATTTCGCGGCCGATTTCCGATGTTACAATCGTTTTCAGAACAATACCGTTATCTGGAAGAGTGCCTTTTGCTTTTTTCTCTGACAGCAAGTAATGAAGAAGGATGGCGCCGGTCTGGTTTCCTGTAAGAACAACGTATTCGTCTGCTTCATTCTTCACAGCGATTCCGAGACGGTCCGCATCCGGGTCGGTTGCAATCAGGATATCCGCTCCTGCTGCTTCTCCATCACGGATAGCCAGTTCAAACGCAGCATGCTCTTCAGGGTTAGGAGATTTAACGGTAGAAAAGTCAGGGTCCGGAAGCTCCTGCTCCTTAACGATTGTTACATTTTCATAGCCAAGTGCTTCCAATCCGCGCCGCACCGGCTTATTTGCGGTTCCATGAAGCGGCGTGAAAATAACCTTTACATCAACCTCTTTGGATAGCTCAGGATTAACAGAAATGGACGTCAGCTTTTGAGTATATTTTTCATCGATTTCTTCACCAATGATTTTAATTAAACCCGCTTCCTTCAGGCTTGCTTCATCCTTTACCTCAATGGAAAGCTCGTCTTCAACTTCGTTTACTTTGCCGATTACCTTGTCTGCCGCTTCCGGAGGAAGCTGGCCTCCATCCTCACCGTACACTTTGTATCCGTTATATTCAGGCGGGTTATGGCTTGCTGTTAAAACAATCCCTGAAAATGCATGAAGCTCACGGACAGCGAAGCTTAGTTCAGGTGTAGGACGAAGTTCATCAAACACATAGGTCTGAATACCATGCGTTGCAAGCGTTTTGGCAGCTTCCATAGCAAATTCCGGAGATTTGTGGCGGGAATCATAAGCAATTGCCACACCTCTTTTCTTCGCTTCGGCGCCAAACGATTCTATGTATTTTGCTAAGCCTTCGGAAGCTTTTCGAACTGTGTAGATGTTCATACGGTTTGTACCCGGGCCAATTTCTCCGCGCATACCGCCTGTACCAAATTCCAAATCCTTGTAGAAGAGATCCTCCAGCTGTTGTTCATCATCCTTGAAACTGACAAGCAGATCCAGTAACTCAGGGTCAAGATTTGTTTGGTTTTTCCAGCGTTCATAGCTTTGATTCCAGTTCATCATTTACCTCCTGAAGTGCGAAGTTTTATCTTCTTATACGGTTTCTCCATGCCCCCTGTTCTCTCCTGCAAAACTTCAGGAAAAAGAACAGAATGCGCTTTTCTATTTTACCATAAAACACCGGTTTGAGGCTGGGTTTATAAGGGTTCGAGTAAACTCTCCAAAAAGCATGTCGAACAAAATCTAACGGTGTCGAATCGGTTGTGACTGCCTGTTTTTACCACTATGTTTGGATTCCGCGTATTGAAAGATTTTGATTTCTCCTTAACCCTTACCCGATTTCCAAAAAAAATCGCCCCGTCTCTCCGGAGCGATTCCATTCCATTTATTCCGCCAGCGGCACTGCCGCAAAATCAATCTGTTCGTCCAGCTGCTCTGTATATCTTTTCTTTTGATCATCCGTCCAGCCTAAACGGCGTCCCATATAATCAATAATAGGCTCCTTGTACTTCCGTACCCATTGAATATTAAAATAAACAGCCCCTGTACGGCGAACGAAGAAATCGGCCGGTGTGGCAGCCAGCTCATCGGTAATAGAATATTCCGCTGCTGCAAGGACATATGCAGGAATGCTTAGGCGTGCTGCTTCATCCTTTACTGTATTCAGAATTTCAAGCACTTGATCGACGTTTGATCCATACCGCTGGGCAAGACGCTCCGCTTCCTGTTCGGTCAGCCCGCGGGCCATTCCTTCTTCGGTTTTCACTTTCTTGAACTGCAGGAAGCTTGATGCTCCTCCTACGTGCCCGCCGGAAACCGGCATATTCTTCGTTTTGCAATGGCCAAAGTCCTGATCCGTTTCTTCTTTAAGACGGCTGGCAACAAGGTTCACGATATGCTCGGCCATTTTTCGGTACCCTGTCAATTTTCCTCCAGCAATCGTGATCAGGCCTGAATTGGATGTCCAGACTTCATCTTTTCTGGAAATCTCGGAAGGATCCTTTCCTTCCTCATGGATGAGCGGACGCAGGCCAGCCCAGCTGGATTCCACATCGCGGGCCTCAATTTCAAGGCTTGGAAACATGTAGTTGATTGAGTCCACGACATATTGTCGATCCGCTTCGGTCATCCTTGGAGCTGCAATATCACTTTTGTATACGGTATCCGTCGTCCCTACATAGGTTTTTCCTTCCCTTGGAATGGCAAAAACCATACGTCCGTCGGGAGTATCAAAGTAAACAGCCTGTTTTAGCGGGAAGCGGGATTGATCAAATACTAAATGGATCCCTTTTGTAAGCTGCAGGTGCTTGCCCTCTTTTGAGTGATCTTTTTCACGCAGCTCATCTACCCATGGGCCAGTGGCGTTGACGATCTTTTTTGCATACACATTGTAGGAATTACCGGTCAGCATGTCCAGTATTTTTACGCCGACGGCCTTTCCTTTTTCATACAGCAGTCCATCCACCTTCGCATAGTTCACAGGCTCCGCTCCAAAGCGAACGGCTTCCTTCATAACCTCAATGGTCAGACGGGCATCGTCTGTTTTGTACTCGACATAGCGCCCTCCGCCAAGAAGATCTTTTTTCTTTACAAGCGGCTCTCTTTCAAGCACTTCATCCGCTGTAAGCATCGTGCGCCATTCGCTTTTCTTTACACCCGCAAGGAAATCGTAGACTCGAAGACCAATTCCAGTTGAAAATTTACCGAACGTACCGCCCTTATGCATCGGCAGCAGCATCCACTCCGGTGTGGTAACATGAGGTCCGTTTTCATAAACAATAGCCCGTTCTTTTCCTACCTCAGCTACCATTTTCACTTCGAATTGCTTTAAGTATCTTAATCCTCCATGGACAAGCTTCGTAGATCTGCTTGATGTACCGGCTGCAAAATCCTGCATTTCTGCCAATCCGATTTTCATGCCTCTTGAGGCTGCATCAAGCGCGATGCCTGCCCCTGTAATTCCTCCGCCGATTACAAACAGGTCGTACTGTTCGTTAGACATATTTTCAAGCTGGTTCTCTCTATTTAGACTAGAAAAACTCATATGATTTGCCTCCCTGTATTTTGGCAGAAGATAATCGCGCAAAAAAAGAGACCGCAACGAACTAGAACAATGCTTCCATTGTTATAGCGCTGCGGTCTCTCCTAATCTCCAACCGAACTGTGATTAACTTATCTTAAGTATAGCACAGGTTCGAATTATTTGAAAGCCCTGGCAGCGTTCACCGCTTTTTTCCAGCCCTCGTATAATTCTTCCCTTTCTTTATCCTCCATATCCGGTTCAAATGTACGGTCAATCGCCCATCTGTCGGTTATCTCGGATTGATCCTTCCAGAAGCCGACGGCAAGCCCTGCAAGATAAGCGGAACCTAAAGCGGTCGTTTCATTGATTACCGGGCGCTCAACCGGAACTCCCAGCAAATTGCTTTGAAATTCCATAAGAAAATTATTTTTCACGGCACCCCCGTCAACCCGAAGCGTTTTCAGTGAAATTCCAGAGTCTGCCTCCATGGCCTCCAGCACGTCTCTGGATTGATAAGCGAGCGATTCAAGGGTAGCACGGACAAAATGCTCCTTTTCCGTTCCGCGCGTTAAACCGAAGACCGCCCCTCTTACATCACTGTCCCAATATGGAGTGCCGAGGCCGACAAAGGCTGGGACGATATAAACACCTTCAGTAGATGTAATCCGGGTTGCATAGGCTTCACTGTCTTTAGCATCTTTGAACATGCGCAATCCGTCCCGCAGCCATTGGATAGCAGACCCCGCTACAAAGATGCTTCCTTCGAGGGCGTACTCTACTTTTCCATTTACCCCCCATGCAAGAGTTGTAAGCAGGCCATGTTCTGATTTGATTGCTTCCTGTCCGGTGTTCATGAGCATAAAGCAGCCGGTTCCATACGTATTTTTCGCCATGCCCTTTTCAAAACACGCTTGACCAAATAATGCCGCCTGCTGGTCTCCCGCCGCTCCGGCAATCGGAATCTTATTTCCGAAGAAATGATAATCGATGGTTTCACCGTACACTTCAGAGGAAGGGCGGACCTCAGGCAGCATGGATGCCGGCACTCCGAGAATTTCAAGAAGCTCTTCGTCCCATTTCAGTTCATATATATTGTACATTAGCGTCCTTGAAGCATTGGAATAGTCCGTTACATGTGCCTTTCCGCCAGAAAGCTTCCAGATGAGCCAGGTATCAATGGTTCCAAAGAGAAGATCGCCTTTTTCAGCTTTTTCACGCGCGCCTTCCACATTGTCCAGAATCCATTTCACTTTTGTCCCTGAAAAATACGCATCAATGAGAAGCCCTGTTTTTTCCCGGAACGTTTCGTTAAGATCCTTCGCCTTCAGCTCCTCACAAATCGGAACTGTCTGGCGGGACTGCCATACGATGGCGTTATATACCGGCTGGCCGGTGTTTTTATCCCATACAACTGTCGTTTCACGCTGGTTCGTAATTCCAATCCCCGCTATTTGATCAGCTGTAATATTGGACTCTGAAAGAGCAGAGGCAATAACGGCAAGAACAGTTCCCCAAATTTCATTTGCGCTGTGTTCAACCCAGCCCGGCTTAGGAAAATGCTGAGTGAACTCTTTTTGTGCTGTATGGACAATCTCTGCGTTTTTGTTAAATAAAATGGCTCTTGAGCTCGTTGTCCCCTGATCCAATGATAAAATGAATTTTTCTTTCTCCATCTTTGTTTCCTCCCTTAAACTGAATTAAACTGGCTGTCTGACTGAACTATCTGCCCGCTTCGAATACGCATAGGCTCCGCCCAATAGCAAAATGACTAAAGCGGTTACAACCCAGAACGCTGAATTGATAATTCCCTTAAATGCAAAATTGTAAAACACAGCACCAAGTGCGCCGCCTGCTATCGGACCTGCTACCGGAATCCAGGCATAGCTCCAATTAGAAGGCCCTTTGCCGAAAATGGGCAAAACCGCGTGAGCAATTCTCGGACCAAGATCGCGTGCCGGGTTGATGGCGTAGCCGGTCGTGCCGCCCAACGATAAACCAATCGCAAGAATGAGAAAACCTACGATCAGCGGATTTAGTCCTTCTGTAAACTGGTTGGCTCCAATCGCCATAATGCCAAGAACCAATATAAAAGTCCCCAGTACCTCACTCAGCAAGTTGGCAAACAGATTGGGTATCGCCGGGCCAGTAGAAAATACCCCAAGCTTTGTTCCGGGATCCTTCGTTTTTTCCCAGTGCGGCAGATAATGTAAATAAATAAGCGCTGCTCCAATAAAAGCTCCAATCATCTGGGCCAGGATATACATTGGGACGAGGCCCCACGAAAAGTCACCCGCTATCGCCAGGCCAACCGTAAGAGCAGGATTCAGATGGGCGCCGCTGATTTCTCCTACAGCGTAAGCCCCCATTGCAACACCCATCCCCCAGCCCATCGTAATAACAATCCATCCGGAATTTTCAGCAAATGTGCCCTTCAGGTTTACTCCTGCACAAACGCCTGCCCCGAATACAATGAGAATCATTGTTCCAATCACTTCACCCCAAAAAGCTGTCATGCCATCCCTCCTCAATAGATTCACGTATAATAGAGAGCGTTTTCATATCAGCTTCGTCCAGCTATAGTCCAAAAAAATCCACAACTATCCCCTTACATAAAGTAAAGAACAGTTGTGGATCTCCTCGTCTCCATCACATACATTAACTTGTCCCCAATGGTAAAACTTTTTGAAAGCGGTGTCAAGTCTTGTTCGTAAATTTTGTCGTTTTTTCAGACTCATGAATTGTGATTTTCAAACACCTGCCGGCTGAAGTGGAACTGCACGTAAATTAGCTGATACAAGCAATTCCCAATACCGCAACGCGGTTCATGCTATGAGGTCCTGTTTTGCATCCCCAGCCAAAGAGCCGTTTCAGAGCTGGTCACTGCTGAAGCTCCTGCAAGTAACGCAGCCTGTACTTCTTCATTTGTTTTTACAAAGCCCCCTGCCAGAATTGGAATATCCGTTTCCTTGCGGATTTCTTTGATTAGATTAGGAACCACTCCGGGAAGAACCTCAATATAGTCCGGCCTGTTTTTTTTAATCAGTTCCAGGCTTTTTGACAGCGCACTCGTATCCAGCATAAACAGCCTCTGTATCGCAATCATTTTGCGCTCTTTTGCCTTACCGATTACAGTGGAACGGGTAGAGATGAGACCTGCGGGTTTAATCTCCTGAGAAATAAATTCTGCTGCATAAACGTCATGCTTGAGTCCCTGAATTAAATCGACATGAACGAGCAGCTTCTTGCCGGCCTGATCCGATGCTTTAATAATTCCCTTTAACTGGCCTAAATGGGTATCCAATAGCACCCCGTAATGGTAATCGCTGGATAAAAATTGATCAAACTGTTTCATATTGCGCAATGCAGGTAAAATTTCCTGTCCTTCAAACCCCATATCGGTACACTCCTGCCAGATTTTCTTATCTTAACTGATTATAGTTTATCATACCTGGAAATTTTGCTGATGGATCCTTGGGTGTGTCCTCACACCTGGGAATGAAAAGGCTTGCGTCCATGCCCTTTATATCGTGTATGAAACCCTCATTTTCCAATCTGTATAGGTCTCCAGCACTCTCCTTTTAAAAGAAGGCACTGTTAAATAGTAATGGCAGCTGGGTGGCATTCGCTTACGGTAAGCCCCTCGTGCCCCTGCCTCTCACACCTTCCGCTCCAGCCTGCAAGGGTTAAACCAGCACCATGCTTTATCATAGCCAAAAGAAAAACAGCCCGCTATTCAAACGGACTGTTTTCCACTATTACCGATTCTTATATTGAAGGGAATACAAATCCCGTCTCCGGTCCTTCAGCTGCCGTACTGTTCCAGACTGACGCTGCCTTCTCAATATTTCAAGGTCAACATCGCCGATTACAACCATTTCAATATTCGGATTGCACTCCCCGACAATGCCGTCACGTGCATACTCAAAATCAGATGGCGCAAAAATCGCGGATTGAGCATATTGGATGTCCATGTTTTCCGTTTGCGGAAGGTTCCCAACCGTACCTGATATGACCGTATAAACCTGGTTTTCAACGGCACGCGCCTGCGCGCAGTAGCGCACCCTTAAATAGCCTTGGCGGTCCTCTGTGCAAAACGGGGTAAAGATAATTTTCGCGCCCATATCTGTCGCAATTCTTGCAAGCTCAGGAAACTCAATATCATAGCATATTTGAATCGCGATCCGGCCGCAATCCGTGTCAAAAACCTTTACCTGATCACCTGCGCTGATTCCCCACCACTTGCGTTCATTTGGAGTGATGTGGATTTTGTACTGCTTTTCAATCGTCCCGTCTCTTCTGAACAAATAGGCAATGTTATAAATATCTCCGTCATCCTCTTCCACTACATGGGAACCGCCGATTATGTTGATGTTGTACTTTACAGCAAGGTCCGTGAAAAGAGAAATATAATCCTCGGTAAATTCCGTTAACCTGCGGATCGCCTGACTCGGTGTCTTTTCACTGCCGAAAGACATAAGCTGAGTTGTGAAAAGCTCGGGGAACACAGCAAAGTCCGCATCCGCATCGGATGCTACATCTACATAATATTCGGACTGCTTTGCGAATTCTTCAAAGGATTCAATTTGCTTCATCATGTATTGAACCACGCAGATCCTTACCGGGAAGGATGTTTTGTAATACCGCTTTGTATTCGGCTGGTAATCGACGTTATTCCATTCCATTAACGTCGCATATTGGTTGGACTGCCGGTCATCCGGAAGGTAGCTCGGATTGATTCTCATAAGTGTAAATCCGTTCATCAGCTGAAAAGAGAGCACCGGATCATAGATGCGATGGTGAATGACTTCCTCTACATATTCTCTTGGAGTTAATTCCCCGGCATGCTTATGAAAATTAGGGATTCGCCCTCCAATAATGATGCTCTTTAAATTTTGAAGCCGGGCAAACTCTTTCCTCGCCTCATAAAGCCTGTAGCCAATGCTCATTCTTCTGAAATCCGGATGCACCATTACTTCTATTCCGTACAGATTGTACCCATCCGGATTATGATTTGTAATGTATCCATTGTCCGTTATATCATCCCATGTATGCCGGTCATCGTATTCATCAAAGTTAACAAGCAGACTTGAGCAGGAGCCGATAATCTGGCCCTCAAATTCTGCACAAAATTGACCTTCGGGAAAATGCTCCAGGTGACTTTCAAGATGCCCGCGTTTCCAAGGCTCCATCCCCGGAAAGCACGTCTTCTGCATATCAAGAATCGCTTCAATGTCTTTATGCTCAATGTTGCGGATGATCATTTTTTTCTCAAACTTGGATAAGTCCAATTTTTCGCTCATCATGACAGCTCCTTTACCATTAAAATCATTTACCCGCTGAGTGGCCTTTTTTAAACTTTTTTCCTTCCTCGAGTTTTTCGAGTAAAAGCTTAAATTCCAGTTCTGCCATTGATTCAAGCCGATGGTCTGTCTCTCCGAATTCCAGGCCGCCTGTTATTTTGTTTGGAACAATCACACATGCCATTCCCGCCCGCCTGGCAGCCAGGGAACCGTGGGCGGAATCTTCAAATGCAATACATTCCTCCGGCTTAACCCCAAGACATTCGGCTGCCTTTATGTATAGAGATGGATTTGGCTTGACTTCTTCCACGTCATCACTTGTTTTTATGCATTCAAAATGATCAAACAGACCGATATTTCTTAGATGCGTACTTACCCATTCGTAATCAGAGCTTGAAGCAAGCCCAATTTTGAAGCCAAGCTCCTTCGCAGCAGCCAGATAATCCTCCACACCGGGCCTGGCTAATTCTCTGCTGATTCTTTCGCTGAACCTTTTTTCCCTGTCTGTCTGCAAAGATCTGTGATCCACCTTTTCCCCCAATTGCTCTTCCAAGTATGTAAAAGGTTGAAAACCCGATTGAGTGCCGACTCCTTCCAGCCAAAGCTCGAGTGGAAGATGGGAGCCCTGCTCTTCAAACATTTCCTTCAGCACCTCATAATGAAGAGTTTCTGTATCGAGAATCAATCCGTCAAAATCAAATACAATGGCTTTAAACAAAAATATCAGCTCCTTTCCCCCTATTATGAATGCTTTTAAGGGAAAAAGAAAAGGGACAGCTTCCGGCTGCCCCTTTTCTGCAACTTGCTTTATCGCTGCTCGTTGTGCTGGTCGGAAATGTTAGAAAGGGCGCTTCCGGCTGCTTCATTGGAAAGCTGATTAACAGAAAGGTCACCCAATGCAACCATTCCGACTACTTGATTGTTCTCTACAATTGGCAAGCGCCGGATTTGATTCTGCGCCATGAGCTGGGATGCTTCTTCATAGCTCATATCAGGACGTCCGGAAACCACCTGAGAGGTCATGACATCTGACACCTTAGTGCTGGATTCCCTGCCTTCTGCTGTCGTTCTTAGGGTAATATCACGGTCTGTGATGATTCCCTTCATCTGCCCGTTGTCTACTACTGGAATAGAGCCGACATTATACTGGCTCATCAGCTGAGCTGCCTCTTGAATAGACTGGCTTGATGATACACTCGCTACGTTCTTGGACATAATGCTGTTAATTGAATTCATGATGACCCTCCCCTTTCGCTTCTAGTATGAGCTTAGGAACGGCTTTTTGTGTATAGTAAAAAATCTCAAATACGGCAGTTTTGAAACCAAAGAATTGAAATAGTACAGAATTTTTCATACTATAAAGTTGAGGTGAAGGAATGAACGGATTTGAAAAGCGCAGGTTGTCAAAAATGGAAAACATTCTTGACGCAGCTAAAGACCTTTTTTTGAAGCAAGGAGTACAAAAAGTCAACATAAAGCAGATTGCGAAAAAGGCGAATGTGTCCCAGGTAACGATTTATAATTATTTCGGCAGCAAAGAAAAGCTGCTGGTGGAAGTAATCCGTTCTATGCTTGAAACGCAAATGGCCGAATTCAGCGAATTGTTTTACAGCAAAAAGCCTTTCGAGGAAAAAATTGAGCAGTTCATAAAGCTGAAGATCCATTTTTCAAGAGAGATGAACGAAGATTTTTTATTCCTTCTTATGAGTGAAAATAAAGAAATAAGGGATTTATACAATCGTTTTGCTGAGAAAGAAGCGCTCCCGTTTTTCAAAGCGTTTGTTGATCAGGGGAAGTCAGAAGGAGTCATTCGTGAAGATTTATCATTCGACAGCATCCTGTTTTACATCAATGCCTTTTCAAATGAAGCTTTTAAACAACCCGAATTGTTTAAAGATCCGCAGAGCAGAAACACCCTGGCCATTGATTTAAACCAGCTGTTCTTTTATGGCATAAGCGGAAAAAAATAAAACGGCGACCTGCAGGAAGGCCGCCGTTGCAATTAGCTGTCTATACGATATATACTCTTGCTTCCCATGGCTTCATAGTAAATTCCTCATGTGAGCCCTCTAAATCCTCTTCATTTGAGAGAAGGATTTCAGGATTGTTCATTTGCAGCCCTTCCGGCAGCCTGAATACAGGATTATTTCCCGAGAAATTTGTAATCGCAAGGAGTTTTTCACCATGATATTCTCGAATAAAAGCGAAAATTTCCGGGTCCTCCTCCAAGATCAGCTCGTAGCTGCCGTATACAATGACCTCATGATTTTTCCTCAAGCGAATTAAGTTCTTATAGTAATGGAAAATAGAGTGTTCCTCTTCCATCGCTTGTTCGGCATTGATCTCTTTATAGTTCGGATTCACTTCTATCCATGGTGTTCCTTCTGTAAACCCTGCATTTTGGGAATCATTCCACTGTACGGGAGTCCGGGCATTGTCGCGGCCTTTACTGTAAATGGAATTCATCACTTCAGCGGAATCCTCTTTGTTCTGAATTACCCGCTCTTTGTACATATTCAATGTCTCAATGTCCTTATACTGCTGGATGGAATCAAACCTTACATTGGTCATTCCAAGTTCTTCACCCTGGTAAATGTAAGGGGTTCCCTGCATCATGTGAAGGCACGTAGCAAGCATTTTAGCCGACTTCACTCTATATTTCCCGTCGTCCCCAAATCTTGAAACAACTCTCGGCTGATCATGGTTGTTCCAGTAAAGACTGTTCCAGCCCTTACCCTCCATCCCCTTTTGCCAGCGCGATAATGAATGCTTCAGTTCCTTTAAATCAAGCGGTTTAACATGCCATTTGTTTTTCCCCGTCTGGGTGTCAAGGTCCATGTGCTCAAATTGAAAGACCATATTAAGCTCTTTCCGCTCGGAGTCCGTATATAAGATTCCCTCTTCAGGATTGACACCCGGCATTTCCCCAACCGTCATGACATCATAATGGGATAACACTTCTCTATTCATTTCCTGCAAAAACTCATGGATGCGCGGACCGTTCATGAAATGTTTCCCGCCGGGAGCAAAAGGCTTTCCTTCAGGATTATCCGCATCCGGAAGCCCTTCTTCTTTGGAAATAAAGTTGATCACATCCATGCGGAACCCATCAATGCCTTTATCCAGCCAGAACTTCATCATGTCATATACTTCATTGCGCAGTTCAGGATTCTCCCAATTAAGATCGGGCTGCTTTTTAGAAAACAGATGCAGAAAATATTCATCTGTCGCCTCATCGTACTGCCAGGCAGAACCGCTGAAGGCTGCCTCCCAGTTATTCGGCTCCTTCCCGTCTTTTCCGGGGCGCCATATATAGTAATCACGGTATTGGCTGTCCTTTGATTTACGGGATTCGGCAAACCATGCGTGCTCATCCGATGAGTGATTGACAACGAGGTCCATCACGAGTCTGATGCCGCGTGCATGCATTTCTTCAAGCATCTCATCCCAGTCCGCCATTGTCCCAAACTCATCCATAATCTTTCGATAGTCGCTGATATCGTAGCCATTGTCATCGTTTGGCGACTCATAAACAGGGGATAGCCAGACCACGTCAATTCCGAGCTCCTTTAAATAATCAAGCTTCGAAATAATCCCCTGAATATCTCCAATGCCATCTCCATTGCTGTCTTTAAAGCTCCGCGGGTAAATTTGATAAACAACCGATTCTTTCCACCATGTTTTCTCCATTAATCCCAGCTCCTAGTTCAGTTTATTGACCGAATCTCTTTCTGTAATGTGAAAGGGCATAAATTGGCTTTTCGATTTTTCTCCATCAATCATCCTCATCAGCATTAAAACAGATTCTTTTCCCATTTCCTGAATGGGCTGATGGACCGTCGTAAGCGGCGGGATGGACATTGTCGCGATCTCGGTATCATCATAGCCTATCACAGACAAATGGTCCGGCACCTTAATCCCTTTTTCATAGCAAAATGATAAAACCCCTAAAGCCATCTCATCGCTTGCGGCAAAAACAGCAGTTATATAGGGGCTTTTCGCTGCCAGACGCTTCATTGCAGCATACCCGCTCTGAAATCCAAAATCCCCGTACTCAACCAGATCCTCTTCAAATGGAATCCCCTTTTCTCTGAATGCCCTTTTTAATCCGTTGATTCTCGGATAGCCCGAAATGGGATCTGCTTTCGTTCCGCTGATCATCCCAATATTCCGGTGGCCTTTGCTGATCAAATAAGCCACTGCGGAATAAGACGCTTCCTCATCGTTCACTCTAATAAAGGGGATCTCATCAACATGGGAATCCGTTGAAATCACCGCACAGGGGATCCCTGAAGAAAGCAGACTTTCAGCATACTCCTCTTTTAAGAATTCACTGGCAAACAAAATGCCTTCCACTTGCTTTTCCCTTAAAAGCTCCAAGTAATCCATTGTCCGTTTTCCATTCGAATCGGTATTGCAGATTACCACACTGTAGCGCCTTTTATGCGCTTCATCCTCAATCCCCTGGAGCAGTCCAGCCGCAAAGTGGCTGGAGAGCTGAGGAAGCAAAACCCCAATTGTATTCGTCTTCCTGCTCACCAGGTTTCTGGCAACTGCATTAGGCTTGTATCCTAACTCTTCAATAACGGACATCACTTTTTTTCTAGTCTCGGGCGAGTATCCAGGCAGTCCGTTAACGATTCTTGAAACGGTTGCTACCGAAAATCCAGATTGTTTCGCCACGTCTTTAATTGTCGGCCTCAAAATGCAAGCACTTCCTTTACTTCACGTAAACGTTTACGTTATATCCTCATTGTAGTTCAATTGTGAAAACGTTGTCAATATATAGTGAGGATCTGTGTTTACAAGCCTCACTAAGCTGTACTATAATTTTCTTGTTACTATTGCACACAGGGAGACCAATATGCAGAATAATAAATCATTAGAAAACTGGTTTTTCACAGCTTGGGCTGCTGCATTTGTTTCTGCTTTAGGCAGTCTGTATTTTTCTGAAATAGTCGGGTATGAGCCTTGTGAATTATGCTGGTATCAGCGTATCTTCATGTACCCGCAAGTGATTATACTCGGAATAGCGATCGCCAAAAAAAATGATGGCATTGCTCTCTACAGCTTATCCCTCTCTAGTATCGGTGCCGCCATTTCACTCTACCACTATGGTATGCAAAAGGTCGCTTTCCTTGGCGACAGCGCCGTATCCTGCGGCAGAGTACCATGTACAGGCGAATACATCAACTGGCTGGGTTTTATCACCATCCCTCTTCTTGCCTTAACCGGTTTTACCATCATTATTATTTCATGCATCATGATATTAAGAATCAGAAAGGCAGGTCGCTGAATTGAAAAAAGTCTTAATTTTCGCTGCTATCTTCATTGTTATATTTGGAGCATTAGCCTTTTTTACGAATTTTCAAAAACAAGAAACTGCCAAAGGAAACCCTTACGGCAAAACCACTCTTGAGCCCGAAACCGAAAAACTGCTCGACGACCCGAACTATCAAAACAATATTCTGCCAGATGAACTGGAAGCAAAAATAAAAAGCGGCGAAGACTTTATCGTCTACTTTTATGCATCAAACTGTATTCATTGCCTGCGCACTACCCCAGAGCTTATGCCGCTGGCCAAGGATATGGGCATTGAAATTGATCAATTCAACTTATTGGAATTTCGTGATTACTGGGATACTTTCGGGATTAGCTCGACTCCAACCCTCGTTCATTACAAAGACGGGGAAAAAGCCGATTCTTCCATAGGTGAAAAAACAAAAGAACAGCTTGAACCAATCTTAAAAGAGTGGTCAGGGAAATAAGTAAAAACAGTCCGCCAGTCGGACTGTTTTTTATGTAAGTTCAGCCGGAGTGAGTGTGTTTTTATGCCGGGCACAGGACCGGTAGTGAGAAGAATACAAGCCGATCCAAACCAGTTGGAGCTGCAGAAAAATTATGAACCGCTTCCGCCGCTGATCAAACCCTATCACTAAGCCCTCCCACATACGAGGAGAGCATTTTTCATATTAGGTATCTATTAGCGGCCCGGGTGTAAAGCAGGCTGCCCTGGCCGCTTCCTGCTAAAAAATCGCTGAAATTGAGAGACAGTTCGTACCCGTAGCTCCTTAGTATTTCCCGGTTTCTTTCGTATAAGCCTTCGTACATTTTCATATCTTCCGCTTCTTTTAAAACGGCGATTAAGGTTTGGAGACTTGAGATAATTTCAAAGGCTTCTTTCAGGGTCCCGTTGTAATTCATGCTTTCCTCAGCGGGTTTCAAAACAGACATTTTTTCAAGTTTGCTGATGGTTTCGTCTGTAAAATAAATCGGAAAGACTTCATTGTACATTTCTTCAATCAGTTCTTCGATATGCTGCTCTTGTTCATTCGTTGATGCTGCTACGATTTTCATTGACCCCATCCTTTGCACCTGAAATATTCGTAACATTAGAATATCACAGGCAGGTCCATAGCCGGACAGGTAAGTGTTTCCTCGTTTGCCGGGGTGTGGTTTTGTCCGGTATACTTTTACAGGAAGATGGGACATCTGGAGGGATACGAATGAAAAGAAGAGGCACTTGGCTGGAATATTACGCAGAGAATTCTGCTCCCCTTCATGTAAACGAATGGCTGCTGAAACAGGCAGGTGCGACAAAAGGCGTAATCGCTCATTACCGGAGGAACAGCGGACTTATGGTGAACGGAGCTATTCTCACTGTGGAGAATCCTGTGGTTGCCATAGGTGACGCGATCAGCCTGGAAGTTTTTAAACCGGAAGAGTCCGGTACTGTGCCGGAGTTAATGGGAATTGAGATATTATTTGAAGATGAACATCTTGTTGCAGTCAATAAGCCTCCCAATATGAAGACACACCCTAATTTTGAAGGGGAAACCGGGACACTGGCTAATGCACTGGCTTTCCACTTCATGATGGAGGGAGCTGGAACTGCCATACGGCATGTACACCGCCTGGATGAGGATACTTCCGGGGCTATCCTTTTTGCAAAGCATGCCCTTGCTCAGGGAATCATGGACCGGGAGCTTCAGGATCACCTTATCGCCCGAACGTATCTTGCAGCTGTTCATGGGCTGCCAAGGCCTGCCAAAGGGACTGTTTCCGTGCCGATAGGAAAGGATCGCCATCACGCCTCGCGGCGAAGGGTCTCCCCCGGAGGGCAGCCTGCTGTAACACATTATGAAGTCATTCAGCACAATGGATCCGATTCAATTCTTAAAGTTAGTCTGGAAACCGGAAGAACTCATCAGATCCGGGTTCATTTGAGCCATATTGGCCATCCTATTATTGGAGATAAGCTATATGGCAGGCCATCCAGCCTGATTAACAGGCAAGCCCTCCATGCAGCACACATCAGCTTTTCCCATCCGATTACGAAAGAACTGCTCACTCTTGATGCACCAATTCCTAAGGATATGAGAAGATGGAAAATGTAAAAAGCGCCCGATTCAGAGTGAATCGGGCGCTTTTATTCTTCCTTGCTTAGAAATCAAAATTATCCGGGTCCGGACCAACGCGCTTGTCTTCATTCAGCGCATCAATTTTTTCCATTTGATCCTGGGTTAGTTCAAAGTCAAAGATATCGGCATTTCCTTGAATGCGATGCTCTTTAACGGATTTCGGAATAGTGACTACTCCGCTTTGAATGTCCCAGCGCAGAATAACATGCGCCACGGATTTACCGTGCTGCTCCGCTATTTCTTTAAGTACAGGCTCTTCGAATAGCTGGCCTTGCATGAGCGGAGACCAAGCTTCCACCTGAATGCCGTTTTCTTTGCAGAACGCACGGACTTTTTCCTGAGTCAGCTTTGGATGAAACTCCACTTGGTTTACCATCGGCACAACTTCGGCATCCTTCATTAAATCTTCAAGATGGTGGACCTGGAAGTTGCTGACACCGATTGCTTTAATTTTCCCCTCTTTGTAAAGCTTCTCCATCGCTTTCCAGGAGTCCTTATATTTTCCTTCAACGGGCCAGTGTATCAAGTATAGGTCAAGGTATTCCAGGCCAAGCTTTTTCATGCTGTCATCAAATGCTTTAAGTGCAGATTCATAGCCCTGATCTGCATTCCATAGTTTAGTTGTAATGAAAAGTTCTTCTCTAGGGACACCGCTCTCCTTAATCGCTTGTCCTACTCCCTCTTCATTCTTATAAGCAGCCGCCGTATCAATGCTGCGGTAGCCTGCTTTAATAGCGGCTTTTACGGAGCTCACCACTTCGTTTCCATCTTCTACTTTCCAGACGCCCAAACCGAACCATGGCATTTGCACTCCATTATGGAGAGCTGTAGTTTCCTGTAAACTTTTAACCATTATGATTAGCTCCTTTCTCTTACCAATTTCTTTTATATTATCCTCCATCACTTTTTAAATATCAAAAATGTTGCTTGCATCAATATTTAGAATAATGGATATGTAACAGGCCTTTACTCCAAATTTACGTATGGATACATCTATAGCTATACCAATAATAAAAATATTACTTTTATTACACAACAGAGGCCTTTTGATTCATGTATTGTAACACTGTAAACTTGTCTAGACATATCGCTTTATTTTCAGATAATTCCGGAACTGGTTCCATAGATGATGAAAACCGTTTGCAAGTCCTTTAATACCGGTCATATCAGGTCTAATAGCCTGTTAGTTTTTTCACAAGACCTCTTACATAAACTGGATTGCAGAAATGTGTGATTCCAACTATATTTTGACTTGTGCAAAGGTGAGCGATGTTCACGATTTGCAAAATCTTTTTAACGAGGTGGAAGATGAAAAAGTCACAACGCATGATCAAAGGAGTCATTTCCGCTTCCCTTGCAATGGGAATGGCAGCAACAGCACTTGCTCCAAGTGCGCAAGCCGTTACTCAGCCGGAAGCTGACACTCCTCTGGCTAAAGACAAGCTTGAAAAACTATCAGTTAAAGGGATTGAAAAGCTCGACAACGGGGTTAAATTTGACCTTGGTGACAAAGACGCATTCATTCGTCTGTTTGCAGATGATCTTGCGAAGGTATCCATTCTTGAAAAAGGAAAAGAAGAGTATACTTCCCGCGGAATCGCTAAGAAAGATTGGAAGACTCCAAGATTCACAGCGAAAGACAAAGGCAAAGTGTACGAGCTTAGAACGAAAGAACTTATCATTCATATTAAAAAAGATACATTCGGTGTCAAATTCATGGATCACAAAGGAAACGTGATCAATGAAGATTACATGGAAAACGGAAGCACATCCGGTTATGAAAACGGAAAGCCTTACGTCTACAAAAAGACGGACGAAGATGAAGCATTCTATGGCTTTGGTGAACAGGCCGGCCTAAACTTGAACCAGCGCGGTGAGAGTCTTGGAATGTGGAATACTGATGCTTACGGCTATGACAAAGATACGAAATACCTTTATACAACCATTCCTTTTTTCATTGGTCTTAAAAATGAAAAAGCGTACGGAATTATGTTTGACAATACTCATCGTTCTTACTATGAGATGGCTTCAGAATCTGATGACTACTACTACTTCTATGCAAATGGCGGAGACTTGACTTATTACTTCATGAACGGTCCTGAAATTTCTGACGTTCTCGATCGCTACACTGAGCTTACTGGTAAACAGGAGCTTCCACCAGAATGGTCCATGGGCCTTCACCAAAGTAAGTGGGAGTATGAAGCAGAGCAAATCGTGAATGTAGCGAAAACATACCGTGAAAAAGGAATTCCAGTCGATACGATGCATTTTGACATCGATTATATGGATGGATACCGTGTTTTCACTTGGAACAAAGAATTCAAAGATGCACTTAAGCAAGTCGAAGGAATGGAAGGCTTCCATACCATCGCAATCAACGATCCTGCTGTTAAAGTAGATGAAAACAACAAAACGTACCAAGAGGGTACCAAAAACGATTATTGGGCTAAAAATGCTGACGGAACGAACTTCGTCGGACCAGTTTGGCCTGGAGATTCCGTTTTCCCTGACTTCTCTAAACAAGAAGTACGCGACTGGTGGACGAAAAACCATGACTCTCTTCTTGATGAAGGAATTGATGGAGTATGGAACGATATGAACGAACCTGCCGTATTTATCGACACGGAAGAAATGCACCATACACTGCCGCTCGATGCATACTTCGGATACGATGATAACAAAATTCTTCATACTGAGTACCACAACCTTTACGGCCATGACGAAGCGGAAGCTACATACAATGCTTGGGATATGCACAAGCCAAATGAGCGCCCATTTGTTTTGACACGTGATATGTACGCAGGAACGCAGCGTTACTCAGCACTTTGGACAGGTGACACGGTCAGTACTTGGGAACACCTTGCTATGTCTCTTCCAAGCCACATGAACATTGGAATGTCCGGTGTAGCAAACGTAGGAACGGATATCGGCGGATTTGCTCAGCGTCCGACTGCAGAAATGTATGCACGCTGGATCCAAGTCGGAGCTTTGTATCCATTCTCCCGCATTCACTATGATAGTGATGGAAAAACTACTGTGAAGCAAGGTCAAGAGCCATGGGCTTTCGGACCGGAAGTTGAAGAAATCAGCAAAAAGTACATTGAATTGCGCTACAAGCTTCTTCCTTACATCTACAATGCATTCCAGGATGCTACTGAAACAGGCAAACCGGTTCAGCAGCCGCTTGTATACCAATTCCAGGAAGATGAGAACACATACAACATCGCAGATCAATTTATGTTTGGTGATAACCTGATGGTTGCGCCTGTTGTAAAAGAAGGACAGACATCCCGTAATGTTTACCTTCCAGAAGGCCACACTTGGGTTGACTTCGATTCCGGCAAAGAGTACAAAGGCGGACGTACGATTCATGTGAATGCAGAGCTTGATCATATGCCAATGTTCGTGAAAAAGGATACCATCACTCCGACCCGCGACGTACAGCAATATACAGGCGAAAAACCGCTTGAGAACTTGGTTCTTGACACTCATCTTGATGACAAAGCAGAGTACAGCTTCTATGAAGATGATGCTGCCACACTTGATCATAAGAAGAAAGATGAGTCAAACGAAACGAAGTTTACAGTTGAGCGCAAAGGCAAGCATCAGGTTGTCTTCAGCCAGAAGAAATTGAAGGCGGACTACGAAGATACGAAGATTGAGCAATATACGCTTAAACTAAATGATGCTAAAGAGCCAAGAAGAATAACAGCCGGCCTAAAACGCTACAAAGGGGTCAGCTCTATGGACAAAATGACTCACACAAGCCGTTCTTACTTCTTTGATGAGAAGACAGATACACTTTATGTGAACATTCCTGCAAAAGAAAGAAGAGACGTTAAAATTCGTTAATTAAACTAAAGGGGCTGCCGGGATGATCCCGGCAGCCTCTTTTTATATACGGAGGCGATCTATTCCATCATGAATAGACAGACAAGAATTCTCGCGGTATCGACTCTCATTCTGAGTGTACTCGGCCTGTTTTATCTATATTCAGTATATAAGCCTGAGCCCAATCAGATCAGTAAACAGACTCATTACGCTCAATTTGAAGTGAATAAAGCCCGCTATATACCCGGTGAAGGTGTTTCTTTTTCGCTTAGGCTTCCGCATGAACCAGAGCAGAAGACAGCAAATGTCCGCTATTACCACCTAAATAAACCGATCGCGTCACAGGAAGTCACTTTTAAGAAAGAGCATGCTTCCTGGACCTGGACCCCGCCAGAAAAAGATTATAAAGGGTACCTGGCGGAAACGGTAATTGATGGCACACGTTATACAATAGGGGTGGACGTATCAAGTGACTGGAAGGTGTTTCCGCGCTACGGCTTTTTATCAGACTTTTCACATGACGCCCTCAAGAAATCCGATAACGTGTTAACAGAGCTGAACCGGTACCATATCAACGGACTGCAATTTTATGACTGGCACTATAAGCATCATTCCCCTCTTAAACTTGAAGATGGAACACCATCTTCTGAATGGGAAGATATTGCCGGCCGGCACGTTTCCTTCTCAACACTCCGGCACCAATTAGATAAAGCTAAACAATACGGGATGCAAACAATGGCTTATAACCTTTTATATGGAGCTTTTGAGAATGCAGGACCAGAAGGGGTTAAAGATGAATGGAGAGTCTATAAGGACCCTGATCATGCTGTCCAGGACATCCATCCTTTACCGGATAGCTGGAAAAGTGATGTTTATGTCATGAACTCAGGAAATCCCGAATGGCAGGAATACATCTTGTCTAAACAAAAAGCGATCTATGAGCACCTCCCATTCGACGGTTGGCACCTTGACCAGCTTGGTCCAAGAGGAGAGGTTTTTGACCACAGCGGCAATCCGGCAGAGCTTAAAGATCAATTTGATGAATTCCTGCATCATGCAAAAGAAACAATGCCTGATAAATCACTCGTCCTGAACGGGGTCAATCAATACGGGCAGGAACAGATTGGAACAGCACCAGTTGATTTTATGTATACCGAGGTTTGGGATGAATACAAGGAATTTGGCGATCTAAAGAAAATCATTGATTACAATGCGAGTATTTCTGGAGGAAAAAGCACTGTTCTTGCGGCTTATATGAATTACAGCCTTTCCCAAAGACAGCAAGGGAACTTTAATCCGCCAGGGATCCTTCTTGCCAACAGCGTCATCTTTTCATCAGGCGGCGCACATCTCGAATTAGGCGAGCACATGTTATCTAGTGAGTATTTTCCTAATAAAAACCTAAAAGCATCAGATGAGCTGAAAGAACAGCTCGTTCCATACTATGACTTCCTGGTCGCTTATCAAAATTTGCTGCGGGGGGAAAAAGTTAAAGAATCACCGCTTCAAATCGAATCCGGCCTACCCATCAGTAAGAAACCGGAAAAAGGAAAAGTCTGGGCATTCTCTAAAACAAACGGAAATCACAGTATGGTCCATTTTACTAACTTTACAGCAGCGGACTCAATGGAATGGCGGGATACGGAAGGCACCCAGCCTGAGCCGGAGGCTATTGGCAGCTTTGAAGTAAAAGTTAAGGAATCGGCGCCCATAAAAAAAGTATGGGCAGCATCACCGGACTCCCGAAAAGCAGCTCCGGTTCCCGTCCATTTTTCACAAGAAGATCAAAACGTTACAATCCGTGTTCCTTCACTAAAATATTGGACAATGCTTGTAATGGAGTATGAATAAGGAGCAGGGATAAGAGTATTCTCTTTTAATTTCGTTTGGGCAGATTAAGGGTACACGTTGAAAAGCGTGATATGTCCTTCTATTTGTGACCGAAATGGCTTTCACGAGGAGAACCCCCGGTATGTACCGGGGGTTTTTATCCATATGTTCTCTCATCAGTTCTTTTTTAAAACTTTCATTACAAAATCTGCAATATATCTCTTACTTCCCGAAGCATTCTTTTCTTAGTGGCCTGATCTGCGAAGGTCACTCCATACATAAATCGGTGAGATACCATCTCAATTCCGCAAAGATGAAAAATGCCATAATCCATTGCCGTCTCCATAGCCATCACAAGCTGGGACGGCTTTAAATTCTGCTCAGGCTGACCGGTCGTCTGGAAAATCAGCCCATTTTTTCCTTTAAGCAACCCTTCTGATCCACCCTTAAGCATCCGGAACGCAAATCCATTCGTAAAAACACGATCGATGTAGCCTTTCAGCATAGCAGGCATACCCGCCCACCATGTAGGAAAAATGAAGATCAATTGCTCAGCCCATTGTATATAGGATTGTTCTTCTGCAATATCCGGAGAAACCTTAGTCTGGAAGAATTCAGAATAGTTATCTTCCATAAGGACTGGCTGAAAATTAAGCCGGTATAAATCCCGGACTACAATTTCGGCCTGGAGCATTTTCAGCTGATCCATCACTGTTTCCAAAATTGCGCCGTTAAAGCTGTCAAGCTTTGGGTGCGCAAAAATAATAAGGGCTTTCATTAGCAGGAACTCCCCCTTAAGAATAACTGCTGAAATGAAACAGTTACTCCCAGTTTACATACCTGCTGATATTTTTCTCTTTCTTATCGCTTTTCATTCACAAGCCGCTTCGCTTTCATATCAACCTGCTCCACAAAAGCTGAAACTTGCTGGATCGAGGCGTTCATTTGCTCCACAGCCGAAGCTGCAGCTGCAATTTTATCCTCATTGTTCTCGTGCTGAGTCTGCAAAGCACCGATGATGCGGCCGACATCTCCGCTGCGTCGGGCTAAATGATCGAACCGTTCTGTAACCTTCGTTAAATGGTCTTCACTTTCTGATTGGATGGCTGCCATCTTATCAAAATCATCCGTTGTTCTGGATATGACCGAAACACTTCCATTGATCATGTCAGAGGTTTTATGCAGCGACCGGGAAACCTGCTCCTTTGCTTCAAGAATTTCTTTCAATATATCTTGAATCACTTGCGAGGATTGTGAGGACTGCTCAGCAAGTTTCCTCACTTCATCCGCTACAACCGCAAAGCCCTTTCCATGCTCCCCTGCTCTTGCTGCTTCAATGGCAGCGTTGAGAGCCAGCAAATTGGTCTGGTCCGCAATCGTTCTTATGGCGCTCAAAACTTTTTCAACCTCGGAAGTCTTCTCTGTTAACAGCTGCACATGGTGCATGGAATTCCCCGAAGATTCCTTAACCTCATTTATACTGACGATCGCATTCGTTAAATGCTGCTTATTGATCTGGATCAACCCATTGATTCGATTTGAATAATCCGAGATCTGATCCGTAAATTCTTTAGAGGACTGGATTTCCTTTTCCATATTGCGCATTTCAGCAGATGACCGGATCATATCCTCCTGAAAACGGACAGAATCAGAATGAATGGATTGGATTGCTTCATTCATTTGGGTGACTCCTCCGCTCGTATCCGAGATATTCAGATTCAGTTCTTCGACATGACCTCCGATTTCTGATGATGCGGTTTGGTTTTTCTGAAGAACCAGACTCATTTGTTCCTTTAATTCTTCGCTCTCAGATAGCATCCTGTCAAAACGCTTTGTACTGTTTGAAAGAAGCAATCCGATAAAGAGAAATTGCAAGCCATAATAAACCGCCGTCAATATGCTTCTGTCCAGCCCTGATTCAATATCGAGCGGATCAGCCAGGTATAGATGTGAAAATTGTGCGGCGATAACAAGCGGCAGTGAAACAAAAAACACCTTCTTCATCAGCCGGTAATCTGCAAATAATGCAGCAATTCCAAGCGGAAGAAGCCAAACGAACGGAACATTTACCCATGAATCCGTATGAAGCAGAAAGGCAAATACAGCCATGCACCAGACGGACAGTCTCTTGAATGTTTCATCATTTTTCCTGAACTTATAATGAAGCGCAGGATATAAAAACAGAAGAAACAGAAAATTGTATGTAACATTCATGAAGGTAACCTTTGGCATTCCATAAAGAACTTTCTGGATAAAACTGTTCGCAAAAATAATAATCCCTGCAATTAAGAACAAACGGTACAAAGTAATTGATACGTTCTGTAAATTTCGTTGTTTTACTAATGTATTCTCCATTAAAAAATCCCTGCTTTCCTATCTCCATATCTTTTATTTCGGCAATTTTGTAAAAACTTTAACTTTTTATTTTCCATTTTATAGGCATATAGACTATAATACTATTGAACTAAATAACAAACAATACAAAACATTCAGTTGGAGGTAATTATGAAGCTTAGAAAGGTTTTCTTCTCTTTGATCGCCGTTTTGTTTCTTTACAGTGTAGTCATTCCGAATCATCTGCTAGCTGAAGCACAAGGAACGCTGCTTAAAAGTCCGTCGAGTTACCCAACCACTTATGAGCAGTCAAGAGAACGTTTTCGAGAATATGAAACTGCTTTTTCAGAGTGGAAGGAAGTATCCGGTGAAACCTTTCGACTATCCAGTTCAGAGAACCTATCAATTGATTTGATAAAAGCAGAAGCGGCGAAATCCAAGGATACATTAATTGTATTAACCAGCGGCTCACATGGAATTGAAGGCTATACGGGTTCGGCTATGCAGGATGTGTTTGTTAAGGATTTTCTGCAAAAGCTCAACCCTGCTGATACTGGCGTCTATATGGTCCATTCCATTAATCCATGGGGGATGAAAAACTTCCGCCGCTACAATGAGAACAATGTTGATTTGAACCGCAACTTCATCCCGGACTGGAATTCTTTCGATTTAACCAGCAATAAGGCCTATAAAGAGCTGGAAAACTTCTTTGAGCCTGATAAAAAAATTGGAAGTATCGTTGCACATGACGCTGCTTTCACCGCCGCACTGGCAAAAACAGCCGCGGTATCCGGAACAGACAAAGTGGAAGGAGCTTTATTGACCGGACAGTATACTAATCCTAAAGGGGTTTATTACGGGGGAACAAAGGATGAGCTGTCGACTGCTTTTATGAAAAGCGAATTCGACCAGATGCTCATGTCTCCATATAAGCAGATTATTCACATTGATTTGCATACTGGATACGGCCCCCGCTATCAGATGAGCATCTTCAGCTCGTCTGCAGAAACTTTGACAGAAGAAGAAGCGCAGGCTGCCTACCAGTATCCTCAGGTCTTAACCCCTGATACTGAAGGGTTCTACGCATCTACTGGAGATATGACAGAATATTTCACCGCAATGGCGAAAGCGAAAGCTCCGGAAAAAGCGTTCTATTCCACCACTTTTGAATTTGGCACTCTCGGAGACGGAACTGTTGATTCCATTCAGTCTTTAAAGCGTACGATTGAAGAAAATCAGCTTTTTCACTATGGTTCAAGCAATGAACTTAGCGAACTGATCATTCAGGCGAGATATAAAGAGCTATTCTATCCTCGCGAAACGAAATGGCGTGAAAAAGCAATAACAGATTTTAAGCAGGCAATGACAGGTGTTCTGACCTATAAAGGAGCCATCCAGTAAACTTTTTATATAAACAGGAAAAGCAGGAAGCGAAATTACCGCCTCCTGCTTTTCTTATTTCGGCCTCTCCATAGAGAAAATATCGCCGATCTTTCCATACTTTGTGCCGGCGAGCCTGCTCACTGCACCAAGTTCTCTTTCCATGATCTTCCCTTCTTTATAAACACTTTGCTTAAAATGATACTGGACGACCCGCCCGATAATAAAGTCCACTGCAGGTTCTCCATCCCGGCCTCCAAGCTCTAAATGGTTTTCGAGCACACATTCAAACCGGACCTTTGCTTCCTCTATACCCGGGACTTGAACCTGCTGGCTTTGAGTAAGGGTTAATCCGCTAAAGTCAATTTCACTTTGGTCAGGCGGAAGCGGAGCAGATGTTTCATTTATACTTTTTACATTTTCCTCGTCTGTTACATGAATGACAAATTCTTTTCCGTTAATAATATTTCTTGCTGTATCTTTCATTTTCCCCTCTCCCCGCTGTACAGCAATGGTTAACAGAGGGGGATTTGAAGAAGCTACATTAAAAAAACTAAACGGAGCTCCATTTACCACATCATCATCGGAAATTGATGTGACAAAGGCTATTGGTCTCGGGATTACACTGCCTGTCAGCAGTTTATAATTCTCCAATACTGATAAATCCTTCGGACAAATTGAAATCATCCATACCATCCTCTCGATCATAAACTGCCACCGTGCAGGCTTATATCTGTTCAGGCTGCCATACATCCCGGAAGAAAGCGTCTCCTTCCAGCATCCAGCCATTCATGCTGGGTTCTTTCGTCATACAGGTCCGTCTGCCTATGTTGGCAGATACCCGTTTTTCAAAAGCAATAATCTAAATATTGGTTACTAGTTGAATAATTGAATAATTGAATAATTGAATTACCTTTCCATCTGTTTTGACAGCATAAACAAAGACGGCTAAAGTATAAGAACAATAGCGTTTCCGGATTTCCAACCATCCCATTGAAGATACTGCAGATGTCTGGACGGATGATCGTTTTCCGCCCAAGCTTATATATTCCGGCCCTTTACCGGATGATTGCTCAGAACTCAAACAATTTGACTGAAAATCCTTTTATTCCTTCAGCAGCAAGCTTTAATCGATTCAATTTATCCATTTACCAGAGGTGACTTTATGGAATTAAGACAGCTGAAATACTTCGTAGAAGCAGTCAGGCAGAAAAACTTCACAAGAGCTGCTGAAAAAATGCATGTCTCCCAGCCTGCTCTCAGTAAAATGATAAAATCCCTGGAGGATGAACTTGGTGTTCCTCTTATTATCCGTAATCATAAAGGACCTGAGCTGACTGATGCAGGACATTCGGTATACACTCATGCCGTGCGGATGATCAGCATTGAAAAAGAATTGCTGTCTTCGGTCATTGATGTGAAGGGGCTTAGCAAAGGGACGATTAAAATTGGCATCCCCCCTATTATCGGGAGCCTTTTTTTTCCGAAAGTTCTCTCTTCTTTTCATACCGCCTATCCGAAAATAAACATTCAAATTACAGAATTCGGAGCGAAAAAAGTTGTAGAGAGTGTTCTCGCAGGAGAAATTGAAATGGGCGTAGCCGTACTGCCTGTGGACGAAGAGCGATTTGATGTCTTTCCAATTGTGGATGAAGAAATGGTCCTTCTTGTTAACGAAAGTCACCCGCTTGCATCCAGCAGAGAAGTAAGGCTGGCCCAGCTTAGCCGTGAAGATTTTATTTTTTACAGTGAGGATTTCGCTTTATATGAACAGGTCAGAGAGTACTGTATAAATGAGGGGTTTGAACCAAATATTCTATTCCAAAGCTCCCAGTGGGATTTTATGTCTGAAATGGCGGCTGCAGGGCTCGGGGTCACAATCCTTCCGCAGTCCATCTGCAGCCGGATAACGAGCAGCCGTCTGCGGAAAATTCCAATCCGGAATCCTGCAATACCGTGGAGGCTTGCGATTATTACTGTAAGAGATTCTTATACTACATTTGCCGGCAATGCGTTTATTGAATTTATCCTTGGTATGAAGGACCGTTTAAGAACCGGAGATTGACGGAGCTGGAAAGAGCCGGTTTCTGATCTATCCATAACTAAAAGTTATGTTTTTGATAATAATTATATATTTCACGAATTATTGCCTTCGTGCTATTGTAGAATGCAGGCAAACAATAAAGAGAATCCAGTATAGTTGCTGCATCCGGCCATCAGACCGGGTTAGTTGCGTTAATAAAGGATTTCTTTCATCGAACGGTTAGATATAAGGATTGTGGAAGAGCTGAAAGAAATCGCTCCTGAGGCTTGCGATATGATCCTCGCTTTTGCATACAGCGCAGTGCTTTCGCGCGAAGGCCTGATAAACAGGCAGGCTCTCTAGTTACACAAGCCGCACTGGAACTCCAAATAAATACAGAGCTTACCGCAGGTCTCACACCTAAAGAAATATAAAAGAGTCAATCATTCATAACTCCCTATACCAGCTTCCCGAGAGTTATGAATGCCTTAACCGCTGCAAAGATAGCAGACAATCAGCGAAAAAAGAGACGAAAGCGTCATCTTTACTAAGGGTCTGACTCAGGCTTTTTTTTAAACGATTGTATGTTTTGAAAAGGAGGGTCGCTTTTGAAGTGGATCAGAGTCATTACGCAAATCGGTTTCATCCATTGCTTTTATCTTCTCGGAGTCTTCGTAAACCACATTTTAACTCTTCCCATTCCTTCTGGAATAATCGGCATGACTTTTCTTCTTGCAGCCCTCTATTTCAAAGCCATTCGACTTGAATGGGTTGAGAAAGGAGCTGCGTGGCTTTTAGCTGAGCTGCTGCTGTTCTTTATCCCTTCTGCTGTTGGAATCGTCGACTACCGGGAATTATTCGGCTGGGTTGGGATTCAATTGCTTGGCATTATTTTAGTGAGCACTTTTATTGTAATGGGTGCGACTGCTCTTACAGCTGAAAGGATTCATAAAAGACGGGAGGCGATAGCAGATGCTGATTGACATCATGGCTGCCACTTTCATCACATTCATCGTCTACAAACTTAGCCAGTGGTTTTATAAAAAAGTGAAATTTCCTTTGCTGCACCCTTTGCTGATCAGTCCGGTTATTCTGATTGGCCTGATCCGGTTGCTGGAGGTCTCAGCATCCGAGTATACTGACCTGTCAGTTCTCCTTACACATATGCTGGGCCCGGCTACCGTTGCTTTTGCCGTGCCAATCTATAAGCATGCCCATCTTTTAAAAAAATACATGGCTGAGATTTTTTTAAGTGTAGCAACGGGCTCTGTCGCAGCAATCGTGACTTCTTTTATTCTGGCCATTTGGGTCCATTTAAACGGAGAATGGATTTTAAGCATTCTTCCACGATCCATTACAACCCCGATCGCAATCGAAGTCTCAAGAGAAATTGGCGGTCTTCCTGCCCTCACCACCGCATTCGTCATTGTCACAGGAATTATCGGCGGAATGATTGGCCCTTCTATCATAAAGTGGATGTCCATTAAAACGCCCGTTGCAAAAGGGTTGATGCTTGGGATGGCCGCTCACGGTGTAGGTACATCGAAAGCAATGGAATATGGAGAATTGGAAGGAACCTTTTCCAGCCTATCCATGATTCTCGCAGGCTTTCTTACCATCTTTCTCGGATATTCACTCATTCCGCTATTAGCTGGTTTTATCTTATAGCAAACGCTAAAAGCATCCGCTTTGAGCGTTTTTTATGCAGCTGCTATTCTGCCAATAGAAGCTGTTCATACAGTTTTTCCCGCTTGCTCTGAAGCTGCCGGAGTTTTTCTGCAGCTTTCGGTATTTCTTCCAGAAGTGCAATTTCCTGCTCAAGCACTTCTAATTCCACTTCAATTTCATGGGCACTTCTTGGTCTTTCTGCAGACGGCTTCCGCTCATTCTGGAGTTCAGTCTGGAGGAATAAATCCTCCATTTTGCTCCTGGCATAGCGATAACCGCCTGTGAATTTATGCAATTTCTGATTATAGATCCAGGCGGTTTTGGTAAAGAGCTTTTCTAAAAAGTACCGGTCATGCGACACCGCGAGCACCGTCCCGTCAAAATGTTCAATCGCGTCCTCCAGCACCTCTCTTGACTCAATGTCCAAATGGTTTGTAGGTTCATCAAGAATAAGAAGGTTAATATCCTGGTGCATCAGCTTAGCAAGCTGAATTCTCATTTTCTCTCCACCACTGGTGGTTTCCATTTTCTTAAATACGGACGCGCCGTAAAATAAAAATTTTGCCAGTACATGCCGGGCCTCATCTTCTGTTATTGAAATTCCGCTGCGGAAACATTGGATAATGGTTTCATTTTCTTTATTTTGTGAGATCATTTGCTGGGCAAGATATCCTGTCTTTACACTGCTGCCAAGCCTTGCAGATCCATAATCCGGATATTCCTGATTTAAAATCATACGGATAAGCGTTGACTTTCCTGATCCATTTTCTCCCACAATGGCCAGCCGATCCTTATACAGCACCTCCAGATTCGTATTGTTAAACAAAAGTTTATCTCCAAAGCGCTTCGTCACTCCATCGATTACCACAGTTCTTTTGCCGCTCCTGTCACTTCCATTGAAGGTAAGATCCATTTTTTTATGGTCAAGCACCGGCTTCTTCAGCTTTTCCATGCGCTCCATCGCTCTTTCTATATTTCGAGCCCGCTTATGAAGTCCTTCATTAGGAGGGTTTGCCTGGTTTGCCCATTCTTTCAAACGCTTAATGGCTTCCTTCATTTTCTTGATTTTCTTCTGCTGTTCTTGGTAAGCCTGGAATTCAAGAAGGAGCCGATTTTGCTTCTCTTCTGTAAATCCAGTGTAGTTGCTGTGGTAGACGGTTATTTCTCCATCGTCTAAATCCAGAATTTTTGTTGCGGTTTCATCCAGAAAATGCCGGTCATGTGAAATCATGATGACGGTTCCTTTATACTCCCCAAGAAATTGCTCCAGCCATTCCACTGCCCGAATATCCAGATGGTTCGTAGGTTCATCTAAAAGGAGCAAATCAGGCTCCTGAAGTAAAATCATTCCTAACCCGACTTTCGTTTTCTCACCGCCGCTTAGAGAGCAGAAGGGCTGGTCCAACAGGCCTGAAATCTGCAGACCGTCAGCTACCTTGCTTAGCTTTGAGTCCATTTCATATCCTCCAAGACGCTCAAATTGATCCTGCAGGCTGCCGTAACGGATTAGAACCCTTTCCAATTCTGCACGGTCCGCTCCTGCCATTACAGCTTCAAGATCATTCATTTTCCTTTGTATTGAACGTAAATCCTCAAAAGCTCTCCTAAGGATTCCTTCTGCTGTCTCTCCCGCTGCAGCCGTTGGAATTTGTGCAAGATAACCTATTTTCGTATCTTTTCTAACAGACACAACTCCTGCATCAGGTAGCTCCTTGCCCTTAATGATGTTAAATATGGTTGTTTTCCCGGTTCCATTCCGGCCAACCAAACCTACCCGGTCATTATCGTGAATTTCTAATGATAAGTTTTCAAACAGCAAATGCGACCCAAAGGATTTTGAAACATTTTGTACAGAACAAATAATCATTGGCTAAACACCTCCAAATTTATTTTTTTATGGATTAATCGTGGTCTCCTCACACCCGCTGCTATGCTTTACACTCGAATCAAACGATGCAAAAAAAGCCGGAATAAGCAGAATTTGCTCATCCCGGCCAAAAAAGCACAAAAAAGGAGAGCTAACAAGCTCTCCCATAGCGCACTTTATAAGCAGATTAGAGATTCTTCTTAACATTCTGTCATGCTATGCAGTTGCGAAAAAGGACAGACGTGTCCCGTTGGCAGCTGCTGCATGAAAAATTGCACGGCATAAATATAGGAATGTCAGTCGGTCAGCCTGTGCAATTGCAGAACGTTTCATCTCTTCTCCACCTCCTTCGGCAAATTGTACTCATAGTATAGCCGAAAAATTGTTTACTGACAATTTTTTATTTTCTCTTACTAGTCTTCACACACATCTTCCTAAGAAGGATTATGATTCACATCATTAAAAAGAGCACTCATCATGAGTGCCGGGTTTAATATAGCTCTACATAAGGCAGGACCAGCTTAACTCTCGTCCCTAAACGGCTTTTGCTGGTCACTTCAATCTTTCCTTCGTGATTTTTCAGAATCTCCATACTGACGGCCAGGCCAAGCCCTTTTCCTGAAGTTTTGTTAGTTGAAAATGGAATGAATAGCTTTTCCATTATCTCTTCTTCAATACCGCAGCCATTGTCGTCAACGATGATTTCTATGGATTCCCTTTTCAGGGTTGTGAAAATTTCAATTTTCCCCTTACAACCGACGGTTCCCATAAATGATTCCATCGCATTCCTGACAATGTTTAGAAGAACCTGTGTAATTTTCCGATTATCCACAAACAGCACCGGGTTTTTTAAATTGGCCTGATAATGAACTTCACAGCCAAAATTCAAGGCTTCCCTTTTCGCAATCATCGCCGTTTCGTCAAGCAGCTGGGAAAGCAATACCTTCCTCTTCGCCATGATTGGAGGACGCTCGTCAAATAAGTATTCATACAGTTCATCATTCGCCCGATTCAGCGCTTCAAAGGACAGCGTTTTTTCACCCGGGTCGATGAGATGCGGTTTCACCTGGTTAAAGAATCCCTTTATGCTGGTGAGCGGGCTGGAAATATCGCTTGAAATACTGGCAGCAATCTCCTTAAAGGACCGTACATGATGGTTTTGTACAGCCAGCTCCTTCATTTCCTTAAGAGACTTCTCAAGCTGGGCATTTTTCTCCAGCAGCGACTGATTGGCTTTCATTAAATCCAGTTCAAGGTTTTTCATCGCCTGATAAACAGGCTCCAGCGATTCTTCTTTATTGACGCAAAAAATATGAATGGTATCTTTGTTTTCATACTGAATGTATATGTCAAACAGGCATAGCGGTTTGCTTTTCGTTTTCATGTTAAGCTCAATCCTTGAAATAGACGGTGTATCAAGGATAAACGATGCCGCCTTCTTTTTGCTTCCAATTCCTACTATATCAATGAAGTTGAAGGCTTCATCAAATTCATTATGGGTTCTCTTTGAAACAGCGAGAATGTTAAGCCGCCGATTTACCATAAAATAAGAGAAAGGTACCTTCTCGTATTTATTAGACATTAATTGCATTTCCATGTTGAACAGTCCCTGTATAGTTAATTAGATCCTCAATCTCTGTAAGGCTGCGGATAATCATCGTGCCGGGAGGACAATGAAACTCCAGATCGTGGCTGGCTGCAAGCTTCCCACCTACCATGATAACCGGTCCGAACGGCAATTCCTCCAACACTTCAATATATTTATTAACGAGCGGCAGATTGTAGACGATATTCACTGAAATCCCAATAACTTCAGGCTTAAATTTCTCTGCAAATTGCAGTGCATGTTCAAGCTTTAGATTTCTGCCGAGACACTGTGTATCCCATCCGTTTTCGTGAAAATAGTTTGAAACTATATGCACTCCCAAATCGTGCTCTTCCCCTTCAACACAAAAGAACATTGCTTTTTTCTTTTTCAAAGGAATGACATGATAGGTTTGCTTTAGAGAGTGATAGTACTTATATGAAAGAAGGTTTTTGCATACGTGGGAAGCTACATGCTCTTCGGCAACGGTTATCCTATTTTCTTCCCAAAGCTCACCGATGTGGTACATCGCTTCTTTTATCATATCGTAAAACTCCATGGTGTTCTTGCCGGAGGCTGAAGATTGGAGAAAGGTCCAGGCTTTCATTACTTTTCCATCCAGCAGAAGCTTACTTAGCTCTTCCACTTGAATATTCATTTTTCCTCACCTGCCTTTATTAAGTTCTCACGCTTAAAAATGCCAGTAAACAAAGCCTAACATAAGTTAGGCAAATAAGGTATGGTTATGCCCAGTCATCATTATAGGATGGTTTTTAGAGAAAAATAATTAACTTAATATATACCCAGTAGAAAATACTATAAACCGTAAGAATGAATTTTTTTGACGCCAGGTCCGGGAAAGGCTCGCAGCGGCTAAGCAAAGGCTCTATCTCCCTTGGATGGAGTCAGCAGCCGGAATTGCTTTTTAGAGGTTATTTAATTAAAGCGGAGATGGCATGATGAAAGTCGATCAACTGAAGGAAGAATGAAGATTATATATATTTCTGGGAGCATTCAATAAAACCTTCTAAGTTTGTGAAAAATAATGATGTCTTCTATGTTCAGTAATATTATCTAATACAATCGTAACACATTCTTTTAATACAAAACCCCTTTTTCCGGCTTTGTTACATAAATTTAACGATTTCACAAACAATAAATCGAAGCTTCGGCAGCACAGGGGGGGATAAGCAATGGATCTAAAAGAGGGATTCAACGGGAGCCTTAAGGAAAATAAACATGCTATAACAGCGATCCTTCATCCCATGCAGGATTTGTCCTTCCATCCTATTTTGCTTCCATCCCAGCCTGCAGTCGAAGGTTGTCTTATCCGCTTAAAAGGGATTTCAGATGATACGAAAGTAACAGAGAAAATTCTCCAGCCCATCCTGAATTCAAACGAGATTCCTTTAAAAAAGGATTTCCTTAAAAAGCTTACGCGAAGGGTCCTGGCAAGCGATTTGTCTATTGGAACCTCCCCTATGGAGGCGGCGGAAGCTGTACTCGAGGGTCACACCGTCCTGCTTATTGATGGCTACAAAGGATTTATCGACCTCGAAACATCTGGAGGAGAACACAGACCGGTAGAGGAAGCGTCTTCTCAAATGGTCATCCGCGGCCCTAAAGAGAGCTTCAATGAGACAATCCGGACCAACACAGCTCTGATCAGGCGAAGGTTAAAAACTCATGACCTTAAACTGGAGCAATTAAAAATCGGAGAAATTTCTGCTACTAAGGTCAATTTGATGTATTTGGAAAGCAAAGCCAGTCCGGCTACACTGAAGCTGATAAGAAAACGATTGAAGGATAATGAAACGAAGCTCGTATTAGAATCCGGCTATATTGAAAGAGTGCTTGAGGATCACCAGGTTACTCTTTTCCCCACAATAAATCATACAGAACGGCCGGATGAAGTGGTAAGCAGTCTGATTGCCGGAAGAATCGCCCTTTTAATCGACGGAACACCGTTTGTTTTATTGTGCCCGACAAGCTTTAAGCACTATTTCTACTCACCAGAGGATCTCTATCAGTCCAACGCTGCAGGAAAGCTGATTTTACTGCTTAGATACCTTTCTTTTTTCCTGTCTGTTTTCGCACCCTCCATATATATCGGAATGATTACCCATCATCAGGCCCTTATTCCAACTTCTTTACTGATTAGTTTGTACTCACAGCGCGAAGGGGTGCCTTTTCCGGCCCTGATTGAAGTATTGATTATGGAAGTAACATTTGAAATTCTGCGCGAAGCAGGCGTCAGGCTTCCAAGGGCAATTGGCCAAGCCATCTCTATTGTAGGAGCGCTCGTTATCGGACAGACAACGGTACAGGCAGGACTGGTATCTACAGCAGTTGTGATCGTTGTCTCAATTACCGCCATTTCAAGCTTTACTTTGCCAAATTACAGCCTGGCCATCACAGCACGCATGGTTCGATTCATCCTGATGTTCGTAACTTACTTCCTGGGCTATTACGGACTGATGCTGGCAGCTATTATGTTTGCCGGTCATCTTTACCAGATAACCACGCTTGGAACACCTTATATGTCAAAAGGAATGCAGGCCGGCAAGGGAGGCAGCAAAACGTGATAAAGTGGATGATTCTTCTCTGCATGCTTCCCATTTTAGCCTCATGCGGTACCCAGCAGGAATTAAACGATCTTTCGATTGTTATCGGAATCGGGGTAGATACAGCAGATCAAGGATACCAGGTTACCCTGCAGCTTGTAGACCCAAGTGAAATTTCAACCGGAGCGGGAATGTCCCCCGGCGGAAAAGCTGTCCCGGTCATCAACATGGTCGGTGAAGGAGCGTCCGTAAATGAAGCCTTTCAGGAGGCGGTATCCAAAATATCCAGAAGAACCTTTTACAGTCATTTGTCTGTCGTCGTCATAGGAGAAGAGCTCGCAAAACGGGGAATAAATGAAATCATTGAACATATGGAACGCGGATCGGATATCCGGAGCAGCTTGCTGCTTTTTACGGCCAAAGGCCAGACCGCTCTTGAAGTGCTATCCGCCCTTCCTCCTTTAACGAAGGTTCCTGCCTTATCCGCTCAAGGGAAAGTGGAAAACAACCTTGAAAACTACGGAACCGTTACGAAAGTCAATATTGTAGACTGGGCGAAAATGACCGGCTTTGAGGGTTCGGATGCCGTCATGCCAGGCATTTATAACCGCGGAGACCCAGAAGTATTTAAAAAGCAGGAAAATCTTGAACAAAGCGAACCATTTTCTACAGCCGTCGGGTATACGGCTATTTTTGGAAAAGATTCAAAGCTGAAATACTGGATTGGTCCAGAAGAAACAAAAGCGATGCTCATTCTTAAGAATCAGGCACGCCGGACATTTATTAATGTAGCCTGCGATGGAGAACATATATCGTATGAGCTTCCCTATTCAAAATCAAATTTGAATGTTAGAGAAAAGGCCGGAAAAATTTATATTGATATAAAAATCTTCACAAGAAGCGAGCTTTATTCCCTGGGGTGCATGAAGGAAAAACAGCTCACGGAAAAAATGATCAGAAAGCTGGAGAATCTGATGACAGCCGAGCTTAAAGATGGTATCTTTCGGGCAGTTCAAGCATCTCAGGATAAACAATCAGATATTTTCGGCTTCGGAATGAAGTTTGCCCAGCGTGAACCGAAGAAATGGAAGGAGGTTAAAGACCGTTGGAAACAGCTGTATGAAGATGCGGAAGTTCGCGTTCAGGTGTCAACCGAATTGCTTAGGGGCGGAGTAGTCGAAAGTCATATGTAAAGAGGGATTCTTATGGGGAAAATTTCATCAAGGCAGCTGTTTTATTTAATTTTTATATTTGAAATCGGCAGTGCCATCCTTCTTGATCCCGCTAAAGAAGCTATGAAGGATGCATGGCTGGCCATGCTGATCGGGTTTGCCGCCAGCATTCCGAATCTCCTTGTCTATATTTATTTATCCAGGCTTTCAGGACGAAAAACAATTATCGGAATACTGATCATGCTTCTCGGGAAAAAAGCTGGAATCGCCGTTTCTTCCCTTTACATTCTTTATTTTCTCTATATCTGTACCCGGGTGCTGAGGGATTTTGGGGAGCTGCTTATCATTACAGCCTATGATGAAACGTTTTTAATCGTGATCAGCAGCTTTATGATGCTGGCAGTCATGTATTTTGCAATCAAACGGGTCCAAGTGATTGCAGGTGTTTCAAAGCCCCTGTTTTTTGCTATTACAATCCCATTTTTAGTTGTTGTCTCTTTTGAAGTCATTTCCAGAATTGTGGATGTAAACGAGCTGCTTCCCGTACTTCAGGATGGACCGCTTCCTCTTTTAAAAACGGTGTTTCCAACAGTCATGACCTTCCCATTTGGGGAAATGATTGTATTTACGATGTTTTATCCTCTTGTTCAAGAAGGCGCGAAGCTGATCAAAACAACACTGACCTCAATTTTTTTGGCCACACTGGTCCTGTGCACAACTGCCCTGCTTCATGTTTCCATCCTCGGAGCAGAAATGACGAAAAACTTTGTCTTTCCGATTCTTGCCACGGTCTCTCTCATCAACATTTCAGACTTTATCCAGAGGCTAGACTCCATCGTTGTCATTTTAATGATTATCGTGGGTTTTGTGAAAGTGTTTATGTTTTTCTATGCCGCACTTAGAAGTACGGTCGAGTTAACCGGCACAAATAACCCGGTGCCTCCCGCCCTGATTTATGGAATCGGAATCACCTTTGCCTCACTCTCTGTTGCCAACACTCAATATGAACATTTCCAGGAAGGTCTCAATTTTGTTCCATTTTTTCTCCACGTTCCCTTTCAGATGATCATTCCAGCTGTCCTGCTTTTCGTTCTTTGGCTGAAAAAAAGGAAAAAAGGTGATGCAGTTGACCATTATAAAGAAATTTAAAAGAGCATTAACAGAAATGAAAACGATAGCCTATTCACTTACGATCATAATCGTCCTTTTTATCGGGATTGCCTGTATTGATTTGTATCAGGGCTATTCGTGGAACATGATCATGAAAACGTTTACGCATGAGTTGAAAACGTCCTCCATGAACGATCTTTTCTCAATGTCCATTTTCCTCATTCTCATTATCATCTATCTTTATGTGACCTCGGTAAAGTCGGACAAAAAGAAATCTTGAAGATTGACCGCCGAATACAGCGGAGAAAAAGCCCAGTGCTTAATGCACTGAGCTTTTTCTTAAGGATTTATCCTTTTTTTAGGCTGGCTGTTTTACGCCATCTTGCGCTTTCGAGTGCTTACCGGAACCTGATTTTTTAATCTTCGGTACAGGCAGAAGATAAGTGGAAAGCGGCAGGAACGTAATAAGTCTAATCGCTGCTGCACACAGGACCGTGACAACGATAAACATTGGTGCTACATAAGCGAAGCTCCAGTACTGTTCAGGCAGATGTCTTGCAAGCAGATACAGGATCATTGGATGAATCAAATAAATTCCCATTGAATACTTCCCAAGGAGTACAAGCGGCTGCCGCACTGCTGCAAACTTTGAAAGCAGCGGGTACATGCCCACAATGGACACACACAGCAGCGGGATGTTTACCAGATTGGTTAATCTGCGGTTTGAAACGTAGCCGACTGTTTTGTACTCAATGACGCATCCAATAGTAACGGCAATTGTAACGAGCAGCATTGTAATCGGTCTTTTAACTGCGAAATCGCGGATGCCTTCCCAGTAATAGGCCATTAATCCTCCGAAAGCAAAGTAGAAAATCCAGACAGGCATAAACGCTTTGCTTGCGATAAACTCTCCAAGCGCCCCGTCGAACGGAGGCTGTATTCCATAAAGGTTATAACTGATAATAAGAGATACGAATGCAAAAACAATTATCAAGGATTGAGAGTTAAAAAGCTTTGCCAGCAGCGGAAAGATTAAATAAAACTGTAATACAATAGAGATGAAATAGAGATGGTAAAAGGACTCGCCTTCCAAAAACGTAATGATTTCTGTAGCTGGATCTGCAATGCCCTTGCCTGTGTACAAATACATCATATAGCGGTAGGCTACACTCCATAAAATAAACGGAATGATAACCTTTGCAAATCTTGACTTAATATATTTTCCAAATTGAAATCCTTTATTACGCACCTGTAAAAACAGCAAAAATCCGCTGATTACTGCAAATATAGGTGTTCCAAATCGTCCTACCTGATTTAAAAAGTGGGAAAACGCATCAAACTTTTCTCCATTCATGCCGTAGTAGGTAGCAGATACATGCACTGCCAGCACCCCCAGGCAAGCGAGGGCACGAAGGAAATGGATTTCAAATAAATAAGCTTTGCCGCTTTTCTTAATAGCCTCAGTTGACATTCTCATATCGCTCCTTTACTGAGTTAGTACTTTCCCATTCTAAACGATATCTGTCTATGTGTGTAAGACAAATTTGAAAAGCATGCTTTCGTACGGGAACCCCATAGAGGTCTTAAGATGGAGTGATGGGGCTGTAAGCGCAACCAAGCCCTGATTAAGCATGAGCACAAAGTCATCAGCTTTTTTTAAAAACTAAAAATGATGTGTTAGTCATTAATTGTTCCAGCGATAAAAATCATCAAAAATTTTTATAGGAACAGATATTTACAAAAAATCACGCATTTTGTCGAAACCTGTCGTCCGGAACAAGGTACCCATGACTGGCTGAAAAATTTCTATAGGCTCTCCATCCTGACTTTCCCTCTCGTCCCCGAGCCTATTTTGCATCACAAATTGATTTTTGTCAAAAAAATGGGCGATACTCCTGCCTCGTATCGCCCCTGAAAAATCAACTGTAATTTTCTCTTACATCAGCTGCATCGGAATCCTGCTTATTTGATTTAGGCTTCAGCTTCGGAAAGCCAAACGCAATAGCCAGAAGTCCGCAAACAAGTGTCAGCATCGGGTAGAACGTGTACGGGATGATGCTGAGCGGTGAGGCTTTAACAAGCTGAGCCCCCGCAAGCATCTGAGCCCCATAAGGAATCAGCCCCTGTACGCTGCACGAAAAGATATCGAGAATACTTGCAGATTTTCTGTTATCAATCCCGTACTGATCCGCAATGTTTTTGGCAAGCGGGCCTGCAGTAATGATAGAAATGGTATTATTTGCCGTTGATAGATTTGTTGCACCCACCAGACCGGCAATTCCAAGTTCTGCGCCTCTTTTTGATCGGATATTTTTCGTCATGGCATTTAGAATAAACTGAATTCCTCCATTGTGCTTGATCAGCTCAACCATTCCGCCAATCAAAACAGAGAGGATAATAAGTTCAGCCATTCCTGATACTCCGTCCATTAGCGATTGGGAAAAAGAAAGGATATTGAAGCTGCCATCGGAGAGTCCGATGATCGCGGTCAATACTATTCCCCCCCCAAGCACGGCAACAACGTTCAGTCCTGCCAGAGCTCCAATCAATACTCCAAGGTATGGGAGCATTTTAATGAAATTGAATTCCTTCGTTTCCACTGTGGAATCCATTCCTGCAGAGATCACAATCAAAATGATCGCTGTGACGACTGCTGCCGGCAAAACAATAAAGAAATTCGTTTTGAACTTATCCAGCATTTCTGTCTTCTGGGTTCTGACCGCCGCAATCGTAGTGTCGGATATGAAGGAGAGATTATCTCCGAACATTGCTCCTCCGATAACGGCAGCCACAGCAAGTGCTACAGGGATTTCAGTTTCCCCGCTGATTCCTGCTGCTATAGGGCCAAGAGCTGCGATCGTCCCCATTGATGTTCCCATTGAAAGGGAAACAAACGCTGCAATAATGAACAATCCTGCTACAAGAAAGCTCTGTGGAAAGTAGGTCAGAGCCAGGTTTACTGTCGATTCAACTGCTCCCATAGCTTTGGCCGATTCCGAAAAAGCACCTGCCAGGATGTAAATAAAGACCATAATCATAATATCCGGATGGCCGGCACCCTTTGCAAAGCGCTCAACCTTCGAATTCAGCGTTTCTTTTCTATTCATAAACAGCGCTGCGGCTACTGCGACCAAAATGGATACAACCATCGGCAGTTTATAAAAGTCCCCGGTGATCACACCTGCCGTAATAAAAAGGGCGATAAAAATCAGCAGCGGCAGCAGCGCCAGCGGATTTGCTTTTACTTCACGATTCACGTTCATTTTCCCACCTCGCATCAATTCTGTTCATAAAAAAGACCCCTTCTTATCCTTAAGAAGAGGCCTTAATACACAATAATCAGGACACTCTTCTCATCTTTCAAGCATTTGCTTGCTGGATTTGGCACAGCACTCTTAAAAAAGTCCGCTGCCGAGGCATCGCAGGGCCAGTCCCTCCGCCTCTCGTGATAAGAAGTTCGTAAATTTATGGGCATTTCATAAACAATCTTTTACTACCTTAAGGGCTGCACAAAAAAATGTCAAACCATAATTTTATTTTCTTAAAAAAATATTTACATGCTGTCATTCATGAAAGCCTTACCAAGCCTGCTGCAGCAACAGCAAGGATATATGTTAAAAAAGATGAATAGAAAACAGCAATAATTGCTATTTACTTTCCAGCAAAAGGATTCTTCCATTCCATCAATGCAGCATAATGGCATGATTCTTCATCCTCTAAATAGTTCCCCATGACCTTCAAAGGGGTGCGGCCGCACCTGAGCAAAAAGGTAAGGACCGGATCCTTTAACTCCCCGTTTACAACACCCTCTAAATACTCTTCAGGTTTCAGTTCATCTGACTTTTTATAGTAGCCCGGCATTCTTCCGCCTCCGAGCAAACGATCAAGCTTTTTATGTACAACCAATTCATAGGCAGAAAACATAAGCCAGCTCCCAAGCCCTGCCTTCCGGTATTGAGGTCTTACCCCTATATCCACAACATACAGCGTTCTGCCCTCTGAAACATGGCTGCCGATATAACCCCGGTCCGTCATATCATCCCACGTATGGTCCGGACCTTTCTCGTCATAATCAACTAAAAGGCTCGTCAGGGATCCTGCGAGCACTCCATCCACTTCAATGCATAGAGCTCCTTCCTGAAACAAGCGGATGTGGCTTTGAAGCTGCTCTTTGCTCCACAGGAGCTCGCTTGGAAAAGGAGGAGGAAAGCTCTCCCTCTGAATCCGGATCAATCCATCAAAGTCAGACTCATGATAGTTGCGGATAACAGCAGGCTTCGGACCTTGATCATCAAAAACGTAAAATTCTTTTTTATACATTTGCTTTCCCCCCCATAGTTACTTATTTATACCGCGATCAGCAGGAGGGAAAACCTGTGTTTACCGGTCGGATTCAGTGAATGTGACCGCTTTTACTTTCTGTGTGTCTTTCTCGAACTCCACGGTGACGAATAATCCAAACTCCCGGCTGTCCCTGCGCACCCATAGTTTGAATTTCTCTTTGGCGGTCCTTCCTGAATCTTCACGTCCTATATATAAATAATCCAGGAGCTTAGCGTCCGGGTATTTCTTTTTTGCCTCCTGAATGGCAATGCGCGACCATTTAGCATAAGCAGGCTCCTGCTGATGTTCCCTTGCATAAACTTCCTGAGGTTCAGCACCGGCAGACAGCATCAGTGCGGCAAACAAAACAGACAACCATTTTTTCATAATAGACACATCCTTTTTTCTTTTAGGGTTACGCAAAGGCGTAAAAAAAAGACGTGCACCCGGCACGCCTTTTTTATCCAATTTCAATTTGATCCTTCCAGGTCTGATCTAACTGAATTAGCCAATTTTTAATCAGAGTCCGTTTTTGCACTAATCAGTCCAATTACAATCCCGAGAAGTGCTCCATAGGCCACCTCTTCCGGCTGATGTCCCAAAAGTTCATTCAGCTCTTCCTTCTGTTTCACATGGCCCAGACCTGGGAAATGTCCGGAGAGCAATTCGATATCCGCATCAATATCATTAACAAGCTTGGCAATCTCTCCAGTATGACGGCGAATTCCCTGCGCATCATACATAACGATGATTCCGAATACGACGGCCAATGCTGTTTCAACCGATGTACTCCCATTTTTGGCAGCCACATATGTAGCCAATGACGCCACACCTGCAGAGTGTGAACTAGGCATGCCGCCTGTCTGGAACATAGGACGCCAATCCCACTTGCCTGTCAGCCGTTTATGACCAAAAATCTTAAGTCCCTGTGCAATCCCTATTCCTGCTAAAGCTGTCAAAATTCCTCGGTTTCTTATCAATTCCTTCACCTCTCGTGAGATTAGTTTTGGACTGTTCCAACGGGACTATACACGTTTTCAGTTGGTACATACCCTACTTTGGCAGTTTATAAAATCACGCTGGGATTATACGGACCATATATGAGTATGTTTGAGAAACCAAGGGCGGATTTCTGCACTCAGTACAGCTCAAACACGCTCAGATTTTGTCGAAAAGTCTTTATATGAAAAGTACGGACAATAAAACTGGAAGTATGGACAATAAAATCAGAATACGGACATTAAATCTCAAGTACGGACAATAAAATCAAAATACGGACCATATATGCTTATATATGACAACCCAAGGGCGGATTTCTCAACTCAGTACAGCACAAACACGCTCGGATTTTGTCGAAAAGTCTTTATATGAAAAGTACGGACAATAAAACTGGAAGTATGGACAATAAAACTGGAAGTATGGACAATAAAATCAGAATACGGGTAAAGTCCATATAATTGTGTAAATAGAAAAAGGGTCATATCACCCTCATGTTACAATGTTTTCGACCAAGAAAAAATGTAATGGAGGATGAATATGACCCAGATTAATCTTACCCTAAATGTGG
>NZ_JBNILJ010000019.1:0-48440 GCF_050107635.1 Metabacillus sp. 113a | reverse complement strand
AAAGAACAAAACATTTCGGATACTTGAAGCACCACAAACCTTACGGTTTTCAGTGGTACTCCGTATCCGACCTCACTTTCATCCCACACCTGAAGGAATGGGCTTTCCCGTTCGGAAAATCTGTAAAGCTTATCACAATGGTTGCAGGGAGAATAAAAGCCAGTTCCGGACTGTACGATGCGTGCCGCCTTTTCAATTACTTTAAGTGAATCGGGCCCCCTATCAATTAAATCACCTACAAAGGATAGTTTTCTTCCATTGGGGTGAACGGGAACACCCTCCTTCTCTATATATCCCAGCTTCTTTATAAGCTCATTTAACTCTCTAAAGCAGCCGTGCACATCTCCGATTACATCGATTTTTACCATCTTCTTCACTCCCGATTAATTTCCAGCGATTATCACAAACTATACCCAAAAGAAGTCCAACTATTCAATAGAGGAGAGTCAGAAAGGTTATGGGTGGAAGAAAAAAAGGGAATGCGGTATTCTAATCACTATGTTATTATGCTATTTTCAAAGTGATTGGAAATAAGAAGGGAGGGAGCTGCGGATGGCTGAACTGAAAAAAATGGACGAGCTTGAAGAAGAGCTTCTGCTGACAGCACTAAGAGAGGATCAGATGGATTCTTTCAGGGATTTGTTTTTTAACCGTCATTCCTATGATCAGGGAAAATGGTTTGTGAAACTTGAACCTGAAGACCGGGCTCTCCTGTACCGATATCTCTCGCCTGAAGAAATGGCTGCGATATTTGAGAACCTGGATGCAGATGAGGAAGAGGTTGAGACGTATCTTTCTGAAATGGATTCCACATATGCAGCCCACATGCTTGCTCAAATGTATGCCGATGATGCTGTTGATGTTTTAAATGAATTGGATCAGGGCCAGGTAGCGGGATATTTGACACTTATGGAGGAGGAAGCCGCAAAAGAAATACGCGAATTGCTTCACTATAAGGAATTTACCGCCGGAAGCATCATGACGACTGAATTCGTTGCGATCCATGCCCATCAAACCGTGAAATCCGCTATGCAAATATTGAAAACGGAAGCTCCTAATGCTGAAACAATCTATTATACCTTTGTAATAGATGAAGACCGGCGCTTAGCTGGTGTCGTCTCACTTCGGGATTTGATTATTGCTGATGATGACACGATGATTTCTGAAATTATGAATGAACGGGTTTATTCGGTTTTAGTTTCGGTGGATCAGGAGGAAGCGGCCAGAAAGATCAGAGATTATAATTTTCTGGCGCTGCCCGTTGTGGATATTCATGATCGGCTGCTTGGTATCATTACGATTGACGATATTGTTGATGTAATCGATGAAGAAGCTTCGGATGATTACTCGAAGCTTGCCGGGATTTCCGATGCAGATTCTTCTGATAAAGGTCCATTCTCAGCCGCCAAAAAGAGACTTCCATGGCTCATCATCTTGCTGTTTCTCGGCATGCTGACAGCAAGCCTTATTGGCAGGTTTGAAAAGACTCTGGATCAGGTTGCCATATTGTCCGTTTTCATTCCTCTCATTGCAGGGATGGCAGGAAATACGGGTACTCAGGCTCTGGCAGTCGCCATCAGACGGATTGCTATTGGGGAAGATGATAAGGAGACATCCTTGAAAATTTTAAGCAGGGAGGCAGGCACCGGGCTGATCGCAGGGACGATTTGCGGAATCTTAGTTACAGGCATTGTATTTGCATGGAAAGGAGACCTCCTGTTAGGGTTGCTTGTCGGGACCGCCATTCTTTGCTCGCTCATTGTAGCAGCAGTCGCCGGGGCTATGGTGCCTCTTATCATGCACCGTTTTAAAATTGATCCGGCCGTGGCGTCAGGCCCATTTATTACAACGATTAACGATATTATCAGTATTCTTATCTATCTTGGGCTGGCTTCCCTATTTATTCAAAATCTTCATTCTTAGACAGGAGGGCGAACATGGAACACGGAGCTTCCGTAACATCATTGGTTATTGTCGTAATTGTTGCCTTTATGACCCCAATTCTCATGCACCGCTTCAAATTGAATTTTTTGCCGGTAGTGGTAGCAGAAATTCTGATGGGTCTCGTCATTGGTAAAAGCGGCTTTGACATTGTAGAACAGGACACATGGCTTCAGACACTTTCTACCCTGGGGTTCATTTTCCTGATGTTCCTCAGCGGACTCGAAATAGACTTTAGCGCGTTTACAAGTGGAAAGAGGAAGGAAAAGCTTCCAAACGGAAAGCCGGTTCCAAATACGTTCCTGGCTTCAAGTATTGTTTTTGCCGGGATATTTATCTTGTCTATCGCGATGTCCCTAGTTTTTGCCTGGACAGGATTAATCAAAAACGCCTTTTTAATGACATTAATTATATCGACCATCTCCTTAGGGGTCGTGGTCCCTGTATTAAAGGAAGCCAATATCATGAAAAGCAACATCGGCCAGATTATCCTGCTCGTTGCCGTCATAGCGGATTTAGTCACCATGATTCTGCTTGCCGTATTTGCCTCTATTTACGGAGAAGGAGGGGGAAGCATCTGGCTGCTGCTCATTCTGTTTGCAGCAGGAGTCGTTCTTTACTTTGTCGGAAACCGGTTCAAAAACCGCACGTTTATTGAATCGATGTCAAAAGGAACCGTTCAAATCGGGACGAGAGCCATTTTTGCGCTGATCATCATATTGGTAGGGATTTCCGAAACGATCGGTGCAGAAAACATTTTAGGAGCGTTCCTTGCCGGAGTGCTCGTTTCCCTTCTTTCACCCAACAAAGAAATGGTACAGAAGCTTGATTCGTTTGGGTACGGCTTTTTAATTCCTATCTTTTTTGTCATGATCGGGGTTGAGCTGGACATTTGGAAACTTTTTGGGGATCCTAAAATCTTTGCGCTGATTCCTCTATTGCTCATTGCTTTGTTTGCATCAAAGCTGATTCCGATTTTATACTTGCGGAAATGGTATGATATGAGAACGGTCCTTTCAGGAGGATTCCTCTTAACAGCTACTCTGTCACTGGTTATTGCCGCAACTACCATTGGGCAAAAGGCTAATGTGATCGATGAACAGATGTCAGGGGCATTGATTCTGGTGGCGGTCATTTCAAGCATCATATCGCCTATCGGTTTCAAAAAGCTTTTTCCTAAGCAAAAACTAAAAGAGCAAAAGCTGAAAGTAGCTCTTATCGGGGCCAACCAAATGACCCTGCCGGTTACAAGGGAGCTTAATCCTGATTATTATCAGACGGTCGTTTATCATACGGTGCAGGATAAAATGGACGAACAGATGGCCAAATCCCTGTTTGAGATTAAAGATTTGAATGATTATTCTCTGGATACTCTGATGAAGTGTGATGTTTTTGATGCTGATATTCTGGTTGTTGCCACAGGAGACGAGGAAAGAAACGCCGATATCGCCATTGCTGCAAAAGGGCAGGAAGTTCCGCGGGTCATTGCAAGCATTGCTTCCGCAGAACTGGGAGAGAAGCTCAAAGAACATGGAGTGGATATTTTTTCTGTGCTGCTGTCTACAAAAGTACTGCTTCAGGCTTTGATTGAATCACCTGACATTGTACGAATTCTTGCTAACAAAGAAACAGGACTGTATCAGATTACTATGAACAATATCAAGTATTCTGGAGTTACCCTCAGAGCGTTTCCTTTTACAGGAGATATCATCTTTGTCCGGATTTTCAGGGGGAAAGACTCAATTGTCCCGCATGGAGACACCCAGCTTCAGGAAGGGGACCGGCTGCTCGTCACAGGGTCGTTTGAGTACGTAAGAGAATTAAGAAGAGAGCTGCAATAGCAGTTTTTAAGACAGGCATCAATGGTGCCTGTCTTTTTTTCTTGGCAGGTGCTATACTTGTAACCAGGTACTAATAACATGTATAAAACAGGAGGCACACTCAATGAACTTTTCTTTAAAAGGCCGGAATATTGTAGTGATGGGAGTTGCCAATAAACGAAGCATCGCCTGGGGAATCGCGCGCTCTCTTCATAATGCAGGCGCAAGGATTATTTTTACATATGCAGGAGAGCGCTTTGAAAAACCTGTAAAGGACCTTGCTGAGACACTGGAACGCGATGACTCTCTTTTTTATCCATGTGATATTACAAATGATGAGCAAATTAAACAATGCTTTACGGAGATTAAGCAGGAAGTCAGTGTCCTTCACGGAATTGCCCACTGTATTGCGTTTGCCAATAAAGAAGACCTTGCAGGCGATTATATGGCGACAACACGGGAAGGCTTCCTTCTTGCGCATAACATCAGCTCTTATTCCCTAACGGCGGTAGCCAAAGAAGCAAAAGGCTTAATGACTGAAGGCGGAAGTATCGTAACACTTACCTACCTTGGCGGAGAGCGCGTTGTTAAGAACTACAATGTGATGGGTGTAGCGAAAGCTTCCCTGGATGCAAGCGTTAAATATCTTGCTGAAGATCTCGGGAAAGAAAACATTCGTGTGAATTCCATTTCAGCTGGTCCAATACGGACTCTTTCTGCAAAAGGAATCAGCGACTTCAACTCCATTCTTAAGGAAATTGAAGAAAAAGCACCCCTTCGCCGTACTACAACTCCAGAAGAAGTCGGCGACACAGCTCTGTTCCTTTTCAGTGACCTGTCCCGGGGAATGACTGGAGAGAATCTGCACGTAGATTCAGGGTATCATATTATCGGCGGATAAAATGAAAAGCTTGAGGCTTCTGTCCTCAAGCTTTTTCTTTATACCCGGCTGGAATAATAGGCAGCAGATATCCCATAGCTTATCAAATGAAGCACGCAGAGGGCAGTAAAAATAAAGAAAGGGAGGGAAATGCCTTCAAATAAGATAATCAATGTCCAGCCAGCAATGATAACAGTAAGCGTTACATTCCAGGAAAAGGCTTTGGCGCTTATACAAGAAATGGATACCGTTCATCATTGCCGCGATGCTTATTTCTCATCTTTATCCCGAATACATAGCCAGCCCTTCCGCAAAGCAATCCAAAAAACAGTCCTGCCAATGCCACCCAATTTTCCGCAAATGCTTCAGCCAATATTCTCATCCCCTTCAAAAATAAATAAATCCTCTATCCTGCATGCAAAGACCTGAGCTAGCTTATGTGCAAGAACTAAGGATGGTTTATACTTGCCTTTTTCCAGCGAAATAACGGTTTGTCTTGAGACATTTACCAGGACGGAGAGCTCCTCCTGCGTCATGCTGATCTCATTTCTTTTCTCACGGATAAGTGTTTTCAACTGAAACCTCCATTTGTGATGTAAAGTTTTATGTAAAGTTTGCTGTACGTAAACTATACTTTACATCAGGGGTGTATTCAAGTGCGCTTTACTTTTTTCTTAAACAAAGATTCTTTATAATAGAGGACAGTTATTTGACATAAGAAAGGCAGAGTGCATCATGCAACCTTTTAACAAATCCAACCTGAAGAAATACCATGAAAAATATGCGAACAGAGGCCGTATTCTGCTTAAATGCGCTGATCGTCCGGGCATTGTTGCAGCCGTTTCAAAATTCCTCTTTGAGCATCATGCGAACATTATTGAATCAAGCCAGTATTCATCCAATCCGGAGGGCGGCACATTTTTTCTCCGAATCGAATTTGAATGCCCTGAGCTTGCAGCGAAACTCTCAGCAATGAATGAATCGTTTGAGCCGATTGCAGATGAATTTCACCTTGAGTGGAAAATTGTCCGCGTCACCGATCTGAAAAAAACCGCCATTTTTGTTTCAAAGGAACCTCATTGCCTCCTGGAAATCATCTGGGCATGGCAAAGCGGTGACATTACCGCGGATCTGTCACTCGTTATCAGCAACCATGACGATTGCCGGGAGATTGTGGAAGCACTTGGAATTCCGTTCTACCACATCCCGGCCACAAAGGAAATCAGGAAAGAAGCAGAAGCAAAGCAAATGCACCTGCTTGATGAATACAATGTGGAACTGATCATATTGGCCCGCTACATGCAAATCCTGACCGAGGACTTTGTAGCCGCTAATCCTAACCGGATCATCAATATTCATCACTCGTTTCTCCCGGCCTTTATTGGTGCCCGGCCTTATGAACGAGCCTACGAGCGCGGTGTAAAATTGATTGGGGCAACCTCTCATTATGTAACGAATGAGCTGGATGAAGGTCCGATTATTGAACAGGACATCGAACGCGTTTCCCATCATGACCATGTTGATGAATTAAAACGGATTGGCCGCTCTATTGAACGGAGCGTTCTCGCCCGTGCAGTTAAATGGCATCTGGAAGACCGCATTTTAGTCGAAGGAAACAAAACCGTCGTCTTTTCCTGATTTCTTCGGGTCATGAATTCCGTAAAAAGCGAATAAACTGTCTTGAACAGTCTATGACCCGGGGGTGGAAAGAATTGTCCGAAAAAAATCAAAAGCAGGCTAAACAGCCGCTCATGTATATTGTCCAGCCTGAAAACATTGCAGCCGAAGCAAATATGCAGCAAGTCGCCGTAAGGAAAAAGATATCAGTCAAGCAAAAGCAAATGAGTGAACCGAAAATTGAAGAAATCGATACACTGGAAGAAACACAAGCTGAAAACAATCAAATTCCAGATCAGCTTGTCCAGGAACAAAGCGAATCCCCAATAGAAACTGAAGCACCTGTCTATGAACGGAAAACAAGGAAGTCACTAAACCAGATGAGCGTGCCAGAAAAAATCAACTTTTTTGCCACATTGCCAAGCAACATCCCGAGAACGCTCTGCCAGGTAGAGCTCTCAGACCAGACATACAGAGGGATTATTCTTGGTGAAACAGACGGAATCGTTCATATAAGAACAAGCGCAAGTTCTCAGCCAGTCAATATTAAAGCAGAAGATATCCAGGCGATCCAGCCAATCGGATTTTAAAAAGAGCTGAATCGGGGACACCCGAATTCAGCTCTTTTTTTTAATAATCAGCTGTTATGTGTGCGGTTAATGAGTCTTGGATTTTGACACCAGATGGAGCAGAAGCAGTTCAAGTCCACTTCAATGCAGGAATCTGTTTTCTCCAATCGAAAAACATCACATGGACTGTCTTTATGAAAATCCAAAACATGTGCTTTTGCATCAAACGCAATCAGTAAACGAAGTGTAGCACAGCATTTTTCCACATGCTCTACACGAAAGAAGATGGTATTAAAGCAATCTCCCGCAGTGAGTCCCCCTACATTCCCAAAAGCTGTGAATGGAGTTCCCATTTTCGTATATAGAATGAATGGAATCGTATCTCCCAACGTATTAACAGGGGAAAGAAGGTTGCTGTAACAGCTGGTAGAACACTGCTCCTCCACTGCATTCTGCAGATCGCTGATGTTTTCAACCGCGTCGCAAACACACCCGAAGTCTTTAGAACGAGTCATTATTATCCCTCCCGAATAAGGATTATTGTCTATACTAGGATAGGCAGGTACAAGACTAAAGGTGCTAGGGCAAGTGCCTATTCAGTTAAATTTATTTATAGCCGGCAGCCAGGGAAGAGAGGCAATCATCCGGCAGGAATGAACGGGGTTTGGAAGAATGCACTCAAGGGCAGGAAATACAGCTCATAGAATGCGGTGAAATTGGGAAGAGGGTAAGTGAAATGGGGGCTTAAAACGGACAGATCATCGGTGCAGGGAGGCAGGCTGAAGTGGTGGCTGGAAATGGGCAGGTCAATGGGGGGAGGGAGGCAGGCTGAAGTGGTGGCTGGAAATGGGCAGGTCAATGGGGGGAGGGAGGCAGGCTGAAGTGGATGGCTGAAAATGGGCAGGTCAATGGGGGCAGGGAGGCAGGCTGGAGTGGTGGCTGGAAATGGGCAGATAAGCGGGGGCAGGGAGGCAGGCTGGAGTGGTGGCTGGAAATGGGCAGGTCAATGGGGGCAGGGAGGCAGGCTGAAGTGGATGGCTGAAAATGGGCAGGTCAATGGGGGGAGGGAGGCTGGAGTGGAGGGCTGGAAATGGGCAGGTCAATGGGGGGAGGGAGGCAGGCTGGAGTGGTGGCTGGAAATGGGCAGATCAGCAGGGCAGGCTGACGAAACTTAGGGGGAAGCGGAGAAGGTGAGGAACGGGAGTTGAGTTGATTTGCCGTTTAAAAGGGCAATGAAAGCCGGACTGTTCAGAAAGGCGCAGGGAGGAAAGGAGCGGGGGCAAAATTGAGGAAGTGGCACTTTTTTGAGGCTGCAAGGGGAAGGAATTGCAAGTCCGGACTGGACGGAAAAGCGTGAGAAGGGGCAATAATGGGGAGTTTGCTCAGGCTGCATGAGTTAGTCGATTTACGTTCCGTGGCTCGGATTACTTAAAACCCCAATTTACCTCACGACTCAATCTTTATAAATTAGATATTCCCAGCAAAAGGTGATGCTCAGAGCAGCTTGTTCGTTTCGTTCGTTTTTTAGAAAATATTTGCATGCTCGCTCTCCTACTCAAGGAGCCATGATTTTTTACTGAATACCTCCGTTTTAGCTGCCAAATCCGCCGTCAGAAGCTATAAATCTTTGGAATGGAATCAGAAGGCAATGGTGAATGGCGCCGATTGCCCGGAAAATAGCTCTGAAGACTTTTAGATTGCCTGCCAAAACGGCAATATCGGGAGAAAATCAAATATATCGGCTATTATTTTCATATATCGGCTATTTTTACAATATATCGACTGAAAAAACATTATATCGACCAAAATAAAAATATATCGGCGATAAAATCAATATATCGATTTTACGAGGTTATTCGACAAATTTTGCTTTAGCCATATTATCCTTTACAAGCAGACCTGTTAACAGCCGGTCATCCCCATCAAAGAGCCGCCCATGTAAAAGGAACCGCCCCCCAGTAAGAGCCGCCCCCATCAAAGAGCCGCCCATGTAAAGGGGAACCGCCTCCATCAAAGAGCCGCCCATGTAAAAGGAACCGCCTCCAGTAAGAGCCGCCCATGTAAAAGGAACCGCCTCCCAGTAAGAGCCGCCCATGTAAAGGGGAACCGCCCCCCAGTAAGAGCCCCTCATGTAATGGGAACCGCCTCCCAGTAAGAGCCCCTCATGTAAAAGGAACCCACCCCCAGTAAGAACCGCCCATGTAAAGGGGGAACCGCCCCCATCAAAGAGCCGCCCATGTAAAAGGAACCGCCTCCCAATAAGAGCCGCCCATGTAAAAGGAACCGCCCCCCAGTAAGAGCCGCCCATGTAAAAGGAACCGCCTCCCAGTAAGAGCCCCTCATGTAAAAGGAACCGCCTCCCAGTAAGAGCCCCTCATGTAAAAGGAAAACACCCCCAGTAAGAACCGCCCATGTAAAGGGGGAACCATCCCCATTAAAGAGCCGCCCATGTAAAAGTACCGTCCCCACCAGCAACCCACCCGCCGCAGCCGGAATCCAATTCAGCGTAACACTTTTCCAACAGCATCGCCCCTTTCCCCTTCATAACGCAAAAAAAAAATAGACTACCATTTAGGCAGTCTACTAAGGTGTTATCCATGGTGGTGCTTTTTCTTGTTCATCGGGGATACACGGTTTACAAGCTCTGGGGATAGACATTGGATTGCGCAGAAGCAATCCAGATCTACTTCGATGCAAAAGTCGGATTTTTCAAGTCCGAAGAAGTCTTCTGCGCACGGGTCGCAAACGCTGATTGTGTCGCCGTCTACATTCACTGGTTTAAGCAGGGAAAGGGTAGCGCAGCAATCTCTTAGGCTTTCGACGCGGAAGAAGATTGTTTCGAAGCAAGTAGCGTCATCCATAAATCCGCCTACATTTCCGAATGCTGAGAATAGTTTTCCTTTTTTATCAAATAACAAGAACGGAATTGTATCACGGCCAGGCATAGCTGATGGGCTAAGCAGGTTGCTGTAGCAGCTGGTAGGGCAGCTTTCCTCGACAGCCTCTTGTTCTGCCAGGATGTTTTCGACCGCTTTGCATACACAGCTATCGAAGTCGTATTTTCCATGGGATTTTCCGCAGCTCATGTTTTCATCTCCTTAATAATTGGTTGATTGACATTAGTCTTTAACAACATATGTGGGGACCTATCCGTTGGTGTGGGTGAACGTCACGAGTATTTGGATGGATGCGGAAAAAGAAGGAAAAAGAAAAAGCAGGCGGGGAGCCTGCTTTTTTTTAGGGGGAGAATTAGAAGATGTCGATGGATACGACAAGAGCAAGAAGGATCTGGATAAGCAATTGCAAGGATACAGCGATGTCTGTGTCTGTTGTTTTTACATTTACGTTGCGGGAGTTTTCGATAACCAATTTTTGTGCGCTTGCTTGAGTGATTGTCGCTTTTTGCAAGAGATCTTGTGTAACCATTTCAGCACGGGCGCTGTCAGCGATTGTTAGATTGATGACTAGGGCGATGGCCACTTGAAGTGCTGCTTGGAGGGATACACCGATTTGTGTTTCAGTTGTTGTAACCTCGATATCACAAGAGTCTTTGATGATGATGGTTTCAGAAGAAAGCTGGTTCGTGTTGCTTACTTGATCGAAGTTCTGATCTACCTCTCCGTTATTATCGCACATTGTGCCAAGTCTGTTGCTGCATTCTGTAGGGTGGGAGCAGCTTCTGTCGTTGGCAACCCAAGAGTAATTTGACATGTTCATTTTCCTCCTTTCATTGTAATACTATTAAATGTTTGGATATCAGCTTTTGTTTAGACAAACATCCTGAGGCAATAACCCATTTTTTGATTACTCGTTGTTTTTCTTGTTTTTAAGCATGTCTCGTAGTGTTGTGTTTTTTGGTGCTTCTGCTTTAGGAGCTTCTTCGTCTTCTTTTTTCTTGGCTTGAGCTTCGATGAATTCGTCTACTTTCGCTTGCAGGTCGAGTACAACGGCTTTTATTTTCTGTTTTTGGTCTTCTGTAAGCTGTTTTTTTGTATCGTCCGTAATGTTGTTTTTGTTAAATACATCGGAAACAAACAGCTGCATGAGGGTTGAAGAAATGTCGTTCAGGTTTTTGCTTGACATGGTAGTCACTCCTTTTGATTATAGTTAAGAAAGGGTTACAGAATGTCGATCTGCAGCAACAGAGCCAGCAGGATTTGAATGAGCAGCTGCAGGGATATCGAGACGTCTGTATCAGTAGCTTTAACCGTTACATTCTCAGAGCCGATAATGATGATGCGCTGTTTCTTTCGTTGCTGAAGGACGGCGCTGGTTAAAATATGCTGGGTCACTTGTTCTGCTCGTGAACTGTCTGCAATCGTCAAATTGATTACAAGGGCGATGGCCGCCTGGATTGCAGCTTGTATGGAAAGAGCGAGCTGAGTGTCGGTGGTTTCGACCGTAATTTCGTTTGAGTCTTTAATGTAGATGCCTTCGTCCGATTGCTGAAACAGCGAGATTGTCTGCTCTGTATCCTGACTCACTGGTTCATCCATGACTGACCGATCATTAGACAAATGATTCACTCCTTTCCCATATATACATAGTTAATGCAGCTCTGATATGTTTGGACTGATGAAAACATACAGTTTTCAGGTGATTTTTTTCATATCTGTTTACTCCGTTCATATTGTAATAGAGGAACGGAAGGTGAAGAAGATGTTTGAAAGCTGGTTAACATTTTGTTTATTTGCGTTAGCTGTTTTTCGTCTGACAAGGCTGATCGTTTTTGACAAAATCATGGAATGGCTGCGGAGACCATTTCATGAAGAATACACTGTGGATGGCGTAATTTATATTGAAATGAAAGGAAAAGGGCTAAGAAGGTGGATTGGGGAACTTTTAAGCTGCTATTGGTGTACCGGGGTGTGGTGTTCAGGGTTCCTTTATGGAAGCTGGCTCTTGTGGCCGGAAGGGACAGAGCCGCTGGTTTGTATATTGGCGCTTGCCGGATTTGCCGGAATGATTGAGTCTGCTATATCAAGATTGCTGGATTAGGTTGATGACTCAGTACAAATTCTTTTCATCAATCATAAAATACCTTATCACCGAACAAGGAAGGTGCTCTGGCAATGAAGCAACCATATTTGAATTCCAATCCTCAGCCTGCTGTACCTGTGCAGCAGGTTTCTAAGCCTGTAAAGAAAAAAGGCTGCGGCTGCGGGAAAAAAAGATAAGTGAAAAAGGGCAGGTGTAAACCTGCTCAGCCTGCAGAGAACCCGATGGTTTTTCTGCAGGCTTTTTTGTAGTTGGATTAACATACAAATATAAGGTAATTTTTTTCATAGGAAAAGTAATTATATTGGAAATACGGGCAATAAAACGAAAGTACGGACAATAAATCTGAAGTACGGACAATAAATCTGGAATACGGACAATAAATCTGGAATACGGACAATAAATCTGGAATACGGACAATAAAACAAATTACGTACCGGAACTGGACCAAAATCTGTGAGGTTTAACACCACAGTGCAGCCTTCAGTCTCAAAAACCGGCCGACCAGGAAACAATGCCTCTGTACGATCTAGCGGATTTTGTCGAAAAGTAATTATATTGGAAATACGGACAATAAAATGAAAGTACGGACAATAAATCTGGAATACGGACAATAAAACGAAAGTACGGACAATAAATCTGGAATACGGACAATAAAAAATTTCCTTACCGCAACGGATCCCAAAATCCGGACCGGTTTAACGTATAATTTCGGCTTTCAGCCTAAAAAAGGCAGACCAGTATACAATGTGACTGCCCAACTTAGCTAATTAGGGCCAATATTTCTTATTCTGAAACGGTTCGATAAGCACCCGCATTTTGTATGCCTCTCGCCGGCAGCAGACTGGCTTCAAACGCTCATTCGATGCTTCCGGTTTAGAATCCATCCGGTTCTCCCTACATGCACTCTCCACTCTGCGGTGGATTGGATCTTTTTTGTGCCCATGTAATTTGCTCTCCATATTCTATATAAAGAGGCGGTGAAGAATATTGGCGAAAAAAAAGCTCAGTAAAGAATTTGAAACGTTTATGGGCGATCGGATGAAGGGGCATGATTCGGTAATGAAAAAAAGCGACTCCTGGCTGAAGGGGAAAGATAAAGAGCTGAATAAGCTTGATGCAGCAGCTGATGGATTTGAGGCAGAAATGGAGAGAGCCGCTCAGGATATGGAGAAATGGATTGTTAAGAAATCCGGGCGAAAATAAAACAGGGGACAAATGTACGAATGTCCATACCCTTTTCAGACAATCTACATATGTTGTAGAGAAGAAGGAAAGGGAGGTGCTTGGCTAATGTCTTATGGATGTTATGGATATGGTGGCGGCTACGGCGGTGGCGGTTACTACGGTTCTACTTTCGTTCTAATCGTAGTATTGTTCATTCTTTTGATCATCGTTGGTGCTTCTTTCTACAACTAATAAACTTGCAGTCTCCTTCAAAGATGTGCAAACAGGAAAGTACGGGTTTAGAGCCCGTACTTTCTCCGTTTAGAAACACATGCACCATTTTTTGGGCACCTTCATAGGATAAATCAACAGTAAGGAGGCAGAAAAAATGGATAATAAATTCTTTAAAAATATTGAAAAGAAAACTGGCGTTAACATGAATGAAATTCTTAATCTTGCCAACTCCCTGCAAAACGCAAACTTCCGTGATGAAAATACAGTTCGCGGTGTTATCCGGAAAGTCGCTCAAATTGCAAACAAAAAAGTGCCAAAAGAAACCGAAGACAAAATCGTCAATTCCATTGTGAACGGAAAAGAAAAACTGGATTTTAATACGATCTCTAAAATGATTAATAAGAAATAAAGAGAAGCCTTTCGTCCCATTTGGATGAAAGGCTTTCCTGATTTAATTGAGCTCCTGCTCCTGAATCATGTCCGGGGACGCTTTCATCTTAGGTCCGCTGAAAACGTTTGGCCATTTAATATCAAGACGTGCCCGTTCGTAGACCGAGGTGCTGATGATTTCTGCTACATCCTGTAGCTTGTCCTTGCTGATTTTATCAATGGAATCCTGCGGAGTGTGATACCACGGCTCAGTTGGATTATGAATGAAGAGAGCTGCCGGAATTCCTGCTTCCGCAAACGGCACATGGTCACTTCGGCCGCCTTGGCCGAATGGAGTTGGCTCTCCATTCAGCTTTTTGCTCTTATCCTGGGCAAGCTCTGTCACTAGATTTGCTTTTCCGTCCAGGGTGAGCATGACAAGATCTCCTGCATCCTTGCTTCCAACCATGTCCAGGTTAAAGTTTGCGATGGTCCTGCTGATTTCCTCATCTGAGAGGCTTTCCACGTAGTGATAAGAACCGATAAGTCCGACTTCCTCGGCTCCAAAGGTAACGAACCGAAGCTCCGTGTCCGTTGGCACATGCTGATAAATACGTGCCATTTCAAGAGTCATCGCTGTACCGGAAGCGTCATCATTGGCACCGGGAGCTCCTTCAACTGAATCATGATGGGCACCGATGACGATTACATCACTTTTTTTATTTTTTGATACAACCGGCTTTTTTGTCGCGATGACGTTATGGGAGGTGCGGGTCTCTACTTTTCCGCCTTCCACATGTAAATGGGCCGTTCCGGCATCGCCGCTGCTGATTTTGGCTGCAAGCGCCTCGCCCTCTGCTTTAGTCAGCGTGACGGCGGGTACATATTTTTCGTTTGCTGCCCCTAGTGTGCCGCTTAATGCACCAGTGGTATTGTTGTAAATGATGACCCCGGATGCTCCTTTTTCTGCAGCATTTAACACTTTCTCGGCAAAACTGATTTCGCCGCGTTTAATCAAAGCGATTTTACCTGTTAAATCCAAGGTTTGAAGCTCATCTTTTTTCCCAAGGCCTGCAAGAACAAGCTCCCCTGATACTTTGCCGCCGACTGTGTATGTAAATGAACCGGGCTTAAAGGTTTCCGATCCTACGGTAAGCTCAATTTTTGTTGGCGCGTCATACCCCTCAAAAGTAAATGGCTGAACCTTGGTTTTGTACCCGTACGATTCAAATTTCTTCTTTACATACTGTACAGCTCCCCATTCAGATTCGGTCCCTGCAACACGAGGTGTTTTAGAAAGCTCTGCAATCGTGCTGTACATGTTCTCTGCATTAATCTTTTTTAAGATTTTTTTCTCGGTTACATTCAGCTCGAATGCCTGCTCTGCAGGTTTAGCATAAGCCGTTTGCGCACCTGCGGCCCCTAGGATGAGAGAAGCGGCAAGGACAGAAGCAAAAATTGGTTTCTTCATTATAAACCCCCTAAAAATGATAGTCTTACAGTTTCATTTTATATTGTTTCGGCAAGCGAAATAAGTGACATAATGACCGAACAATAGTAGTCTGAATTTTCTATTTTTTGATGCATTTTGTAGATTATGGGAGTTTAAGAAGGGGGCTTTGGAAGCACTTTGGAAATAATTGTTTAAATATGTAAGGGGTGATGGGAAACATATACCAGACTCATCGAGGGTAGGAGGGAAGCAGACGGATGCAGCAGGGGCAGGTCTCCTGCGCGGGGAAGCAGAACAGATGATACCCACTCTTACGCTAAACAGGGAGCGGTTTCAGCCTGCAGCATGCAATAACTGTCAGCATCCTTTATCTGTTCGTTTTTTTACGCTGTTTTCGTAAGGTGTTTTTAATTTGTTAAGAATATATAATATATCATATGTTAAAATATAGAAAATAGAATTGACATTAGTTAAGAGACTTTCTTAACGATAGGGGGGTTATGAGATGGGTATAGCTTTACTTGTACTTGATATCCAAAAGGGTTTTATTGGTGATGAAGCTCGGATGCCAGTAGCAAAACATCAAATCGAACCAATGTTAGAAAAAGTTAATAGAATTGTTGAAAAAGCTGACAGTCAAGGTGTCCCTGTTGTGTATATAGGTAATGAATATGAACCTAAACAGTTTATTGTGAATTTTTTAACCAAAAATTCAGCATTAAAAGGAAGTGAAGGTGCTGAATTAGATGATAGATTGCTAATGGTGAATAATTTATATTTTCCTAAAAACAAAGGGAATGCATTGAGTAATTCAGAACTTGTTTCATATTTAATGACTAATGAGATTAAGCATATTGTTATTGTAGGTTTATTTGCAGAGGGTTGTGTAGCCTCAACAGCACTTGACTCAATTCGTAGGAATTTCACTGTAACAGTAGTAAGAGATGCAGTTGCAAGTTCGAATGATATAAAAAGAGAGAAGTCATTAAAGTTTCTAAATAATAGAGGAATTGCCGTTTTGGACTCAACAAAATTAATAGAGTTGTTCCATAAATAACAGGGCTATCTTGTATTTCGGATTTAAAAAGTATTTTATGCACTTCTAAACATATCCACTGTAATGTAATTTGATTTTTGGCAAGCACCAAACAAAAGTTGTCTGCGTTCTTTGTGAGCAACTTTTTTACTTTGGTCAAGGTATCGGAACCAATATAAATAGTTATCCAAATAATTCGTTGCAACACCTTGAAATCTCTCCATAAACTGCTTTAATCGTTTGTGATAAGCATTAACGTGTTGGATATGAAAAATAGATTTCTTCACATAAATTCCTTTTCTCATATTTACCATTTCGTGTTGTAAGCCCTTATCCTTAGCAAACCTTTTGTAGTTTGTAGCTGTATCGCTACATAGCAAAGCAGAGGTGTCGATATATACACCTAACACCTTGTCTATATCCGTCGATTTGATACGCCCTTTTCCTGCCATTTGAGAAATAACTTGTCCATTTCGGTCTTGAGCAACGAGAACGCAGATTTGCTCCTTTGAAATGCCTCTTTTCGTAGCCACACCACCACGCTTACTAGGTTTTCTATGAGTAATAGATTTTTTCCCTTTATCACTTTCCAGAAAAATGTTTCATCCCTCTCTACAATCCCTTTTAAGGTTTGATTTCCTAATGAACGGATAGCTTTTAGAATTTTATGTCGCCAATAAAAAGCCGTAGAAATATGAATTTCCAAGGCTTCTGAAATTTTGGGTAGAGTATAACCCTCAATCATCATTTCAAAGTGTTTGAGCCACTTATGAGGGTATCGAGATCCTGATAATGGAGTATTTGTCATATCGTTAAAGGTCTTACCGCAATCCTTGCAAAGATAACGTTGTCTTGCACGATATTTACCATTCTTCTTGACTGATAGACTCCCACAGTGAAGACACGCCAGACCGCCAGAAAAACGAGTTTCACGAATGTCTTTGAGCATCTTCGCAATATCTTCCCGTTCTTCTGGAAACAAGTCTTGTTTCATTGCTTCAAATAGGGCTAATTGCTCTGATTTTGATGAGTCACTAATATTACGATAAACGTGTCTCCACATATCCGAACACCTCCATAAATGGCAATATATCAGCCTATTTATAGTATGGTCAAATAGCAACAATCTATGTGAAAACAGCCTTTTTTTAAAAGCAAGGCTCTGTTAATGTTGTTGTTGATTTTCCTTTTGAACCAGTGGGCAGTTTAACTAAAGAATCAGGTATTCTTAGAAGGGAGTTGAAGTAGTACTCTGGTAAAAAAAGTGCGGGAATTAAAAATGTAAAACAATTTGAGGAGGAAATTAAAATGAGAATAGAGAGTGAGAGAATTTATTTAAGGCCTCTTTGCGAGTTAGATGCACCTATGATATTAGAAAACACAATGGATAAAGAAATACGTTATATGACTGGAACGAAATCTAATTTTTCACTGGATCAAATTAAGAACCATATTGAAAATGTTAATAATGATTCAAGTCGCTATGATTTCGCTATTTGTTTAAAAGGTACTGACGAAATGATTGGGGATTTATCGATTTTAGAAATAGATGAGGAGAACAAAAAAGCAGGATTCAGAATATCGATGGCTTCTATTTCATTAACAGGTAAAGGATATGGTACTGAAGCTATAAACATTGTTCTAAGAATTGTTTTTGAACAACTCCAATTAAATCGTTTACAGTTAGAAGTATTTAGCCATAATTTGCGTGGAATTAGAGCGTATGAAAAGGCAGGGTTTGTAAAAGAAGGCGTCTTACGTCAATCCTTATACTATAATGATTCGTACTCAGATGAAATTGTTATGTCATTACTTAAATGTGATTTTAAAAGTATGCTATTGTAATAATCCAAGATACAAATGCTAGGTTGATAGCTTTTAATACATAAATAAGGGATCAATCGGTTAGAAGATTGTGAAGTAATATACTTAAACTAACGGTTGCTTTAGGTGAAGAAGACGCCAACAACAAAAATTCATAAATGAGTTCATTTCGGATGAAATATCAACATTAACGTATAACAGAGCCAAAAGCAATAAGGCAAATAAAATGAGCAAAGTGAGAACACTTTGCCCAGGCTTCTCCATCTGCTATATATGTTTGGCGATGGCATATAAAAGATAAATAACAAGAGTTACGGCGAGAGCGATCTTCGAAGCATCCTTAATCCGCTTGTCTGGAAAAGTGATATTCACTAAATAAAAGAAACCAGCGGCCCAAACTCCAGCCTGAAAGAAAGTAAATAAAATATTATAAAGTACAGATAAAAAATCCATCTTCACAACTCCTTTCCGTCTTGTGTTCTATATGTATTTCTAAAATCCGAAATAATGCTTTTCCTATCGGGCAGACGAGCCTGAAATTTTACCGGGCAATCCTGATGGTGGATTCAGCTAATAGAATTGAGGGAAAATTGAGGGGTTCTATTCATGAAATCACTATTCAAGGGGAAGGAGATTGAAGAATGTTCTACTGGCCGTTCTGATTATGCTGCTGCTTTTTCATTCGTTCTTTCCATTTATGGAGTGGTTGATTCTTGCTGCCGTTTTGCCTTCCTACGCTTTGTTGACTGCATTCACTTCGAAAAAATGACTTCTTATGCATACAGGATTGTGGTGATTTTTAGTGCAGGGATATTAAGTATTTGCATGATGAATTTTTTTCTCCCTGAAAATATCCTTTTTTCCCAGCTATTATTGTATTTATCGCTATGATTGTCAGGAGAGTGGCTTTTATCACTTTTGGGGGATGCGACTAAAAGAATGAAAGAGGATGGTTGGTGAGGGACCAATGAAATACCCGGTTTCCGCTGCCGGCCGGCATTTTGCTTTGAAAATAGAAAACCCCCTGCCTTGCATGATGAACTGCAATGCGGGGGTTTCTTCTAAGACAGGTGGTCACCCTGCTTCCTATTGTTCAATTGCCTGAAAAAATCGTGATGGGGCACTTTTTTTTCCGCGCCGCGTTTGAGGAGCAGATAAATAGAGCTCGTATTGGGCGCGGGTCATCGCCACATAAAGCAGCCTGCGCTCTTCTTCAAATGCTGCAAATTCCCCGTTACGTGCAGACTCAAGAGAGAAATCGTGAGGGATGCTGCCGTCCACTGCACCGAGGACATAGACGTATGGAAATTCAAGGCCTTTTGATCGGTGAATCGTCATTAACCGGACACCGTTCGCCTGATTTCGGCCATTTCTTTTAAGATCAGCAGAGAGGGCGGTCATGTGATCCGCATGCTCCAGCAGTTCTTTTATCGTGCTGAACTTTTTGGCTGCAACTTTTAAATCCTGAAGGTCGTCGGAACCTTTCTCGATTTTGTTCCCTTCATTGCCCCGTTTTTTAATGGTGTCTGCGAGCCCCATTTTTTTCTCGATAACAAGAAGTGCATCAAGTGGCGCCATTGTACGGATCCGCTGAAAATAAGGAAGGATGTCCTTGATTTTCTTTTGCTGGAAAGGCTTTATGTCCTTGATATGAATGAGAGCTTCAAGCAGTGTACAATCATTCATTATGGATAATGCTTTTACATCCTGCAAAACCTGTGATTTCAGGAATAGGGCAAAGACGAGGTCTTTCATCGCTTGACCATCATCCGGATTGACCGCCAATCTTAAATAAGCCAGCGGGGTCCGAACCATTTTCCTCTCGTAAAAAGAGCCGGTTTCCTGGTCAATTGCATAGGGAATGCTGGACTCGCTCAGCCGCTCAAATATCGCCCGGCCGCCGGTATGGGTGCGGTAGAGGATGGCAAAATCCTCAGGTCTGCGTCCATTGAGCATTTTCTCCTTCAGATCGTTGACGATGAGGGTTGCTTCCTCCTCTTCATCATAAGGGTAAAAGAACAGCGGTTTGACTCCATTTGTGAAGGTGGCATCCATTCTCTTTTTGTGGCGCTCTCGGTTTTTAGCAATCATTTTGTTGGCTGTTGCGACAATTTCATGGCTTGACCTGTAGTTGGAAGCAAGGTGAATAACCTTCGCTCCCGGAAAATCTTTTGTGAATTGAAGCAGAAAGGCGGGATTGCTTCCACGGAATGCATAGATAGACTGATCATCGTCTCCCACTGCAAAAACGGATTGCCGGCGCTCTGATAATAGTTGAATCATTTCATATTGGACTTGATTGATGTCCTGAAATTCATCAATGAGGATCGAAGCAAATCGTTTTTGATACATTTCACGAATCTCATCGTTGTGTTCCAGCAGCAGCAGGCACTGCAGCAGCATATCATCAAAATCAAACTGGCCATTGGCCTCTTTAAACTCTTCATATCTTTTATATAGAAAGGAAGCTTTTTCCTCCCATTTGTCTGCGCATTTAATGTCAGCAGGTGAAAGCCGGGAGTTTTTCCAAAGTCCTATCTGCTGAAGCGCCTGATCAAAAGGGAACTCTGTTTCATCAAGCTTCAGCTCTCGGCCGGCTTGCTTGACGTATTGCTCGCGCTGCCATTCCTTTAAAAGATGTTTAGAATCCCAGCGGCTCCTGTCGTGGTGAGTAAGAATACGATAAAAGATGCCATGGAAGGTCCCTGTCACCATGCGGTTCACCTGCTGAGGCGAAAGACCATACAGCGAGGACATCCGCTCTTTCATTTCCTTCGCGGCCTTCACAGTAAATGTGATCAGCATAATAGAGGCCGGGTCGGCTCCTTTCTCCTGAATTAAATAAGCAGCCCTTGAGGTCAAAACCCTGGTCTTCCCGCTGCCGGCTCCTGCCAGTACAAGGGTAGAGGCTGCTTCAGAAGTGACCGCTGCATGCTGTGCCTGATTAAGCGTAACGTCATCAAAAAGCGTAATGAGCGGATCTTCCTTTTGAGTGAACGGAGCAATCAATCCTGGAAAATCAGGGTTTCTCCATACCGTGGAAGCATCTGAATCGGATACCGGCTTGTTCTTAGGCATCCGAAACCCTCCAGATGACGTTTCCTGGTGATCTGGTTTTAGAGGCTTCGAAGGAATATATGCGTTTACACAGGCCTCTGAACCGGATTGATCTGTATGGATGAATTCAGGAGGAGAAGAGATCCTGAACTGCAGGATAACCGGACGTCCGCAAACAGGGCATGTCAGGAGACCGGCTTTACTTAAGTTATAAAGCTTTTGAAAATCCCCTCTGGGATACGAAGGGAGTTCTATCAATCTATCAGAAAATTTCGCAAAAAACATTTGGTTTCCTCCCATAAAATCACTTTAGGGCACGTATATTATATGTAAAATAGACAACAACCATCTTAACAGATGGCTAAAAAAAGAAAAAGGTAATGAAGGCGTTTTTTATTAAAATATTGGGGTATGTTTATATAAAGGAGAGTGGGAGAATGAGCTGGGTCGCGCCTATTCAAAATGATCAGTACATACAGTATGCCAATCGCTCTGTGCCTGTAAAAAATGATTATGCTGCACTTAACCGTGTTCAAAAAATCCATCTTCAACGCGATAAAATGGAGGAAGAACGCAAGTTTGAGGAAAACCGGTTTTCAAGATTATTTGAACGCGCCAAACGGTCTTCTGAACGGACATTGCCTTCTGAGCCCGGAAAAGGACTTTCATTTGATATCAGGATATAAACAGCTTCAGGTTAATAAAAGCTTCAGTTATGCTGACCGGTTAATATTTCGGCAGCAGAACCGCCTGATCATTGCCATAAGAGGGGGAGACTGCTCTGAGCGCCAGGAGCAGTCTGTATAGACCGGATAAGGTCTTATTTTTTTTGGACAAACAGCCCATCTCCTTTGCGCCATTCAGCATAAAGGACATGCTGATAGGAGTGAATGTGCTGGACAGATAATTCTGTAGCAAGCCATTCTTCAGTAAGGCCTGCTTCTTCTAAATTATCCCGCTGAACAGCCCCATCCAATATCAGGCTGTAAGGAAGAACAGGCTCAGTCCCATCCATGGAAAAGTCCGACCGGACCGGCATTTCATATTGATGCTTTTTTAAAATGCTCACACTGCCATCCGTTTCTAGAATGGCAAATTCAATCTCTCTTATAGAAAAGGTGCCTTTTGACCGGATCAAATGCTGCAGCTGATTTAAGTCAAGCTTCTCTTTCTTTAACTGATCCTTCAATATGTTTCCGTTCCGTATTACAATGGTTGGACTCCCTTCCATGAGAATCCGGGCTTTGTTAGATTTTTGGGTAAACCACTCTATTATGAAGATCAAAATTCCCCAAATGGCAATGGCAAAGAGGATATCTGCTATCCCGATATCTTCGTCATAAACGGCATTCCCCACCAATTCCCCGAGGACGAGAGCAGAAATAAAATCAAAGGTAGTAATTTGTGTGATCTGTGTTTTCCCAAGGAGCCTTGACATGACAAACAATCCGAAAAATCCCACAACCAGTTCAACTGCTATTTTAAACATATCCATGACAATCACCCTTAGTAGCTTGCACAGCTAACCGGACTTTCACTCAAATAAAAACCGGCAGCGGATTTCCGCTGTCGGTTATGTACGTTTTTTAATCATCGTTACATGTGGAATGCCGGCATCCATGAATGTACCTGAGCGTATTTCATAGCCGAGTTTTTCATAAAATGGTACCGCCTGGGTTTGCGCATTCAGCTTGAATTTTTCAATATTAGGCGCTGCGATGACTTCAAGCTCTTTCATGATTATTTTACCGGCACCTCTCCCGCGATGGGAGGGAAGGATGCAGATGCGCTCGAGTTTCCCATAGCCATCCAACTCCCTTATTCTTCCGGTTCCGACTGGCTGGCTTTCATCGTAAAGCACTACATGAACAGCTGCTTCCTCATGCTCGTCTACTTCTTCTTCTGCCGGCACTTTTTGCTCTTCTACAAATACCTTCATGCGGATAGAAAAGGCATCCTGCATTTCTTTTTCTGTCTGAACGACTTTAGCGTGCATCAAAGATCTCCTTTTTCAAGGATAAACGTCTCGTATACCGTCCAGGCTCCGTTTTCAAGCTGATAAAGAAGATGGAAGCGGTCAATCATTTCAATATGATGATTCTCCTGCATTTTAAGCTGTCCAAGTACATCTGCCATTTCTGCATCCGATAGTTTTTGGCCAATGGTGATATGAGGAACAAATGAATATTCGGGCTCCTCTTCCAAAGCACCGGTATAAAGCTCATTATGAAGGGCTATCAGATTGTCATTCGGTTCCGCTTTTAAGTAAATAACATTATTAACGGGAGAAAAGGAGCTGATTTTTTGAACTTCCAGCTGAACAGGGCTGAATTTTTTAGCGATAGCCCGAAGTTCTTTGGAAATTTCTTTTATATTCTCATCCGATGCTTCAAACGGAGTGCGCAGGGTCAAATGCGGCGGAATGAGCGCATAATGAGGGTCATAGCGTTTTCGGTAAGAATTCGCCAGATCTTGAAGTTTTTTTGCCGGGAATAAGACAATTCCGTATTTCATTCAGGTTCCCTCCATTAGTTGAATAGTAAATTAGAACATGGCCTTCAGCGCATCAGGAAGCAAAGGCTGCCAATGAGTCCATGTGTGGTCTCCATCAAATTCTTCATATGTGTAAGGAAATCCTTTTTTTTCGATCGCTTTTTGCAATTCACGATTCGGTTCGATAAAATTCTGCACCTCTCCGGCAGTGGTTTTTACTTCAGTTTCTCTTATGCCGACCTGATGGTAAATCGTCATTTCCGGTCCTGATGTAAAGGACGAAACGGCCTCAAGCACCTGTGCATCAACATAAGGAGACTGCATAATGATTTTGCCAAAAATGCTCGGATAATCGAGAGCTGTCATGAATCCGATCGTAGCTGCAAGCGAATCACCGATCAGGGCACGGCCCTGACCCACCTGATAGGTCGGAAATTCCCGGTCCAGAAAGGGAACCAGTTCATGAGCGAGAAAACGCTTGTAGGCAGCAAACTTCGCCCCTTCAGGATGGTATTTCTCTCTCCGGTCCTTAACGTTTTTATAAGGAATTCCCACGATAATTAAATTTTCAGCGTTTCCGGTTTCCAGAAGTGATTCATATTGGCGGGCAATCCGCCCAAGCCTGAAGTAATCCTGACCGTCCTGGGCAATCAGGACGCTGTATTTATAGAGCGGTGAAAAGCTTTTGGGCAGGTAGGTGAGTACTGTCAGCTCTTCATCTAATGCCTCTGAAAAAAAAGAAGATTCTTTAACGATTCCAGTTTGCTTCTCCACTTGTAAGTCCTCCAGATGAATGTAATACAAGCTAAAAATTCACTTTTGAATTCGCTTCCACTTATTTTATCACGATTCTGGAAAAAATGCCGTTTTCAAAAGAGCAGAAAAGAATGAATGAAAAGCTTGAAAAAATCATAGATATACGGTAAGGTTATAAAAAATTCATATATTTCCGACGATTTATTCTTATCCAGAGAGGTGGAGGGACTGGCCCTGCGAAACCTCAGCAACCGGTAGACACGCGAACGTGACTGCGTACCAAGGTGCTAAATCCAGCAAGCAACTCGGAGCTTGGGAGATAAGAGGAAGAAATGTTTAAGCGACAAGCCTTCTTCTTATTTCAGGAGAAGGCTTTTTTGTATTCTTTTATTAAAAGAAATGAGGGGATAATATGACAAAACATACAGAAACGATCCTGGCTCAAATAGGCAACCGCAGTGAACAGGCGACAGGCGCCGTCAATCCTCCGATTTACTTAACGACAGCCTATCGCCATGCAGGAATTGGAGAGTCGACGGGCTTTGATTACATACGGACGGGCAACCCGACGAGAGCAATCGCTGAGCATGCTGTTGCGGAGCTTGAAGGAGCAGATCAGGGCTTTGCTTTCAGCTCCGGGATGGGGGCGATTCAGACGATTATGGCTTTGTTTAAAACAGGTGATGATTTAATCGTTTCGTCGGACATCTATGGCGGAACGTACCGGCTTTTTGAGCAGGAATGGCGCAAATATGGATTAACGTTTCAATATGATTCATTTACAAACCTGGAGCATACTGAAGCGAGAATCCTCCCAAATACAAAAGCGATTTTTCTAGAAACGCCAACGAATCCGCTTATGCAGGAAGCGGATATAGCAGCGGTCGCACAAATGGCAAAAAAGCATGGACTGCTGCTGATTGTCGATAACACTTTTTATACACCGGTCATCCAGCAGCCGCTGAAAAGCGGAGCAGATATTGTCATTCACAGCGCAACCAAGTACTTGGGAGGGCATAACGACCTGCTCGCCGGAATTGTGGCAGCGAAAGGCGAAGAGCTCTGCAGGGAGCTTGCGTCCCACCATAATGCAATCGGAGCCGTTTTATCCCCTTTTGATTCCTGGCTCCTGATCAGGGGGTTGAAAACGCTGGCATTAAGAATGAGGCAGCACGAGCTCAATGCTGCAGAAGTGGCGAAATTTTTAGAGGAAAGTCCAGAGGTAACGGATGTCCTTTATCCGGGAAGAGGGGGCATGCTTTCCTTTCGAATCGCTAAAGAGGAGTGGATCAACCCCTTTTTGAAAAATTTGAACATCATCACGTTTGCAGAGAGTCTTGGCGGGGTTGAAAGTTTGATGACGTATCCGGCTACCCAGACGCATATGGATATACCAGAAGAAATACGTACGGCAAACGGTGTCTGTAACCGGCTTCTGCGCTTCTCGGTGGGAATAGAGCACGCAGAAGATATCAAAGCGGATTTGAAGCAGGCATTCGAGGCTGTTAAGGAGGCGGAAAAAATTGAGCAATACTGATTGGTCAATGCAAACGAAGCTGCTGCACAACAGCCATAAAACAGATAAGGAAACGGGAGGAGTCAGCGTTCCCGTTCACCTGTCCTCCACTTTTCATCAGACTGATTTTGATCAGTTCGGGAAATATGATTATGCACGTTCAGGCAACCCGACAAGGGAAGTGCTCGAGAGGGCAATTGCTGATTTGGAAGGCGGTGCAAGAGGATTTGCTTTTTCCTCCGGAATGAGTGCGATCTCGACTGCCTTTCTTTTATTATCAAAAGGGGATCATGTTCTGGTGACTGAAGATGTATACGGAGGCACGTACCGGATGGTAACGGAGGTCCTGAGCAGATTTGGCATTGAATATACATTCGTGGACATGACGGATCTTCACAACGTTGCATCCAAAATCCGTCCAAATACAAAAGTGATCTATTTGGAAACCCCTTCTAATCCGCTTTTAAAAATTACAGATATCCAAGGGATGGTAAAACTTGCAAAAGCGAATGGGTGTCTTACTTTCCTGGACAATACGTTTTTAACCCCTGCACTGCAGCGTCCTCTTCAATTGGGGGTAGACGTTGTCCTTCACAGCGCAACAAAGTTTTTAGCCGGGCACAGTGATGTAGTAGCCGGACTTGCCGCAGTCAAAGATGAAGAATTGGGAAATCAGCTTTACAAGCTGCAGAATTCATTCGGGGCAATTTTAGGTGCACAGGATTCCTGGCTGGTGCTAAGAGGGCTCAAAACCCTTCATGTCAGGCTAAAACAGTCAACCGAATCCGCCCATAAGCTTGCTGCGTTTCTTTCTAAGCACCCTGCAGTAGAGGAAGTATATTATCCAGGCTTATCCTATCATCCGGGCTGGTCGGTGCAGCGTTATCAGGCAGAAGGGCCGGGAGCGGTGCTATCGTTCAAGTTATCGGATGAGGACGCGGTTAGAAAGCTCGTTCATCATGTGCAGCTCCCGGTGTTTGCAGTGAGTCTCGGAGCGGTGGAAACCATCCTCTCCTACCCGGCTAAGATGTCTCATGCGGCTATGCCCAGAGAAGAACGCTATGCAAGAGGAATTACAGACGGCCTGCTGAGAGTCAGTGTAGGCCTGGAAAAAGCAGAGGATTTAATCATGGACTTTAAGGCAGCCCTTGACCAGCTTCCAAAGACGAAGCCGCTGCAGTATGCAAGGTTATAAGTGAGGTTTTTAAGCATCAAATTCAGAAGGGTCTGCTGCAAAAACAATAGCTTGAGAGGGAGGGGATTGGCATAAAGTCGATCCCCTAACTGCTCAGGATCAAAAATAACTGGCTTGGACCAACACCCCAAAAACAAAGAGTGATACGGCAAAAAGCACAACGGCCATTGGGATCCTTTTGCTTTTGTACTCTCTAAGTCCCATCACAATTAAAAGCAGACCCATTAGGAGCATGGAAAGATCCAAAAGGGCAAAATCATCAGATAAGAAAATATATACACTTAGAACCAGGATAAGGAGCGACAGGAGCACCTGGAACATTTTTAATATAGCGGTTCAATCCCTTCTTTTTTTGATGAAATTATCCGATATACACTTGAAACGATGAAAGGATGATAAAGGCAGAAGCACAGAGCTGGATATACCCCAATACTTTTTTCTCCTGATTGATGTCTTCGAATGCCCTTGTAAGGAGAAAGGCTCCCAAAGAGAAAATCATCATCCCTTGAAAAGCAAAATTCTGCGATAGAAGATTATACGCAGCAAGCAGGAGTGTCAGAGCAAAGAAAAACCACTTAAGGATACTGAACACGATTTTATCCCTCCATATTTTTCTAAATTATAGCATGTGAGGGCTTTCCTGCTTAAAGATCCGTTAGCTGGAAGAGGATTTGAAGTCAAAAAAAGTGCCGTTTCTTTTATGAGAAATCGGCACTTTGTGAAGTTTGCACGTTATCGTGATGCTTTTGGGGGCTGGCATACATCGCACTTACGCTGGTTGTTGTTCTTGAATTTGGTAAAGGTTTTTTCAAATTGGCTGCCGCATGCACATTGGAATAGCAGCTTTTGAGAGAAACCATGATATTCCGCAGTCAGAAGCTTGCTTTCAGAATTTTTCCTTACAAATTCGCTGATTGTGCCAATCGTCCATCGTTTGTTCATTCGCATACACCTCTATTATTATTCGAAATGCGAAGATTTTTCTTTGCATCCGTTTGTTTAACATTGAGTGGTTTAGTATAACACGGTGTATGTCTGAATGAAATAGGGAACCATTTGAATTTAGTTTGCCCCTTCTTCTGCAGCATACATTGCTTTTGTGGCCGCAGAGGGCGGCTTCATCACTGCTGCCAGAAGAAGAATGGAAAGAAGAATCATTGCGGAGGCTCCCGAGACGATCACAGCCCTAAGCGGAAACCAGTCCCCGGAAATTCCGATCCCAAGAACACAAACGATTTGAAAAAGGGAAATTAACAATCCAAGTGCACTCCCCACTCGTCCCATTATGTCCGATGGCACGTGGTTTTGATAAAATGTCCAGATTCCGGTGTTTGCAAAAGCCATAGAAAAAGCAAGAATGAAAAAACCTGCGGCAGCCCATAAAAAGGAGGAGGAAAGGGAGTAGATGAAATAGCCTCCCGCAATCAGCATGCCACCCCAGCCAATCAATGCTGATGGCTGCAATCTGTTCACAGCTAATCTATTGATAACGGATCCCGTAAGCAATCCTATACCTGAGATGCTTACAAGCATGCCATAGGCGCTTTCGGAAAGCCCTAATATTTCCTGAGAAAATACGGCTTCCTGAGAGTCGAGAGCGGCTGCCATCATCATGAGTCCGCTGTACAGGAGATAAACAGCCATCACACTGCGCGCTGATTTCATATACCTCATCACCATTCTCCAGTCACTGGCCAAAACAGCTAACGAGAAATTTTTCCCTGGAGGATGTGCCTTCATTTCCAAGCTTGGCAAGAAAAAAAGCAGCAAACCCGATAGGGAAAACGATAAAGCGTTCGCAGCAAAGGCAAGCTCCGGCTTTCCAGCCATAAACAGCAGTCCCGCAAGAGCCGGACCCAATATGAAAGAACCGGACCAGGCAAGACTTTTGTAAGAGTTAAACACTTGCCTGCTTTCAGAAGGGATCAGCTTAACCGCGTAAGCAGACGCTGCCGGATCATAAAACGCATCCGCCATACAAATCACAAATACGAGCGCATAAATAACCGGAAGGGAAGGCGTGGTTAAAAGAAGCAGGACCAGAATCGCCCTGGCAAAGTCAAGTCCGATCATCAGATTTCTTTGAGAATAGCGGTCTATCAGGCTTCCAGCCCAAAACGAGGTCATCATGCCGGCTAGCGGACGAATGATGTACAGCCCGGCAACCGCTGCAGCCGAATCGGTCATTTGATAGACCAGCAAATTTAAAGGAATAAAATAAATCCAGTCACCAAGATTAGAGATTCCGGTGGAGCTTAAGAGAATGGCTGCTTTTCTGTTCATCAGAATCCCCCTAAATCGATATTTTATCCACTTTATACCAAGAGACCTGTGGAGGCAAGGGAAATTGTGAAATTTTAAGGAAAGAAAAAGGGAGAAAGAGCCGATGGGATCCATCAGCTCTTTCTCCTGTTCTTAATCACCCAGAATTCAGGAGGCCACAGGCATGCATTAAAAAGAAAAGGACCTCCGCAAAGAAGTCCGTTTCATTCTATGAGAGTTCCATAAAGTCGATGACGTCTCCGCCATCAAATCCTGCAGCCAATATGACTCCATCCGGAAATAGACCGGCATTGAGCTTAACATATTCCTTCACATAACTAATCACCAAAACTGTGCCAAGGAATAAGCCGGCAGGCAAATGATCCTCTAAAATCTGATAAATCGGTGCAAATACCGGGAGATATTGTTCCACAGATAACGGGGCGTAATCCTTTGAAAAAGCCCAGTCGCCTTCTTCATCCCATTCCTCTGCACCCGTTATGTAAAAGCTTATTGTATCGTCTGTCTCATACAATGCAAAGTGCATTGCCTCGATTTCAGCCGGAGGCTTTTTCTGTTGAAGCAGCTCTGTAAGCCATGTTTCAAACTCACGGTAGCTTGATTCGTAATGTTTTTTCATTTCCTGTATGTGCTCTTTTATGCCAAGCTTCCCTGCGCGATCTAAAGTCCATTGCTTTCCGTCATCCAGTCCGTGAACCTGTTCGATCGCATCATAAATGGCATCCGTAAAGGCTTCCGTCTTTGCCATGATTGATTCACTCCCTCTTTATTTCAGCAGCCTTCTGGTCCGCAGGCATTCCCCGGATTCGCTGCGCCGCCAGCCTGTTCTTCGATAGCCTGTTCGATCGCTTCCTTAGAATGAAGTCCCTGAAGCCTTTGATTTCCGATAATGAAAGTAGGTACCGCTTGGATCTCAGCTGATCGCGCATGATTCAGCGCTTCCTTGTGGTCTTGAACATACGTCCCGCCTGTAATTGCATCCTGAAATGCTGCCTCGTTTAACCCAAGCTCACGAGCGATCCCGGTCAGAATATTCATATCTCCAATATTTAAGCCTTCCTGCCAATAGGCCTTATATACTGCATCTACATAAGCGAGTCCCTCTCCGTGCTCCTTGGCAAACTGGTAGCCTTGATGGGCAAGATGTGTATGCGGAACCGGGTCCAGCTCCATCGGCAGCTCCATCTCAACACCAAAGCGCTTAGCTAGAGGCTGTACCGACTGCTGATAAGCCTGCTGAATGTAATCGCTTTTTGGAGACATCGCTTCCATTGGATATGGACGGAGCTCAAAAGGCATAAACTCCACTTCTGCATCCTTTCCCTCCACAGCCTGCTTGAGCGGGGTATCGCCTATAAAACAGAAAGGGCATACAAAATCAGAAAACACCTGAATTTTAACCGTCATTATTGATTCCTCCTCCCAATTGATAGACCTATTGTAGCAAAAGCAGCGAAGAAACACGATTTAAATGAATAACTTGTTGACAGACAAACGGAGTGGAAATATAATAGAGAAAGTCAGCTGAAAGAGGCTGTCATTACATATTGCGATTCCTTAGCTCAGCTGGGAGAGCGCTACCTTGACAGGGTAGAGGTCGCTGGTTCGAACCCAGTAGGAATCATACGTTGAAAGAGTTGCCTTTTGTGGCAGCTCTTTTTTTATGCAGCTAAACTTAATTCGGCCAATCCATCTATTGAAAAATCAAAGTATACGAAGATCTTCACCGTAATAAGCGTTCAATAAGTAGACAAAACCCTGCTATTTTCTCAATTTTAAATAAATAGGCAAATTTCGTTTATTTTTGTAAAAAAGTGGAGTAGTATTCAGTGTGTACCTACGATACTAAAGGAGGAACAACATGAAAAACAAATTTACAGCATTTATTGCTTCCGGGATGTTGCTTTCAGGATTGGCTCTTCCTTGGTCCGCAAGTGCAAATGAAGTCCAAAAGCCTGTTCAGCCGGCAGTTAAAGGTGTTTATTCAGATGAATGGGTGGATGCCGGGATTGAGAGAAGAAGTACGAAGTTTGAAAAATATTCAGCGGGCGCAGTGATTCAAACGCTTGGATTTGCTTTGAGTGTTCCTACAGCCAGCGTGAGCAACTATTTAGCCGGTCTCGTCAATATGGTCGTCTTAGGTGAATACAAAGTCGTTTACTTAAAGGATCATAAGTCTTTCAGAATGGCAGGGGCGACGCTTCAGGTAAAGCATGAGATTGAAGTATACTCAGACAGCCACTATCAAAATAAAATCGGCGAGTATGAAATGATCACGAATGATACGGGCGGACCTAAATAAATGAACGGGAAGAGACTGGAGTGAACTCCAGTCTCTTGTTCTATTAAATGGAAATGAAAGAGAAAAGTAATCTTGGATGTAGATGCAAAATGAGCAGGATGATTGAGCGGATTGGGAGAGAATATTTTCGGTCTTTTTAGTCATTATTTTAAGCAAGTTTTGTTGCCTGGAAGCCGCTTTGGGTGTGCAAGCCACCCGTAATGGTCCTGAGTTGAGCAATTACATGGTTTCAGTTGGCTTTTTGGCTGGCCAAGGGGGCAATTGAATCATATCGACCGAGATTGTATTTTATCGACCTAATTTCGGCCGATATCGGCCGAAATTATTTTTTATCGGCCGAAATTTTATTAAATCGACCGTACTTAACCACATATCGACTATTCGTCAAATTTCGCGGCGGCCAGGAAAGCCCGGCCTTATTTTCTCCTCAGAAACGAAAAAGAGCATCGGAACCGATGCTCTTTTTCCTATTGATTATGAAAGACGGCATTTGAGATGAGTCTGAACAAATAATCTGTATGGTTTCTAAAGCCAGCTTCTATTCCTATTAGAGTGACCTGCTTATCTTTTTCGTGCACAATAACCGGCTGACCTTTAGCTGCTGAACGGTCTTTCCAGTGGCCGGCCGTGAAAAAGCTGTCTTCATTGGCAAAGGAGGCGGCAATGGTTGTATTTTCAGTGCTGGAAAACCAAACTGGCCCATATACGAAGCCCTCATCATTCTTGCTGTAGCCAGCTGAGAGAGGCGTTGAATGATAATCCACTTTCACAATTCCATTGCTGCTGGAGAAGCCTTTGTTGATTTCCACTGCTGTCAGCCCTGCGGATTTGGCAGCCTCTGCCCCTCCTGCTCCAATCGCAATAAAATGACCGCCTTGCTCCACAAATTGCTTGATTTCTTTATTGAATTTTTTCAGCTCCTCTTCACTTGATAACCCGAATTCTTTATTTGCTTCGCTTAAATTAAAGGAAGTAAGGCTGCTGCTTCCGCTGTATATAAAGGTGTCAAAGTCGTTCAATCCTTGCTTGGCTGCGTCCCTGGGATGAATTTCCGTTACATGAAACCCGAGACGTTCCAGAGCAAGTTTTGTACCTGAATGGGATTGAGCCTTTCCGATTCCGCCATCTTTTAAAATGGCAACTTTATGTTCTTTTACCGGCTCTGCATCTTCAGGAACTGGTTTTGAGCGTAAGGTTAATCCGGAATTCCGTACAGCCTTCCTGAGAACTTTTCCTTTTCCGTCCGCGTAAAAATTCCCATCGGGATCTTTATTAACAGCAATTCCTTGTTTTATGAGTGAATTGACTAGATGGACTGGATGAACAGATGTATTCGGAATAAAGTAGGGACCACTGCCAATCAATTTTCCGCGTGCACTTTTTTCACTCACTTCCTGTGTTTGAACAGATAATTCCTCTTCACTTTTAATCGCATCAAAGCCCCAAAGCTCAGACAGGTTCCAGGCTGCGATATCATACATTGCATCAATATCGTCAGTGATGTCCTCTCCTTCCCATAGGAAAGCGTTGGCAAGACCGGCCTTTGCCTGGTTAAGATCAACAATGTAGGTTCCTTTTTCGTAGCGCTTGCCCTTTGCACGAAACGGTTTTACAGCCTGCTCAACTTCCACATCGTTCTTCATTAGATGCTGCACAGCCTTTAGAACAGCGGTGTTGTCCGTTTTATTTTCCGGGATAATGTAGCTTTCAGGATAGAAGCCTTTTTCATTGTTTGGGTGTTCCCCTTTAACCCCGCGGTCAAAAACTTCCAGCTGGTCATGGAGCATCGCCTGCTTATTTTTCAAAGCAAATTGTAAAGCACCGGTTACGGCATCAACCTGCCATTTCACACCGTCCCAGTCATTTGCCGGTGCTTCCAGTGTATAGCCGAGACCGCCATGGAGCATGGCATAGGCCGGAGTATAAATGGGCGGATACACATCCCAGCCTGATTTTGAATCTCTAAGTGGAATATGAGTTCCCTCCATTGTTTTGTATAGGTCCGTTTTATACCCGGCTTTGCTTCTGACTAGGTTGGATTCCATCGCTTCAGCCTGCTGATTCATCCATTTATAAAGCAAATCATATTCATAATTCGGATTATGAGGCGGTGTACCCGGAAGAATCAGTCCGGGGTGCTTTTCTTCACCGCGCTGTCTTACGTAGCCGTGAAGGTCCAGAAGAACGAGGGGGTTAAGCTCCGCAATTTGCTTGACCACTGCCTTCGTTTCGGGCTGGGATTGGGTAATGAAATCCCGGTTTAAATCAATTCCGTTTCCATTAAAACGGGTAGCGTCCACCCGCCCATCCGGATTGGCATCGACATTGATAACGAGTGTAAAGTTCTTCAGGATGTCTTTTGTTTCCCGGTCATTTTTAAATCCGAATCGTTTAATCAAGCGGAGGGCTGCATCTGTACCGACAAATTCAGTTCCATGGATCGAGGCATGGATCAGAATAGGAGGCTTGATATCCGGGTTCGCTTTCAGGTAGCGCTGTGCTTTCTCGGGATTCTCATTCATCAGTTTCCGTAATCCTTTATATTTCAGCTGACCATGCTTCGATTTAGTATCTGAAATGGTAACGGTGTAGAGGTTTTTCCCGGAAGAAGATTTCCCTGTAATGTCCAATTGGATGCGGCTGCTTTGTTTTTGGAAAGCCTTTAATTTCCCTTCGAGAGCGTCATACGTTGTGTAGTCGTATTTCTCTGAATTGAAAAGGCTGTGTTTTCTTTCTGCCTCCTCAGCCAATGCCGCTGAAGGCAGCAGGCTTCCAATCAAACTCACACTTAGCAATAATGATAAAAAAGGTTTTTTGATCATTTCTGTCCTCCTAAACTTTTTTCAACATAAAAAGCCCCTTTCCAGAAAAGAAAGAGGCTTTGCACACAAAGGAATCCTCTCTCTTATCTGTCAGCTGAATGCTGCAAGAATTAGCACCGTGTTGACGATCATCAACCGGTTGCCGGGCTTCATAGGGCTTGTCCCTCCGCCTGCTCTTGATAAAAGAGTGTTCATATTGAATTAGTTCGAATTATAAAGGTTTCTAGGAAAGGGTCAATACATTTAGGCCAAAATGGTCCTTATGGTTTACAAGGAAATGGTAAAATAGGAAATATGCCCGTAAGAGGGCAGCAGTCAGAAGATTTGTTTTCCTCTGTCGCGAATTCATACGGGCAGCAGAATAGTCATTCGAAAAAAGCCAAAAAAGGAGAGCATGATCTTGAGCGAAGTATCGATTGAAAAAGCAGCTTTAGCAGATTCAGAGATTCTAACCAGCCTGATGAAGGAGACCTTTGACGCGGAGGCCCGAAGATGGCTTGCGGACAGTGACCCTTTCAGAGATTTCAATATCCAGCCACCGGGTTACCGATCGATTCACATGACGGAGTATAGCATTCAGGAACTCTCGTATTATAAAATACTTCATCAGGATAAAATTGCCGGCGGGCTTATCTTAACCATCTCCGGGAACATCTATGGCAGAATTGACCGTATTTTTGTAAGCCCTTCCTTACAGGGGAAAGGCATCGGTTCAAAGGCCCTTCAACTATTGGAAAAGGAGTTTCCACAGGTCACTTCATGGGAGCTGGAAACATCGAGCAGACAGCTGAATAATCATTATTTTTATGAAAAAGCAGGGTTTCAGAAAGTATATGAATCGGAAGACGAGTTTTGCTATGAAAAGCGAATGGACTCTGAAGATCCTTCAGTAAGAGTCCGTAATCAGGACTTGTCCGGCAAGCATTATGAAGATTGCAGAATGGCTGGAAGCAAGTATTATAAGGTGGATTTAGCGAGCAGTTCAATTGGCAACAGCAACGTTATGAATACTCATTTCAGCAATTGCAACATGAGTGGTACAAAATTCCAAAATATAAATTTCAGAAGCAGCCTGCTGGCGGATTTGAATCTCTCAGGCAGCCGGTTCGATCACGTTACGATGGGCGGAGTCCAGTTTAAAGATACGAGCCTTGATGGGAACGAGACACCGCTGACATTTGAAAGGTGTGATTTAGCAGGGGTCCGGATGGCAGGCTGCAGCTTAAAAGGTGCAGAGATTGACCAGTGTGATGTGTCTGATATGAAAATTAACGGGATTTCGGTTCAGGCTCTGTTCGAAGCATATGAAAGAACTGTGAATTCAGGACGATAAACCAAGCCCTATGCGCTTAAGGGCGGAGTGGCCAGTACCGGCTTTGAAATAACTCCCCTGATGGAGTTGAAACCGCTGAACCTGACGTCTCTGATCCCTGATTACAGGGGTCAGAAGCTGTCACCCTTTGATGTGGTGGTGGTCCGCACTGCCTGCTTATCATCCCCGCTCCCCAAAAATGTTTCACGGAACCGTAACGCTTTCTTCGATAAAGACCGATTCTTCAGCCAGATCAGTGCACAATCCGACCGGATTTCCCCGTTGCTTATCGAGACCGCCTTTAAGCCGCTGTCCGGAAAGGAGTGAAGGGTGGATTCTGGCAGAATGGCCGCACCGACACCTTCACGGACAAGCGATAATAGCATGGCAGCATCAGGACATTGGCAGACAATTCGGGGTTCCAGCCCGAGCTGCTGAAATTTGTTCAGGACCAGCTCATATAAACCAATTCCGCTAACACGGTGGAGGAGCATAAGCGGGAGTCCTGCCAGGTCTTCCATAGCAGCGGTTCCGTTCATTTTCCAATGCCCGGGAACAATGGCAACGAAGGGATCTTTGGAAAGAGGGAGAAAGTCAAAATCGTCCAGGTCAAGCGGCAGGCGGACCAGGGCTAATTCGATGGTCCGGCTGCGTAGATCCTCTGCCAGCCTGAAGGAATCTCCTTCGTGAAGGCGGAAAGAAACATTTGGAAAATGCGTGCGAAAAGAGCGGATTCGTTCAGGAATGAAGGAAAAACATGTTTTAACGCACCCGATGGAAAGCAGTCCGGTCAGACCGGCGCCCGCTTCCTTCACTTCAGAAACAGCAGCATCCATTTGAAGCAGAAGCGATTGGGCGCGGTCATAGAGGATGGAGCCGGCATCTGTCAGCTCCATTTTTTTGCCGTTTCGTTCCAGCAGCAGAACGCCAAGCTCTTCTTCAAGGGTTTTAAGCTGATAGCTTAACGGAGGCTGGGCCATGTGCAGTTTCTTGGCAGCGCGGGTGACCTGGCCTTCTTCGGCAATGGTGCAAAAATAACGAAGCTGCTTAACGTCCAATCTCCTCATCCCTTCCATACTTTTTTTGTATAGGATTGCTGGAATTTCGGTATTTTTTCTATATCGTAGCACATGATAGAGTAGAATTGTAAGCGTTTCCATATAAAGTGAAAATTTATGGGTCCGGCTGATCGATCATACAAAAAGGAGAGAGTGCTTTGACTGGATATGAGGAGATTAAAAAGAGATTACGAGGTTCAATCGCTCCTGTTATTACCCCATTCCATAAGGATGGGTCGATTGATCTTACAGCGCTTAAGGATTTAATCCATTGGCATATTGAGAGCGGGAGCCACGGGATTTCGGTTACAGGGACAACGGGCGAACCAAGCTCCCTGACGGCTGAGGAAAGGGTCCGGGTAATGGGAGCTGCAGCAGAAGCAGTAAACGGCCGTGTTCCGTTTGTGCCCGGGACCGGATCCGTCAATCATGAAGAAACCCTTTATTTAACGAAAAAAGCACAGGAACTTGGGGCGGATGCAGCGATGGTTATTGTTCCTTATTATAATAAGCCCTCCCAGCATGCCCTTTATAAACATTTCAAAGCAGTGGCAGAGTCCGTTGAGATTCCCATCATCATTTACAACATTCCTGGCCGAACAGCTGTAAACCTGGAAGTGAAAACGCTGGCCCGTTTAGCGAAAGAAGTTCCGGGCATCATCGGTGTAAAAGAATCCAACAAGGATTTTGAGCATGTGAACCGGGTGCTGCTTGAATGCGGAAGAGATTTTCTGCTTTATTCAGGCATCGAGCTTCTTTGCTACCCGATGCTCGCTATTGGCGGGGCGGGTTACATTAGTGCTACGGCCAACATTGAGCCGCGAAAAGTGGCTGAAGTGTATAATGCCTGGAGTGAAGGGGATTTGAACCGCGCTTTAAGCCTCCATTATGAGCTAATGCCGCTGAACGATGTTTTATTCAAAGATACCAATCCGGCACCGCTCAAGGCAGCGCTTGGAATGATGGATAAAATTACGCCGGTTCTCCGCCTTCCGATGGATTTGCCGTCACAGGAGCTTCAGGATGAAATTCGCAGTGTTCTTAAAAAATACGTTGACCTGCCTGAAGGGGCAAAAGCTCAGTAGAGAAAGGAGGGAAAAGCAGGATGACCATTCAGTCCAAACCAAATGCAGCCGGAGCTGAGCACAAACAGCTCCAGCATGTGAAGCATTACATCAATGGGAAATTCATCAAATCAGAACAGACATTTGAGAACGTTAATCCATATACGAACCAGATCATTAACCATATTGCAGAAGGCAGAAAGCAGGAAATGGATTTAGCTGTTTCGTCCGCTAAGCGAGCTTTTGAAGAGGGGCCGTGGGGCTTTTTGAAGCTGGAAAAGAGGATGGCGTACATGGAGCACATCGCAGCATTAATAGAGGAAGAAATCGAGGAACTTTCCTATCTTGAATCTTTGGATACGGGTCTCCCGATCTCCCAAACTAGAAAAATGGCCTCGCGTGCTGCTGAAAATTTCCGGTTTTACTCAAGAATGGTTCAGACGAAGCTGCATGGGGAGGCCTATACAGCAGATGACCAGTTTCTCAATTATACAGTTTACAAGCCGCTTGGGCCTATTGGGTTAATCACCCCATGGAATGCGCCGTTTATGCTGGAAACATGGAAGATTGCCCCGGCGCTTGCCACTGGAAACACGGTTATTCTTAAACCGGCAGAGCTTTCTCCCCTGACTGCTGGCAAGCTTTCGGAGATCATTCATAAGGCAGAGCTGCCGCCAGGAGTATTTAACGTTGTTCACGGTTTTGGTGAAACCGCTGGCGCAGCGCTTGTGTCCCATCCGGATGTGAAGGCGATTTCCTTTACGGGTGAGACAAAAACAGGCTCTATCATTATTAAAAATGCAGCAGATACACTAAAGAAAACCTCGATGGAGCTTGGAGGAAAGTCTCCGCTGATTGTGTTTGAAGATGCGGATACCGACCGTGCGCTTGATGCAGCAGTGTGGGGGATTTTTTCATTTAATGGTGAGCGGTGTACAGCCAATTCACGCCTGCTCCTGCACAAGGACGTAAAGAGTTCATTCGTAGAGAAGCTAAAAGAACGAATAGAGAACATCGTTATGGGGGATCCCCTGAATTCTGATACTCAGCTTGGTCCTCTTATCGGAGTAGACCACTGCAGGAAAGTGAAGCGCTATATTGAACTGGCGGAAAAGGAAGGCTGTGACGTCGTTCAAGGCACGGTGCCGGAAAATCTAATGGATGGAAACTTTGTTCCGCCAACACTGCTGCTTAATGCGAGGAATGAGATGAGAGTATGCCAGGAGGAAATTTTCGGACCGGTCATGTCGGTCATTGAATTTGAAACCGAGGAAGAAGCAATCCGGCTTGCAAACAGCGTGCCCTATGGCCTCGCCGGATACGTGTGGACAAATGATCTGAAACGGGGACATCGCGTGGCACAGGCTGTAGAAGCAGGAATGCTGTGGATTAATTCGCATAATGTACGTGACCTGCGGATTCCTTTTGGAGGCATGAAAGCAAGCGGGATCGGCAGGGAAGGCGGGCATTATGCTATTTTTGAATTTTATTGTGAGCCAAAGGTTATTCATACAGCGCTCGGGAATCATCACATTCCTCAGTTCGGAAAAAGAAAGGAGCTGTAATCAATGCCGGCTAAAACAGGAAAAGAATATATCGACCGCGTTGACAGTGCCCAGGCAGAAATCTGGATTCATGGAGCGAAAGCCGAGGGAAAGATATCGGAGCATCCTGCATTTAAAGGGGTGATGAAATCTCAGGCCGAGCTGTATGATATGCAGCATGATCCCAATAAAAATGAGTTTATGACTTATGTGTCACCGAAGACAGGAGAGAGGGTCGGGACTTCATTTATGCAGCCCTCAACAAAAGAGGAGCTGTCGGCAAGACGGAGGATGATGCAGGAGTGGGCGAGATATCACGGAGGCATGATGGGGCGCTCACCGGATTATATTAACGCTGGACTAATGGCTTATGGCGCGGCGGCTGAAATGTTCGGAGTACAGGATCCTCTTTATGCGAAAAACATGCTGAATTATTATGAATACGCAAGAGAGAACGATCTTTCGCTGACCCACACGCTTATTCAGCCGCAGGTTAACCGGGGTGTCAGTGCCTCCCGGCTGTCCGATCCGTTTACCGCTGCGAGAATAAAAGAAAAAAAACCGGATGGGGTCTTGATTAAAGGAGCAAGGCTTTTAGCAACTCAAGGCGGCATAACAGATGAAATCATGGTCTTCCCTTCCACCCTGCTAAAGCAGTCGGAGGAAGAAAACCCGTATGCGTATGCCTTCTGCATTCCGAATAACACACCGGGTCTTAAATTTATCTGCCGGGAATCCTTCGATTACGGAAAATCAGATTTTGATCACCCGCTCGGGTCCCGTTTTGAAGAAATGGATACGATTGTTGTCTTTGATGATGTCCTTGTGCCATGGGAACGTGTTTTTTCTCTGGGAGATGTAGCGGTGTGCAACCAAGCATACACAGAAAGCAGCGCTGTTGTTCATATGACACATCAGGTAGCAGCTAAAAATATTGCGAAAACAGAATTTATCCTCGGTATCCTGCAGCTTATGGCAGAAACGATCAATATCGGACAATATCAGCACATCCAGGAGAAGATTTCTGAGGTCATTATTGCACTTGAAACATTAAAGGCTTACTTGACAGCTTCTGAAGCCAATGCAAAGCTTGACCGCTGGGGAACGATGACCCCGGACTTTGCCCCTCTTAACGCTGCCCGGAACTACTTTCCGAAAATGTATCCGCGCTTTACTGAAATCATGCAGCTTATGGGAGCAAGCGGTTTAATGGCCATTCCATCAGAGGCAGATTTTTCTTCAGAGATCCGCCCTGATTTGGATCAATACCTTCAGTCTGCAACCGGGGATGCATACAGCCGCGTAAAGCTTTACCGCCTTGCCTGGGATGTATGCATGAGTTCCTTCGGGTCAAGACAAACCCTGTATGAACGCTTCTTTTTCGGCGATCCGGTGCGGATGGCGAGCGCACTTTACAGCGGATACGAAAAGCAGGAGCATGTAGACCGGGTTAAAGCCTTTTTGGACCGATCTGCTGAACTTATTAAGAATAACTAGAAGAGGGGGGAGGGAAATGACCGATTTTCATATTATCCGTCTGGCCCGCTCGGTGCTGAACGTGAAGGACTTGGAGCGTTCCAGGGAGTTTTACGTCAAAGCATTAGGGTTTGCGGAAACTGAACACACAGGTGAAGCCATCTATTTAAGAGGAATGGAAGAGCATACCCACCATAGTCTGGTTTTGAAAAAATCGGAAAAACACGGAGTGCATGCCCTTGGCTACAAGGTCAGATCAGAAGAGGATCTAGACCGGATTCAGTCCCTTTTTCAGGGTAAGGGACTGAAAACGAAGTGGCTTGAGAGGGGAACTCAGCATGCACTTGGAAGGGCGCTTCACGTCCATGATCTTTCCGGAATGCCTATTGAGTTTTTTTGCGAAATGGACGCCGCTGAGCGAATGCTTCAGCGCTATGATTTATACAGGGGTGCAAGAGTACAGCGCATTGACCATGCGAATTGCTCAGTTCCTGATGTGGAGGCTGCGTCCGGGTTTTATAGAAATGAGCTTGGCTTTTCCTGCTCGGAGTATACCGCCACAGAGGACGGGAGAATCTGGGCAGCCTGGCTTCACCGGAAGCAAACGGTACATGATCAGGCCTTTATGAATGGCGAAGGACCGCGGCTTCATCATATTGGCTTTTGGCTTCCGGATCCAATGGCGATCATTCACTGCTGTGACGTCCTGGCCTCTATGGGGTATGCCGGGAGCATTGAGCGGGGGCCCGGGCGGCACGGTTTATCCAATGCTTTCTTCCTGTATTTGCGTGATCCGGACGGATACCGCATTGAACTTTACAGCGGCGACTATTTAACAAGCGATCCGGATTTCAAACCCATTCGGTGGGATCTGAATGACCCGAGACGGCAGACCTTCTGGGGAACAAAAGCACCGGACAGCTGGTTTAATGAAACATCTCCGTTTCTGGATATAGAAACAGGCGAACCGATCCCGGTATCGGAGCCGGCATTAAAACAGCATAAGCCGGAATTTATGATATAGGAGGGGAGGATAAATGATCAAAGCAGCGATGATGAAAATCCCTGGCTCTTCGTTTTTGCAAGAAGTAAAGGTAAACGATCATGGAGATGTATTTCTGTATGGAAAGGCTGCCGTCACGGACAGGCGCCCGCTGGAATGCCCGATTATCGGAACGGTTTACGGTACGCTCTTAAACTTCAGCGGGGAACTGGAAGCACTGGGGGAGTCTATGTACAAGGCGCCTTACGAACAACCGCCAAAAGCTCCTGTTTTGTATATCAAGCCGGCTAATACCCTTACTGGGCACCTTTGTCCGGTTCCAATCCCAGAAGGTGAACGAGAGCTGCAGACTGGCGGTGCACTGGGCATTGTTATCGGGAGAACAGCTTCCAGAGTGAACGAAGAGGAAGCGCTTGAGTATGTAAAGGGGTATACGGTGGTTAACGATCTGACTATCCCCCATTCAAGTGTGCACCGGCCGGCTATTGTACAAAAATGCCGGGACAGCTTTTGTCCGGCCGGTCCATGGATTATCATGCGCCAGGAGGTGCCGGATCCCGGGGCACTCTCCATTCAAGTTTATGTGAATGAGGAATTGAAGCAGGAAACGGCAATGTCTGGGTTAATCCGTCCTGTTCAGAGCCTGATTGCTGAAGTAACCGAATTTATGACCTTACTTGAAGGTGATGTCCTTCTGGCTGGCGTCCCGGGAAATCCGCCGAGGGTAAAGGAGGGGGATGTTGTGAAAATCAGCATAACCGGCGTAGGAACACTGGAAAACCGTTTCATAAAAGAGGGAGAGCTATGAAAAGAGCGAGAGTAGCGTATGGGGGAAGCATTCACGAGGCTACAGAGAAAAATGGACAAATTATCCTGGGCAGCGGAATGACCGTCAAGGAAGAGGATGTCGTCTGGCTCCCCCCGCTGGAACCGGGCACGATTTTTGCCCTTGGATTGAATTATGCCGATCACGCTAAAGAACTTGCTTTTAAAGCCCCATCAGAGCCGTTGATCTTTCTGAAAGGCCCGAATACCTTAAACGGCCACAGAGGTTTAACAAAACGGCCTGCGAATTCCTCTTATATGCATTATGAATGCGAGCTTGCTGTCGTGATAGGCAAACAGGCGAGGAGAGTTAAGCAAAAGGATGCCTATGATTATGTTAAAGGCTATACAATAGCGAATGATTATGCCGTAAGGGACTATCTGGAAAACTATTACCGCCCCAATTTAAAAGTAAAAAACAGGGATGGCTGCACACCGATTGGCCCGTGGCTGACAGATGCGGAGGACATCCCTGATCCCATGAACCTGACACTGCGCACATTTATCAATGGTAACCTGACTCAGGAGGGAAGCACACGTCATATGGTTTTTACCATTCCCTATTTGATTGAATACTTGAGCGGGTTCATGACCTTGAATGAAAATGACATCATCCTTACCGGAACGCCGGAGGGGCTTGCCAATACTGCCGAAGGAGACGTCGTTATTGCAGAAATCGAGGGATTAGGAAGGCTTGTGAATACCATCGTTTCGGATGGAGAGGGAGGTTTGTGATGCCTCATATTATCGTAGAATATACGAGTAATATAAAGGATTCCGCAAGAATACAAGACCTGCTTAAGAAAATCAATGCCATTTTTTTAAGCAGAAGCGATCTTTTCCCAAAAGGCGGCATCCGTTCAAGAGCAATGGAAATCAGGCATTACTGGATAGCCGATGGCAAAGAAGATGACGCATTTGTCCATATCAGCCTTAAATGGGGGGCCGGAAGAGAGGAAGAAGATAAGCTGGCTGTCTGCGAAGCTTTATTCGGCATGGCTAAACAGCATTTCGCGGAGCTTTTTTCCAGCCGGTATCTCGCTTTGTCGATGGAGGTTAGTGAATTCAGTGAATCAGGAACATATAAATATAACAATATTCATAAGCGCTTTCAATAAAATCGTCTTCTGTCTAAGCACTTGCAGAACATGGATAATAGAAAAAACCGGGAATTCGCTTTCCCGGTTTTTATTACGCAGTATTTTCATTGTATCAAGCTGCTTACTTTACCAGTCTGACAAGCATATGGGCTAAGGCATGCTGCTCTTCCTTGTCTCCCACTTTCCATAGCTCTTTTAACAGATTTTCCTCTGAATTGCGGGGTTCCTCATGCTTGGCTAAATAGTCTGCAACTTTTTCCGCAGCTTTTGCCAGCTGCTCCTCATTCATCCCCAGTTTCTCACCCTTGCTTACTTTATCTGATAGATAGCTTTTAAACTGTTCAAAGTCCTGTAGAATACGATCCCTTTTTTCGGAGTCCATTTGATCAACTTTCTCATCCACATTGTTCACATTTGTGTTAGCCATTTCAAAATCCTCCTTTAATTGGTATAACTTACAATACCCCCTTGGATAAGTTGTAAACGCTGTAACTCTTAACTATACGTTTTGCTGAAGGTATGAATCAGCGAAACCCCGGCGGTCCTCCTTCATCCGCCGGTGAGCTCTCTTAATCCAAGGGCAATTCATTGATTTGGCCATCGGAATAAGGTATTATTATTTGTACATATTGTGGAAGGGTGACTAATTGCCATGAACAGCTAATCCTATTTAAAGAAGTTCCTATAGAGGGCGTTCCTATAGAGGGCGAAAACTTTTCTGAATGGGATAGGTGTGACCATAGATCTTAAGTGGAATGATACAGCTTCGAATGGCGGGGTCTGTACTCTTTTTGCTTTTGCGTGGCCTGCTATCTGGAGCTTGATAGCGGTTTTTTTATGTTCTTTACGGCCGTCATACTTTTAATACTGCATCAGAAAGAGAGGATTCATTATGACAGGTAATCAGCGAAAGCAGCTCATTATTTTGATGATTAACATGTTTATTGCGATTGGAAGTTTTGGGATCATCATTCCCATTCTGCCGGCCTATTTAAAATCAATTGACCAGGGAGGCATGGCGGCTGGTCTGATGATTGCTATTTTTGCAGGCGCGCAGCTTCTTTTCTCGCCGATCGCGGGCCGCTGGGCGGATCAGTACGGACGAAGAAAGATGATTGTGTATGGTCTTGCCGGCTTGACGCTTTCCATGTTTATTTTTTATGCGACCGACTCCATTTGGTTTCTTTACGCTTCTCGCGTTATTGGCGGAATTGGGGCAGCTCTATTAATTCCGGCTATTTTTGCCTACATTGCAGATATTACAACCATTGAGCAGCGGGCAAAAGGAAACAGCTATATTTCAGCATCTATGTCTTTGGGTATTGTGATCGGTCCCGGAGTCGGCGGATTCCTGGCAGAACTGGGACTGAAAATGCCTTTCCTTATTTCTGCCCTCGTTTCCCTGGTGGCTGTTTTATTCTCTGTCCTGGTATTAAAGGAAAGTGAGTCTATCCAGGCTCCTGAAGAAAATCATGTAAGCCCTGATACAGAGTCTATGCTAAGAAAGCTTGCTCTGTCTGTCAGGAAGCCATATTTCGTTCCGTTGGTCATCACTCTCATTATGAGCTTTGGCCTGATGGCCTATGAATCCGTACTGGGCCTTTTTGTAGACGATCAATTCGGGGCATCTCCGCAGGATATTGCATTCATGGTCACATCCACCGGGATTGTCAGTGTGGTTGTCCAGCTGTTTATTGTGAATCGGATTGTGGAGAAGTTCGGTGAAGGTACTGTTCTGAATCTATTCATAGCGCTGGCCGCTGCAGGATTTTTATTTTCTCTGTTTGCGGACGACTACATTCTGTTCTTCGGCATAACCCTAATTATTTTCCTGGCAACTTCTATCCTCAGACCTGTTTTAAATACACTGATTTCGAAAATGGCCGGGAATGAACAGGGATTTGCAATGGGCCTGAATAATTCATACATGAGTATTGGAAATGTACTGGGACCTACGTTTGCAGGCCTATTATATGACGTCCAGATTTTATATCCTTTTATGCTTGGATTTGTACTCCTTATCTTTACACTGTTTATTACCATTGGCTGGCAGAGACAGACCCGCAAGAAATCTGCGCTGGTAAAATCTTAATTGGATCGTAACGAAATGTGTCTAACACCCAAGAATACGCCCGTGTTCTTGGGTTCTTTTATGCAAAAATTCCTCATAGCGATTCGTACAACTACGAGAAGCTACCGGATTATTCAGCCGGCAGCTCATCCAATTGTGACTGCTGTATCTTTTTGTTATGAATGATTGCCCTCAAATTTCTCGTTATATCGAGAATAAATTCCATTTCTTCTTTCGTGATTTTTATTCCATCTATATAAAGGGTAACCTTCTTTAATAGATCAGGGGAATCTAGGTTCATCTCTTGTATTTTGGCATTACCCCTATCTGTTTCCCATTGTTCTTCGTCATCTACAAAATAATTCAAGTCTTTAGAATAGACGGATGCTATTTTTGAAAGAAGGGTAAGTGAAGGCTGATTGATGCCTCGTTCAATCTTGGAAAGATTACTGGGATCATAATTGACTTTGTCAGCCAGATCTTTAAGGGTGTGCCCATTTTTTTTCCTGAGCTCTTTAATTTTTTTCATTACGGGATCCCTGCCTTATAAGTAATGATTTTTTCTCAGAAAACGGATGATACGCACCTTGTCGGCTGAAGCAGATCCTGGACAATGGTGATTGGGCAGCTCACTTCAAGGAACAATTAACCAAAATATATTCAGGAAAAAAAGGGAAAAACACAGAATGGTGTAATTAACCAAAATTCTGAGTCATACTATAGCTTTAGCGTTCATTTTTGGAAATCCATGCAAATTAAATTAACAAAGGCAATGAGATAAGAATGTGCTGCCTTTCATAAAAGAACCACCAGCCACTGAAAACATGTTACATGCTTCTGGGTTTTCTGAAGATTTGTCTAACCGAAGCATGTTCATGGAGAAAAAATGGCTGGGCATTTTTGGTGTGGATAGGGTAAAGCTGCTTAATACATCTAGTTCCAGCTGTTGATTGAGAGGAAAGTTTAAGGCTTCTGCGTAAACAGCGCCCGCTACGGAAATCAACAGACAAGTACTGCGGAGCTCTCGAGATTATATTTAACTCATTATTAAAATTCATGCTGCTTCACCTTTTTGCGCTTGTTCTTTATAATAGGCTTTCAGGTGTTTCTTTTTGTCAGTATTCCTTTGCATTTAATGGACTATCCATCAATTTGTTACAGGCACTTCCTATAGGTAGACGTTTGGAGAAGAACTCCAAACGTCTTTTTTAGATCTAACCATTAAAGCTGGAGCCTGGAAAGTGCCCGGCCGGTTTTCTTCTTCTTCTACTAAGGGTAAAGAATGAAAATACATAATGATCCATTTGAGGTTAGGATTCGTTATTTAACTATAGGTTCTGAACCTTAAGCGAAGAAGGAGTGCAAAAAATTATGAGAACAATCCATATCGGTATGGAAAAAATGGATATGCCTCAAATTGGGGAAACAAAACGTGAACTTTTTCATTCAGTTAAAACGGTGGATTTGGCTGTGTCTATAAAAAACACCTCCACGGAGCTATTCGATCTAATCCTCGTATCAGAGGATATATGGAAGGACGGCCCAGATGAGGTTTTGCCGAAGCTAAAGAATGAACTTTTAAATGATTATGGAGTTCTTTTGCCGATACTGGATGCAGAGGTGTCGAGTAAAGTTGATTTGCTCTATCATGCAGGTGCGGAGGATTACATGGTGCTGCCTGTAACGAAGACAAAAATATTATTCAGTTTGGGCGTTAAGGCGAATCAGGCGGCTGAAAGTAAAAGAGTGGCTGAATTGATGAAGGAGATAATGGACCTTCAGCAGGCCAATGAGCAGCTTAAAAGCATTGCGGATTTAGATGCATTAACCGGGATCTATAACCGCCGTTACTTTCATTCCTACCTTTCATCTAAATGGAAAGAAGCAATCCATCCTCCTCAAAGAAAATTATCGGTCATTATGGCTGATATCGATTCATTTAAATCTTTTAATGATACGTATGGCCATATTAAGGGTGATGAATGTATCAGGGAGGTGGCTAAGAGACTGAAACAATCTGCAAGGAAGATGGGAGGGTTAGCAGCCAGGTATGGAGGGGAAGAGTTTGTCATCATTCTTGAGGACCGGCCTGATAAAGATGTTGAGATTCTGGCAGAAGAAATTCGAAGCACAGTTGAAAATTTAAAAATTAAAATAGATGGCGGGCTGGAGCAGGGAGTGACGATCAGCCTGGGGGCAGCCAGCCTGTTTATTAAAGAGGGCAATTCCTACCTTGACTTAATGAACGAGGCAGACCGAAGACTATATGAGGCAAAAAGCTTTGGTGGAAATCGTGTCCAAACAGCAGAAGCCAGTTAAGTCCAGTGAAAAAGGGATAAAAGTCCTGTTAGTTTCCTTATTCCGTCATTTGATGTCATTCTTTTCTGTTTTTTTAAGGGGAAACATTTCGGAAAGGGTTCAAAACTCCTCCTTAAGGGTAATATTTGCTAAAAGCTATGACCTGATGTGCTTAAATTCTTCAGAAAGCTAATCTTACAGATTTTCCGAACGGGAAAGCCCATTCCTTTAGGTGTGGGATGAAAGTGAGGTCGGATACGGAGTACCACTGAAAACCGTAAGGTTTGTGGTGCTTCAAGTAACCGAAATGTTTTGTTCTTTTTTTATTGTCGCATTGAATCAGTTTTTAAATAAAAC
>NZ_JBNILJ010000018.1:0-56550 GCF_050107635.1 Metabacillus sp. 113a | reverse complement strand
AGATCGAAAGTACATGTATGACGGGCAAGAGAACTAAGTTCTCTCCCTTTATAAATTAATACCCTATCCAATTTATAAACTTGAAAACATTGTAATGAACTTTTACACAGAAAAATGGACTTGACCCCTGGCAGGAGGCCGGGTTATGCTTTTACCGACGGGTTTTTCTGGTTTATTGTCCGTACTTTTATTTTATTGTCCGTATTCTGGTTTTATTGTCCGTACTTTTATTTTATTGTCCGTATTCTAGTTTTATTGTCCGTACTTTTAATATAAAGACTTTTCGACAAAAAATTTACGGTACTCGGCTCTGGCAGGAGGCCGGGTTATGCTTTTACCGACTGGTTTTTCTGTTTTATTGTCCGTGCTTTTATTTTATTGTCCGTACTTTCGTTTTATTGTCCGTATTCTAGTTTTATTGTCCGTACTTTTAATATAAAGACTTTTTGACAAAAAATTTACGGTACTCGGCCCTGGCAGGAGGCCGGGTTATGCTTTTACCGACGGGTTTTTCTGGTTTATTGTCCGTACTCTGGTTTTATTGTCCGTACTCTGGTTTTATTGTCTGTATTCTGGTTTTATTGTCCGTATTCTATTTTTATTGTCCGTACTTCAGTTTTATTGTCCGTACTTTTGATATAAAGACTTTTCGACAAAAAATTTACGGTACTCGGCTCTTTAAGTAGATGATTAAAAGGGTCGGAGCATCGCCCCGACCCTAAGATTTTCCGCCTCTTCACCTTCTTCGAACTCCTTAAGCCAGGTGTGATCAGCGCCCCCTGTCAAATAGGTGCTCTTATTATGCTTCTACCAGCAGATCCTTTAAGTAGTTATAGCTGATCTCAATACTTTCCAGAGGCGGCCTCTTGCAGACATCCTGCTCTACTACAAGCCATTCTGCTTTTGTCTGCAGCGCTTTTTCCGTAATGGACTTGATATCGATGACGCCAGTCCCAAGCTCTGCAAAAGCCTTGTCCGCACTCTTTTCCATGTCTTTCATATGAACGAGCGGCAAGCGGTTTTTGTAGCGCTCCATCCATTCCAAAGGATTCTTCCCGGCATGTGTCAGCCAGTACACATCCAGCTCGGTCTGAACCCATTCGGGATTGGTCTCTTCTAATACTATCCCAAGACCTGTTTTGCCGTCTTCGTAATCCATCAGCTCAAATTCATGGTGATGGTAGCTTAAGGTCAGACCGGCATTATGGACTTTTTCCCCGATTGTATTCAGTTTTTTTGCCAGTTCGTGGTATTCGGCTTCTTTTTCCATCCGTTCGTACGGATATGCAATGATCAGATGCTTGCTTCCCAGAATCTGCTGTGTCTCGATGTGTTTTTCCAGGTTTGCCTCCATTTCTTTTAAAACGAAATGGCTGCCTGAGGCGCGAAGATTGATTTCATCAAGGTATTTACGGAGTTCTACTGGGTTCACGCCATGGTACCCGGCGAATTCCACTCCATTAAAACCAATCTCAGCTGTTCTTTTAAGCGTTTTCAAAAAATCATTTGAGCATTCATCTCTTAAGGTGTACAGTTGTACAGAAACAGGAATTTGATTCATTCCACGAGCCCCCTCTATCAATTTACTCTCTCATTCTAGCATAATTCTGGAAGCTTCACCCTTTACCTTGGAAAGACCTAAAAAAGCCACTCAGCAAAAGGAGGGCGGAATTCCCGCCTTCCCTGAATTGAGTGTCTTTTGCAGGCAGAAAAGAAATGGTTTACCCCTTATATCTGAAGGTTTTTCTTCCCTTTGTATTGGTTTTCACTTTAAAGATCGAGCCGGCCAGCGGCTGCTTTGCGAGCTCTTCATCCTCCAGGTTCTCGCGGCCGGTTGTTATATACAATTCATCAAGATCTGTCCCGCCGAATGTGCAGCATGTAACCTGTGTCACCGGCAAATGAACTTCTTCAAGCTTATTCCCTGTTTCGGGATTCCATCTCGATACTCTCGACCCATTATAATGAGCGATCCAAAGCATATTCTCTTCATCAATTGTCATCCCATCAGGATGCCCTTCTTCTTCCGGAACTTCAATAACCACCCTTTTGTTAGAAAGAGTTCCAGTTTCCAGATTGTAGTCATAGGACACAACCTTCTGTGTAGGTGTATCAATATAATAGAACGTTTCACCGCTTTTGCTCCAGGCAAGCCCGTTTGATATTCCTGCTTCTTCTATCAGCTTTTGCACCTGATGGTCCTCGCCAATGCTGTATAGGGCACCTTTATTACCCTGTCCTTCTTTTTGCATGGTGCCGGCAACAAATCTTCCTCTCGGGTCGCACTTTCCATCGTTAAAACGGTTATCCGGCTTGTCTTCCTCCGGGTTGATAATAAAGGTTTTTTCTCCCGAGTTCGGATCAATAAAATAGAGGCCTTCTTCTAATGCGGCAATAAAACCGCCTTTTTCAGCAATGGAAATAGCTCCAATTTTCTGTCCGATTTTCACTAATTGATCGTTTTTGGTTTCCGGGTTAAATATATGTATTGCTTCACCGTGAATATCCACCCAGTATAAGAGATTCTCACGGTCATCCCATACAGGTCCTTCAGCCAGAATTGCTTTTGCATCATACACCAGTTCAGCCTGCCCCATTCTAAACCCTCCCTTTCCTCTTATATTTTTTCATTCCCTATAAGCTGTGAAAATATGCTTGCTGGTGAAATTTCAGTCATTCCATAAACACCTTGACTCCCGCTTTTGATCATCTTTTAGTATACTATTAGTATTAAATCTAAGTATGGAGCCGGAAATGAAAATACTAATTGTAGATGATCACCCAGTTAATCTTTTTGTAGTAGAGAAAATCCTGAAAAATGCAGGGTACGAAGACAATGTATCTCTTCCATCTGCCCGGGCATTATTTGACTATTTGAAAATAGACTCACCCGGTTCTGCTCCTCCGAAAGCTGATCTGATCCTGCTCGACATTATGATGCCGGATATGGACGGCATCGAAACATGCAGAAGAATCCAGCAGGTTGAGCAGTTGAAAGAAATCCCCATTATATTTGTCACCGCCCTGGAAGACTCGAACAAGCTGGCAGAAGCTCTTGATGTAGGGGGACATGACTACATTACGAAGCCGATTAATAAGGTGGAGCTTCTTGCCAGAATCCGGGTGGCTTTAAGGTTAAAACAGGAGAAGGACTGGCATGCGGAACAGGAGCAAAAGCTCTCGCACGAACTGGATTTAGCCATGCAGATTCAAAAAAGCCTCTTAAATCCACCGCTTAATGAAAAAAACATCCAAATCCATGTTTCTCACCTGCCTTCAAATAAATTGGCAGGAGATATGTATTATTGGCATCGTTTCAGCGACCACAAATATGGTGTAATCCTGCTTGACATGATGGGACATGGTATCTCTTCGTCTCTAATCTGCATGTACATTTCGTCTGTACTGAGGGATTCCATCAAGCAGCTGGCCGATCCTGTCCTGGTGATTGAGGAACTAAACCGGTACATGGCACTTCTGGCCAATCAGACAAAGGAACATAATTATTATTTTACAGCCATCTACCTTGTGATTGATACAGAATCAAAGACTGTGGAATACGTGAATGCCGGTCATCCGCCCGGCTATGCCTTAGTTGACAGCTCTGAAGTGATCTCTTTGGATAAAGGATGCTGCGCGGTCGGTTTTTTTGAAGAAATTCAAATTACAAGTACAGTTTTATCCTATGATGAGGATATCCAGCTTCTGCTGTTCACAGATGGGGTTTATGAGAATTCCGGCAAAGATGAAGCGGCCGTGCTTGAAAAACTGAAATTCATGGCCAGTCAGAAATGGTCTGGAACTGGCCATTCCCCTATCCACATGCTTGGTTTCCAGGATCAGGAACGCCCTCAGAAGGATGACATGTGCCTGTTAATGATTCAAGGGAGCAGCGATCGTACACCCGGGCCTTCATTGCCCAATGTTAATAAAGGGGAAATGTCCTTCATCTAAAAACAAAAACCCAGGAATGCTCTGCAGAGAGCGTTCCTGGGTTTTTCATTTGTATGCTTAGCTGCCAGAAGCCTGTTATTTTATTTTCCGGTAGATTTTTTCAGCAGGATCAAATTCCTGATAATCGTAAGCTACTTCTGTAAATTTAAGTGATTCTTTATCACCGAGCCCTATGAATCCACCCTCGCACAAGCTTTCATGGAAGAGTCGGTGGACCTGATTTTGCAGGGTTCCTGTAAAGTATATCAGTACGTTCCGGCAAATGATGACATGAAACTCGTTAAACGATTGATCCGTCACCAGATTGTGCTGGGCAAAACTGATATTCTTCATCAGCTCGGGGCGAAAATAGGCAAATCGCTCGTCCGCAGAGTAGAATTCTGAAAATGAGCGGGTTCCCCCTGATAAGAGGTAGTTCTTAGTATAATTTTGCATTTTGGTTAACGCGAACTTTCCTTTTTTCGCCTGATCCAATACCCGTTCATTCATATCTGTCGCATAAATATGGGTTCGTTCAGAAAGGCCTTCTTCTTCAAGGAGGATGGCCATAGAATACACTTCTTCTCCTGTGGAACAGCCGGCATGCCAGATTCTGACTGCAGGCAGTTCACGCAGCCGCGGAACGACTTTTTCCCTGAAAGAACGGAAGAAGCTAGGATTCCGGAACATCTCCGTCACATTGATGGAAAAATCGTTTAACAGGGTATTTAGCATTTCAGGTTCATGGATCGCCCTGTCCAACAGGCTCGAAATGCGGTTGATTTGTTCCATTCTCATCCGGTTTTGAATTCTTCTTCCAATCGAGGATCTCATATAGCCTCTAAAGTCATATCCTGAAAGCCTGTAGATGCCTTCGAGCAGCAAGTCCATTTCTATTTCTTCACGCAAACCCGATGAGGACTCTTCCAGATAATTTAGATCTTTCTCTTCCATTTGCTTCAACCTCTTTTACTTTGTTAGCCAGACCCTCATAGCAGAAAGAAGCTGCTCAATTTTAAGCGGTTTGCTGATATAATCCGAGGCTCCTGCTTCAAGACATTTTTCCCTGTCGTTTTTCATCGCCTTTGCTGTAAGGGCAATAATCGGCACATCCGTCATGCTATACTCCTGGCGAATCATTTTCATTGTCTCATAGCCATCCATTACCGGCATCATGATATCCATCAAGATTAAATCGACCGATTCTTGCCCGGTTTCGAGAAGCTCCAGGCACTTCAGGCCGTTTTCAGCTGTGATGACGTTCATGCCCTCACTCTTTAGGGCTGCTTCAAGAACATAAATATTCCGATAATCATCATCCACAATCAAAACGTTCTTTCCTGCAAATACATCTTCATTTTCTGGAGTATTCGGTGCCGGCATTTCCTGGACTGCAATGGTTTCGGCTCCGACAGCCGCTTCATATTGAGACCGCTGTTCCTCAGATATTTCTGCCAGATCCGGATGGGCAGGAAACGTGAGAGTAAATATACTGCCTTTTCCTTCTTCACTTTCCAGGGTAATCCCTCCGCCAAGAAGCTTGGCGAGTTCACGGCAGATGGAAAGACCGAGCCCCGTGCCTCCATACTTTCTGACAGTCGCACCATCGCCCTGCTGGAATGCCTCAAAAATTACGTCCTGCTTCTCAGGGGGGATTCCAATTCCTGTGTCTTTTACGGCAATCAGGATCTGACCTTCTCCATTTTGATTGATCGAAACCGTAATACCGCCTTCGGTTGTAAATTTAAACGCGTTGGACAGAAGATTTTTAATAATTTGATTCAAGCGCTTTTCGTCCGTATAAACCAAGTCCGGCACGTCGGTGGAATACTCAATATTCAAATACAGTCCTTTTTGGGCTGCTATGTGATCAAAGTTCCGTTCGATATACTCTGGAATTCCTGCCGCATTCACTTCACTGAAATGAATTTCCAGCTTGCCAGACTCAACTTTGGATAAATCCAGAATTTCATCAATCAGGTTAAGCAGGTCCTGGCCTGAAGAGTGAATGATCTCTGCAAATTCCTGCTCTTCAGAAGCAAGTTTTTTCCCTGTATTCTCAGCAAGCATCTCAGAGAGGATCAGGATACTGTTGAGCGGTGTTCTAAGCTCGTGGGACATATTGGCCAGGAACTCGGATTTGTATTTAGAGCCAGCGATCAGCTGCTTCGCCTGTGCTTCGAGCTCTTCTTTTGCCTGTTCAAGCTCTTTGGATTTATCCTCAGCATCTTCGCTTCTCGATTCAAGCTGTTCGTTGATCATCTGCAGCTCCTCTGACTGCATTTGAAGTTCCTCTGATTGAGTCTGCAATTCTTCCGATTGAGTTTGAAGCTCTTCAGTCATGGCCTGGGATTCAGCGAGAAGACGTTTGATTTCCATTTGGCCGAGTACACTGTTGACCGTCAGCCCCATTGACTCGACGAGTGCTTCGAGCAGCTGAATGTGCTTCGGCAAGTATTCAGAAACACTTGCAAGTTCAATGACCGCTACTGCATCCCCTTTGTATAATACTGGAGCAATTAACAGACTGTTTGGCTTGATCTGCCCCAAAGAGGATGAAATTGGCTGATAGTCTTTGCCGATTTCATTGACAGCCATTACTTTTCTATCCAGTGCTGCCTGTCCGGCAAGACCTTCTCCAAGACCGAATGAAGTCTTTCCCAGCTCTTCGTCAAATGCATATCCAGCCTTTTTAACAAACACTTTGCGATCTTTCACGTAAAAGACACCCATTGCCGAACCTGTCATTTCTGCAATATTTTTAAGGAATGTTTCTCCCAAAGGCTCGAGAGAAGAGATCCCTTGATTGTCTGTATTCACTTTATTAATGCCTGTCTGAATCCAGCTTCGTTCTTCCATAACATCCAGAAGACCGTTTGTAGCTACCGCTAAATCCTTGATCTCATCGTTTGTCTTTACCTTCAGACGAGTGGATAGGCTGCCTCCGACTGTCATTGCTTTAATATTGTTGATTACCTGCTGCACGGTGGAAACAACGGATCTGGAAATGGCCAATCCAGTAACAATTGAAATAATAATTGTCACTAGCATAAGGCCGTACATCGTCAGCCGGAGTCCCTGGTTCTGGGCATCCAATTGCTCTGCCCTTTGTTTCGTTAAGCTGAGTTCCGTGCTCCGAAATGATTCAAATTGACCGCGGACCGCCTGAATCTCACCGGAATCGGGACTTTGTTCATAAATTGAGGTGATTTCCTCTTCCTTTCCTTGTTTTTTTAAAGTTATGAGGAGTTCACCTCTTTCTGAAATCCATTCATTGATATTCCCTTTTATCGTTTCCAGCTTTTCCTGCTGGGAAGGGTTATCGCTCAAAAGCACGCCAAGATCCTTGAAGTTTTCTTCTAATTCATCATTGGCAGTCTCAAAGGAATTTGCATAGTCCTCATCCCCTGTTAAGACAAAACCTCTTTGGCCGGTCTGCATTTCAAGCAAATTTGTTTCTGCCTGACCCGTCAGGTTAAAAATCTGCAAATCGTGATTTATAATAAAATTTCTCTGTTTCTGCATTTGGGATATCTGGCTGTTTATCAGCAAAATCGACCCAATTAAACAAATAAGAATGACTGCATAGCCGAATAGGATTTTATTCCTAATTCCGATTTTCATGATTTTCATTCGTCCCCTTCGATAATCTCTTTAAAATTATATACCAATTCCGTCAAACTGCCTATCCTGAAAGCACACTTCCCAATTTTAAAAAACAGGGGAAATTCCACCTGCTCCTGAAGCCTGAGGGTTCCCTTTCACGCAGTCCTTCCCGGCTTGTCATACGCCTGTTAATCATCCTGCCCCCCTTGCATCCCTCTTTAAATCGTGATATAGTACTAGGGCGATGAGCTGAGTTGCATAAGACGGGGGACGCACCTTTAAGGTACAAACGATGTGGCGTTTGGTCCCCCGCCGCAATACGCAGAGGCACCTGATTATTCAGGTGCCTTTTTTATTTCCACTTTTCACGACAGTCGCAATGCCCCATTAAATCCCCCTTGCCGTCTCTTTAATGAACTCGGCACCTTTTTATCCCCTTCAATTAAACACAGCGTTTGCAAAATTTATAGTAAGCTTAATTTCCTTACAAGGTTCTACAATTTTCTATTTTTTCCTGAATTATAATATATTGGTAGTTTCAGATAATCCAAGGGGGAGAAATATGAAAAAGCTCATGTGTCTGATTGTGCTGGCGTTCAGTCTGGTATTGGCAGGGAATGTTCCTGCTGCTTCTGCTGCAGGGGATCAATTGATTATTATAAACAAATCGATTAACAAGCTTGCCTTCTTTGATCACGGCAAACTCATACGGACATTCCGCATTGCTACAGGACGGAACGACAGCCTGACACCGGAAGGGACGTTTAAAATTGTTTCAAAGATTGTGAACCGGCCTTATTATACAAATAGCATCCCCGGAGGCGATCCCCGCAACCCACTCGGTGACAGATGGCTTGGGCTTGACGCAAGAGGTACATACGGGACTACCTATGCCATCCACGGCAATAACAATGAAAGCTCAATCGGAAAATACGTAAGCTCCGGCTGTGTAAGGATGCACAACAGCGATGTAAGGTGGCTATACCCGCAAGTGGAGAAAATGACAAAGGTGATCATTTTGAAATCCGGAGATTCCTTCGAAACGATTGCCCGGAAAAAAGGGTATTCATTAAAATCCCAGTACTCCGCCTATTCAGCAGCCGGCAATCAAGGAAAAAAATTGATGCAGGCCACCGCTAAATACAAAAGCATTATCAGCAGCGGAAGCATAACGAGAATGCATACTCTATATGATGGGGTAACCTCAGAGCTGAGGGCAACAGAAAAAGCCATCGGAAAAGTTCCGGGCAAAAGCAAAAGAAACGATCTTTTGAAAAAATATGTGACACCTGCCAAAATCACGATTGCAGGCAGTATGTACGAAATGTCCCAGCATAGATTGATGCTTTCAATAAAACAAAGCATCTCTTCCGGGCAGATTTCAAAGGCTCAGTCACAGCTTGCCGCACTGGACAGGCTTCAAGCTAAAACCATTCAGTTCAAAAAATCCGGAAGCTACCCGCGCCTGCCTGCCTCGATCTCTGCAAGCCTCGAAGGCCAGGAAGCTGATTTATACGGGATGATTCTTCAAATCAGAACTAGAGATTACAATAAAGCCATAGCTGGATCAAGCATCACTTCTCTTGACAGGCAATACGGAACATTGGTTTCAGCGATTTCCGCAACGGAAAGAGAAATCGGCCAGGTGCCTGGAGCCTCTATTCGCCAGGCTAAGCTAACACAGTATATCAAACCTGCTAAAATATCCCGTGAACGAACGATGAACCAGGTATCTATGCACCGTCTGCTCAATTATATGGATCGGAGCATAAAATCCGGAGCCACTTCAAGAGCAAGACAGAAGATCGCGGCATACGAACAGCTAAGAACACAATCAGCCGCCATTCAAAAAGCACATGGCTACCCATTCCTTCAAAATCTTGAAGATGGATTGAACAAGCGATTTGCAGATTTAAAAACGAAACTCTAAGAGATTTTATCCGATGCTGGTCTTCTCAGAAGATCAGCATTTTTTATGTTAGATTTTCTAACAAAATGTATCTGCTTACATATAAAAATATTGATTTATTTGAAAATTCTTATTGATATTATTTGTTCTTTCACATATGATACTTTATATAACAACCAATGTCATATAAGCTAACATGAAGAAAAACAATGAATATTGAAGGAGGAATTAGCAATGCAGATGGGCGACTCGTTACTTATGTTCGTAGCAACCTTGCTGGTGTGGATTATGACTCCGGGTATTGCCTTATTTTACGGAGGAATGGTCCGGAGCAAAAATGTTCTCAGTACTGCGATGTACAGTTTAAGTTCCATTGCCATCATTTCAGTCCTTTGGATTATTGCAGGCTATTCACTGGCTTTTTCAACAACAGGAAACGCGTTTATTGGAGGGCTTGACTGGATTGGCCTTCAGGGGGTCACCTTTGAGCCTAATCCTGATTACAGCGCCACAATTCCCCACAGCTTATATATGATGTTTCAGCTGACGTTCGCCGTTCTAACATGTGCGATTATATCAGGAGCTTTCGCAGAGCGAATGAGGTTTTCAGCTTTTGTGCTGTTCAGTGTTTTATGGACTTTTCTCGTATATGCTCCCGTAGCCCACTGGGTTTGGGGCGTAGGGGGATGGCTCAGGGAACTTGGTGCTTTGGACTTTGCGGGAGGGAATGTTGTTCATATTTCATCCGGTGTAGCCGGACTGGTGCTGGCGGTTGTCATCGGTACGAGAAAAAGCAAAAATTCTGTTTCCCCGCATAATCTCCCGCTAACTCTGCTTGGAGGCATGCTGATTTGGTTTGGGTGGTTCGGGTTCAATGTCGGGAGTGCCCTTACATTGAATGATGTCGCAATGACCGCTTTCATTAACACCAATACAGCTGCTGCTACAGGTATTATTGGGTGGATCCTCGTTGAATGGCTTATTAATAAAAAACCAACTATGCTCGGGGCTATTTCCGGGGCAATAGCCGGACTTGTTGCCATTACCCCTGCTTGCGGATTTGTTACACCGGCAGCATCGATCGTCATTGGACTCATCGGAGGAGCCGTTTGCTTCTGGGGAGTATTCTTTCTAAAAGAAAAGCTTGGCTATGATGATGCATTGGATGCATTCGGATTGCACGGAATCGGCGGTACATGGGGAGGAATTGCAACCGGTTTGTTCGCGACAACTTCCGTAAACACTGCCGGGGCTGACGGACTCTTCTATGGAAACGCTGTGCTATTGCTAAAGCAGCTGATAGCCATTGGTACCACTTACGTGTTCGTAGGAGCCGCAACCTTCATTCTTATAAAAGCGGTAAGTTTTATTGTCAGCATCCGAGCAAGCGAAGAAGAGGAATCCATGGGACTCGACCTTACATTGCACGGTGAAAAAGCATACCAGGAGTCTAACCTTTAAAAAGCAGGGGGGCAGCATAAATGAGTGAAAAATTAACGAAAATAGAAATCATATCCCGTCCGGACCGATTTGAAGAGTTCAAGCAGGAAATGGGTAAAATAGGCGTCAGCGGGATAACTGTTTCAACTGTGAGAGGATGCGGGCTTCAAAAGGGCTTTACGGAGTTTTACCGGGGGGCTAAAAGAGAAATCAATATGTACGAACGATTGAAGATCGAAATTGTTGTCTGCAAAGTTCCAGTCCAGGATGTAGTGGATCTGGCCTGCAGGATTCTTAAGACCGGCAAACCGGGAGACGGGAAAATTTTCACCTATGAATTATCAAATGCCTACAAAATCAGAACAGGTGATGAAGGCTGCGAGGCGCTGCAAAACAAAGATTAATAATACCGATAAGTAAAAGAAGACCAACCGGGACTCCCGATTGGTCTTCTTTTACTGTATCATGCATCTTCTGAAATCTTGCCGAGGAAAAACCCATCGGTCTGATCCAGTTTTCCTCTCCATAAAAATTCACTTTTTGAAGGAGTAGGCTTGCTGTCTCCACAGTAAATTTTCGTATCCTTTAAATGGATGTACAGGACATCCTCTGCGCTTTCAACATCTTGGCTGCTCGCGTCCATCAGCTTGCCGCTGATGGCTTTTGAAAGCTCACTGCCTCCCTCAAACTTTTCACTCATGTTTCCGAAGTACTCTTTTGCTGAGATGAGGGTCCCGGTAATGAGAGATCCTTTCATGTTTAGCGTAATATCCAGTGAAAAATTATGTTTGTTTGCTGCATGTACAAACATTTCTAATATGCTGTCCTTTGAACTGGCACTCATATCAGGCCCTCCTTGGCTTCCAGATTGTTATTTTGAAGATTGCATCGTATCATCTTCACTCTTGATAACAGTTCCGCTGCCATTGTCTGCTTCTTTTTTAGCCGAAGACGCTGTTTTTCTCGCCTTTGCTGTCCTGGTTCGTGCAGCAGTCTGGGCTGGAGCCGGTTTGGGCTTTTCGGTATCCAATTGTACGGAAGCTGCTGCTTCATTTTCTGCCGGGCTATTAGAAGACGGCTCATTTTCTGTCCCTTCATCATCTGCTTGCTGAGATTGAGAAGATGATGCAGCGCTTTTGGATTCTTCCAGACCCGCTTCATTTTTGCCGGAAGAGGACTCTTCCTGAGCTATACTGTTTGCTTGCTGATCAGAGGAATTTCCACTGCCTGTTTCCTGGCTTTCTGTTTCTGCCTTTGCTTGTTCCTGGTTATTTTCTTGATTCTTTTGATTATCAGATTTAGGCTTCTCATCTCTTTTTACAATGTACAGAGTGGATTTTTTGATTTTTTCAGCAGCTTCCTGAGTTTTGGAAGTTCCTTTATCTTTAAGGGAGTTCAGTTTTTCCTTAGTACTTCCTCCAAATTGCTTGCAGCTGTCCATAACAGAAGCAGATTGCTTTCCGATGGAGTCTCTAACTTCCTTTCCGGATTTTGGAGCTAAAAGCAAGGTTGCTCCAACTCCTGCCAGCACGCCTGCAATAGAGCCTGTTAGAAAGTTTTTGTCAATGGATGGCCGTTTCATTCTGGACTGCTTCTTTCCCTCATTGTTCCCGCTGGCATTCGTACCTGATTGGTTCTGATTATTTTTTTCCATTTTCATTCCTCCTAAGATTCTAATCGTACAGTTTTTGTTATACGAGTCTTTGATTCTCCATTTTTTCTTCAAGCAGCTTGATCCGGTCATTGAGACGTTTGTTTTCTTCCTCGAGCGCCTCGCTGTTTCCGGCTGCCGCTTTTGAGCTTAAATAAGGGTCGTTTTCCCACCAGTCCATGCCAATTTCTTTTGCCTTATCTACTGATGCAACAATCAGCCTGATTTTGATGGTCAGGAGTTCAACATCCGCTAACCCGATTTTAATATCACCGGCTATCACGACTCCTTTATCCAAAACCTTTTCAAGGACATCTACAATAGAACTGGACTGGCTGTTATGCTGGATTTCATTCACCTTTATTCCTCCTCGATTCTTTGGCGGTCCCTTTAGATCAGATTCCCGAGAGGGCCAAGGTCAATATTCAAGTCTTCATCCTTTAAATCAAAGATGTCTTTCATCTCTTCCATCTTGATTTCCAGATTTGCAAGCGCTACTCCTAGATCCTCGATTTGCTGATCCGTTAGAGTGCCGCCGTCTACACGTCGGATGGCGTGCCGTTCAACTAGCTGCCTTAGAAGTTCAATGACTGTTAAGACCAGCTGGGCAAGCCCCTGCTCGGCAGAATCCGGATCAAGATTAATCCTGCCATTGCTGCTTTGCAGCCCTGTTTTAGCGTCTGCGGGATTCTGTGACATGTACAAGCTCCTCTCTTTCCCGATCCATCTCGGTTGATGAAAGGGTTTGGTTTCCACTTGCTTCAACAAGGGTCTCTACTGCTGAAATCAAGACCCTAAGATCTAGATATATTAAATCAATTCCTGCTATTGAGATAATGAGATCCCCTCTCAGCACAACCCCTTTGTCCAGAATGACATCCAGAATATCCAGAAGGGATACATCGCTATTTTCAATTTGCCGGGGCTGATCCATTTTTTATCTCCTCATCTGCTGTCAGACTTGCGAAATGGTACGGAGGCCAGGGACCAGTGGGTTCGAATTTCCATCCCGCTTCGAGATTCGATTCTGCTGCCTCCTGGATTTTCTCTCTGAAAAGAGCGATTTGATCTTTTGGAAGCAGATAAACACTGTTCCAGCACATCTGTTCATCTCTCCCGGTGACGTCCTGGCTCCAAGTCTTCTTGACGGTGCTGTCAGCAGAAAATGGAATCAGTTCTTCGTGAATTTGTTCGCAGATTCTATTTTTTTCAAGTTCCATTTCCCGGTCAACAAGCTGTTCCAGTTTTCTTTTTTCAAAGTATTGTCTGCCTGGAGGAAGCTGGGCCATTTCCTCTTTCTTAGCAAGAACAGTCGGATTGCTATCTCCAAATGTTTCTCTCATTTCCTTATCATTGCTGTATATCTTAACATTCCACTCTTCTTTGCCTTCCAGGTAGCTGAATAAGTCAGCCATTCGGTCCTGATATTGCACAACAGTTTCTTCCAGGCTTTCCATGGAAGAATAGATCGTACAGAATTTAGTCGGAATCAGTGTATATTCCTTCTCAAGCATCATCAGGATTTCATGGTGATGAAAGGCTTTTTCATGAAGCCATTCCACTTCATTCACTTTTTCTTTAATTTGATCCTCCGAATATTCAGCCGGATCAAGTTCACATACAACAGCGTTAACTTTACCGAACTGTGCAGAGAAGCTGTCGCTGGTTTGATCAAACCCTTTAAAGGAGGGCAAAGTCCTTTCAGCCGCTTCTTCTGCAGGTATGAGCCCGTAAAGATAAATCAGGTTCCTCATTTAAATCCCTCACTTCTCCTGGTTCAGCATCTCTTCGTACTCTTTCATTTCAAGGCGCTTTGCCGTTTCGTACCGAAGCAGAAGCTGCTCTTCCTGTTCCTTATATGCCTGCTCTTCAATTTCATCCAGTTCATACATCATTTGAAGCTGGATCAGCTTTTGCTGAATCGTCGGAATATCAAACAATTCCTTATCCGCCTCTTCTTTGATCTTCTCTCCGACCTTTACCACGAGATTCAATGGTGCGGTAAAGAGCTTATGAATCATGACGTTTCTTCAACCTTCAGCTGGATGTTGATGAAATTGTAAGCAGGCCATGGTCCTGAATAATGGAAATCAACCTTGTTTCCCCAACTTTCGTGGATTTCATTAACTTTGCTGTCAAATAACTCCTCATATTTACGGTCTACAAGAAAAGCCCCATTTAACAGCATTTTTTCGCCGATTGGTTTATTTTGATTGGCTGCTTCAGAAACCTGCTGTAGCGGCTCGAATACTTCTTTGTTAACTTGCCTTTGCAGTTTTCCAAAAAACTCCTGAGCCATTCCTCCAAGCTTGATCCGGTCGTAGTAGCCTGCCTCTTCAGACTTTCCTTTGACGGATTCTTTCATTTTCAGAATATCACTTCGCCCGGAAAGTTCTTTGTTAATCCATTCTTCCTTTGCTACTACTTTTAAACCAAGCTCCATTTTTCCTTTTATCTCTGGAAAAAGCTTAGCAAACTGTGGATAAAGATTTTTCAGCAGCATTTGCACGTCCTCTTTTGTTTTGAAAATGTTTCCAAAGCTAATTGGAATAACCGTGTCATTCTGCTTCATTACTGAGGAGACGACCTGCTGATGTGCCATCACGTTCTCTTTGTTTGGATGATAAATTTTCATTGGCACTTCCGCCGCTGCAATAGCGGAATCTTCATAATGGATTGTAAAAATCGGATAATCCTGGCCTTCCAGTACTACAGTTCCAAATGCAGGCTCTGTTTCAGCTGTTTGAATTCCGCAAAAGATATAGATTCCAGTTTCACTCATAATGGTCACCCCTATATTTTCTTGCATTCCGCCTGAATGATTTGGAGAATTTTAGAATCACTCTCGTTTTCAAGCGATTTTCTTAATTGGTACCAGACAATATCCTGGCAAAGCTGCCGGAATGTCTCGTTTTTACCGTCTATTTTAATCTTCTGATCATTTGATAACTGGGCAATCATAATGGATGCCCGAAGACTCGGACCTTCTTTGCCTTCTTTTCTGGATAAATCCCGCAGGTTATTGATAAAACGCGAAATGCTTTTCGCTTCATCAGACGAGACCCCTGATTTTCTTGCAATAATGTTCGCTTCCGCCTCTGGTTCAATAAACGAGAGCGGCATCGTGATCAGCCGGTCCAGGAGCGCTTCCTGAGTTTGATAGACCCCTGCATATTCATCTGGATTGCTTGTGAAAATCACTGTAAATTCCGGGTGGACCTTAACGAAAGGCTCTGTATGCTTCGTTCCATACAGCGGAAGAACCTTTTCTTCCAATATCGATAAAAATAAATTATTCGTTGACGGCTTCGAACGCGTAAACTCGTCGTAGACAAGGGTATAGCCATTTTGGACGGCTTCCAGGAGCCTCCCGTTTTTCCACATTTCTGTTACGTTTTCTTCTTTTTTGTAGACCGTGCGGATATAATTATCCACTACCTTTGAGCTCGTATACCCTGTGAAGGAGCCAATTAAGTCCGCGTTGGAAAGCTCGTGATTTCCATGCATCAGCATCACAGGCCGCTTCCTGCTCTTAGCCAGATTAAGGGCAAGGGTTGTTTTCCCGACTCCTGATGGCCCTGTGAAATGAACTGGATAACCGGCTTTCATATAGGAAGCAGACCGCTGCAGAATTTCATGGAAGGCCTCTTCATAAAATGAGTCCTGTCTCTTACCCGGTGCTGGTTTTGATTCTTTTAATACGGTCATTCATTCTGCCCCCAATCCTGCTGTTTCCTATTCCGCTTCATCCATCATGGCGCTTCTCGGCCTTAAACTTTTACGGGTATATGAGGTCACATCATATTCTGAATCCAATGTCACATCATACACCCCGAGCATTTCATCTTTTGCATACTTTCTCATATACTCGCGTTCTTCCACGACTTCCACAACAGCTTTGCATCCTTCTTCAACAGGTTCAATGGAAGTTATTTTATGAGGGGGAGCTATATGCTCTGAGAAGAATTCATTTAATGATTGAATAATTTCTTTAATCTTCATAAGATTCACCGCCGCTCTTCTATTTAAAAGGAACCGCCGGGGCTTATGCACCCGGCTGGCTTCCTTCAGGCTTTATTAAATGCTGAATTGCTTATCTCGTTCGTTTGTCTGCTGAGGAAGTGCATTATCCTCTTCAGCGTCATCTCGGAGAAGACCTACTGCGTTTGCATATCTTAACCATGTATCCACACTTGCGATTACGACTCTCGCTTCAATTGTAATCAGTTCAATCCCGACTAATGAAACGCGGGCGAACACATCAATTACGACCCCTTTGTCAAGAATACGGTCAACTACTTCTGCCAGACTGGAACTATCCGTACTTTTTTGAACAGCCATGTTATCTTTCTCCCTTCATTGTTTAAGAGTTTGAGATGGAGCTAATCGTTTTTATATTACTCGCTGACTTGATTTCACTGGGCTTCTTTACGTTCGCTGCACTTTTGACCTGAGAGACGCTTTTAAGCTGATTGACACCTTTTAAATGCCTGGCGCTTCTCATTTTTCCATTGTCATCCGGCTTGATTTTCTCCTGAAAATCTTCTCCGGCTTCCTTGAAATTTTTCAGCTTGGAACGAACCTTCAGAAGTGCTTCCTGAACTTTATCTCTCATTTCTTCAGCTTTGGAGTGAACATTTTCTGCGTTTTCTTCTTTCGCTGTTTCAAGCTTACCCGCAGCCTCTTTTACTTTGGATTGCATTTTTTTCTGGGCATGGTCCTTTAACTCATCCGCCAGCCTTTGCTTGACGTCACCCTCAAGCTCATCTGCTTCTTCTTTTACTTCTTCTTTCACATCATTCTTTTTATCTTCCGTTTTGTGCCTTGCAGCATCAGGAATAACTTTCTTTCGAATACCAGGAATAAACAATAGGCTCATTCCCGCCGCAGCTAAACTGCCGTATCCGATTTTCTTATAGCGGTCATTCTGATCAGAGCTCATTGATTGCGTCCTCCTTTCTAAACTGAAAGGCGGGTTTTGCCGCTTTCAATTCCGTTCTATTGTCGGTGTTACCCGCTGTTGAATGTCTATCAAACTGGGTATTCTTTCTGAAGGCGGGCCTAAAAGCCCAGCATTCAAAAAAAAAGATATATCTGTAATGAATGTTTGCCGTAACAAACGGGTTTATCGAGGGTTCATTAAAAATGTTTCAATTTTATTACATTTAAGATTTTCAGGTATTTGCTTGTCTTCTCCGTCTGCTCAACCTAAAAAAACCCCTTGAAAACGAGTGGTCTCCAAGAGGTTTTACATCACCTTACAAGCTGGTTAATGATTTGCTGATAGAACGGATCCTGTTTATTTTTGCTTTTATAGCCTATGTAAATGTCATTTGATACGGACAGGTGGCGATAGACAATCTTACTTTTATTCTGTTTTACCGATTCTTGAATCAGATAATCGGGCAGCAGGCTGATGCCGATCTTTTTCTCCACTGCAGTAAGGATGGCTCTTAAGTCTGAAATAACGTAATAAGGGTCCATTTCAGGCCGATTTTTAAAATGCTCTCTCCACATTCTTCTTATAATCGGGAGCTCCATACCATAGCTGATCCAATTTTGCTCAAGCAGCCATTCCTCTATTGCGGAGTCAGCAGGAGGAACTTCCATGCTGAATGGAACGGTAATAAAGAATTCCTCTCTTTCAGCCAGTTTGTACTCAATACCCGGTTTGCTGAGACGCTGTGTTGTGACAATCAGATCTGTCCGGTTTTGGTCCAGCATATCGAAGAGGCCCTGCGAATCACCCTGATAATGGATAACCTTTAAGTCACAAGCCTTAAGGCGCTCCAGAATCCTTGAAGAGAAATAGTCAATCGGCGAGCCTATTATGATGGAAGGAGAGGTCTTTAACGTATGGCGAATTTCAAGTGTCGTCTTTTCAAGTGTCTCAATTAACGGAGCAAGCCTAGTGTATAATTCCTTTCCGCGGTTAGTAGGGACGATTTTTCTAGTCGTCCTTGTAAACAGCGGTTCTCCCACTTCGGCTTCAAGGGCTGCAAGATGCTGACTCATGGCAGGCTGAGTGAGAATCCGCGATTTTGCAGCTTCCGATACGGATTGATGCTTATAGATGCTGATAAAACTCCGGTACCATTCAAAATCAATCACCTGACAGCAGCCCCGCTTCCGATCCAGCATTCTTTTCTCTCGATTTGATGGGCATCTGCGGACTGATCTCCCCAAACGCACATCTCATTAAGGGTTCGCTGCAGCTTCTTTCTCAATTCTGCTGTTGAATACTCTACCCTGGCCGGAGCAATTGAATAGGCTTTCCCGATAATCAGGCCATGCTCCTCAAGCTCCTTTAGCTGCTGTGCCAAAACCTTTTGGGTGATTCCAGGAATCGCTCTTTGCAGCTCTGAGAATCGTTTCGTGCTTCTATTCAAATTCCAGAGAATCAGGACTTTCCATTTTCCTCCGATCAAATCAATGACCAGGTTGATCGCACATGGATATTCATTTTCAAGCTGTTTCATACTGTCCCTCCTGAAGCAGTTTCCATTCGGTAACTACCGTACATAAAAGTGCCTTCTTGTACAAATTCTTTTTATAGATCTATTATATACATAGCCATTACTAATACGAAAATGAAGGAGTGGAAATCATTGAAAGCATTACTTCTTGAAGAAAAAGGAAAATGGGATCAAATGAGAGTCGGAGAAGCCGAAACCCCGGTACCGCAAAAAGGAGAAATCCTTATCAGGGTCCGCGCAGTCAGTCTTAATCCTGTAGATTATAAAACCGCATCGAACGGAAACCCTGATTGGAGCTACCCTCACATACTCGGCTTAGATGTCGCAGGTACTGTAGAGGCACTTGGAGACGGAGTTTCCGGGTGGTCAAAAGGCGACCGGGTCGTGTATCACGGGGATATGACAAAAGGCGGCGGTTTTGCAGAATTCGCTGTAACAACCGCACACACGGTTTCCCGAATTCCGGATGACATATCATTTGAAGATGCTGCAGCTCTTCCTACTGCCGGTTATACAGCATACGAGGCTTTATTCCGAAAGCTTCCGCTGTACACATTTAATAACATCCTTATTCAAGGCGGAGCAGGAGGAGTAGGAGGCTTTGGCATTCAGCTTGCAAAACAGGCTGGCTTAGAAGTAATTACAACTGCGTCCGCTGCCAACCATGACTACGTGAAGTCATTAGGAGCGGATCATGTCATTGATTACCGCTCGGAAAATGTAACAAAAAGAGTGCTTGAACTTACAAACGGCAGAGGAGTAGACGCCGTTCTTGATACAGTTAGCCGCCAAACTGCTACAGAAGCTTTGGAATACCTTGCCTATCGGGGACAGCTTGCCCACATAGCAGGAGCACCTGACACGTCCGGATTAAAACCTTTCACCAAAGTCCTATCCTTCCATGAGATTGCTCTGGGCGCCATCCATAAAGCAGATTTTGAATCCCAAAAGGATTTAGCTGCAATGGGCGATGAAATGCTTGCCCTGCTGAAGGATGGGAAAATCAATTCTCTCCTCGCAGAAAAAATTACGCTTGAAGAAATTCCCGATGCACTGGTCCGACTATCTGAACGTCATGTGAAAGGAAAAATTGCTGCGATCGTTTCTTAATAAAGGAAACCGGGAGATAGCCCGGGGAGGAAACCGGCTTTGCCTAGATGGGAGCAATGTGCTGAACGGCACCCTGCTCCCATTTTTAGTTGGCAGATTTATGAGGAGTTCGTACGTTCGCAGGTAGGTACTGAAGACCCTTTGGCTGTCTCATTTTGCTGGGATCAATCTCTTCTTGCCTCCGGTGGTTCTACAGGTGATAAGAGATTGATCGAATTTTGTCGAAAAGTCGATATGGAAAAGTCGATATGTAGGTAAAAATGGTTGATCTAATTAAATTTCGGTCGATTTGTGTTCGTTTTCGGTCGATATAATACAGTTTCGATCGATTTATCTTCGTTTTCGGTCGATATCCTGATACTATGCGTTAAAGAAGCAGGAGAAACACATCAAAATCAGGCCGAACCTTGCACCTCAGGTCCAAAATGTTCTGCTGAACGGCCGTTCCAGGCATAAAAACTTGAATCAAAAAGAATTTTAGAGGGTCCACTGTGATGCGCCCCCTTCCATTCATCCTCATCTCCTACTATTCACTATTTCAAGCTGCCGCATTTCACCACCAACCAACCAATTTTCAGACCGGCTGTTCAATCTTTTGTAATAATATGAAAGAAAATTGCCGTTTTTTGCACTCTGTATTTTACTCTGGTGTTGAAAAAATCTATAATAGCTTATTGAGAGCCACTTAAAAGGAGTTAGACTATGAATATAAAAGAACGGAATTATACACCCATTATTGTAACATTGACCATTGCTATAAACGCCCTTGTCGCTGTTTTGTACTTTATGCCAAAGGGAAATGACCTGAGTCACATTGACTTAACCTTTCTTCCATTTTTTAATGCCGTCATGAATAGCTTTACCTTTGTTTTTCTGCTGGCCGCTTTGTATTCGATCATTAAGCAGAAAAATGTGAAACGGCACAGGAATTATATTTTCGGCGCGTTTTCAACGACTGCCTTGTTCCTGATATCCTATGTAACCTATCACGCCCTGGCACCGAATACTCCGTTTGGAGGCGAGGGGATCATCCGTCCAATTTATTATTTCATCCTGATTTCCCACATTCTGCTTTCAGTTGTCATTGTTCCGCTTGCACTTTTAACACTTGCAAGGGGGTTAAATATGAAGGTGGAAAAGCATCGAAAAATCGCCCGGTGGACGATGCCTCTCTGGCTTTATGTCAGTCTGACCGGCGTTGTTGTTTATCTGATGATTTCTCCGTACTACTGAGTGAAAGTCTCCGATCAGGGAGCATTCATTACAATCTGGCAATCTCCTTCAATTTATACTTTGCTTAGATCCAGAAGTCCACGTATTGGATAAAAAGCATGGAAACAGGCTCAGGGCAAACTGCTCTGAGCTTTTCATATATTGGGAGCTGCTTGGCATCCGTCATCCCATGTTATCTGCCCTTCCTTTTAGAATTCCCGGCTGTTGAAATCTCCCTAATAATTGGGCTCCTCAAATGAAACGATCTGTGGTATTTTTGTAAAGACGCTGTTTTTAAGTCATTGCTGGTTCGCAGGCTCTTCAATGCTCAGCCTGAATTGTTGAGCTCACAGCCTCTCAATACAGCAGTGCCCGCAAACACAGTTTGATGAAAAGATTGAAAAGTAGAGGTTGAGACATTATATGAATTTCTGGGATTTATTTGCTGCCGTTATACTCGGCATAGTCGAAGGTTTAACTGAGTTTGCACCTGTATCTTCAACCGGACACATGATTGCGGTGGATGATTTATGGCTCCGGTCATCTGAGCTCTATGGACAGCAAGTGGCCAATACATTTAAAGTGGTAATCCAGCTTGGGTCCATCCTAGCCGTTGTCGTCATCTTCAGACAGAAGTTTATGGACATGCTTGGAATGAAGACAAAGAGCTCATCCGAAAAAGCACCGGGTACTCCTAAGCTTTCATTAATAACCGTTATCATCGGCGTTCTTCCGGCTGCTGTGCTCGGTCTGGCCTTTGAAGACTATATTGATGAATACCTGTTCTCGGTAAATACTGTAGTTATCGGATTGATTGGTGGAGCCTTTCTGATGATAGCTGCGGATCTCATGCAACCGAAGGTCAAAACTGATTCTGTTGACAAAATGACGTACCGGCAGGCACTTTTGATGGGGCTTTTCCAGTGCATCGGTTTGTGGCCGGGATTTTCACGTTCAGGATCTACCATTTCCGGTGGAGTTCTGCTTGGTATTAGCCACCGGGCAGCATCGGATTTTACTTTCATTATGGCTGTTCCTGTGATGGCCGGAGCAAGCGGACTGTCCCTGCTTAAAAACTGGGAATATTTTACGATGGATGCTCTCCCGTTTTTCATCGTCGGATTTATTACAGCTTTCATTTTTGCCCTGATTTCAATTCAATTCTTTTTGAAAATGATTAACCGGGTGAAGCTGATTCCATTTGCAATCTACCGGATTGTAATTGCGATTATCATCATTTTTATGATTATGTAGGTTTGATGCAGGAGGACTGGCTAACGGCAGTCCCCTTTTTTGAATCCAGGTATACATAAAAAACCTTCATAGGGGCAGCCTATGAAGGTTTTTTTTACCAGTCTATGATTTTCAGCCCCGGCCACTTACTTTTCCATTTATATGCCTTTGCTTCATATACTTCTTTTGAAACAAGCAGCTTGTTCGGTCTTACAGTCATCGTAAACAAATCTTCCAGCCCGTATGGAGCATATATTTCATAATTCGATTTGTTTTTTTTGACCCCTATCGCAGAAGCTGTTGTTGGCCAGGTATCGATGGCCTCTTCAAGTGAAGAATACGGTTTAGTCGGGAAGCCAAATTTCTCCTCGTACCATAGATGAACCCTGGCCTGATTTTTAATATCCAATTTAAAAGGGATGGCTGAAAGCTCTCTTCTAAGCTGATTCTCTATCTCCTTCTCGGACTCCGGACTCAGATCATTCTGTTCATAATATATGATGTCTGCGTCCCCAATCCCATATGCGAATTCATTTTCTGCAAGTTCGTTCCATACGGTTTGGGTTACAAAGCCCGCTCCTAAGTAATAATTTTCCCATACTTTGCCGGCAGCACTGAAAATTTCTTCAAAAATCGGGTGTTTTTCTAAGATGCCTGCTAAGCGGTTTTCATATTGACGGCTGCTTTCCAGCCTACTCAATCCGGTCCTCTTTATACCGTTCATCTGCAGGTGAAGCTGCATAGTAACGGTTATACCTTTTCTTGTAAAGCTTGAAGAGCTGAAACACAAATGTGCGTAGGATGGCGTATGCCGGAATTCCGAGAATAACCCCAACTACTCCAAAAAGATGGCCGGCTGTAAGCAAGACAAAGATGATCGTGATCGGGTGAACACGCAGGGATTTCCCCATAATTTGTGGGGAAATGAGCTTTCCCTCCAAAAGCTGCACAACCGTCCATACAAATGCCAATTTTATGAGCATAAATGGAGACGTTACAATCGCGATAATAATTGCAGGCGTAATCGCAATCACAGGTCCTAAGTAAGGGACAACGCTTGTGACACTTGCAATCGCTGCGAGCACAAGGGCATACTCCATTCCGATAATTAAAAATCCAATGTACAGCATAATCCCGATGCATAAACTAACGAGCAGCTGGCCTTGAATGTATGCTCTTACTTGCTCGTCAATTTCGCGGAACACCTTTCTTGTCCCGCCGCGCATTCTGGGAGGAAGAATGCCAATAAAAGCTTTAGGCAGTTTTTCTCCTTCTTTAAGCAAGTAGAATAAAATAAAGGGGGCTGTAACCAATCCAATCGTCACATTGGTCAGCGCACTCAATACTTTTGTAAACCCGTTCAAGGTTTCAGACGCTACATTTGAAGCGTTGCTTCCGAAAGAGCTTAGAATCCCCGAGCTTCTCTCTTTCAGATCCTCATATACCGGAGCCAAATAGGACTGGCTCTCTACATATGCTTCAAATCCGGTTATAAACTCATTCCAATATTCCGGGAATGATACAAAGAGACTTTTCGTTTGATCAATCAAGAATGGCACAACGGACATAATCAGCAAAACGATTAATCCGATAATAAGCAATAGCAGCAGGAAGATAGACACCGTTCTGTCTATTCCCGCTTTCATTAACAGCCGCATAAGCGGCCGGAGCAGATAATAGGCTACTGTTGCAAGAATCACTGGAAGAGCAACTGTTCCCACAAAAACAGCAGCAGGTTCAAAAATAAATGATACATTTGAAAAAAGGAAAATGTTTAATCCAAGTAACAGCAATATACCTAACACATATACTGTTTTTCTGCCCCCAAGGAAATCAATAATTGGGTTCTTTCTCTTATCCAAGGTCCATGAGCTCCTTCTCTGATTAAAAATTCACTTTAAAGAGTGATGATAGCCTTTACCCTATACCAATTCCCGTCAATCCTCTGGTTATTGGTTAATTTCTCTATTGGCTACATATTTTAACGCCAGTAATTCATCATCTGAGAGGTTCTCCTCAGCCATTTTCAAAATCGCCTGCTGCTCGGCAGCATCAACGCCGTCCTCGGACATCGACTGGATTTTCTGCAAATTCCCCGGACCTACTTTCGTCATCACGACTCGGGTAGCCTCTTCTTTTGTTGTAAAAGGAAGAGAATCAGGATCTGCATTGGCCCCTTCTTCTAAAAAATCCCTCACTTCGGGATTGGAATTAGCTGCTGATCTTACATTCTCGTAACCGCCATTTTTTTCAATTTCATTATCCAAATATCCGGAAAGCTGATCCGCGGCAATCTTCGGAAGAAGATACCAGGCTGCACCTCCCAGGAGTGTCAGAATAATCACAGTCCCTGTAATGCGCTTAAGCCATTTAGGACGATTTTTAGATTTACTGTTAGATAGACGCGTTTCATATCTGGAATTCATCGCTGGATCCCTCCAATTCTTAAAGCTGCATGTCATATTAAGGATAATCGAACTTTGAACACCTGTAAATGGCATGAATTTTCAGTTAAGAGGAAAAGAGGAAGGCCAGTGCAAAGGCAAAGGGTGTTTTCATCATGAAAGGGACGTCCTATATCTGCCTTTGACCGCCGATTTACTCTGTTTTCCGCAGGGCCTTATACTTAAACAGGGAAACGCTGAATGAGTCTCCCTGTTTTAAATATAGCAGCTTTTAAAGCCAGCCTCCTACTTTATACATCGGATAATCAAATGTAGCCATTCATTCTTATACTGCTGAACATAGACGGAAACAGATCCTCCATTCACGCTAAAATTCGCCCAGCCATCTGTTTCAATTGTTACTTTTTCTGTTCGGTTGCCGGTGATGTCATTTTCAACCGCATTTCGGCTTCCAACGAACATTCTTTTCGTTCCTCCTGGACCATCTGTAATAAGTGTAGCCAAGCGGGAATTTATTTTTGTTGAATTCCCTTCTCTTGTCCAGCCAATTACATCCTGGTTATCGATATAATCGCGCTGTGTCCCATACGCAAAGTCTTTTCAGGCTTTTAGCAAGGGTTCAATTTTTGTCTTTAAAGCGGGAATTTCCCTCCCAGTCGAACCCTTCGTTCCGTATAGGTCCCCGTAAAAAACGTTAGGGTATCCTGATCCTATTGTAAGGATAAAAGCATACGCCAGAGGCTTAAACCAGCTTTGAACAGTGGATTCCAGCGCTGGCCTGGCTGAGTATCATAGTTTGACAGAACATGAGGAAAAATACCATTAAATAAATCCTGAAACGATTTGTTTAGGTATGGTTTTGATCGTACTATAGGAGGATAACAGGGATTTGCATTAGACAGAACTGGTTAATTGGAAGGAAAATCCAGTTTGTGAGCCATTTCCATATATTTTCCTGGGTCCAACTCCTTTGCTGGCGGTCCGCACCAAAAACAAAACCGCGCACTTGCGCGGTTTTGTCTTATTCTTCAATTAGATTTTCTTTAACAAGAAAGTCTTTCGCTGTTTTTTCCGGTGATTCACCTTCAACATTCACGAGGTAGTTCATATTTCTCATTTCATCGTCTGTAATTTTTCCTGCCAGCTTGTTTAGTGTTTCTTCAAGCTCCGGATATTCATCCAATGTTTCCTGCTTCATCAGCGGAGCTCCCTGGTACGGAGGAAACAGGCCTTTGTCATCTTCAAGTGTCAGCAGATCATATTGTTCGAGTTCGCTGTCTGTGGAATACGCATCAATCAGGTTGACTTCCCCGGATTCAATCGCCGCATAGCGAAGCTTAGGTTCCATCGTCGTGACGGAAGGAAATTTAATTTCGTACAGCTCCTGAATCCCTTTGTATCCGTCCTGGCGGTCCGAGAATTCGAGCGTAAAGCCTACTTTCATATTTTGTTCCACTTGTTTAAGGTCAGAAATGGCTTTCAAATCATATTGTTCAGCTGTATCTTTAGGTACAGCCAGTGTATACGTATTATTGAATGCCATAGGCTCTAGATAAGCCATACCGTATTGCTGCTCCATACCATTTTTAGCCTGCTCGTATACGGATTTTTCATCTCCGCCTTCAGGTTGTTCCTTTAGAAAAGTGGAGAGGGCTGTGCCTGTGAACTCAGGATAAATATCAATTTCACCCGTTTCAAGCGCGTTAAAAAGGAAGGATGTTTTTCCAAGGCTTGGCTTCAGCCCGACTTCCAGATCTGTATCCTGCTCAATGAGCAGCTTATACATATTAATAAGAATTTCCGGTTCCGATCCAAGCTTTCCGGCAATGACGAGATCTTTTTTCCCTGATCCAAATGCTAAGGGAACAGCAATAATCAAGACAACAATAAGAGCGATGATGCCGCCTTTTTTGGCCATGCCTTTTGTTGAAGCTTTTTCAGCAACGCGAAGCAGGACATCAAAAAGGATGGCCAGCAAAGCTGCCGGTATAGCACCGAGGATAATCAGCATATTGTCATTTCTGTCTATTCCAAGCAAAATCAGTTTCCCCAGTCCTCCGGCTCCTATAAGGGCTGCGAGGGTAGTGGTTCCTACGATAAGCACCATCGCTGTCCGGATTCCAGCCATAATCACAGGGAGTGCAAGGGGAAGCTCGACCTTAAATAACCGTTTACGGTTGTTCATTCCCATCCCTCTTGCTGCTTCCACAAGTGAAGGATCTACTTCTTTGATTCCTGTATAGGTGTTCCTGAGAATTGGAAGCAGGGCGTAAATAACAAGAGCAATTACAGCCGGAACCACCCCAATTCCTACTAATGGTATCAATAAACCAAGCAATGCAAGTGAAGGAATGGTCTGCAATACAGCTGTAACACCAATAACTCCTTCAGCAAGCTTTGTTCTGCGGGTTAGAAAAATGCCAAGCGGAATGGTGATGACAACCGCAATAAGAAGGGCAATAAAAGAAATTTGAATGTGTTCAAGCAGAGCAGTCCAAAGCTGATCCTGTCTTTCCAGGAAGGTGGTGATCAATGCGTTCATCGGACACCCTCCATTCCCAGCTTCTCAGCCAGGTATTCCATCACGATTTCAGGAGTCACAATTCCGATAATGGTACCGTCTTTTTCAACCGACAGCGCTTGTTTTCCCCTAAGCTGTTCTACTGCTTCTATTACAGGAGCGTAGTAGGATATAGGGGGATGTGGAAATTCTTCTGGAGCAGGCTGGAAGGAAGCATGCAAATCGCCGACTTTTGCTTGGCGGACCTTCTGTTCAGGGACGGCACGAGAGCCGATAAATTCCCTTACAAAGTCATTTGCTGGCTGTTCAATCAGCTTTTGAGGTGTGTCGGCTTGAATGACTTGTCCATCTTTCATGATGGCGATTCTGTCCCCAAGCGCAAGGGCCTCCTGCATATCATGGGTGACAAAGACAATGGTCTTTTTAATGCGTTTTTGCAAGTCTGCAATATCTGTTTGCAGCTTTTCCCTGCTGATGGGATCAAGAGCGCTAAACGGTTCATCCATTAAAATAATATCAGGGTCTGCCGCCAGAGCCCGTACAACCCCAATTCTTTGCTGCTGGCCTCCGGAGAGCTCACTCGGCTTGCGGCTTCTGTATGTTTCAGGCTCTAAGCCAACCATATCAAGCAGTTCATCCACACGTTTATTAATTTGGTCAGGTGTCCATTTTTTCAACTCCGGGACAATAGCGATGTTCTCTTCAATGGTCATATGCGGAAATAACGCAATTTGCTGAAGGACATATCCAATGTTCCAGCGGAGCTCGTGTATTTCGTATTCCTGTACATTTTTATCCTGAATAAAAACCTTTCCGTCCGATGGGTCAATCAGACGGTTAATCATTTTCATCGTTGTCGTTTTTCCACACCCGCTCGGACCGATAAAAACAAAGAATTCTCCCTTTTTAATTTCTAAATCCATTGATTGTACCGCTCTAGTTCCGTCCGGATATACTTTAGCAGCTTTTTCAAACCTGATCATTTTCTCACCTGTTTCTATGTATAATTTCTAAAACACCTTACTTATTACCCGTTTCCTTGATCCGCTAAGCTGCAATTTAATTTAACGGCTTTGTTACATTTGGCAGTTGATTCCCGCTGCAGGCGTTCGCTTATCCAAGGGCGGGCGGTAAGCTTCCCCGCCGCTTTGAACATGCATGCGGGATCTTACTTGTCCCGCTGCTCCCGCAGGAGTCTCACGCCTTCCGCTCCAATCAACAGGTGTTAATAATCAACACCATGCTTTAGCATAGCCAATTTCATTATGTCTTTAAGCACATTGTATCATTACAGGCAAAAAAGGAACCAGCAATAAGCTGGTTCCTTAACCTATCCGAAATACTGGCTGTATAATGATCTCGCCTCATCTGGATTTTTTGTTCCGTGAACGAGAACTCTCCCATCTTTAAAAGCCACCAGCCTGACTGGTCCTTTTGAAAAGGATAGCAGAAACTCATTGGATGAAAGGTTTTCAACTTTGCCGGCCAGCCTGTCTGCCGTCTGATTTAAACTAAGCTTCATATCTTTTGGAGGCCTTATCTGGACGGTATCCCTTCCGCAGAGTACAGCTGTGCGAGCCATGTTCTCATCTTTAAGATAGGGGAAGTGAGGAGACCTGCCGCATGTAGGACAATCTGCTTTCTTCATTTTTTCTATCTTCAGAGCTGAATAACTGTTATTCCATACATCAAAGGAATAGAGCTCAGTTTTTACGGCCCTGCTGTTTCCAGTTAGAATTTTGAGTGCCTGGGCTGTTTGATGAGAAACGGTCATCCCTACGGCCGGGGCAATGATACCGGAAGTATCACACGTTTCTCCGCCCATCGGCATTGCGCCCATTAAACAGGCAAGACATGGGCCATTCCCCGGGATAAACGTACAGGACAGACCGTAGCTGCCTACACATGCTCCGTAAATCCAGGGGATTCTATGCAAATGGGAAAGATCATTTATCACCCATCTTGTTTCAAAGTTGTCGGTACCATCCATAATGAGATGAGCATCTGACATCAGCTGCTCAACAGAAGCAGGACTTGCGTGCATGACATGGGCTGAAATTTCAGGAAGATGGTTGATCTGCTGCAGCCTGGACTTTGCCGCTTCCGCCTTAGGGAGCTGTTTTCGCACATCCTCTTCGGTAAAAAGCTGCTGGCGCTGTAAATTGCTTTCATCCACATAATCCCTGTCTATTATTGTAAGCTTGCCTATTCCTGCCCTTACTAAAGTTTCAGCAATCCCGCTTCCTAAGGCTCCGCAGCCAATTAAAACGGCATGTTTGGATGAAAGCTTTTTCTGATCTTCCTCTCCATTGGGGAAGAATAAAGTTTGTCTTGAATACCGGTCAGTCAACAGGGCTCATTCCTTCACTCGGACTGCTTGCGGATGCATACCTTTTTTTAGGGATTCTTCCGGCTTCATAGCCCAGACGCCCTGCTTCAATGCCGAGCTTCATAGCCTCAGCCATTTTAACAGGATCCTCAGCGCCAGAGACTGCTGTATTCAGCAGAACTCCATCTGCACCCATTTCCATAGCAAGTGCCGCATCAGCAGGGCTGCCTACTCCGGCGTCTACAATGACCGGAACGACGGCTTGTTCAATGATTAGACTTAGGTTTAGAGGATTGACGATTCCCATTCCGGATCCGATCGGTGATGCTCCCGGCATAACCGCGTGCACTCCGATCTCCTGAAGCCGTTTAGCTAAAATGACATCATCCGAAATATAGGGCAGAACGATAAACCCTTCTTCCAGCAAAGTCTCACATGCCTTCATCGTTTCAAACGGATCCGGAAGCAGCGTCTTAAAGTCCCCAATGACCTCGACCTTGATCATCGTACACAGCCCTGATGCTTTTGCGAGCCGGGCAATTCTAACGGCTTCTTCAGCCGTTTTTGCTCCGGCCGTATTTGGGAGAAGGGAAAAACGGCTAAGGTCCAACTTTTCCAAAAGATTTGGCTGGGAGCTTTCAAAGATATCCATTCTTCTAACCGCAAAGGTCAGGATTTCAGATTCTGACACTTCAATGGCTTTTCTCTGCATATCGAAATCAGGGTATTTCCCAGTCCCGAGCAGCAGTCTGGATGAGAATGACAACGGTCCGATTTTCAGCATATTATCCGCCTCCTACAAATGTAACGATTTCATAATGGTCTTCATGTGCAACTGCTTCTTTTTTATACCCGCTGCGCTGAAGGATTTCGGTGTTTTTTTCAATCACAATGGTTTTTTGATCGATGCCAAGATGCTTTGTTAAATCCTCAACATTTCTGATTGATTCCGGTACTTCTGTCCAGCTTCCATTTACTTTGACCTTCATTTACTTACCTCCCGGTTGTTGAAGCCGTTTTTGTGCGGATAAGCTCCGCCATTCTTTTTCCAGCTGCAGGACTGAGTAAAATTCCGTTCCGGTAATGGCCTGTACAGGCGAAAAGCCCTTTGATTTCGGGATGTTCTTCCATGCAGGGAGCCCCTTTCGCACTTTGTGGCCGCAGTCCGCTCCATGCCTGTTCAAAGCTCGCATGGACAATCGCCGGCAGCAGCCTTTCCGCTGTCTTCAGGAGATGCAGGATGCCGGATGCAGATACTTCCTTTGAGTAATCCCTTTCCAAGACAGTCGCTCCAATTAAATAACGCCCGCCCCGTTTGGGAACAATATAAAATCCATTTTTATACAAAGGGGTCTGAAGAAGCTTTTTCTTGCTTAAAACACTGATCATTTCTCCCTTTACCGGATATGTTCCTTCTAATGAAGGAAAGAGGGTAAGAAATGGAGCACTCCACGCGCCTGCAGCAATCACAACCTGTTCAGCATGAAAAGTGCGTCCATTAGCTTTTACACCCGCGACCCTCCCGTTTTCAATCAGAATCTCATCAGCTTGTGTATGTTCATAGATATCCGTGCCATTCTGCAAAGCACCCTGTTCAAATGCTTTCGCAAGCGAAGGCGCGATCACATGGCCGTCCTTAGGGTAATAGACACCGCCTTCGACAGAATCAGATAGAAGCGGCTCCCTCTTTTTCATTTCTTCTTTTGACAGCAGCTCACATGGCTCCCCTGTTTCCGTTTGCCAAATGGCTGTTTTTTTAAGCTGGTCGAGTTCCTGCTCCGTTTCCGCAACCTTGCAGATTCCCTTTTCCTCATAGCCAATATCAATACCTGTTGCTGATCTTAATTCCTCGGCCAGCTCAGGAAACATCGCTCTGCTCTGCCGCGCCATATCAAATAGAGGATCATATTCATCCCACTCAGCTTGAACACCAAGCAGTCCTGCGGCTGCCCGCGAACTTTCCTGCCCAGCTTTCCCCTTTTCCAAAATCAAGGGTAAAAGGCCTTTTTTGGATAGCTCATAAGCAATGGAACAGCCAATCACCCCTCCGCCGATGATGCATACATCATAATGTTTCATGCCAGCGCCTCCTTTCAAAGGTTGTTCGCCTCTCTGTATTCGCAGGCGGCCTGAACTGGATCATCACGGTCCCAGATTCCAGACATCACCAAAAACCCTTTCACCTTTGCATCGGACAGCAATGGAAGGTGGGCAGGCTCAATCCCTCCAATAACCAGAACGTCTATGCTGAGGAGCTCTGAAAGCTCCCTCGCTTTCCCGATTCCTTGAGGAGGCAGGCCTTTCTTGCTGTCTGTAGGAAACAAATGCCCAAACAAAACCGAGTCCGCTCCTTCATTTTGCGCCTCTAAGGCTTCATCAAGAGAATGAACAGACCGTCCGGCATGTATAGAAGGAAATGTTCTCTTTACAATGGAAGGGGACAGATTCCTGTATCCGAGCTGCACTCTTCTTACCCCTGCAGCCGCGGCGATATCCGGGCGGCCGTTTACTATTAATTTTTCAGAGGGCACACCATTCCGGATAAGCTCCGCTGTTCCTTCATAGATTTCCATTTCCGTTTTTTCCTTCTCCCTTATATGAAGAAAATCGATGACGGAACCCGCTTCCTTCATGAATTGAGCAATAGCCGGAAAAGGCATCCTTCCATTCGTTACTGCATGAAATTCCATGTGCTCCCCTCCTTCTCCCAATACAAACTGCGGCTTGCTTCGCCAGATCAGCTTAAGGGTTCACGCACACCGCTTCTCTCAGACGTAAAGCTCGCTCGTCCCGTAAAATAAGAAAAGCCCATTCCGCGCAGGGAAATGGACTGAAACATACAGCAATATGTACAGAGCCGCTTCCCTCCGCTAGTACGAACTAGATCAGGTATAAGGGTCAAAAACTTCTGCGTTTTTCTCTCAGCCGGCTCACCGGCTCCCCTAGCAAACTTTCATTTAATATTGGTAATATTCTATTATTATACCATTACAGGGAAAAATATCAAACCGTGCCGAAATACAAATGTGCATGAAGACTGCAGCCCGGATTAAATCCTGCTTTGCAGGATGGGCAGTGTGAGCCGCAATTCATGTATTCGTCCACCGTCAGCTCCAATCCGCATTTTCCGCACAATACCGCGTGCTGATCAAACTTTTCTGCAGGCCAAACTTCCGGTGAATGGTCCGCATGCTCTGAATGGCACAAGTGGCAAGGGTAATACTCCTTGCAGCAGTAAAACTTGATGGCTATAACATCGAGCTCGCTATTGTAATGCGTGCAGCGAGTCTCCCCGTCTATTATTGAACCTTTAACCTGAACATGTTCATCCTGCATTCCTGTGATCCCTCCGCTCCTTGACATGTATTTTACCATACAGCAAGGGGCAGTCCGGTAATCTCCTTTTTAAAATGAGTTTCCCGTGGCTGCCTTCACTCCAAGGATAAGGGGAGCAGCGGTGCGGACGGTGTAAACTCCTCCTCTTTTCATGACAGGGCGGTCTCACCTGAGCAGCTTCCCCACCGACTCTTTATAGCGTAAATTTCCCCGCACAGAAAACCCCCGATAAGCTCTAGAGCTTATCGGGGGCTTCCCGCTATCTACTGCAAGCAGTTCTTATAAGACGGTTCGAACTACTGCTGTTTAGAGTCATTGTAATACTGCACACTGTATTGCGCACCTTCAGAAACCATTTTGTTGTCTTCTACATCCTGAGGATCCGGGTTTCCCGCTTTATCAACCGGAAATTTTTCATCTTCTTTATTTTTATCCTTTGAGAACATAGACACAACCTTGCCTTGAGCTTGCTTCACTCCGTAAGAAAGCTTCGCACGTCTAGATTTATCCTTAAGATAGACGGTAGCTGCAACTCCTGCTGTTGATAGGGCAACTCCTGAAATGATTAATCCATTGCGTTTATTCATGGGTGATTCTCCTTTCAAGGCATTTTTTATATGGTAATTAGTAATTAAAGTACCCCGCTTCCATTTAGTTAAACATCCGGTTTTAGTATAATTCACGTATTTTTTAAGAGTCTGCCTGTACCATTCATGGCTGCAGACAGTCCTAAAGCTGCCATCAGCAGATCGGCGGTCAAAAAAAGCTGACCCGGATTAGGGCCAGCTTCTTTTTTATTCTTCCGCTTTTACTACGGCATGTCCTCCAAATTCATTCCTTAAAGCAGATACGACTTTACCGTGGAATGTATCGTTCTCCTGAGAGCGGTATCTCATGAAGAGGGACATGGCTATCACCGGTGCAGAGGCCTGAAAGTCGAGTGCGGCTTCCACAGTCCATTTCCCTTCGCCTGAAGAATTCATGACGCCCCTGATACCCGAAAGCTCTGGATCTTTTGAAAATGCATTTTCCATGAGTTCCATCAGCCATGAACGAATGACAGATCCGTTGTTCCAAACTCGGGAAACTTCTTTATAGTCATAATCAAAATCACTTTTATCAAGAATTTCAAAGCCTTCCGCTATTGATTGCATCATGCCGTATTCCACGCCGTTGTGCACCATTTTAAGGAAATGGCCGCTCCCCGGCTTGCCCGCATGAAGATAGCCGTTTTCAACAGAAAGGTCGCGGAACAGACCTTCCACTTGAGCAAACGCTTTCGTTTCGGCGCCAATCATCGTACAAATTCCGTTTCTGGCTCCTTCGGTTCCGCCGCTCGTTCCACAATCCACGAAATAGACACCTTTTTCCTTCAGTTCCGTCCCCCGTCTGATTGTATCTTTGTAATTTGAGTTTCCGCCATCGATTACAATATCTCCGTCCCCTAAGTAACCGGATACCTCAGCCAAAACCTGTTCTGTAATCTCGCCTGCCGGAACCATCATCCAGATAATTCTAGGAGATGGAAGTTTTTCTGCAAGCATTTGAATGCTGTCCGCCGTTTCTACCCCTTCGGCCCGGATACTTTGAAGCGCTTCTGAGCTAACGTCGTTCGCAACAACTCCATACCCGTGTTCCTTCATATTTAGAGCGAGATTATAGCCCATTTTTCCAAGTCCGATTAAACCAATTTTCATGATGCTGCCTCCTTCAATCTGTAAACCACTAATATGTAAAGCTCCTTTACTACTATACCATTTTTCCTCAATTATGAACGGGAAACTTATGGAAAAGAAATCTAATGCTCTTTCCCAAAAATGTATAAATAAACATGTGAAAGACAATCTAATAAAAAGGATCTTCAGATGAAGCAAAGGGTTGGTCCGGAGCGTTTTAAAGCTTTCACCACAAAGAAAACTGGAGGGATTCGAATGAAAAAGATAGCCTTTTTCCTTCTTGCACTGATTATGGTTTTATCCGGGTGCACGGGCAATGGCGAAAATGCCGGCGATAACAATCAAGCTCAAAATAAAATGATGCGTTCAGGAAATGAAGTGAATGAAAAGCCGCGTGTGGATCAAATCAGTACAGCCAACAAAAAAACAAAAGACATCAACCAGTCTGAAACGGAATTTAAGAAACGGCAAATTGAGACCATCGGGTTTCTGGAACCGGTCGATGCAAATGCTGCGGCGCAAGAAGTTCGAAATACAGGAAATCTTCTATCATATACCGCCTTTTTCAGCTATCGCGTAAAGGAAGACGGCAGCTTAATCCCCTTAAACGATAAAAAGCCGCTTACTGCCGTTAAAAATTCTAAAACTGTTCCGATGCTCGTCCTGACAAATTTCATGGACGGAAACTTTTCACCGGATATCGCCCATAAGATTTTCACAAATAAAAAGGCCTCTGAAAAATTAATGTCCAGCCTTATTGCCACGATGAAAGCTAAAGGATACAAAGCATTGAATATTGATTTTGAACACATTCGTGAAAAGGACAGGGAGCTTTATAACGGTTTTCTTGAAACGATCATTCCCCGTGTGCAAAAAGAGGGCTATCTTGTTTCTACTGCACTCGCTCCTAAAACTAGCGATGATCAGGCAGGTCCGTGGCACGGAGCCCATGACTATAAACGGCACGGGGAGCTTGCGGATTTTGTGATATTAATGACGTATGAATGGGGATGGTCAGGCGGCCCTCCAATGGCGGTATCTCCCATTCATCAAGTGAAAAAAGTCATCGATTATGCTTTGACCGAAATACCGAAGGAAAAAATTGTAATGGGCGCTCCTCTTTACGGCTATGACTGGGTTTTGCCTTATAAAAAAGGAAATCCCTATGCAAAGCGGGTAGCTCCTCAGGAAGCAGCGGATCTGGCTGTAGCGAAGGGCGCGCAGGTTCAGTTTGATAACAAAAGCCAATCTCCTTATTTTCATTACAAAGGCGATGACGGAAAAAAACATGTAGTATGGTTTGAAAATGAGCAAAGTGCACGGGCAAAATTCAAGCTGGTCCACGACTATAAACTCCGAGGAGTTGCTTATTGGGTGCTCGGAGAACCCTTCCCCGAGAATTGGGAATTACTAACCGAGTTATTTACTATTAAGACACCTAAATAAGGGGATATAAACATATGGCAGGAATCTTTGAATTTATCAGCAGTATTCTTAAACCTGAATTGGATGGAGAGCCAAAACCACCTTTGCACGTTGGCGAGGTTATGACTTTGTGGACCCTTTATACGATGTACGAAGAGGCAAAATCCTTTTATGGCGTTTTCCTGAATATTACGACGGATAAACAGCTCATCCATTCCATCGAGACTGCTAAGAAGGATACGCTGAACGGCTTGGAGCAGATTAAGGAGTTTTTGAAGAAGGAAGGGGTCCCCCTTCCTCAGGCAGGACAGGAGGATAAACCAAATTCGGAGACTTCAGCTGTTCCTGCAGGTGTCCGGTTTACAGACAGTGAAATGGCTAATTTTATCAGTGTCAAAACTGCAGCTTACGTCTCATTTATGGCCACCTCTCTCGCACAATCGATCCGGACGGATGCGGCAATGATTTTTGCTGCGCATTTAATGGCGGTTATTAAATACGATGCCGCTTTAAAGTCGATGATGATTCAAAAAGGGTGGCTCAGAGTTCCTCCCTATTTTGAACCTCCCGGCCTGCCTAAATAGCTGATAAACTGGAAAGCTTACGCCTTCCAGTTTTTTTCTATCGCTGACTTCTCCCGGCTGCTTTTGGTTTAATAACATATACGTGAGCAGCAGCGTAGCAGAGGTTACTCCATATACCTTCTCTAAAGCACCATCAATCAATTGGGCGAAAAGACTCACAAAATAAAAAAAAGGTCCTGAACGGGGTGTGCATTCAGGACCTTCGGCTGACCGGTCAGTCTTAAAAGTTTTTATAAAACAATACTAACCATACCGGAACCTTTGAGGATTGATCATTGGGATAAGATTAGTTTATTCAAACAATTACGATAATTCAACTGAGTTTTAACGACAGTGTTTTCTGTGTACGTATTGTGACAAATGGACAAATTGAACATAATTTGTCCTCATGATTGTATATAATGTAGCTAGCTGATAATGAAAGGAGCCTGTCAAATGATATCCACCCCTATTAAAAGACTTCGTGTAATCGGTACAATAGAAGGATTATCCTTTATCATCCTGTTAGCGATCGCCATGCCTCTAAAGTATATGGCTGATATCGCTATGGCTGTTACCATCGTTGGATCCCTCCACGGACTGTTTTTCGTTTTATTCATACTGGCTGTTGCCAATGCCGCATGGAGCCACCGGTGGGGACTTATCAAAATTGGAGGAGCACTGATTGCTTCCATCATCCCTTTTGGAACGTTCTTCTTGAACAAAAAACTTCCTGAAAAATAAGAAGAACGGGTCTGTGGAAGCCCGTTCTTTTTTACGCCATCCTTTAGCGATGGTTATTCTTTTTCTTTTCAACCGCCTCTTTCAACGGATCTCCCTGCAATGCCTGTTCTGCATCTGAAAGAGCAGACTGAAGAGCCTGGCTGTCATTGTGGCTTTGGTGTGCTTGTTTTTCTGATTTGTTCTCTTTGCCGAATAAACCCATATCGCTCACCTCCCTGTCTGTTGAATCTTTATTAATATGAGGAAATGAGGCTGTAATTATACAGGGCAGCGCGGGAAAGGCAATTTTCGGCAGGAAGAAGTATAAGGGAGGAGCCTTAATCAAAGGTTCAACCATATTGCAAGGAAAGGATCGGGTTTATAAGAATGGCTTAGCTGGAAATGGATTCCTCTCTGTTTCGTTTTAAGAGCTTCGAGAGCCCGGGGTGTGATTTACCATTCGTCTCACCAGGGTGTGCATTGAACCCTGCCCATCCTGTCAGGCACTCTGTCAATTATTTCAGAGGGCCCCTCATAACCAGTTCTATTTCTCCCCGATGCTGTCTTTACTGATCCATTCCTCTAAATACCGGACAATTTGATTCTGCTGTTCAATAGCTGGTATATTCGCTTCCATATCCCCTTTTTGCGGTCCATAAAGACCAAATTGAGCATGGTTCCCTCCCCTGATTTCCTTAAAAATTGCATCCTTAGGAGTATATGCTTTTGAGTTTTCAATGTCCTGCAGGGAGGTAAGACCATCATTCGTTCCGTAAATGGACAAGACGTCAAGCCCGGTCTTTTTTAAATTGGCAGACTCGGCAGGGTAGGAGGCAAGGAAAAATACCCCTTTTACACTTTCTTCGTTTTCTTTAGCGTAATTTGCTGCTGCCACTCCCCCAAGAGAATGTCCGCCAACATACCAATTTTGCACGTTCGGACGGGCCCTTCGAACATCATCTGCTTTTCCGGTTCCGAAAATGGAAAAATGAAAAGGCATTTCTGGGACAGCAGCGGCTATGCCTCTATCAGCAAGCTCCTGAGCTATGTACGCGTAAGCTTCAGGCTCTACTTTTGCTCCCGGGTATAGAATCACTCCAGCAGAAGGTTTTGAATCGAAAGGGTCAGCGAACAAGATTTGATTTTGCTCTTGAATCCGGTTCTCATCTACTGCTTTCAACAGTTCATCTGAAGGGGTGTAGGTAAATCTCGACCAGATATAAAATCCTGCTGCCAGCATTACACCAGCAGACAGCAATAGGATAAGGAAAACCTTTGCATATTTTTTCATCATGCATCTCATTTCCGGCTTTTTCTTCTTATTCTAACCAAGTTTCAGGCATTCAGGAATTGAAATGCAAAAAGTACGGTTAAAAAGAGAGCTTTGAGGTTAAATATACTATGTAACCAAAACCCTAGGAGGGATTTTGAGATGAAAAAGATATTAATGGTTTTAACAAACTCAAGCAAAATTGATGAAGAACATGAAACAGGCCTATGGCTCGGTGAATTTGCAGAGCCATATATTGAATTTGTAAACAGCGGATTCCAGGTTAGCGCCGCAAGTCCAAATGGGGGAAGAATTCCGATCGACCCGAACAGTGTTCAGGAAACTCCTCCGGATGAGTGGGAGGAAGCCATCTCGATGCTGCAAAATACGGAAGTACTCTCTGCACTAAACCCGCAGGACTTTAATGGAATCTTCCTGCCTGGCGGACATGGGACGATGTTTGATCTTCCCGATGATCCTTCCCTTCAAAAAGCCCTTGCACACTTTGCTGAAAACAATAAAGTGATTGGTGCAGTATGCCATGGCCCGGCTGGATTTGTCGGAACTAAGCTTTCCAATGGAAAATTCCTGGTAGACGGTGTCAGCCTGACGGGGTTTACAAACGAGGAAGAACAGCAGACCGGTTTAGATTCACTTATGCCGTTCCTACTTGAGTCGAAACTGAGGGAGCAGGGTGCCCAGTTTGAAGGGGCTGCAGCCTATTCCGATCATGTTGTCACAGATACACGATTCGTAACCGGCCAAAATCCTCAAAGCAGCAAATCAGCAGCCAAAGCTTTTGTAGAAGCACTGAATACTTGATTCTTTATATCTTGACTGAGAGCCGAACGTTCGGCTCTCAGTTTTTTTATGATGGCGGGATTAGCATGGGTCCTGACTATTCAGTGTGTTCGGACAGAAGCGGGTTTTGGTGAATTTTATCGTAAAGAAGGCAGATCCAGGTTACCATTTGAGCTGACCGGCCTAACATGAACGGAGTCTGTCGGATTTTGTCGAAAAGTCTTTATATTGAAAGTACGGACAATAAAATGAAAGTTGAGACAATAAAACCAAAGTACGGACAATAAATTTTGAGTTCGGACAATAAAATCCAAGTTCGGACAATAAAAGCAAAAATTACGGAATATCTGCGGCCCGGTGCTGCTTATATACATAAACAGAGGCGGAATATGGGAACATAGCTCTCCTTGGAGTGAGTCTGCGCACTCATCTGAAGCAATGATAAAAATGCAACTATTCGATAAGAACCTCTCAAGCTTTTCTAGAAGCACTGAATCCCTGATCATCCACCTGTTAACTGAGAGCCGAACATTCGGTCTTCAGTTTTTTTGTGAAGGGGAGGTCATCCGTACGTTAAAGAAGGCAGATCCAGGTCAGCATATGAGCTGACCGGCCTGACAGAAGCGGAATCTATCGGATTTTGTCGAAAAGTCTTTATATTGAAAGTACGGACAATAAAATGAAAGTTGAGACAATATACTCCAAATACGGACAATAAAATCCAAGTTCGGACAATAAAAGCAAAAATTAGGGAATATCTGCGGCCCGGTGCTGCTCAAAAATATAAAAAGAGGCGAAACAAGACCTCGTTATCTACCTAATTTCTCCCTGGAATGAGCCTGCCGTCACATCTGATGCAGGAAAACCTGTAATCCGCCTTCATTTTTCCGCAGCAGCTTGCTCCAGGTGTAAAAACCCCCCATTTCCTGTGGGGAGCTCACCATCCACACGCTTTCAGCAGAATTGTCTCCTCAAAAAAAACGGCTGACCGTACTCATTTTTACGGTCAGCTGGAATACTCTATTCTTCTTCCACCATAGTCAAAAGCATGTGGGCCAGTGCATGCTGCTGGTCTTTGTCTCCGGATTTCCATAGTTCTTTAAGAAGATATTCTTCTCTGTTTTTCGGTTGCACGTGTTCTGCCAGATATCCTGCGACCCGTTCTGTTGTTTTGGCCAGCTGTTCTTCGCTAAGACCGATTTTCTTCCCTACCTCGACCTTTTCACGCAAGTATGTTTTAAAGCCTTCAAAGCTCTTTAAAATTTCTTCCTGCTTATCTTCTCCGATCCGGCTGACGACATCTTCGATTTCACCTGGATTTACTTCCCCTGTTCGATCAATCATATGATTTTTTTCAGACATAATGAATCATTCCTCCTTTGATATGCTATATATCATTTCCCTTAGATAGACGGTTGAAACACCTATTTAAACACTTTGACGGCCCGGGTGCCTTAGCGTATCCTGCTTAATATCCACTGCTGCTTTCCGTTTCCGCAAAAAAAGATGACCGATAGGAATTGTAATCCTGATCGGTCATCTCCGTCTGCAGTTCTATGAATCAGTAAACTTCTGATCCTTTTGCATGAACGTCATTGTATGTGTCTGTATCCAAATCCTTTGTAACGCGGCTCGTGACGATACCTGCGGTCATGCTCCCGCTGACATTCAATGCGGTTCTTCCCATATCAATCAGCGGCTCGACCGAGATTAAAAGTCCGGCAAGAGCAACTGGAAGGTTCATTGTAGAAAGAACCAGGATGGCAGCAAACGTCGCTCCTCCTCCAACACCTGCCACACCAAATGAACTGATGACAACAACAGCAATCAATGTAAGAATGAAGGTTGGATCCAGAGGATTGATCCCCTGTGTCGGCGCAATCATGACAGCCAGCATGGCAGGGTATATTCCTGCGCATCCATTTTGGCCAATAGTAAGACCAAATGAACCGGCAAAATTTGCAATGCCTTCCGGGACGCCCAGTTTTTTCGTTTGTGTATTCACATTAAGCGGCAGGGTTCCTGCACTCGATCTCGATGTAAATGCAAAGGTAAGGACCGGAATGATTTTTTTAATATACAGGATAGGGTTGAGTCCTGAAATCGTAATAATGATCAGATGGATGATAAACATAACAGCAAGGGCTGCATAAGAAGCAAGAACGAATTTACCCAGTTTTAAGATGGAGTCGAAGTTACTCAACGCTACAGTTGACGTCATGATGGCCAATACTCCATATGGGGTTAGCCGCAGGATCAGAGTGACAATCCGCATTACGATTGCGTAAAGTGAATCGATAATCTTAGCAAACATCTCTGCCTGTTCCGGCTGCTTTCTTTTCACTCCAAGGAACGCCATCCCGATAAACGCGGCAAAAATTACGACAGCAATCGTTGAAGTTGGACGCTCTCCCGTCAAATCCATAAACGGGTTACCAGGAAGAAGCTCGACAACCTTTTGCGGAAATGTCTGTCCTTCAATTTCTGTAAACTTCTCTTCAAGCTGCACTGCTCTTTCAGTTTCTGCCTGCCCTTGTTCAATTTGAATCGCCTCTAAGCCAAAACCGCTTGCAGAAGCGATTCCAACTGCAGCAGAAATAGCGGTCGTGCCAAGTAGCACAGCTAAAATCAGTCCGCTGATTTTACCGATATTAGAGGACAGTTTCAGCCGTGTAAATGCAGCCACGATTGAAATAAACACAAGCGGCATAACAATCATTTGCAGCAGTTTTACATATCCGTCTCCAACTATTCCAAACCAGTCGATTGATGAAACGAGAACGGCGGATTCAGCGCCGTATGCAAACTGCAGGGCATATCCGAACACAATCCCGACTCCAAGTGCGCTAAAGACTCTTTTTGAAAAAGAAATATGCTTTTTTTGCATGTAAAAAAGCCCTGCTATTAACAGCAGCAGTAATGAAATATTTAGAATAATAAGACCCACATTGATTTCCTCCTCTTTCTTCAGGTCAAACAAACCTGATCTATAACTACATAATTCCCATCAGTTAAGTTGGTATTATAATCAGTCTTCATTATCTTATACGAATTTCTTATTTTTGTCATGCAGAAAGTTTAAATAATATTCAGCGTACCCGTACATGATGCAATTTCAGCACAACCTGCATAAACTGGGATATCTGCCTGCAGGGGGGAAATCTCTTGATTATTATTCAGAACAAAGAACAGTCTTACAGCGATTTGAAAAAAGAGGCTAAAAACAGTGCGCAAAAAGAAATGATTATGAATATGGACAAATATAAGGAAAGATATGTGTTTGTAAGCAGAGAACAGTTTAAATTTGAACTGGACATGAGGAACCTCATAATCGAAGCGGCAAAATCTCTTGCCTACGGAGGAGCCCAGTTTGCAACGTTTGAAACCTCGTATTGCAATCCGGCCTTTTGGATTTTAACGGAAAGGGGAGCCTTTATACAGCGGCAAGGGATTCCTGCGTCAGCGGGAATTCAGGACATATTTACTAATGGAAGGCTTTACGCCTTTGAATGTGCCACCGCCATAGTCATTCTCTTTTACAAAGCGGCACTGGACAGCATAGGAGCGAGGGCCTTTGACAGGATTTTTAGAAGCATTACTTTGCGGGATTGGCGTCATGACGAGGATTTAAACATTCGGACGGCCAGAGGAAATGACTTCATACCAGGGGATTGCCTCTATTTTAATAATCCGGATTTTGATGACCAGTTTCCTCAGTGGCGGGGAGAAAATACAATTATGATGGGGGATAAACAATATTTCGGTCATGGAATGGGAATCAAGGATGCAGACGGTGTTATTAAAAGCCTTAATCAATACCGATATCCCGGTTCGACACGTTCCGCCTATCTTCTATCCCAAACCACAAGGCCGGACTTCAAATACTTGTACTTTTTCAGTCCGGCAAACAGCGGCCTGCCTGTTTATTACCAAAACCGCACAATCGTCAGCAGAATCGGCAGCTCAACTGCCGGATTGTAGCCTTATTCCGGTTCCGCAGGAAGCTTAAATGCTCTTCGTCTCCTGTACCAGGCTTCGAGCCCGAAATGCTTATTTACGAGCCATTCCATGTACTCTAAATCTGCCCGTTCCACAATGGGATCCCGATCATCCCATTTTACATAGCGGACAAAAAAATAATTTTTAATCGGCGAGAGAAGGACTCTTGAATGCGGAAACGGAGAAAAAACAAATTCTACATTTCCTCTTTTTTTATATGAATAGTCCACAATTTCCAAAAAACATCACCCTCTTCAGTGTAAAACACCATACTATGGATTCAAGTGTGAATGTGCTGGAAATGTTTATCGGTCCGGTGTTATTTTAATCATCAGTTCACGGCTGCGCGGTCCATCAAACTCGCAAAAATAGATTCCCTGCCATCTTCCCAGAACAAGCCGGCCATTTTCAATCATGATTTGCTCGGAAGCTCCAACCGTACTTGCTTTCATATGAGCTGCCGTATTGCCTTCCATATGACGGTCTGATTCGGTTTCCCACGGATACACGTTCTTCCACCTTTCGATCATGTCCCTTTTTACGTCCGGATCTGCATTTTCATTGATTGTAATTCCAGCTGTCGTATGCGGGCAGTATACAAATACAAAGCCTGATTGTGCTCCAGATTTCGTTACCTCCTCCTGAACAAGCTCCGTGATGTCCTTTAGCTCATCCTGTCCGTCCGTTTGAATAGAATGCTTAATCATGTGTGTCTCCTCCTTTACATAAGAACTGTTTGCTTCTTAATGTGAACCTAAAGCTTTTAATAGCTTTTTAATTACATAGCACAGATTTGAAGCGGCTAAACTTATCAGTGCCATTTAGATAAAAATAAGGACCCCTGCAGCTTTTAGGGGTCCCTGATCAGTTACAGATAGGATAGCATGGCCGCGGCTGACTGTTATTCAGCCGGCACCAAAATCTGGCCGTTTAAATCCCGCTGCCACAGGGTTTGCAGGATAAGCTTGGAGAGGAGGCTCGGCTGGTACGGCTTGATCAGGTAGTCATTGGCTCCAAGCTCAAAGCCTTTTTCTTTTTCCTCTAGAGCGGAGGAAATAAAAATTGGGATCTGCTTTAATTTTTCGCGTGATTTCATTTCTTTGAGCAGGTCCCATCCCGTATAGGCAGGATCGTCCAGCATGATATCAAGGACAACCGCTTCGGGCTGAACCTCAGCCATCTGTTTAAGGGCTTCTTTCCCGTTTGTGGATATTACTACACGAAAATGGCTTTCCTCAAGCTCTGCTTTAAGCAAATGGGCTAAATTCATGTCATCCTCAATAATCATCACATGCGTACCTGTGCGTTTTGCTGTTATCTCTTCATGATCGGAACCGGCCTGTATAACAAGGGGAAGTTTCACTGAAAAGACGCTGCCTTGCCCCAGTTCAGAGCTGACCTTTACCGTCCCCTCATGAGCCTTGACGATTTCTTTTACAATCGCGAGGCCAAGTCCTGTCCCGCCGATTCTTCTGCGGTCTGTGTTATCGACTCTGTAAAATTTATTGAACAGCTTCTCCATTGCTTCCTGAGGGATTCCGAGGCCTTTATCCCGAACAGAGACGTTTAAATGCTTTTCCTCCTCAAACAACAGGATTTCTACAGCACCGCCATTAGGAGAATATTTAACTGCATTGCTGATCAGGTTTCCGAATACTTGAGAGAGCTTGTCTTTATCCCCAAGTACGAGAGTCTGCTCCGTCAGTCTTTCGATGGTGAAAGTGTGCTTCGGAGACTGAATTTGCTGCAGCTCCACGATCTGCTGCAGGAGCGGATAAAGATCGTCATATTTCTTTTCATAGGACTGCTTGCCCACTTCCATGCGCTGGACGTCCAGAAAATCGTTTATAAGGGAGGTCAGCCTTTTTGCTTCCTGGAAAATCGTTGTTAAATATTTTTTTTGCCTTTCGGGCTTCAGCTCTTTATGAAGCATCAGCTCGGTGAATCCAAGAACACTTGCAAGCGGTGTTCTAAGCTCATGGCTGACGGTACTGACAAACTCGGATTTCATTTTGTCCACTTCATATTCGCGGGTAATATCACGGTGAACAATCACCGTTCCCACTCGATGGTCCATCCGGTAAAGGGGCTCCATATACACCTTGATAACCTTTACCCCGCTTTTTCCATGAAGCTGATAGAGAAAAGGTTCCTGATTAAGTACGTTTGCTTCCGTAAAGACAGCCTGCTGGAAAAACTCCCTGAAGTCGGCTTCCTTTTCAACATGAGGCTCAAACATAGCCATCCATTCGGTAAACGAAGAATTTTCTGCAGGCTGGTTCTCCCACCCGCGGATGATTTCGTGCATCGTTTCGTTCATCAACCGGATTGTTCCTCTCGTATCCACAAGCTGAATGCCCTCATGCACCGTGTTCATAATATCGCGGTTAAGCTGCCGTTCTTCCTCAGTCTGTTCATACAGTTTAATCTTTTCAAGGGAAATCGAAATGTTTTTAGCCAAAGCCATATAGTTTTTTGTTTCTTCTGCTGTGAAATCTCCGCTGTATCTTGTGAAAAGAAGAATAGCATCCAGCTGTTCCTGTGAAGAAAAAACAGGAAGGAACAAGTCATAGCACGTTGCTGCCTGATGGTGGAAGCCTTTTTCAGACTCAAGCATCTCTCTTTTTATGGATAACGGCTGACGGCTTTCCTCCAGACTTTGAATAAATCCAGATTGTAGATTTCGAAGGAATTGATTGGCCTCTTCATCTGAAACGCCGATGGAGGCATGCTCTTTATGATGGCTTGTCAGGACGATTAATGCCTTGTCTGCCCCCACAATAGGAGCGAGTGAGGATATAATGCTTTTTAACAGATCCCTCTTATCCAATGTGTTTGAAATGCCATTGATTAGCTCATTTCTTAATTTGAGCTGATTTTCCCTGTCCTTCATTTGCTCGAGTACTTCCTCAAGCTCTGCCTGCTGGGCTTGAAGTTCATCCTGCTGTGCGATTAGCTCCTCGTTTTGAGCGCTTAAATCCTGTTCTTTCTCATGGATGCTGTAGCTCATCCTCTCAAATGCCTGATGAAGGATCCCCAGCTCATCATTCCGGTTTGTCCGGTTTTCAAAGAGCACTTCCTTCCCGGAAGCTATGCTGCTTGCTGCATCTGTCAGCTCAACAAGCGGCCTGCTGATTTTTCGGGTAAGCGAGCGGATCAACGCCGACATGCCTCCGAGCAAAATGACGAGCAGGATTGAAAAGGCTGTTTGTCTTGCTCTCATTCCGTCGGTATAGCTCTTTTCATTCTCTTCGAGTTTTCGGTCAAGATTTAGGCGGTAATTTTTCATACTGCTCTGAAATTCCCTTACACTCTCCGTTCCTCCGCCTGCTGCAAGACTGGCAACTGCACTTGTATCTCCCGATTCGTATAAAGAAATGGCCTTTGGAGCAGTCTCATTAAAATAATAATCGTAAAAGGATCGGGCGGCTTCATAAAATTCGAGGTCCTCCTTCTCCGTTGCGAGCTTTTCAAATTCTTTCAGCTTTAAATTAATTTGATCCTGCTGCTTTAATGCATTGTTTTTGTAAGAAGCCTCCTCTCCATAATTGCCAAATGCAAAGTATGCCCGAAACTCTGAGATTGCCAGATTAAATCCGTAATCCAGTTCAATAGCCATATTCTCTCTTACGTTCAAGGCTTTGTTCTTTGCGCTGAATGAACTGGATGCATTGTTTTGAATCATAAGGAAAACCGCGAATGCTGCGGCAAAAATGATGACAATCGAAATCGTCAGGGCACTGAATTTTCTTGTAATGCTGTTCTTACTATTAGATGCCATTCTGCTCAAGTATCTCCTCAACTTTTTCTGAGAGCTGAATCGGACTGAACGGCTTGGCCATGAAATAATCTGCTCCCGCTGCCAAAGCTGCCTCCTGATCGGAATACTGGCTTTTCGCGCTGAGCATCATGATTTTAACGTGATTATTATCTGGATTTGCCCTTACCTTGGCAATCACCTCAAGACCCGTAAAAACCGGCATCATATAATCAATTAACACGAGGTCGTAATCCGTGCTGCTGATCTTATTCAGCGCTTCTTCCCCATCGCATGCTTCATCCAGTTCATATCCAACATCTTCAAGGGTATCGCAAACAAGCATCCTTAAAACCTCTTCATCTTCTGCAAGTAAAATACGAGCCACTGTGATTCCTCCTAAAACGCTCTCATTCTCCTTCTATTTATCGGCTGGATGGAGCCGTTTATTAACTGTCAGGCTCAGCTGCTCACCTTTTTAATAAGATGGCGGATTCTCAATTCCAGCTCTGCCAGTTTAAAGGGCTTGGTTAAATAATCATCGGCTCCATATTTTAATGCTTGCGCTACGTCCTCTTCACTGGTCCGGTTTGTCAGCATAACGACTGTAAAGCGATCATGATTGCTCAGATTTTTTATTTCCTTAAGGACTTCGATCCCGTCCATGCCGGGCATTATTCCGTCCAAGATGACTATGGATGAGGAATCCCTTTGTTTTTTGTGCCATTGCGAATCAAGAAAGTCCAGTCCATCTGCAAACGTATCAATGTCAAGCTGAAACTTACGATTTAAGCGGCTTTTTTTAAACAAATCCGTTAAAATCGTTCGAATGATAGGATCATCATCTACAATCGCGAACCGGAGGTGTCTCTTGGCAGGAAGCTCAGCCAAGGCGGACACTGAACGGGTAATCCTTGCCCTTCCGGCGCTTTTTGACTGATACAATGCAAGATCTGCTGCTGCGATAACTTTTTCCAAGCCTTCAGAACTGCTTGCAGAAGCGATTCCTGCAGAAAAAGACACATTAAAGGATTTCTTTTCCGTTTTAAAAGACTGTTCCATAAATTGTTTAAGTATGCGCTGAAGCACTTGGTCTGCCGTTTCTACATCTGTTCTTGGAAATAGGACAAGGAATTCCTCTCCTCCATAGCGGAAAGGCAAATCCCCGCTCCGAAGATTCTGTTTCACCATTTCAGCAAACCCTATAAGAACTTTGTCTCCAGTCAAATGACCGTAAGTATCGTTCACGGATTTAAAATGATCCAAATCGATCAACGCGGCGGTGAAAGGCTGGCCTTCACGATTCATTTGATCGGCCATCCGCTTAAAGGAAGGAGCCAAATGCTTTCTCGTATAGACTCTCGTCAGCTCGTCCAGCATGATAAGCTCTTTCATATTATTTTTCTTATTCACCAGCCTCCGCACTCTCAAAATAAATTCATCCATATCAAATGGCTTTAGGATGAAATCATCTGCGTCCAATTCATAGCTTTTCATTCTCGTTTCTTTAGAATGATCTACACTGATCATGACGGCCGGAATAAAACGAAAGTTCGTATAGCGCTTGAATTCCTCTAAAATTTCCAGCCCGCTGCTCTCCTGCATATGAACATCGATAATCACGCAGGACGGATCGAGGTCAAAAAATGCTTTCAGTGCTTTATTCGGTTCCGTAAAAGCCATCACAGTAAACATTTCCTTCTCCAGCTCATCTTTTAAATACATAAGCAGAGCAGGATCGTCATCGATCAGCATAATTAAATCTTTTTCTTCTGCGAAAGTCTTTTGGGAATGGGTATTTTCGGTGACATCTGCATAATCTTCATCATACGCAATGGAGAGCAGAGGAAAAAGGAAGGACTTGACCTCAGAAGCGGACCAGCTTTCTTTCCCCTTGTCCTCCAATTTTTTCGTTAGCCCTGTGGCTGCATCGCCGATTTTTTGCAAGCCGATGGTCGGAGCTGTGCCAGCCAGTGAATGCAAAAATTTATACAGTTCCAGAGGTTTTATCTCATCTGTTCCTGTATTCCATAATTTAAGCTGTGTCCGGATATTCTCGAGCAATTTTGCTTTATACTTTTCCATTATCATTTCCCCTACTTTTTAGATCCTCTTCATCTTATCGATTTATCCATATAGAGTCGTGAGCAAAATGTTGAATAAAAAAAGGCCCAAAAAGCAAACAGCAGACTGTTTGCTCAATGAGCCGTATTGACCTAAATCTAGTAAAACGGCACTAAACTAGGTCAAATATACCATTTCATTCCCCAAAAAGATAGACGCGGGTTTCATAAGGTTTCAGTGTTTCTGAAGTTGTGTGCTTGTGCTGGCCGCATTCATAGTTGGAAATTAGTAAGGATTCACTGGACAATGGAAGCTTGCTGTACTGATAGTACGCAGGCTTTGAGCTGATATTGCTGATGACCAGACCTTTTTGGCTGCCAAGTGTTCTAGTGTAGGCATAGATTTGTTTGTCTTCCGGCAAAATCAAATCATAATCTCCGTAAATAAACAGATCGTTCTCTTTCCGGATTTTGATCAGGCTTTTGAAGAAGTGGTAGACGGAATCAGGGTCCCCCATCTGCTTCTCGACATTAATGGTTTCATAGTTTTCATTCACGCCAAACCATGGAGTACCGGTTGTGAAGCCTGCATTCTTCTCATTGTTCCATTGCATCGGCGTCCTTGAATTATCACGGCCCTTGAGCCAGATGATTTCCATGATTTCCTGATGGGGACGTCCTTTCTCTGTTTCAAACCGGTATAGATTTTTCATGGCCACATCATCATAATCGTCAATGGACGGGAAGCGGACATTTGTCATTCCAAGCTCCTGTCCCTGATAAATGAAAGGCGTTCCCTGCATAAAGAAATACATGGCAGCAAGAGCCTTCGCGCTTTCCGTTAAATATTCGCGGTCATTCCCCCAGGTTGAAACAGATCGGGGCTGATCGTGATTTTCAAGGAATAATGCATTCCATCCATTATTCTGAAGGCCCTTTTGCCACTTTGTGAGCGTCTTTTTCAGCTCAACTAAATCAACATGCCCTTCGGTGCCATTATCCCAAAGACTAAGATGCTCAAACTGAAAAATCATGTTGAAGATCCCATTCTCATCTCCAACCCAATCCTCTGCCTGTTCAAGCTTCACACCATTTGCTTCTCCAACCGTCATAATATCGTAACGCGCAAACGTTTGCGCTTTCAGCTCTGTTAAATACTCCATAATTCCCTCAACATTCATGTGATAATCGAAGGATGAAACATAATCAAAGCCGTGTGGATTCGGAAGGTCAGGAAAGTTTTCTTTTTTGTTGATATGAGAAATGGCATCTACGCGGAAGCCGTCGATTCCCTTATCGAGCCACCAGTTGATCATTTCATAGACAGCCTGGCGCATCTCTTTGTTCTTCCAGTTTAAATCCGGCTGTTTGGCAGCAAAGACATGCAAATAATATTGACCGCTGGCTTCATCTAATTCCCACGCGGATCCGCTGAAGATGCTCTCCCAGTTATTCGGCTCTTTTCCGTCCTTGCCATCTCTCCAAATATACCAGTCCCGCTTCGGGTTATCTTTAGATGAACGGGATTCGATAAACCATGGGTGCTCATCGCTGGAGTGGTTAACAACCAGATCCATAATCAGCTTCATGCCCCTCGCATGCACTTCCTCCAGCAGCAAATCGAAATCCTCCATTGATCCGAAGTCTTCCATAATATCCTGATAATCGCTAATATCGTATCCGTTATCTGCATTTGGAGATTTAAATATCGGACAGATCCATATGACATCGATTCCAAGATCCTTTAAATAATCCAGCTTAGAGATGACTCCTCTAATATCGCCGATTCCATCTCCGTTTGAATCCATGAAGCTGCGCGGATAAATCTGATACGCTACCGCTTCTTTCCACCAGATACGTTTCATATGTGCCACTCCTTTTATCGCAAGGGCGAAGGCCCTATAAAGTATTCGCTTACATTTTTTAAAAGATAAAGATAAATTTCTAACCCATATTATACTCTAAAAATGTTAAAGATTGAACATAATTTTCTTTTCCACCAGTAAAAAAAGCCCGGCTGTCTCCTGGGCTTTTTTCTGAATATAGAACTGGTTATCGCATTAGAGCCTTTCCATGACTCCTTTCCTCCCAATCTTGATTAAGCGGATTTAGACATCATCTCCCCGGCTTGCTTCTTAAGCCAGTCCTTTCCTTCCACCAGCCTGGAGACCATCATGCCGGCTGCATTGTCACCCGTCACATTAAGCATGGTTGCAGGCGGATCAATGATTGTTGATATCGCCGCCACAATTGGAAGCGCTTCAGGAGGAAATCCGTAAAGAGTCAGGATGAGCATTTCACCGATCATGCCTCCGCTCGGAATGGCTCCCATTACCGTGCCTACCAGAATGGCTACAAGAACGACACTCGCCATCGTTCCGAATCCGGAAAACTCTTTTCCAAAAATCCCGAAGAGAAATACGATTTTAAGAACCCCGCCTAAAACAGATCCGTCTTTATGAAGGGCGGCACCAAGCGGAATGGTCGTTTCGCTGATATCCGGGGCTACCCCCATTTTCCTCGATGCTTCCAGATTGACCGGAATGGAAGCCGCGCTCGAGCAGGTAGCAAGGGACGTAACGGTCGGGGAAAGCATATTGCCCCAGAATACCTTGACACCTTTCTTTTTCCCTGCCATAAACGCATAAAGTGTGAACGCAGCGAAAAAGTAAACAAAGGCAGAAACATAATATAAAATTCCTGACTTGAAATACGTCCCCAGCAGCATGGGGCCGTATTCACCAACGAGCGCTGCAAAATATGCGCCTAAACCGATTGGAGCGTAATACATAATGTAGGATACAATTTTCATCATCACTTCCGATCCAGAAGCGAGAAAAGCAGAAAAAGGCTTCCCTTTTTCCCCTATGGCTGAAACGGCAATTCCAAGCAATACGGAAAAAACAATCAAAGAAAGCATGTTGCTTCTTGAAAACAAGTCAGCGAAATCCGGGACGGTGAACGTACTTACGATTTGATCAGCAAGGCTGACTTCCTCCACTGCCTCCGGTTTTTCGAGCTTCATGTTCACCCCTTCTGCAGGCGGGATGATCTGTACAATAAGAAGCATATAAAGAGCCGCGATCAACCCTGTGAACAAAAACACCCCAAGCATGCTCCCCATGATTTTGCCAAGGCGCTTTGTTCCGCCCATTTTGGCGATGGAAGAGGCAATGGTAAAAAACACAAGCGGGACAACAACCGTAAACATGGCATTTAAAAAAACATCTCCGAACGGTTTAAGAACGGCTGCTTTTTCTTCAAAAATAAACCCGATCAATCCTCCAATGAGTATGGAAGATAATAGGATGATTGGAAAGCGATAGGCTTTCATAGCTGTACCTCCATCTGCTGTCTCTGATACGTGCAAAATAACAGGATAATGCTATCAGAAATTCAGACAAAATACAATCGGATTTTTGCCAATCAGCAATCCTCTGTTTTCTCTGTAAAGAGTGCTGCATCCGGATTTGGCGATTGCTTTATTTCAATTAGCTTAATATGATGACCATCCATCTCCATGACCAGGAAAGTTAAGGAGTCCTGAGAGATGGAATCTCCCTGCTGAACGTCAATTTTTCTCGTCAAAATCCAGCCTCCGAGCGTATCTACCTCTTCTTCCTCCAATTCTGTTCCAAGCAGATCATTCATTTCTTCAAGCAAAATTTTCCCATCTGCAATGTAATGCCCTGCCTCCACTTTACGGATATAAGGCTGCTCCTCCGCATCAAACTCATCTCTGATGTCTCCTACAATTTCCTCTACAATATCTTCTACCGTAACTAGACCGGCCGTTCCTCCATACTCATCCACAAGAATGGCCAAATGAATGCGGTCCTTTTGCATCCGGATCAGCAAATCCTGAATCGGTATGGTTTCAATCACTTTGATTACGGGGCGGATCATGTCCTCCATCCTAACTTCTTTGCTTACATAAAGGGCATGAAAAGCTTCTTTAATATTAATGATGCCAACGATATTATCTTTATCCTCTGCCTGGACAGGGTATCTCGTGAACCGTTCTTTTCTCATAATTTCCATGTTTTCACGGACACTTGCACCCCGCTCCACCGTCACCATTTCGGTGCGGGGTACCATAATTTCCCTCGCCAGCCGGTTATCAAATTCAAAGATTTTGTTAACGTACTTAAATTCTGACTGGTTGATTTCCCCTTTTTCAAAGCTCTCTGACAAAATAATTCTCAGCTCTTCTTCACTATGGGCGACTTCATGCTCTGAGGCTTGTTCAAAACCGAAGAACCGGACAATGGCCCTTGCGGAACCATTCAGCGTTTTAATAAATGGAAACATTATTTTGTAAAAGATCAAAAGAGGCCGTGCAAACAGCAGGGTAACAGCTTCAGCCTTCTGAATGGCAATGGTCTTAGGCGCGAGCTCCCCTATGACTACATGAAGAAACGTGACAACGGCAAAGGCAACAGCAAAAGATAAAATAGATGCAACGGGTTCCTGTACGGCAAGCCTGTCAAAAAGCGGATGGAGAAGCTTTTCAACCGTAGGCTCTCCAAGCCACCCCAAACCGAGAGCCGTAATTGTAATGCCCAGCTGGCAGGCTGAGAGGGCTTCATCAAGATTGGTTAACGCCTTTTCAGCATAAACAGCCTTCTTGCTGCCTTCTGCGATCAGCTGATCGATCCTTGATTTTCTAACCTTGACCACTGCAAACTCAGTTGCAACAAAAAAAGCAGTGGCTGCAATTAGCAGAAAGACTAATAAAAGATTAAGCGCAATCATTTTTTCCCTCCTATCCCTTATTCCCGGCTGCTTCCCTGAGAAAATACAAGGATAAATTTCAGAAGCTGCAAAAGCGAAATCAACGCAGCCGCAACATAGGTCAGCGCAGCCGCATTCAGTACACGGCTCGCCTGCTTTTCCTCTGAACTGGCCACGATTCCTTCCACAACCATGAAGTCCCTGGCTCTGCTGCTTGCATTAAATTCAACCGGAAGTGTAATCAGCTGGAAGAAGACCGCGGCACTGAATAATATAATGCCAAGCCCCATCAAGTTAAAGCTCTGCAGAAAAAAACCGGCAAGCAGGAGAAAAGGAGCTGTTCCTGAGGCAAAGCTGACCATAGGAAACATTTTATGGCGGATCATAAGAAACCGGTAGGCTTCCTTATGCTGCAAGGCATGCCCTGCTTCATGGCAGGCAACCGCTGCAGCAGAAATAGACCGTCTGCCGTAAACAGGCTCCGATAAACGGATGACCTTGTGAACAGGATCATAATGATCTGTCAATACCCCCCGTGCCTGCTCAATCTTTATCTGATGTAAATCTTCCCTGTCTAAAAATTTCCGCGCCGCTTCCATCCCAGTCAAACCCGATGAAACCGGGACTTCTGAATACTTGGTAAAGGTACTCTTCACTCTATATTGAGCCCACATTGCTGCACCAAAAGCGGCAAAAATCAAAAAGTCGAGCGGATGAAAAAGCATAATGACCTCCTGCTTATCATGTTCATTCCATTTGGGTGTCCTGCTGCTAGTTTTTGCATTTTTTTCTCTTCTATCCAGAAAGAAGCGGCCGGAAGAAGTGCATACTATCCGGTAAAGGCTCCGCGGGAAGGTGAACCCCATGAAAATATCCGGAAAAGAAAGACAGCAGCTTAGTGACGCGATCGATCAAATGAACGAAGCTTTGGATATATTTATTCAAACGTACAACCATTCAGAGGAAGATAAGCCGCTGATCACATATTCACAGGAAACGGAACAAGCCATTAAAAGAGCTATTGAGCTGTACGGGGAGAAGCAGATCGAAAGCAAAATCAATTTGCTGATTAAGGAATTTCTTTCATTTCCCCAACATGAAAAGAAGGCTGGACAAAAATGAAGCACGTGTTCATCTCAGTATGGCAAAAATTGCCGGTATATCTGAGAATCTCGCTTTTTGTTTTCCTGCTGATTTTTATATTCGGGTACATAATGACGGTGATTGAACCCCAGACTTTCCCTCATCTTTTCGACGGCTTATGGTGGACGGTCGTGACGATTTCAACCGTCGGATTTGGTGACCTCGTACCTAACACAATCGCAGGCAAGGCAGCCGGGATGCTCATCATTCTGCTCGGAGCGGCCTTTGCTACAGCTTTTTTTGCTACCTTTGCAGCTGCTGCCGTGGAACTGCAGCATGCATTCAAAAGGGGGAGACTAATGTATAAAAAAAATGGCCATGTCATCATTGTCGGCTGGAATGCCAAGGCAAGCGAAATCATCCGTTCTATGAAAAAGGCAGATCCATCACAGGAAATCGTCCTGATTGATCAAACATTAGAAGAATCCCCACTGGACATAATCCATTTTATAAAAGGCCCTCCTATTCAGGATCAGACACTCAAGAAAGCAAACATATCTTCTGCGAAAAGTATCGTCATCACATCAGATCAGCATAAAAATGAAACGGAAGCCGATATGCAGACGATTCTTGTTATCCTGGCCGTTAAAGGACTGGCACCGGAAACGTACACGATTGCAGAGTTACAAACGGCTCATCAAGCCCTCAATGCAGAGAGAGCAGGAGCCGACGAAATTGTAAAGGCCTACGAGCTTTCAAGCCATATTATGGTCAACGGTGTACTTCACCATCATTCCATTAAAGAGAGCACCGAAATAGTGAACCCCGCTGAAGGAAAGCACATCGAGGTTAAGGATATCCCGCCTGAACTCCTTCAGCAGACCTTTAAAGAAGCAAGTCAGTATTTCCTGGGACATAGAAGCATTTTATTGGGCGTAAAAAGAGGTGAGCGGCTAGTATATAACCCGGACCTTGGATTTAAATTGATTACCGGGGACCAGGCGATTTTATTTGTTTGCTGAAAGCGTGCGTTGTCTGGCAAGAATGTCTGACATCGCGTGAATTCTGCCCGTTGTCTCACAAGAATGTCTGACATCGCATGAATTAGCCCCCGTTGTCTGACAAGAATGTCTGACATCGCGGGGAATGCTTCTGTTGTCTGACAAGAATGTCTGACATCGCGGGGAAAAGCGCCCGTTGTCTGACAAGAATGTCTGACATCGCGTGAATTCCGCCCGTTGTCTGACAAGAATGTCTGACATCGCGTGAATTCCGCCCGTTGTCTGACAAGAATG
>NZ_JBNILJ010000017.1:0-60013 GCF_050107635.1 Metabacillus sp. 113a | reverse complement strand
GACATATTTCTTCTTTACGTCCTCAATCGGACCATTCTTTCTTTTCATCTTGGCCTCATCTCCTCTGCCCTCATTATATTTAGAATGAGAGGAGGTGTCCAAACTAGTTAGGGGGCCTGAGAGATATGATACGAATTACGGTCGATATCCTGAAGATTCGCCCCTCGCTGCAGCTTAAAAAGCCTTATTAATCGCCAAAACTGAGCATTTTTAAGGAAAATGAATTAGCTTGCATGAATGAGCGGGCCATATAAGCTCAAAAATGCAATCTTAGAGATGTTATAAATGCCATGAATGGCCGCACAAATCTAATTTCAAAAAGTTCAGGCGATGGACCTGCTTTTAGGGGACCTGCATCCTTTGTATTGCCGTGAATGAGTATGCTTTTGTGCAGGAGAGCACAGGCGCCGTTACATGGCCATTTAAACCTGATAGATAGTAAGGGCAGAATACCACTTAGTCATTCCATCAATAGCTTTAGCTTCTGTTTAAGTAATATAATTTAGGGAATAAACATGGTAGAAAATGTCGGGGGGAAAGGTTTTGGAGAACATATTGATAAACAATGAATTAATAAAAAAAGCGATGGACTCTGCACATATTGGCATATCGATTACGGACCCGTCCTTATTGGATAATCCCCTTGTTTACGTAAATGATGGGTTTATTAAAATGACCGGCTATTCGTCTGATGAAGCAATCGGGAAAAACTGCCGCTTTCTTCAAGGTAAAGAAACCAGTTCAAGAACGGTCAGCAGAATTAGAGAATCGCTTAAAAACGAAAAGCCTTTTGTGACAGAAATATATAACTACCGTAAGAACGGCACCGCTTTTTGGAACGAGCTTCATATTGAGCCCGTTTTCATCGAAAGTGAGCAAAAGACGTATTTTATTGGAATCCAAAAGGATATCACAAAGCAGAGAGAATACCTGGATAAAATATCTGAGCTTTCCACTCCCATTGTGCCTATAAATGATCATTTGTCCGTACTCCCCTTGATAGGAGAACTGACTGTTAAACGATCAGAGGAGCTTATGAATACAGTGTCCTCTTATGCCGCCCAATCGGGTGATCAGGCAATCATCGTCGATCTTTCAGGCTTGATTAAAGTGGAGAAGGATGAAGTAGCCAGACTGCTCAAACTATATAGCGTTTTAAATATGATGGGAACCGAGCTTATTCTCACAGGAGTGACTCCTTTGCTTATTCTTGAAACCAGTACAGATTTGATTGCAGAGCTTTCCGGAATTCGTACTTACATGAATGTTAAGCAGGCGATCAAAGCATTTAATTAAACAGCCCCCTATTACAAGGGGGCTGTTTCCATCGGGCTATTTTTCTATAACTGTCACTCCACCCCATTTTTTTCCTTCCGTTTTCTTTCCGTTCACCGTTATCCTTTCATACCCTTCACCTTTTATCATCAGGGTAGCATGTTTCATGACGGTTTTATCCGGCAGTACGATAATTAAATTCTCCCCGGCTGCCATTACTTTAATCGGAAGGTCACTGCAGCTTTTGCCTACCCCCGGGAGAATGGTCACATTCCCTGCAATAAGCCCCCCCTCTTCGGTTTCTGGATTGGCAATTAAGCAGGTCATCCCCTTCTCATCGGTTATTTGAATTCCATTTTGATCAAACCATTCTGCTTCAATATTCTCTTCGGCAGCACTGAATACATTTACGAAATGGGCTGCTTCTCCGTTTTGACGCTGAAATAGTACGGGTTCTTTTTGATCCGGTTTTGAAGATGGACCCGGTCCATCAGCAGCAGCCACTTCCTTGAATCCTGTATTGAGTGCGGTCATCTTCAACGTTTTTCCATCCAGTTTCCATTCTGCTTTAAACGATTGATCTGTATGGGCACTTCTCGGATTTTCCAGGAATTGATAGCCGTTTTGTGAACCTAGCGGAGAATGCCTCTCAGTCAGGTCCAGATCAGAAGAAAATTCCCCAAGTCCATGAAAAACCCAGTCATACTGTTTTATGGCTCCTGGACTTGAGGCCTCCATCCAGTCCACGGTATAACGGTCTGTCATAAATATAGACCTTTTCATGCTTACGCCGGGATATGCTTGATTAGCTTCAGCATTCATGAATTGGAGGTTTTTCCCTGCGGCAAATTCTTTCAGCTCACCCTCTTCTGCTTTTTGTGAGGCACCATCCACAACGAGCGTATTGTGGCTGACTGTTTGCTTATACCAGCCTGTGTATAAGACATGACCGTAGCTCGGCGTTCCGAAATCTGGTGCAAAGGCTTTTCCGTTTGCGAAAAGATCAATATGGAGCTTATCCGGATGCCCGTGAGACCCTCCGTAAGGTCCATAATCCATCAGGACATACATATCTCCTGATCTTAAAACTCCCTGGCCCGCACCCTCGAAATTCCGGCTCATCCATTTATGAGTTCCATCTTTCGGAATCGGCAGGGCTCCTTTAAACAGAGCAAATTCTCCTTCTCTGGGGTTTTGGTTGTATTTTTGCCCGAGAAGCCATGCAAAGCTTGAAGTTCCATAAGCAGAAAAAGCACCCTCGTAGTCAAAATTCCCTTTTTTCGAAATCGGATCGACCAGGGAGCTGCCGTAGCCGCCTCCATCGTTATTGAAGGGGAGCCCCAAATTTGGATAAGCGTAATCAAGAGGCATAGTGTACATCTTTTTGAGCTCAGGACTGCTGTATAAATCATAGCCCCAGCTTGCGGCTCCGTCAGCCAAATGCTGAAGAGCTCTTAATGCATATAAATGATAAGCGATGGAGCCCTCCCACCAAAATCCATCTGAAAGGACACTTTCTTTCATTAGATAGTGAAAGCCATGTTCTCCATTAATGGCAAATTCCATGTACTCTTTTTCTCCCAATGCAAATCCAATCATTCCGACAGCCGCATTATGCCATGCCTGCCAGTTGGACCGGCCCATGTCATATTCACTGATTGTAATGGCAGACGGTCTTAGCATATTCAATTCTATATTTGCCAGATCCTGGTCCGCCATCAGTCCGCTGTCATACAGAAGATCATACGTATAGGCTAAATCCACCATACTGACTGATTCATCAAGCGTCTGCCAGTAAAGTCTTCCCCCCCTTGCCTGCTTTGCGTAATTTGGATAATGGTTTGCATACGAGATCAGAATCTCAGCTGCCTTCTCTCCGTATCGTGCATCTCCACTCAGTTTGTGGGCTACTGCGAGAGTGCGGGCAGCTTTAACCAGTTCATTATGGCGGTAATAACGCCAGCCGGCATCATAAGAATCTCCTGTATAATATCGGTCTTCAGCAGGGCAATAATGCTTATTCGGGCTCGAGGAATCATACTGAAGCTGTGAGCTGTCATCACACAAGAACCACATTCCGTGCCCGCCCGCCTTATCCAGCACCTCCAGGTTTGCCAGTAAGTGCTTATCGGCTTCAGCAAGCAGCTTTTGATAATAATCAGCTGCCCAGGGCTCGGACTGAATTCTTTTTTTCCCTTCTGAGAGTTCCTGGACGGATATAAATGATTTAGGCCTCGCATGGATAGCAGGTTCCCACTTTACCGCTTTTCGTTTCAGCTTGACTTGAAAACTTGCACCCAGTTTAAGGCGGGAAATAATCGAAATGGTCATTGTTTGTTCATCTCCTGCCGGACTCTCATTAGATTCTTTCCAGCGTACCGATATGGTTTTGGATTCACCGGGTTTGAGTTCACCGGAAGTCTCGCTTAGTATTACTTTGCCGGCGTATTCTTCCGGAATGCTCACTTCAAAATAATCGGTTTCCGCTGCTTTATTTAAGATGGTTACTAAATATGTCTGCTCCTGGTCTGGGAGACCTTCTTTACTGATGGATTTCGGAGAGACTTGAAAGGATTCTCTTACAAGCTTCAAATCATCTAAATATACAACCGTTTCCGGGTCCGGAGGCTGATCGCTGTACCAGAAGGAATGGAAAGTAAGTTTATTGACAGCATCAAGACCAAGCGGCTGCCGCGAAGGAGAGAAGTTTTTCAAATCAATGGACACAAGCTTCCACCCTGTCCAATCAATCTTCAATCCTGTGAGATAATAATCGAAGCCTTCTGTTTCAGGATCATCTGAATCCAGTATAGGGTAAATGGTCGTACCGGTTGCTTTTTCGGAATACATCCAAAACTCAAGCTTATCATAGCGTGACCAGTCCTTTGGAATCGCAGTGGACTGGACGGCTTTTTTCACCGGCATGTTTTCCCATTTTCCGCTATAGAGTCCCTCTTTAACAAATTCAGTGTTTTCCGTTACTGAGGTCCACTTCTTGGAATCTTCAAAACCGTCTATGTGCAGAATATCAGATTCCATCATATATTCCAGAGTCATTTGGTCCAGAACGAGCCGGGTTTCCGGATCCGGAGTTTCTCCATACCAGGAACTGTGGAGCCGTAATTGATCAATTTTGTTAAAGCCTGCAGGAGTGTAGCCTTTGCGAAAGGAGTAGTAGGGAAGCGTAACTTTTTGCCATCCCTGCCATGTAGTTTGAATAGAGGCAATATAGTAGTCAAGCTGTGGAGTAGCAGGATTATCTGAGTAGAGGACCACATAAATCCGGTCATTCGTTGCCTTTTCAGAATGGACCCACATATTCAGCGAATCATAGGAGGACCAGTCAGCAGGAATGGCCGATGTTTCGACGGCTTTCATCCATTTTCCGCTGACCGGATTGGTAATGTTCCATCTCCCGGAAAAGCTGCCTTCATAAACAACTTCCTGTTCGGATGTCAGCCCTCTCCATTGAGATACATCTTCAAAATCCTCGATAACAAGCTGTGCTTCCTCATGGTTTTCTTCCTTTGGCGGAACGTTTTCCTCAGCGGACGCAAGCCAGCCTGGCATCAGCAGCAGCAGCGAAAGCAAAATAAACAATCCCCTTTTAAACTTCATCCTTTTCCCCCGGTTAAAGCCCGCTCACATGCCTTTGTTTTGGAAGAAAGCAAGTGAATCTGTCTCTATGATCATGAGCCGAACCGTATTTTTGATAACGCTTACATTACTATGATTTGGCATAGCTTTAAATCTTTGAAAAAATATCAGGGAGACTCTATGAGACCTAAACGGAGTACTGCCCTGATCGATCAAGCTGTTTACCAATAAAGATTCCAATTTTTCTTCAGCCGGACAAGACCTTCCATATAATAATAGTCTCCCCATAAATTCCCCTCATCCACACCGAGGTTTTCCGGTTTTGCATAGACTCCATGCAGCAGAAGAGCGTTGGATTCGGGCATATTTCTAGTTGAGTAGCCTGTGTAAAGGTCTTGCAGGATTGCAGCAGCAGCCCTTTCATAATATCTTTGGCTGTCTTTAATCTCGGTATATTTTGCAAGTTCCAGCAAGCCGCAGGCCGCGATGCTTGAGGAGGAACTGTCTTTCTCCTCCCCGCTGTCATCTGAAAAAGCCAAATCCCAATAGACCACACCGTCGGCGGGCGTTCTATTCAAAAAATAATGGGCCAGCTTTTCAGACATTTGAATAAACTCATGGTTCCCAGTGTATTTATAGCTTAATGGAAAACCATAGATTCCCCACGCCTGTCCCCGGGCCCAGCAGGAATCATCCCGGTACCCCTGATGCGTTTTCCCATACCTGGCATCCCCTGTTTCCGGATCGAAAAAATAGGTGTGGAAGGTAGAGGCGTCCTCTCTGACAATCCACCTGTAAGCGTTGTTTGCATGTTTTTCCGCAGCCGCTTTGTATTTCTTGTCCCCTGTAGCCTCCGAAGCCCAGTAAAGCAAAGGTAGGTTCATGAGACAATCAATGATGATTCTTCCTCTTTGCAACGGATCATTCAAGTCTCCCCACGCTTGAATAATGCCTGCTTTTTCAAAGTACCGGCTCATAAGGTGATCAGCGGCCATTAAAGCAGCTTCTTTTGCTTTTTCATTGCCAGTCAGTTTGTAGGCGCTTACGCAGGAAAGCGTATATAGAAATCCCAGATCATGATGGTCACAATCGATTTTCTGGACAATTCGGTCATGAAAACTATCGATGTGGACTTCTGCTGCCCTTCTGTATTTTTCATCCGCGGTCACCTCATAGGCAAGCCAGATCATTCCCGTCCAAAAGCTTGTCGTCCATCCGTGGTTGCCGCCCCGATCCTGTCCGGGCTTTTCAGGTTTTCGGATATAATAACGGTTTTCAACGGTCGTGTCATCCGGAAATGCATGGGTAAAATCTTCAAGGCTTGAGCTGATTTTTTCCAGAGCATGTTCCATTGCCTCATCAATAAATTCAAGTGAAGCAGAGACTGTTTTATACTTATCCGTTTTTATTCCCTCGTTCACCACATTCACAGCCGATTCCCCCTATTTTAAATCGCTCATTGCAACATGCTCCATGTCATTAAACGTATAGTTTTCTCCGGCCATCGCCCAAATGAACGTATAGTTGCTCGTGCCGATACCTGAATGGATTGACCAGCTTGGCGATATGACCGCTTGCTCGTTCTGCAGAATCAGATGCCGTGTCTCTGAAGGTTCTCCCATAAAATGAAAGACTCTCGTATCCTCTTCCATGTCAAAATACAAGTAAACCTCGGAGCGGCGGTCATGAATATGAGCAGGCATCGTGTTCCACATACAATTAGGTGCCAGGAGAGTCATTCCCATCATCAGCTGTGAGCTTTGGACGCCTTCAGCATGAATGTACTTGTAAATAGTCCGCTTATTCGAATTTTTTTCATCGCCCAAATGAACAGGTGCGGCTTCGTTAATGCCGATTTTTACAGTTGGATATACTTTGTGGGCAAGAGTGGAAAGAATGTAAAAGCGGGCTGGATTAGCAGGATCGGCACTGGAGAGAATGACTTCCTCTGTTCCGAGACCGACATACAAACAATCCTTTTGCTCCAAGTGGTATGGCTCTCCATTTGCTTTGATGATACCGGGACCCCCGATATTGATGATACCCGCCTCTCTTCTTTCAAAAAACCCTTTCGTTTTAATATCAGGCTCGATTAAAGCCAGCGGTTCTCTTACTGGAATTGCGCCTCCAATCAGCATCCTGTCTTCGTGTGTATAGGTTAAATTTAAGCTCTCAGCTTTAAAAAGTGTCTCAATCAAAAATGCGTTCCTGAGTTCTTCAGTCGTGAACCGTTTTGTTTCTTCTCTGCTTGCACAATGTCTTGTTTCCATCCTATCTCCCTCCATACTGTTAAAAATTCAGCCATCCTCCATCAACTGCCAGGATGTGACCGCTTACATAATTGGATGCATCAGAAGCCAGAAATACAGCCGGGCCCTTTAAATCCTCAGCACTTCCCCAGCGCCCGGCCGGAATTCGCGACTGAATGAATGCATTCCTTTCTTTATCCTGCCTGAGAGCTTCTGTATTGTCCGTTTCCATATAGCCAGGTGCTATGGCGTTTACACACACGCCTCTTCCAGCCCATTCATTGGAAAGGGCTTTCGTTATCCCGGCTACTGCATGCTTGCTTGCTGTATAAGCGGGAACCCTCACGCCTCCCTGAAAGGAGAGCATGGACGCAATATTGATGATTTTACCTTTTCCCTTTTCAAGCATATGACGGCCTGTCTCTGAACTAAGCTGAAAAACAGCCTCTGCATTCAAACTGATTACTGCTCTCCAGTCTTCCATCGAGTACTCTTCAGCCGCAGCTCTGCGGATCATTCCAGAGTTATTCACAAGGACATCAATTCTTCCTGACTCTTTCAAAGCTCTTGTGACCAGTTCCCTTCTGGCGCTTTCTTCCGATAAATCGGCTTCGATCCCAATGAAGGACCTTCCCAGACTTTCAATCTCACTTTTAATACCGGCCATACTGCTGATACCTGCTCCAATTATGTCTGCACCGGCTTCTGCCAGCCCAAGAGCCATCCCCTTTCCAAGCCCGCGGCTAGCCCCAGTTACAAGAGCTATCTTTCCGTGCAGAGAAAACAAATCATGGGACAAAAGAATCCTCTCCCCTTCCTATTAAGGTTCGCTTCTGTATCTTTATGTTCGTTTTTTTCAGTTTATCACAGGATGAATCATACGTGCACTTTATTTTGGAAATTTCTGATACTTTTAGATAAGATCTTTTTTTCGCAAGTTTTGAAGATATGCGGTCACTTCTTTATCTTCTCTTTCCGGATATTCATAGCCCATGTTACCGGCTGCTTTTCTTCCGTATTCGCGAATAACTTCACCAGCCTTAAACAAACAATCCCATTGCCTCTCTTTGTCTGAATTTACATATAAGCTTTGAAGCTTTTCATATTGCCCGGGAGAAAGGTACCTGTTAAGCCAGCGTCCACTTACCCCAATATTAACTCTCCATTCGTGCTCATAGCCGATTACCCATGAAAGGATTGAATGGACGCATGGGATTATAATGGTGTCATACATGTATCTGGCGTACGGCCACTCATTCCGAAGAAGACCCTTTGCCGTATACGTTTGAATCCACCATGCTTCGTTTAAGCAATTTTTATATTCCATCTCTGAGGGTTTTTTTACATAATAGGAGGAATCATCCGGCGGGGAGAGCTCAGGGAGACAATGATCTTTATCCAGAAGAATACGGGTAAGTGAATCTTCATTAACTGATTTATGGATAACAGCTGCGTCCTTAAAGCATAAATCAATGCGGACGCCATCCTTAAACAGCATTAAAAATATGTATGCTCCGTCATCAAAATCGTTTTGCTGCATGATCACAAGTTCCCCAAACTGCCGAATCCAGTCTTGATTTCTCTTATAGCGCGCCGAAGGCAGATCGTTCACAAAAAAAACCAAATCATAATCCTGAAGAAAATCCTTGGGGGCATTGCTGTTAAGCCGAGACCCATTCATCATTACGGCTCTAACCATGGATTCTCCCATGGCAAATTCCACAATCTGGTGCAGTACCTGATTTTCACTCCTCATGTTTTCCTCCTTATTCGTTTGTATAGGTAACAGGGATCCCGGTTTCCTTCAGCTTGCATTTCCAGTTGGAAGACAGTTCATTGTTCGTGATGATCCTGTCGACTCTGTTTATTTCTGCATACTGAATCAATGCGGTTTGCCCGAATTTTGTATGATCCGTTACAAGGGTGATCTGTTCCGCCCGGTTCATAATCATTCTTTTATATTCCGCTTGATCGTTGCTGAATACGGTTAATCCTTTATCAATATCTGCAGCAGTGGTACCGAGGAACAGATTTTGGACCCATATTTTCTCCAAGGCATCCATAGCAATGGGACCGGTTAATCCCGCAGAAGCATTTCTCGCTCCTCCAAGTACAATCAGCTGGATTTTGGATGCATTCAGCAGCGCATGGGCAATCTTCAGATCATTGGTGACGACAGTAATTTTATGGTGAATGAGCTGTTTGGCAAGCTCTAGCATTGTGCTTCCGCCATCAAGCAGAATTGTGTCATTCTCTTTAATGAATGCTGCAGCTGCTTTTGCTGCCTGCTTTTTTTCATAGAGAAAGCTTGCCTGCCTTTTTTCCACCGAAAGCATTGCTGCTGAATCCGGTAAAATGGCGCCGCCGTGTATGCGCTTCAGCACCCCCTTGTTCTCCAGCACGATCAGATCCTGGCGGATGGTTTTCTCAGTAACAGAAAGACTTGAACTGAGTTCTGTAACTTTTACCATTTTATCCTTTTCGAGACTTTGGATAATTGCTTCATGCCGCTGTAAAAAATGCATGGCTTTAAACGCCCTTTCTCTATCATCTTTTTACCCTCACTTCAATAAACATGGTAAAGAGGGGGATTGCCTATGTATGTTCCATGGCTGTTTTTGATGGTTGCTCTTTACTCATTCAGTGCTATTATTTTATATTTGGTAAACCGAACCATTTATACATCCATTCTTCCGGTATTAAGAAAGAGCCTATATGCCTTTCTTTTAGCTTTTTTATCCGTTTGTTTTTTTCTTAAGTACATTACGATAGCGGACTGGCCTATTCTTGTTCAGCTTGCAGCCGCAGCCGTTTTTACAGATTTAACTATTTTCCAGACCCCAAATATACTGAAAATCGGCTCAGCTGAGTTTAAGCATAGCGGGTGGATTGAAGAAACCATCCAGCATAATGAACGTACCCTTGAATATATGCGCAAAAAATCTACTGCGTTTTCGCTTATTATACAGGAGGAAGAGGACTTGATGCCAAAGGAATCTTCCATTAAGAGCATAGAGGAATACCGTCATTCCGTTCTCCGCTATGTTGAAATGTATACCGACCAATTCGATTTCAGCGTAAAGCTTTATACGCTTGAAGGGGAGGATGACTACCACTTTAGCCAAAGCATCTACAATGTCCTCAGCCGGCTTGAAACGATATTCAATATGTCCATCCCTGATAAACAGGAGGTATCTGAACAGCTAAAGCAAGCACGGGTTCATACATTCGAAGATGACACAGTCGCTGTTATTCCAATATATGGACGCTATTCATCCCTGCTCGTTTTATCCGCTAAAGAAAACCCAGTAATGGAGATCGATACGCTGCATGTAATCAATCTCATCAGCATATTCGAATGGAGATCAGATTGGAAAGGGGCAGACGCCGAACAGGACCAGCCGGTCAGCTAAAAGCGGTGATCCTTCCGTCTTGGGAGGGAATCTGAATCAAAGCCTTTCAACTGGAGAGCTAAAGGGATTAGAGCAAGAACTTATTTTCATAAAAAGATGAAGCTGGGGTAATATTGCCGAAAGGCCGATATATTGAGAACACGGTCGATTTACTGGGATTTCGGCCGATTTACTGGGATTTCGGCCGATTTACTGGAATTTCGGCCGATTTACTGGAATTTCGGTCGATATATCGAGAACACGGTCGATTTACTGGGATTTCGATCGATATATTGAGAATACGGCCGATTTACTGGAATTTTGGTCGATATATTGTAAATACGGTCGATTTACTGGAATTTCGGGTCGATATACAGGAATTTGCCCGATAGATGAATCAGTCCGCCCGACACGCAATCTCGGCTCAAATCCGACTTAGTACGGTCGATAAAGTTTCATCTCCACAGCCCCCCCGCTTGACTGCCAGACGAAACAATGAAGTGTGCTGTCCCTTCACGACAAAAAAATGCTCTGAGCAGGGCTCTGAGCATTTTTTTCTTGATTGTTTCCCTCTTCCTATTCCACATGCGTTCAAGCAGAGAAGCTGCATTCCGCAGAATCTTTATACCCACCACATTTCAGCAGGCTTTTCTTCAATCAGAACGGATTGCAGGTTCGTTACCGCTCTTTTAAATCCTTCCTGAATAGACATGATGGGGTCTTCATGTTCAATGCTTACCACATAGTCGTAGCCATAGGTAATTAAGGTGCTGATCATACGGCCCCACTCGTCGTTGCTGTGGCCGCAGCCGACAGACCTGAAAGACCATGCCCTTGATTTCACCTCTCCGTAAGGCTGCATGTCGGTCAGACCGTACATATTGACATTGTCCGGATCAATATGGGTGTCTTTGGCATGAAAATGGTGAATCGCATTTTCTTTTGCCAGGATTTTAATGGCTGCCACAGGATCGATTCCTTGCCACCACAGATGGCTGGGGTCCAGGTTGGCCCCGATCGCATCGCACGTTTTTTCACGAAGCTTCAGAAGCGTGTATGGAGTATGGACAAGGAAGCCCCCATGGAGCTCGAGTCCGATTTTCACACTGCTTTCTTTAGCAAGCTCTCCAACCTCTTTCCAGTAAGGAACGAGCTTGTTTTCCCACTGCCACGTTAAAACATCGCCGTATTCATTTGGCCAGGGTGTTACAGGCCAATTCGGATATTTTGCCTCCTCCGAATCTCCCGCCGTTCCGGAAAAACAGTTTACAACCGGCACATTAAGCAGGGAGGCGAGCTTTATCGTTTTTCTAAGGGTTTCATCCGATTCTGCTGCAAACGCTTTATCAGGAGAAATCGGATTTCCATGGCAGCTGAAGGCGCTGATTGTTAATCCGCGGCTTTCTACCTTATTCTTGTACTGGCTTCTCGCTTCTTCACTTTCCAAAAGCTCGTCCAGGTTACAATGGGCATTGCCGGGATAGCAGCCCGTTCCGATTTCCACAGCGTGCAAACCCGCCGCTTTTACCGTATCAAGCATTTGCTCAAACTCCATGTCGGAAAATAATACAGTGAATACTCCCAGTTTCATGTTTTTCCTCCCCTTTATGCTTTATTCCTGAATCGTAATTTTTCCGCTTTCGTAAATCGCGTCAATTACTTCGGAAACCTGCATGGCTTCTTCAGGCTTTACAATCAGCTCTTCTTCATTGAAGCATGCTGCAATAAAGTTCTTGGCCTGAAGCACCCCAGGATCATCTTCACCTGGAATCCAGGCTGGCTGGCTGTTAAACAGCATGTTGTATTTCGTTGTATAGAGCTCCATAGGGAAAACGCTGATCCCTCCGTTTACTCCTGAAATGCTGAGATGCTCCTCATCATCCCGGATATTGGTAGCCCAGGATGTTTCAAAAAGCATGGATGTCCCATTTTCAAAGCGGATATAGGCCGTTACATGGTCATCCACATTAAATTTTTGGTGATCGTAATCTCCCCACAGATTAACCTGATTCGGGACTTTGCTTAATGCGTTATACGTGCTGCCTGTCACATCCGTAATTTTCGGATTGCCAATCAGCCACAGAGCAAGATCGAGCAGGTGGCAGCCATAATCGATCAAGCTGCCTCCGCCTTGAAGTTCTTTGTTTGTAAACACGCCCCAGCCGGGAACCTTGCGGCGGCGAAGCGCCTTAATCCTTACTACAAGAGGGGTTCCGATTTCTTCCGTAATCATCACTTTTTTAGCTGCCTGGGATTCCTTCATATACCGGTAATGGTAGGCAATCGCTAATTTCCTCTGGTTTTTCTTTGCTGCTTCGATCATCTGCTGACATTCCCCCGCTGCCAGGGCCATGGGCTTTTCACAAAGAACGTGGACTCCGGCATTCAGTGCGTCTATAGAGATCTGTGCATGAAATTTATTCGGTGTGCAGACAACTACCGCATCTACATCCGGCAGCATCTCATGGTAATCTCCGAAGAAGAGAGGGATTCCAAATTCCTCCGCAACATCCTCTGCGCGGTGGACATTAATGTCGCATACTGCAGTGATTTCTGCCTGATCCGTAAACTTTTGAAAGGATGGAATATGGCGGTCTGTTGCGATTCCTCCAGCGCCAATAATCCCAATTCTAAGCTTTTTCATGCTGTAACGCCCTGCTCAATCGCTACAATTTGTTTCGTTTCGCTTGATTTTAACGCAGCCAGAATCACTTCCAGGGATTTTTTTCCTTCTTCCCCGGTTACGAGCGGCTCTTTGTTTTCAAGGATGCATTCTGCAAAATGGTCAATCACACCGGTAGATACCTGGCCGCCATCCTCATTGGACTGAATTTTTCCAAGTTCATATTTTACGATTTCTCCATTTGCATACTGCACAATCATGCTGTGTATTGGGTCATCCTCTAGCCGGATAATTCCGTGCTCACAGTAAAGAATCGTTGAATTATCCTCTTTCCCTGTGTAGGACCAGCTTGCTGTCAGTGTACCGAGTGTGCCTGAGGCCGTTTTCAGTACACACACTGCATTATCATCCACATCCGCAAATGTTTTCGCACTCGTTTGCACAAATGCGCCGGCTTCCGTAAATTCCTCTCCCAGCAAATAGCGGAGCAGGTCGCTTTTATGCACCCCCAAATCACCCATAGCACCAATGAACGCCTCTTCTTTTCTAAAGAACCAGCTGTCTTTTCCATCTACGCTCCACGCTTCCGGCCCCGGATGGCCAAAAGCGGTTCTGAAGCTGAAGACTTTACCCAATTCACCGGACTCAATCATCTTTTTTGCTTTTTGATGAGAGGGTGCAAAACGCTGGTTATGGGCAATCATCAGCTTTTTGCCGGATTCCTTTGCTGCTTTGATCATAGCCTCCGCATCTTCTCTGGAGGTTGCCATTGGCTTCTCGCACAGGACATGAAGTCCTGCTTTAAGAGCATCAATCGAAATCGGCGCGTGAAGATAGTTCGGTGTGCAGACACTTACTGCATCCACCTTCCCGCTATTCAGCAGGTCCGAATAATTTGTGTAAGCCGCTGCTCCGTAAAGTGCAGCTATTTCATTTGCCCGCTCCTCGGAAACATCGCACACGGCGGTGATTTCTGTCTGAGCCTGTGCTGCATACTCTGGAAGGTGGCGGTGTCTGGCGATGCTTCCGCAGCCAATCACTCCGATTCTGATCTTTGTCATAAAAGCTCCTCCTTATGTGGTTCCGATTCTCTTATTTCGCTGCAATGGCTTCGAGCGGCTGGGCATTCCCGTATACTGGTTTTTCCCTTTTGGCAGGGGCTGCCCAAAGAACAGCATTTCCAATTACTTTTTGGATATCTTTGTTATGATAGGTTGGATAGGTTTCGTGTCCGGGTCTGAAATAAAACACTTTGCCGCTGCCTCTTTTATACGTGCAGCCGCTTCTGAACACTTCTCCCCCCTCAAACCAGCTCATGAAAACAAGCTCATCCGGTGCAGGAATATCGAAGTGCTCTCCGTACATCTCCTCTTTCTCAAGCTCGATAAACTCACCAAGGCCTTCAACAATCGGATGGCTTGGTTCAACAACCCATAAACGCTCTTTTTCGTCTGCTTCTCTCCATTTCAGATCACAGCCTGTTCCCATGAGCGACTTGAAGATTTTTGAAAAGTGCCCTGAATGAAGGACAATTAACCCCATGCCGTTTAATACACAGTTTTTAACTCTTTCCACAACTTCTTCCTCAACTTCTTCATGTGCGACGTGCCCCCACCAGATCAGCACTTCGGTATTTTCGAGAACTTCGGCTGTAAGTCCGTGCTCCGGCTCATCCAACGTGGCAGTCCGCACACTGTGTCCCATTTCTTCAAGAAATCCTGCGATTGCTCCGTGGATGCCTTCCGGATAAATCCTGCGTACTTCCGGATTTGTGTTTTCGTGGCGGTTTTCATTCCAAACAGTAACTTTCATTGTTTGCACCATCCTTTAGTATGTATAGTTCTATCAATCAACCTGTTTGGTTAATCGTTTACGTAACCTGCACCACAGATTCCCTGATGATCAGTTCTACCGGGAGAACCTGTTTAGCCGATGCAGGCGGGTTTCCGGATATGGCCGAAAAAATCATCTCTGATGTTTTCTCTCCCTTTGCCATAATATCCTGCCTGATTGTTGTAAGACTTGGAGAAAAATATTGGCTGATATTTAAATCATCGAAGCCGATTATCGACAAATCTCTTGGAATTGCTCTGCCTGCTGAAGAAAATATTTTCATAATCCCGAAGCACAGCGTGTCAGAAGCCGCGAAAACGGCTGTGACTGGTATGCTCGTTTTTAGCAGGCCCGTGCCGATTTTAAAGGAAGATTCAGGTCTATTGTCACCGCTTTCAAAAATAAGATCATCAGTAAACACCATACCTGATTCCTCGAGTGCCCTTTTGTAGCCTTTTATCCTCTGCTCTTCTATTGGACTCCCTATAGCCGAAGTTACGGCCATGGCAATGTGCTGATGCCCGAGAGAGATGAGATAGTGTGAAGCCAGATATCCGCCTTCCTCATCATCAATGTTCAAAGTGAGACTGGTGCTGTTTTCTTCCCCATAGGTATCGACAAATACGCATGGTATGTCTAGAATTCCAGCCAGTTCATCGGCTATGCAGCCTGTGGCATTCATAACGATGAGTCCGTCCAGATTTCTCTTTTTGACCCACTGCCTGCACTCATCTGCCTCGCTGATGCCTCCAAGAAGGATATCATATCCGAAATTTCTTGCTGCATGTTCTACACCGCTGATGTATTCATTGTAATACAGATTGGAATGAAATACCGGCTCAAGGGATTTCTGGTTGTGTATTTTCAGCAAACCAATCAGCTTTGACTGCTTTTTGGACAGGCTGATCGCCGTAAAATCGGGTAGATAGTTTAATTCCTCTATCGATCTCATAATCTTATTTTTCGTTGCTGCTGAGACCTTGTTTTTCCCGTTCAGCACGTACGAAACGGCTGCGGCGGATACCCCGGCATGCCTGGCCACATCTCTGATTGTCACATTTTTAATCATGACCCCTCCTGGTTAACCGGTTAACTCCCTTCTCATACTAAACGATTTTTTTTTGAAAAACAATCCTTAATTTTCATGCCGGCCTAATGCTGATTTTGGAATAGTTGCTGCTTGGAGCGCAAGGTACACAGCCCCTTGGATAAGCGGACACCTGCTGCGGAATTCAGCAATTACGTTTGACAGAGCGTCCCTTTATGAGATTTTGAGAACGCTTCTTTATACCCGCGGGTATTCCTATTAAACCATCAAATAGGCAGAAAACCGGATATTTTTTCCCCTTCTCCACATATACATATATCATGATGAGCTGTAAGGGAGCGACCATGCTATGGAAAATAAAAAAAATAAGAATAAGAGAAAAAGATTAAAAAAATTCACGACTGCTGATCTTGGATATAAAGTTTCAGAGGAGAATCAAAAGCTTCTGAAAATGCTGAAAAACCTAAAAAAAGCCTGATTATCCAGACAGATGTACAGGATAGAACAGACCGTTGGCAAGGTTCTTTAGATCATTTGTGAATTGCTTATTATAAGCAATGATAACGCAGGATGCCGGACCGGCAGACTTATGCATATTAAGCTCGCAATCTATGAATTTAGCTTCCGGATTCAAAAAACGGATCTCCCGGGCAATTCCTCCCGACCCCGCGGGGATCAGCTCGAAAACACCATCATGCCGGCAAAGTTCCTGAAACAGAGACAAGGAAACCATTCTGTCAGCTTTTGTTATGACTTCTTCTCCTACAAGCGGTTCTCCTACCACCGCGAAACCGGCATTCAGCGGGGTAACACCGCTGCGGTATAAATTCTTGGCCACCCGCCCAAGAACCGTAATTCCGATGGCTGATTGCATCATGGTCATATTGCTCTCTGTGCTCCCTGTAATCGATACCCCCTCAAAGCCTGTCTCCTTCATCAGCCTGTCGCAGGAAGCACTCAGCCTTTTCCATGCTTTGTTCCCGATAAAGTTGTGAAGGATGATGGAAAATGGTGCGGCCCCTACCGCCAGGCATTCCATTAAAGCTACCCGGAGAGTATGCGAAGCCGCAATTTCAAGGGGCACATTCACTAGGTCGTGTTCCATTTCTCCAATTGCACCTGCGTTGTCGGAAGCCGCAATCAGCCATTCTTCTTCTGTCAGGTGTATTTTCTGAATATCTCTCATAGTGATCGGCCCGTCCCTTCATTTTACTGGGTTTTCAGTGTTGAAGGAATTCCATACCAAATCAAGTCGGCCTGATCAGCATGCTGGATGATATGCTGGTACACCCAGCCGGTGGAATCCCGCCAAAGACGGTCTTCTTCTTTAATAGGCACAATGCCTTTAGAGATATCCGACCCAATGAGGACAAGCTTTCGGTCAGCCTGGCTCGTTTCCCAGGCTTTCCACTCTAAAACGAGCGCCTTCCAGTTCTCGGCTGCCTGCAATCCGGAATGGAGCGTTTCGTTCCTTATATAGGTTTCCACACCTTCAACAACTGTAAGCGGGGCAAATGCTTGATCAAGGTCATCCCCTTTGAATGCACTGATCCATAGACTATCTTCGCTTCGCCATAGCTGTTCTTTTACCCATTTTGCTTTGCCATTGCAGGCACCTCCTGTAACGAAATGCATCGTTCTCCCCTCCTGAATGATTCGAATGTCCATGTTAATTTATATCCTGTGCCGGGATGTACCGGCCATTCCCAAAAAGATCGGCTGTAATCGCCCAGCTCAGTCAGAAGCTGGCGGATCGGACCGCCATGGCTGACCACTAATGCAGATCCGATGGTTTTATTGGTCATTTCCCGGTGGATGATTCCCCACCCTTCCATGATCCTTGCTTTAAACTGAGTGAAGGTTTCACCGCCCGGCGGAGCAATACGATCCGCGTTTTCAACCCATTCTCTATATGCCGGATCCTCCTTCAGATCTTCATAGGTAAGACCCTCCCATTTTCCGAAATTCAGCTCTTTTATTTGCTGAATTCTGGTTGGATTTATTTCCGGAAAGAGAATATCCGCTGTTTGATTTGCCCGGGTCATCCCGCTCGTCACCACCAGATCCGGACGATGGATTTGCATCCCTCTCAGCTGCTCTTCCCCTTCCTTTGAAAGGGGATCGTCTGTCCATCCTATATAAGCATTCCGGCTGTTTTTTTCTGTTAACCCATGACGTAATAATGTAACAGCCACAAACCCATCCATAAAAAGACCTCCCCTCCTTCTGAAGAAGCACCAAGCAAATCTCCAGTAATTCCTCCAAATTCTTTTTTAAAAAACACTCCGGAAGCAAGTGTGAACAAGGCACTCATAAGCAGCAATCCTATCAGATAAATGACAAGCACAGGTTCAAATAAGCCCAGCAGACAGGCAACCAGCGTTACTGAAATGGCATAGCTCCCGGCTATGCGTCTCCATTGAAGCCCTTTTTGAAAAAAATACGAAAGTCCATCTTTCTTTACCGATGGAACTGATGCCAGCAGGAGCCCCATTCCAGTGCGGGAAAGCATCGGAATCAGCGCAAGGAGGCTAAAACCGAAACCATGGAACCGTTCAATCACTTCGTAAATAAACAAAAATTTAGCAGAAAGCAGAACCAGCACGGAAAGCACACCAAATGCCCCTGTTCTTGGGTCCTTCATAATTTCAAGCCTTTTATCCCTGTCTCTGTAAGAAAAGTAAGCATCGCTTGAGTCCATCCAGCCATCCAAATGCAGACCGCCCGTCATCATGATTGCAGAAAGCCAGATAATAAACGCGCAGGCGAGGGCAGATAAGGGGGTATAAGTTTGCAGCAGCCATAAGAGTGCAGCTTGGACACTTCCCATAAGGAGGCCGATAGCCGGAAGACACTGTATGGCAATTGCCGTCCGCTTCGGGTCCATGTCAAACCGCTTCTTAACAGGAAGAGCAGTGAAGAACTGTATGCCGATTAAAAAACCTTCGATTCCTTTTTTCATTTCATCCCCCTCTCTCTGCTATTTTCATGATTCTCTCCATGTCTAAATGTTTCTTTGCATGTTCAGCAAGCCCTTCATAGCGCCTGTTAGCCGCTCTAATTCCAATAAGCCAGGCCAATCAATAAGGTCAAATCACTGGAAGATTTAAGAACGTTCGAATTCCTATACACGGCAGCTTCCAGCCCAGCCGCTTCAGCCTGTATTCCATGAACGTTCCATAAGCGGTGACGTAAAAATTGCTGGACATATTTTGCGATTTATACGGTGCGGAATTCAGTGCTTCATTCGCAAAAATCCGGCACAAAGCCGTGGTTATTAAACTTTTTCCGGCATCTGATAAAGTTCCTTGTACTATAAGGCCCTTCAAGGCTTTACTCCCTTTTTCATAAGAGGGATCCCGCATTCGGCCAAATATGCGGAGTCCGCTATCTTGACGGTTTCCTGATGAAGTTTACCAAGAAGGCGGATGTAATCACTGACTTCCGGGCTGTACCGTGCAGCGTCAAAAGATAGCTCATTTGAAACCACAATGAGCATCCTGCTGGAGTCACGCAGCCGGCGGACCCCCATCAGCATGTGAGAAAGAAGGCAGGGATTAGGTGTTAAAGAGAACATCTCATGATTGAGCCACGTCGTCAGGCAATCCAGAACTATGATGTCCCTCTTAGAATAATGAACAGCCAATTCATGCAAGTTTACGGACTGCTCAAATGTCCGCCACACCGCTTCGGATTGCAGCCGCCCTTCTTTATGTCTCATAATCCTCTCTTCCATCTCTGAATCGGTCGCCCGGCCAGCTGCGATATAATTTAATCGGTATGTACGGCCTGCTGCTTTCTTTGCAAAATTCTCAGCTAACGCTGTCTTGCCGCTCCTCACGCCGCCGGAAATAAAAATCAGCATGTTGCCCACTCCTTTAATGCATCAATAAATTCATCATTTTCATGGCGAAGCTTCACGGCCACCCGAAGAAAACCGCCCTCCAGGCCAGCAAAATTTTCCGTATGGCGGGTGATGATGCCTCTTTTTGCTAAAATTACGTACAGCTCTGCCCGTTTAACAGGCCTGAGTAAATAATAGTTCGTACTGCTCGGATACACACAGAATCCCATGTCCGTAAGCAACTGATGCATTCTTCGCCGCTCGTTGGCAATGAAATGCCGCGTCCGTTCTGCATGCGTGCCGTCTGAGATGCAATCTGTCCCGATCACTTGCGCCAGCGCATTCACATTCCAATGCGGGAGGAGAGATTTTATTCTGGCTATGACAGGGGGCGAGGCCATCATATAGCCAAGTCTCAGCCCCGCGATTGCATACATTTTGGTAAGTGAACGGAGAATGATTAAATTCGAAAAATTCCGGAGCATGGGGGCAAGGGTTTCTGCCTTCTCAGTAAAGTCATAAAACGCTTCATCACAAACAACGAGGGTGCCGTTTTTTTCGGCACGCTTAACGACTTCCGCCAATACAGACACCGTGTATGATTTCCCGGTAGGATTGTTGGGGCTGCAGATAAACAAAGCTTTTTTTTCAGTCATTTTTTCAAAAATCTGCTCATCCAGCTCCCAGTTATTCTCCGCCGATAAAACGTGTGCTTCGATATCTGCCCCTTGCGCCTCAAGTGCCCTGCGGTATTCTGAAAAGGCCGGTTCGATAATCAAAACCTTTTCCCCTTTCAGTTCCTGTGATACAGCGGCGATTAGTTCTGCGGCTCCATTACCGGGAAGCAGCCAATCAGGAGGAAGCTCGTTTGCTTTCGATAAGGTGTTTATAAGCACGGACGCTTCCGGATCCGGATAATCACGGATAGCATGTAAATACTCATGCCATCTTTCCTTAATAAAAGCAGGCGGACCAAGAGGGTTGGTATTAACGCTGAAATCCAGAATGCGGGCTGGAGGATCGATGTTTAGACTCCTGTATACGTGAATCGGATTAGAGCCATGTTGAGGCAAGTTCAAAAAGCATTCCCCCTATCCATAGGAAAACGATAAATAAATAAACCGATCGATCCATGATTTCTATGGATTTGCCAATATGTAAGACATGCAACGGATGGTCCGGCCTTCCCATACGCGCTCTGCTGGAGACCACCCCCTTATAATGGTTCGTTCCTCCAAGCTCTACTCCAAGTAAGTAAGCCACAGCCGCTTCCCCCCAGCCGCTGTTCGGACTCGGGTGCTTCGCCGCGTCTGAAGCCACCTTGGGCCAAAGTCTGATATTCCAGTGAACAGCAAGCATTGTAAATGCCGTTATTCTCGCCGGAATCCAATTCAGTACATCATCAAGCCTTGCAGATGCCCACCCGAACTGATGATATTTTTCATTTTTATACCCAACCATCGAATCCAGTGTATTAATCAGACGGTAAACTGCAGCGAAGGGGGCGCCCCCGATTGCCGCCCAAAACAGAGGAGCCGTAACACCATCACTTGTATTTTCGGCAACGGTTTCAACCGTTCCCCTGACGATCTCACTCTTCTCAAGGTGATCTGTGTCTCTTCCTACAATGCAGGAAAGCTTCGTTCGGGCTTCTGAAATATTTCCATCAGCTAGCGGAGCTTCCACCTTCAATGCTGCTTCTTTGAGACTTTTCTGTGCAATCGCAGTAAATATAACAGCTGCTTCAAACAGGATTCCCGCTGCTGCATGAATCCTCCAAAAAAGGAATTGGAGAAGAACGACTGTGAACAGAACGATTCCTGTCAGAATTAGTACGATGAAAATTCCTTTCCCTTTTTTCCTATTGCCTTTATTCAATCGGCTCTCTAAAAACAAGATCATCCTGCCAAACCACCTCACAGGATGGGGCATGGCCGGCGGGTCCCCGATTAATTTATCCAGCAGGACGGCAACGGTTAAGGCAGCTAAGTGGCTAAGCACGATTCTTTCTCTCCAGATACTTGTCAATAGACTCCAATGTGCAGGCATAAACACTTTTCCCAATCGCTTTTCCAAGCTCTGTAGCAGGTCCTGCATAAGGGAGGCTGTTTCCTTGCTGGGTCGAAGCAATCAGCACACTGTCAGTGGAGGTTCCTGTAGCGGGCGTGCCTGTAACCGGATCAAGTATAAATCGATCCGACAGTGCTTTTGTCTTTGCTTCGGCAGCCGTTATGACAGCTTGAAGGAAGGCTTCATCCGAACAGACTCCATTTATGAATATCCATGTATTAATGGTCCCGGGGCTTTGCATCAGCCGATCCGCACCGAGTGAAGCATCGGCTGCATTCCCTGTTCCGGCGGTAACGGCAGTTAAAATGGAAAAATCGTTCAGGCCGGTCCAGTGTACACTCACATCTTCAAGCTGTACGGCTGTCATCATGCCCACTGTTTCATTCGGATCAAAACCTTTTGCCTGTATAAAGCGGATAAGATCCATCTCACTGTCATTGCTTTGGTAATCCAGATTTACATGGCGATTGATAAAGGTTGTGTACCATCCGATTCCTGCATGCAGGACAGCTGACGACAAGGTTTTTAACGGAACAGGAGATTTCAAGGAAATGTATTCTTTGTTAATGACAAGAAGTGATTCGTTAATTTCTGACAGCTCCCCAGCTCGATGAGGGGATTCCAGAATAACCTGTGGACTTTGGTCGGCCGGATGGTAATGCCGCTTGATCCCTGCGCTGTAAACCTGCTTCAGGGTTGGCTCCTGCAAAGCTTCATAAGGTGTGCCGATATCCGATACACGTCCATTATTTAAGAGCATGACTCTGTCACAGTACAAACTTGCCATATTTAAGTCGTGAAAAATCGAAACGATGGTTAACCCCCTATCCTTTGTCCAGCTTTTCAAACGGGACAAAAGGCTTTGCTGGTAGGCTATGTCAAGGTGATTCGTCGGCTCATCCAAGAGAAGAATGGCCGGGTCTTGTGCAAGAGCCTGGGCCAGAAATACGCGCTGCTGCTCTCCGCCGCTCAGTTCCTGAATGGAACGCCTCGAGAATTCTGCAATCCCTGTGTCCCGCATGGCAAGCTCCACCAGTTCCTCGTCTTTATCTGTCCATCCCGGCAGAAATCTTGCCTGATGAGGATACCGTCCAATACTCACTGCTTCTTTAACCGTCATATCAAATGCTGCTGCGGTCACTTGAGGCAGTACGGCCATGACTTTAGCAAGTTCTTTGCTTGAATAGGAAGCAACATCCTTGTTCTGGATGCTGATCCTTCCTTTAGCGGCCGGCAGAATTCCGGAGAGCATTTTCATTAAAGTGGTCTTCCCGCTTCCGTTCGGACCAAGTATTCCGAAAAACTCTCCTTTTTGGACACCGAAGCTGACCTCATTCAAGACTTTATTCCGATCATACCCTCCCTCAAGTTCCTGTACCTCAATCATAAACATACCTCCATCCTAGGACCTTCTCTTCTTAGCTGCTAAAATAACTGCAAAAACCGGTGCACCTGCAATAGCTGTAATCACTCCGATTGGAAGCTCAACCGGAGAAATAATGGTTCTTGCCAATAGGTCAGCAAGCATTAAAAAACCAGCCCCGTATATCATGGACAGCGGCAGCAAATGACGGTGATCGCTGCCGCAAAGCAGTCGTGCCATATGCGGGATGACCAGACCGACAAATCCAATCGTCCCGGAAACCGCGACCGCGGATCCGGTCAGCAAGGAGGCAGCAATGATGATCAGAAGCTGCTTTCTTTTTACATGAACTCCAATATGGCGGGCCCTGTCTTCTCCGAAGGCAAACGCATTGAGCTCTCTGCTGTTCATAAGCAAAATAAGTGCGCCTGCTGCAGTAAAGGGCAAAATCATATGAACATACGGCCAGCCTCTCATTGAGACGCTGCCAAGAAGCCAATTCATAACCTGTCTCAATTCCTCTCCGCTTAAAGCGACAATGAGCGAAATGAATGAGCCTAAAAAAGAATTAAAAATAATCCCGGCTAATATCATCGTCTCCATCGAAGTTCGCCTTTGAGCCAGATGCGCAAAGCCCAAAACTCCAAGCATGGTCAGGAATCCGGCGGTTATACTGATGACCGGAAGTGTGAAGCTGCCAAACATCTGGACCCCAAAGTAAATCACACTCACTGCCCCAAGGGAAGCTCCGGATGAAACTCCAAGAGTGTATGGGTCAGCTAAAGGGTTGCGTAAAATCCCCTGAAAAGCAGCTCCCGCGAGAGCGAGTGATGCGCCGACTAAGCCTGCCAGGAGGACACGCGGAAAGCGGATCGAAAGGAGGATGTTTCCATTAGCTTCAGAAGCTGCACGTCCTCCAAACAGGACGGAAAGGATTTCATTTGGGGAAATAGCCGCTGTTCCAATTGAAACAGCGGCTAAAAAAGCGGTTACTAAGAAGAGAACGGCCAAAGCATATTGAATGGTACGGTTATTTTGAAAATACGTCCGGATAGATTGCGTTTGCAAGTTCCTCTACTCCTTCAACTAAACGCGGCCCCGGCCTTGTAACTTTATCGGAGTGCACGTCAAAAACTGCTTTTTCCTTTACAGCGGTTACACTGTCCCAGCCTTCTCTTCCTGTTACCTGATCAATAGGATTGGGACTATAGTAGCCGTAAGTCGTCACAATCACATCCGGATTCAGCTTGACAATTGCCTCCTCTGACATTTTAGGCCACCCCGACTGATCGGCTGCTGCATTTTTTGCCCCAACCGTCATGAGGATATCATTCATAAAGGTATCCTTTCCTGCTGTATAAATCTCAGGGGATGGGGAAACCTCCACGAACACGCTTTTCTTATCATCTTCAGATATAGAAGAGGCTTTCTCTTTAATGCTAGCAATCTCCTCTTTCATTCCTGCTGCCATTTCTTTTGATTTTTCCAGTTCCCCGGCAGCTTTTCCGATCATCTCCATCGACTCATACACCTGCTCAAAGCTTTGCGCGTCATTTACCACTACAACATCTATACCGGCATCCCTCAGCTGTTTTAATCCCTCTGCTGAATTATGCGCGCCGGATTCGTGGGCAAGAACCAGGTCAGGCTCCAGGCCGATGATTTTTTCTACGTTAAAATCCATCCCGCCGACTTTTTCCTTTTTCATCGCTTCTTCAGGAAAGTTGTCATTTTCCGTTACGCCAACAACTTTATCTCCGAGATCCATGGAAAACAAAATCTCCGTATTGCTTGGGATAAGGGAAACGATTTTCTCTGGCTCTTTCTCGATCGTAACATCCGTATCCGATGCATCTGTAAGCTTTAGCGGAAATTCAGCTTCTTCCTTAACTGCAGCCTGCTTCTCCTCCTGTTTCTCAGGTGCAGCAGACTGGCTTCCGCACCCTGCGAGCACTCCCGCAGACAGAAGCACTGTTGATAAAATAGATAATAGCTTGTTCATTCAGGCAATCCCCCAAGTATTGATTATATTGGTAAACAGGTATTGATAAAGCTCGTATACGACCGCTGCTGTTTTGAGCTGCCGGTTAAAATAGTGTTTCGTCAAACCAGCTGTTATTGGCCGCTGCAGGGTTTCTCTCCCTTTGCGAATAAATCAGCAGCATTCATTCAACAAAGCTGAAAACAAAAAACACCTCCCTTGAAAAAGGAGATGACGGTACATGTTAGGCAGACTGTATAAGCCTTATGTATAGACTTTTCGGTCAACGTTAACACCATCCTATCCTCGTAGGTATGCGGTGACGAGGTGCAAGGCAGGTCTCCTGGCTCATGATCAATGCTCCCCGCTTCCCTTCCCATGCATAGCTGCACAGTGGATTAAGCAGGTCACTCCCATTTACAGTGGCGGGACCGCGCCGGAATTAAACCGGCTTCCCTTTTAAGCTGATAAACAATCAGCACCTACACCTTATCGATATGAAACTATGATATAGACAGTATTATACACAACCTTCTGCTGATTGTCAGTTGCTTTTCTTTTTTAAAGGGAAAAAGAAAAGCAGCAGAAGCTGCTTTTCACCACTGCTGCAAGTGTCCTCCATTGACCCCCGCACACACTCCCGTGTCCATCCGCAGAGTGCTGCAGCCTTAATCATAATAAACCTGCTTGTTGGAATCCCAGCAGTATTCAAATAAAATTTTCAGCTGACTTTCTGTAATCCGGCCCACAGATAAATCCGGAAGCTCATCCAGGGCAAAAAATCCGGCATCCAGAGTTTCATACCCAGTCTTAAGCTCTCCCTCTCTATGCTCGCACAGAAAGAATAGTTTATAAATGTGGTAGCCTCCCGGAGGATGCGGATGGCACTTTTTGTCCATGGCTGCAATAAGCCTGATTGGCTCGACGGTTAACCCGGATTCCTCAAACGCTTCCTTGGCTGCATTTTCAGAAGGGCTCAATCCAATATCCGCCCAGCCTCCAGGGAGAGACCACAGGCCATCCAGCATCTCACGGACAAGCAAAACCTTATTTTCCTTAAAAATGACTGCCCTGACGTCAACCTTCGGCGTTTGATACCCTGTCTCGTTCGCAAACAATTCCTTCAATTTTTCCATCGGCACATCTGTATACTCACTTACCATTTCCTGACTCAGCTCTCTTAGTCTCTCAAAGCGTTCAATATCAAAAGGATCCTTTGAATAGGCGATACCAGCCTGGGACAAAGACTGAATTTCTTTGGCCCATGTCAGCCATTTTGGCTCCATCATACTCCTCCTCTTACAAAGCTCTTCTCATATTGTATACTATGAAGATTGTACATGCATAGACACGGCTCGATAACCGTTTGGAATGGCTTCATCTCATTCCGGAAACCATATCCAGGAACTTTTACCTATTTATGAAAAAACAGAGATTTACCCCTTTTCAAACAGCTTGTCCCGCCTTTATAGTGAGAAAGGATTTTTGTATAACGGGATGCGGAGGGATAAGAATGAAGGATATGAGCAGGCGAATCGTAATCAGCCTTGTATTAACAGGAATAATCCTTGGCGGGATGAGCGTCACGCTGGCAAATGTGCCTGAGGAGAAGCAAAAAGAGGAAAATCTAATTGTAAGGCCGTAGTTCAGCGTTTTAGATGCAGTTCTTTCCGCTCTTACATACTCTGAAAAAAAGAGCAGTCGGCGCTTACGCGCACTGCTCCTTTTGTTCTTTCATTGGGCTATGAGCCGGCATCACCTTATATCTTAAGGACCGGCATTCCCGAACTGAATCTATCACCCTTCGAAGGTTTTCTGAGATGAAAAGCAGCCTGCAAAGCACCTGTGCTATATTTTCCTGACTCTAACTCTTTCTCTAAGTGAGATAATGTTTGGGATAACCTAAGGTTACTGTATAGGCTAATTCGAGATCACCAGGTTTGCCTTTTGCTTCGGTTCATCAACCATCTCATGGATCTGCTGGGCCTCAGATTTCCATTCAGCGTTTGCCTTTTCTTCCCGTTTTGATGCAGCCTGGTCCCGTCGCTCAACCCAAATAGCTGTATCGTATAAGTAATGAAGGGTGTTTTTGAGCAGAAAAGGACCGCTCGCTATGACAATATCCCATTCTAAATGACTTTTAGCCTGATTCACTAAGACACTGACCTTCTTCTCAGGCATGGATTGATCGTACCAGCTTCTGGCCGGATTTAGCGAATCAATATTCACTGCTTCTTCATGAATCTCTTCAAAATGGACAAGCAATCCCTGTTTTACAAGCTCTGCCTGAAGTTTCCTGGCCTCCGCTTCATAACCGGATCCATTCATGCCGCTAACTGCGATTATGACAGGCTTTTGATTAGGCAGGATTTGCATGACCCGTTCAACTATTGTCTCCATATTCAGGCCCCCGCTAAGTTCGTACATACTTAATGAATCAATTGTACCATTCACTTCAAGGAATGTCTTAATCCAGCTTTATAAGTTTTTTCTTTTCATCAATTCGTTACATTGCTGATCAAGTCCGGCATATTCTGGATCGCCAGTCTGAAGGAAGCTCAATTTATCGAGAGCAGCTGACAGCTCTGATTCAATGACGAGAAGTTCCTCTCTTTTGTCAGGCTTACCAGACTCCAGCTTTTTTCATCCCATTCTTCCATACTCATCCTGTATCTTCGGATAACCAAATCTTCTTCAATAAGACAGTCTGATAGTTAAAGCAGGAATCATGGGAAACTGTCAGAAGCGTTCCTTCAACGGAAGAAAGGGTTTTTTCAAGCTGCTCCCTTGCTGGAAGATCCCCCGTTATCCATCTCCAGCGTTCCAGCCAGGATCTGGGCAAAGAATTTTACCGGTTCCGTTATATCCAGCTAAACCGATTCGATCCCCTGGTGCGATTTCTAAATTCAGTCCGCATAGACTATGTGTATCCCACATTGTTTATTTCATAAATCGCATTAAATCACGCCCTATTTCTTTTTTGAATGGCTATGTTAAAGGTTGTTGTTGATAAATTGACTTCTGGGAACGAACGTTCTATAATCTGTTTATCTATATAAGGATTGGTGATAACCGTGAGAGCAATTGATATTCTTAAAGTGATTGAAAAACTTAATCCAGCAGAGAAACATCGATTAAGGGAATATTTAATTGATGCTCTTACCGCATCATCATCGACAGGAACAGTTCTTCAAGAAATATCAGAGCGAAAAAATAAGGGTGGTTATCATTGCCCTGATTGTGAATCAGAGCATATTGTTCGGTTTGGTAGTTACTCAACTATTGTTGATGGCAAAGAAGTTTTAAAACAACGTTATCGCTGTAAAGCTTGCAAAAGGACATTTACCGACCTTACCAATACTGCTTATATCGAACTCGTCGCCTTAACCAATGGATTAAATTTGTTGAGTGTATGATAGAAGGATACTCCCTGCGTAAGTCCGCTAAATTGGTCGGCAATATCTCTCACGTCACCTTATTTTACTGGAGGCATAAGCTCTTATCTGCGTTAAAACAAATTGAAATATCGAATTTCGAAGGTATCGTAGAAATGGACGAAACCTATTTCTTATACTCAGAAAAAGGACAAAGAAAGATTGAAGATAGAAAGCCTCGTAAACGCGGCGGATCCGCAAAGAAACGCGGGATAAGCAATGAGCAAGTGTGTGTTCTAGTTGCGAGAGATCGAGCCAAAATGACTTTTTCGCAGACACTGGGTATGGGTAGATTGATAAAAGAGCAATTAGAAAAAGCTATTGGGCATAAACTTTCACCTGAAAATGTATTATGCACCGATTCTTGGCGTGCCTTTAAAACCTATGCTGCTGAAAGAGGGATGAGTATTTATCAATTCAAGTCCGATGGAAAGATCCGCACAAAGGGTCTATATCATATCCAGAACGTCAACAATTACCACCGCAGGCTCAAAGGGTGGATACAGCGATTTAACGGAGTAGCAACTAAATATTTGAACAATTACCTCGCTTGGTTTCAAGTATTAGAAAGCATTCAGCACCAGAGAAATCAAGTCACTATAAACGATTTAATTATCAGAGGAAATTCAATACAGAATATGGAAACCTATGATACACTTAGGTTATCCAGGTTCAACACATAAGCAATTTTTCTTGTTCCACTATCGGGCAGTTTACTTTAATAAGTGAAACTTTAATTTTTCTAATTCGTACATACGGTACGAAGATTTATTTAAATTATGGAGGTGTTAAATGTGTCTAAAGAAGTTACCTTTATCTTAGTTATAGTATCTATGGCTATTTGGATTATGGTGTCTAGAGAGGCTGTAAAACCTTCAAAAGAAATAAATTGGTGGAAAATGATAACATTACTGTCTGCTGGTTCTTTATCTGCATTAGTTATAACCACCACGCTTTTTCAGAGCCTGTCATTATAGTTCCGTTAACGGGGGCGTTAGTTTAATAAGCCTAATATGCTAAATAGGAACTTCCATAAAACTGGAAGTTCCTATTTTATGTCTAATATCAACATTAAACTTTAACATAGCCTTTTGAATAAAAAAAACCTCTCAGGAACCTGAAGAGGAAATCGGGCCATATTCAAATAAGCCGGTGCATGACAATGCAAAATACGGCTGTGAATGAAAAAAGGGCGCACGAATCCTGTTTTCTTTTGGTTTCTTTAATGAAGGCTTTGTTAATGAATAATGTTGATGTATTATATGAAAGAAACGTCAGAAAAATAAGATTACTGCTTCATCAGCCCAATTTCATTCTTTTCAACCCTTCCTGTTTTTGTAAACTTTCACCTGCATAATGAATGCAAATGCAAGCGGACCGTTTTGATCATCATCTCGGGAGTACAGTGAGCAGGCCTAATCACACCATGAATGGCCAGCCCATCGATTAGAGCAAAAAGCCGTTCCGTTTCAAGCTCTTCGTCCAAATCCTCCCGGGCTATTTTTAATTTTATTAACCCTTGTATAATTAAAGCGATTCCTGCCCGTGTCTGATCATAAACTTCATGGCTTACATCTGAAAGAGCTGCATCAGTAAAAGCTCGGGCTATAAAAGTAAACCATACCTCCGTTTCTGTTCTTGTTTCATCAGTAAGCGGGAGAATTTCCTCAAGGACCATTTCCATATCATCGAGCGGAACACCTGTAAACGGAGCATTCTGCACCCTTTTTCGAACCCGATCAGACACAGACTTCATCGAGAAAATAAACAGCTCTGACTGGGAAGAAAAATAATGCCTTAGTGAACCGGGGGAAACCCCGGCCTCTTCTGCTGCTTTGCGCACCGAAACCTGTTCCATTCCCTCTCTCGCAATGATCCTCCATACAGCTTCTGCAATTATTTCCTTTTGTTTATCGTGATCTACATATTTAGGCATGCTAATAGTTTATCACAATTTGCCTTTTTAATACAGTTGTGTTATATTTTTTTTAACACAATCGTACTAAAAAGGAGAAGGTTTATGATTGGATGGCTTATCATAGCTTGTGAGATCGGTTTCTGGCTTTTTGTATTTGGAGGTCTTTCTGTAAGGTATTTGCTTGGAAAGAAAAAAACAGGAGCAATCCTGCTGTTTTTTACTCCGGTTATCGATTTACTATTAATTGCCGTTACAATAGCTGACCTTTATTCCGGTAAAAACGCAGAATTCACTCATTCCCTTGCTGCTATTTACATTGGATGCACAATTGCCTTCGGTCATAAAATGATACAGTGGGCAGACGTTCGATTTGCCAGCCGTTTTGCAGGCGGACCCGCTCCCGCGAAACCGGTTAAGGCCGGCAGAGAGCATGCTCAAAAAGAAAGGAATGGCTGGTACCGCCATTTTTTAGCATGGCTGATCGGCGGAGGTCTTCTTGCCGGAATGATTCTTTTAATTGGAGAAGGGGCCAGAACAGAAGAACTTTCCCGTGCACTTCTATATTGGTCTCTAATGCTAGCAGCTGATTTTCTATACAGCTTCAGCTACACCATCTGGCCCCGAAGTGAAAAGGAGGCAGCCTGATTTTTTTACAGTAAAAAACCAGCAGATCATCCTGCTGGTTTTTTAGGCCTCTCTTCAAAGCGGATTTTTGCTAGATCCTGAAAAGGCTGATATCCCACTTTTTCATAAATTTTATTGGCAATTGGATTTTCAGCATCCGTGAACAGACTGGCAGTCCGATAGCCATTTTTCAGCATGAGCTCTGTTAGCTCCGTCACACATTTTGTAGCATAGCCTTTATTCCTGAATACAGGCGGAGTGTATACATAATTGATGTTTACATTTGTTTTTGTCGGACGGGACCAATTTGCCATTGACACGATCGCCCCTTCTTCAAACCACCCATAAAGACTTTTTTTCCGGATCATCTCATCAGCTTTTTCGTCCGCTTCAAACATAGAAACATGTTCTCCAGCTTCCTCGCAGAAATCGAAAACCCATTGACTGATCATCGGGCGGTGCTCTGCCTCCAAAAGCAGCATCTTTCCAGTGCTTTTCTCAGCCCTTATCTCAAGCTGATCAAGTACAAACAGCCTCTGATTCATCGATATGTAAGCTGCCTTCCCAGTCAGTGCCGCAATCCTTTTGGCCACTGCTTCGGTTACGTATTTTTCTCCAAGCAGGCCCGGGACAGACCTGTATACCTGAGCGATTCGTTTGCCCGCAAGCATCAGGTCCTCCTCTTGTAAACTTTTCCTGGCAGCTACCAGAACTTGTTTTGGATGGATCTGAAGGAGAACCATCATGATCTCCCCATCTTTCCGGATAATGCTCATATGTATCGGCTGAAGACTGGACGCCTGTTTATCCAAAAGGATGCCGAGCGCCACATTGTTTTCTATTTCCCGCGTTTCCAAAAAGGATAAGGCGGCTTTCTTAAAAAAATCAATATCATAATAGGCTTGTATATCGATCATTATGGTCACCTCAATTCATTATTGATTCTATACGAATATTGGATTTCCTTCAAAACAAAAAGGAAATCAGGTAGAAAAAACGAATTTATTAACAGAGACAGGGGGATTCTATATGATTCGTTTAGTACCGTTTACTATGGGGGACGCAGATGAACTGATTCATTGGATTCCATCTGAAGATTTTTTGATGCAATGGGGCGGTCCGGAATTTGTTTTCCCTTTAACGAAAGGACAAATACAAAATTATTTAGGAAAGGAAAACCAGCTTGTGTTTACGGCAAAAAACATAGAATCCGGACTTACTGTAGGCCATATTTGCATTTCGAGAATAGACGCCGCTAATAAATCTTGCAGAATCAGCAAAGTGCTGGTCGGCAGTCCGGAGACCAGAGGAAAAGGCTATGGCCAGAAAATGATTAAGGGATGCTTGGATATTGCGTTTCGTGAATTAGAATTCCGCCGTATCACACTGGCAGTATTCGATTTTAATGAGCAGGCAATTAATTGTTACAGTAAAGCGGGCTTTCAAATAGAAGGACATGCGATCAATGCGAGAAAAGTAAATCAATCCTTTTGGAGCCTTTATGAAATGGGGATTACCAGAGAGGGATGGGAGCAGAAGAATAGGAGCAAGGCTTGAATCATGGCAGACGTTCAAGCTGCTGTTTCGCCAAGCACAATTAATAATACTTGAAGGATGATTCAAAAAAGCTCCTATTGAAGAAGTGTCGCTGCTCGATAAGGGTATGATCATCCATGGCTGTCTAAAAAGTCCTTTCGGGTGGAAAATACCGGAATGCAAAACCCTTTGGTTCAAAGCATACCGGGGGTTTGTAAGGTAAATTGCTCAAAATCAGTATGGCTGATTGGAGCTGAATGGACCTGACTCTGCGCTTTTAGCAGCGGTGTAGCAAGCTCACCGCTCGCCAGTGCTTTGAATAGCCTGAAGCAGAATCCGACCGATTATTTCAGCCAGCTATTAGCCGAGAGCTCTTCACATGACTTTAAGTTAGCTACTGGATATTTCCCACCCCATCTGTCTGTGACATTAATAAGTATGAGATGTTTAGAGCAGGGCTCACGACAGAAAAATCAGAATAACAAAAATGAAGAGTGTTTATGATGCCTATCTTGTTGATTGTTGGACCATGCTGTTATCCGCTTCCAATTATTCTTTCTTGGGTTTAAGTCAGTTCACCCGCCTTTCCGCTCGAAATGGTTATCCCGTTTCATTTTGTTAGAGAGTTGCACGATCCGAAGAGCATGAAGGGAGCGAGGCTTGCTTTTAGGTTAGAGGATCTAAAGGAAGTTTGCTTGGACCATTTCGATTACCACCTAAGCTTTGCATCTAGTGCAGAAGATACGAGATAAAAACAGGACTTTAAACTCAATAAGCAAAAATAAAAATACGATATAATCCCTATGAATTTAGAAAAATCAGGGGGAAAAGAAAGCATGATGCCGGCAAACCGTCCTTGGAGGAAGGACTTAAATCCTAAAAACCGACTCCGTCTTTGGATGAAAATTAGTTTGGTAGCCTTTGTCACCGCGTTTGTATGGATCCCATATGAAATAAATGAAAGACAAGAAGCAGCGGAAGCAAAAGAGTGGGAAGAAGGCAAAGCAGGTCGTATAGGCGACGCAAAAGTAACCTACTACAACAGAACGAAGGAATGGGAAGAGTGGGTTGAAAAATTCAGGCAGCTAGAACAAAACGTCCACCTCCAAGGTCCAGAATATATATATGACACAAGTTGGGATGATCGTACATTCGAAAGAGTAAAAAGTGAAGGCCTCTCCTTGTCAAAGGGTCTTTATATGGAGGATTTTGAATCGGTTGATCCCGAATTCAATAGAATTGTTAAAGAGACGTCAGAAGCTCTGAAGATGTATCACAAAGAATTAGAAACTGTGGAGTATTTACAACTGGTGGCTTATCATAATGCACCGGAATCCCTTCGACAAGACGGAACCTATTTAACTTGGGATGAAGATCCTGAAGTTGCTGCTGCTCGAGAAAAATTCAACATGTCCACTGTGGAATACTATCAACGATATGATTAAAAAAAGAAGCGTCCAAGCACGCTTCTTTTTTTTAGGAGGAAAAACCATGAATCAACCTAATCAATTAAAATGCCAGTTTTGCGGAAAGCGGAATAGATGTTTTCGGCAAAGGAATAACTCTGTAGTATCTGTCTGGTAAAAAAGGACATCTTTTTGTGTTTGACAGATTTCGCAGCAATCACCAGTTGGTTCCTCACTTTCTGCAGGTTCAATATCTTCCAGCATCAAAAGACCGGCCACCACACCGGTCAGATCATTGCAGCATAGAGTGTATTGTTCAGTCCCTTGTTGGATAGGACAGTCCAAGTAGAAAACAAGCGATGAAAACTTAAGAATGGCAGTTACCCTACTTTGTTGATATGTGTAATCCAAAAAAATTACCCTTAGAAAGAATAAAAGAACTGTATTCTTTTTAACCCTCTCCCATAAGGTGTTTAAGTTCAATAAGATATTTTGAGAATTATAACCTCCAATATTTAGGGGTTATAATTCTTCATCATTAATCAATATTGATTTTTAACAGAGCCCTATACAACAAGGAAGTCCTGAAGCTGATCAATTTGAGAAAAAGAATCAATTATTCATCTGTCACCCTCGTTAAGGAAAAGGGTGTGCTCTTAGACATGAGAGGGAGATCCGCAATAATCCGGGAACTGTTCAATATGGGCAGCATGACTAAAGAACATTTAGCATGCTCTCGCATAGCATGAAAAACATAATATCAGGGGCCCATATCCTCCATATACGAATGCTCAGCAATATCTTTGTCCAACCGATAGAAGAATATCAGCAAGCGATTCAAGGATCATTTTACTCTCCGCAATACCCTGGCTGTATAAATCATTTAGAGAACGTCCCTGCTTTAATTAATTCACGCTTTCAGGAAGCTCCTTCTTTCCATATTTCGTCTGGAACGCACTAATTTCTTCAAATTCCGTTTCATACATTCTCGCTAATCGGATATAGATTGGAATGATTTCCTGGTAGATTGCAGAGGCTTCTTCATCAGGCGTCAGCTTGAGGTTAGAGCTGACAAAACGCTTTGCCTCCGTCAAAGAATCAATCTCTCCCAGTGCAAACATCCCAAGAATTGCGGCACCTAGGCAGGAGCTTTCATAACTTTCCGGGATCAGAATTTCCTGATCCAGCACGTCCGCCAGCATCTGGCGCCAAAACTCCGATTGAGCGAAGCCTCCTGTAGCATGAATTTTCTCTGGAATCCCAATGAGTTCTTTCAGGGCAAGCAAAACAGTATATAGATTGTAGTTGATGCCTTCGAGCACCGCTCTGATCATATGGTCTTTTTTATGATGCAGGCCCAATCCGAAAAAAGCGCCTCTTGCATGGGCATTCCAAATTGGCGCCCGCTCGCCTGCAAGGTACGGATGGAAAATGAGTCCTTCAGACCCCGGCCTGATATCAGCTGCGATGCTGGTTAAATAAGTGAAGGGATCCTGCCCCGATTCTTCTGCTGCTTTTACCTCGGACTGGCAGATTTCATCCTTCAGCCATTGAAAGATCATCCCTCCATTGTTAACCGGGCCTCCAATTACCCAGTGATCCTCAGTGAGAGCATAGCAAAAAATTCTTCCTTTCGGATCGGTTACAGGTCTGTCTGTAACCGCTCTAATCGCCCCGCTTGTCCCGATTGTAAGAGCAGCTACTCCCTTGTCGATGGCATTTACGCCAAGGTTGGACAGGACGCCGTCGCTTGCACCTGCGATAAACGGCACTGTCTCCTGAATACCCAGCTCGGAAGCAAATTCATGTTTAATCCCTTTCAATGTATAGGTTGTAGAAACAATTTTAGAAAGCTGGTCCGCGTTAATACCGGCAATTTCTAGCGCTTCAGCGTCCCAATCAAGTGTTGTTAAGTTAAATAAGCCCGTTGCGGATGCGATGGAATGATCAATTATGTATTCACCGAAAAAGCGGTAAAAAACGTATTCTTTTATGGATATGAATTTATCTGTCCGGCTGAATATCTCACTGTACTCCTCCCGCAGCCAAATGATTTTGGACAGCGGAGACATAGGGTGAATGGGGGTCCCGGTCCGCAAATAAATTTCATGCCCCCTCCAATCATTTTTAAGCTTCTTCGTCCACGCTTCGCTTCGCTGGTCAGCCCAAGTAATGCTTCTGGTCAGTGCTTTTCCGTTTTTGTCCATGGCAATAAGGCTGTGCATGGCGGAACTAAAGCTTAAAAAGGATACTTCTTCGGGCTGGGCGCCCGCTTCTTTTATTGCTTCGCTGATCGCGTTCTTAACAGCCGTAAATATCTCTTCAGGGTCTTGTTCTGCTTCCCCGGGAGTATTGGTATACAGCGGATAGCCAGCGTTGTGCTTGGAAATCACGGTTCCATCCCTGTCGAAAAGCACGGCTTTTGTGCTGGTCGTGCCAATATCTACACCTATCATATAATTTGCCATCTGCAAAACCTCCACTAAACTCTGTTACTGTCCATCCTAACGTTACACTAATCTCTCTGATGCTGAAACCTATTCTTGTTCGGAAAAAGCACGATCCGCCATCAGTTTAATGGTAATATCATCAGAAGGCGGGTTGTGAAGACCGGCTCGTACATCACGGTAGAAACGCTCTAGCGGTTTACTGCGGAACAGACTTTGGCCCCCTTCAATTCTCATCGCAAGGTCTACTACTTCAATCGCCGCATTGGTTGCTACGTACTTCGCTGCAGCAAGCTCTGTTTCGAGCTCTGAACGCTTTTCAGGGTTGGCGGCATCCCATTTTTCTGCTGCAGCATACATCAGCTGTCTTGCTGCCAGAAGTTTTATATCCATCTGTGCGACTTTTCTTCTTACTTCCGGGACTTCCATGATGGGATGGGGCAAGCTGTTCGGATGGTAATGTCTTGCAAAGCTGACCGCTTCGTTTCTGGCAGCGATCGCTATTCCTAAATAACAGGCCGGAATGTGGAGCAGCCACCCCTGTGCCATAGGCTTTCCTTGTTTGCTGCGGCTGCCTATCAAGGCAGACTCCTCCAGCACAACATTTTCGAGGATTAAATCATCACTTCTTGTTCCGCGCATGCCCATCGTATCCCACGTTTCTTCAATATTGACTCCTTCAGCATTTCTCGGTACAAGGAATTCACATACATCCCCCGTTTCCTCAACCGTTGCTGTAATAATGAAATAATCAAGAATAGGTGCCAAGGACGCAAAAATCTTTTTGCCGCTGATCCTCCATTTATCTCCATCTTTAGCAGCGGATGTTTCAGGCTTGCCGCCGCGCGCAGGACTGCCGGTTTTCGCTTCGCTCGCCGCACTGTTTAGAAGCTTTCCGTGCTCGACAACCTCCTTTGCTACCCGGGTAAATAATTCAGGCTTCCATTTCCCCGTTTCCCGCAAGCTTAAAAACAGACCAAGATGCCACCCGAGCGAAAGGGCTGTGGCCGGGTCCCCTTCTGCAAGCTTTTCCTGCAAAAGGAGAAATGTATAGAGGGAGATCCCTTTGCCTCCATGCGTTTCAGGGATCGTTAAAGATAGAAACCCTTCTTCCCTGAGCTCTTTAAAATTTTCAAAAGGGAAAGAGGCATCCCGGTCATGATCTTCAGCCCGGACAAAGAAGGTTTCAGAAAGATGTTTGGCTTTTTTAAACAGTTCTTCTTCACTCTCAGTCCTGATAAACTGATTTTCCAGAAATCTCATTGTGTGTCACCTCATGCTTTCATTCTTCTTATATTGTACCGCTTTACAGCTTCGTTCTAAAAGCAATCTGATTGCTTGGTCTGCTCTGAGGGATTTCGTTTGAAGATTCATATAAGTCTGCTAAAATAATGAAGAATCCAAAAAAAGGGGGCATATACGATGTCTAACTTTCAGCAGAATCTCGAGAAATATGCAGAACTTGCAGTAAAAGTGGGAGTCAACATTCAAAAAGGGCAAACCCTGGCAATCTATGCAGCCATCGATACAGCTGAATTCACAAGGAAAATCGTTAAGAAAGCATACGAAGCAGGAGCAAAAAACGTAACGGTTGACTGGATGGATGACGTTGTGAGCCGCCTTAAATATGAGATGGCTCCAGATGAAGCATTTCATGAATACCCGATGCACCGGGCAAGGGAGAGAGAGGAACTTGCGGAAAACAATGCAGCCTTCATGAGCATTGTTTCGGCTAATCCGGATTTGCTGAAGGGAGTAGAATCCAAAAGAATCGCTGCAGCAAGCAAGGCCGCCGGAAAAGCTCTTGACCGCTACCGCCAGTATGTTCAATCCGACAAAATGAGCTGGACAGTGATTGCTGCACCGTCCAGAGACTGGGCTTTAAAGGTTTTCCCCGAAGTCAGTGAAACAGAAGCCGTCGAAAAACTTTGGGATGCCATTTTTAAATCAGTCCGCATCTATGAAGAAGACCCTGTTCAGGCATGGAAAGATCATAACGCTTCCTTACATAAAAAAGTCGATTATTTAAACAATAAGAAGTACAAAGCCTTGCATTATAAAGCAAAAGGCACCGATCTCACCATTGAACTTCATGAAAAGCACCAGTGGGTCGGAGCAGGAAGCGTAAACGAACACGGCTCAGAGTTCATGGCTAATATGCCTACAGAAGAGGTTTTTACCGTTCCTGAAAAAAACGGTGTGAATGGAGTCGTATCAAGCACGAAGCCTCTAAGTTACGGCGGAAATCTTATTGATGAATTCCAGCTTACCTTTGAAGAAGGAAAAATTATTAAAGCCGAGGCGAAGGCAGGAGAAGAAATTCTCAAGACGCTCATCGATACAGATGAAGGTTCGCAGTATCTCGGTGAAGTTGCGCTTGTTCCTTACGATTCCCCAATTTCCAAATCAGGAGTACTATTCTACAATACCCTCTTTGATGAAAATGCATCCAACCACTTAGCGATCGGAAGCGGATATGCATTCAATATCGAAGGCGGAAAGAAAATGGACCGTGATGAACTCGCCAGGCACGGAGTTAACAGCAGTATTGCCCACGTTGATTTTATGATTGGATCTCAGGAGATGGATATCGACGGCATCTTGACAGACGGGACCCGTGAACCTATTTTCAGAAACGGGGACTGGGCATTTTAACGAATAGGCTCACAGCATAGTACGGCAAAAGCCTAGCCCAAACAACAGCTTCAAAAGAGATTGGCGGATGCCAGTCTCTTTTTTTGCCTCCTATCTATCTTCTGTCACTATGTATGAAGCACAGGCGAGAGCCCTGGGTTAAGACTCTCATCCTTTTTTGCTGGCTTTGTACTTCCTTTTAAAAATTTTCGCTGCCTGAATCTTAACGGGAAGGAAGGGAGATTCCCGCATTTCAAATTCCTGTTTCGCTATCTTTTCTTTTAGCTGTTTCACCGTATGAACAGGTTCATAAAAATCGTTATATACGGCACCGATCTGACTATAATGATGCGTGTCGCTCCCTCCTGTAACGGCCGTATGAAATTCAGATGCCATGTCCTTCAGCCGGTACCGCAATCCCCGACCCTGCTTTACGGCATCCTTTGCATTCCATTCGAGGGCATCCAGCCTTGCAAGCTGTTCCTTTGACAGAGCAGCAAGCGGATTTTTTTCGCGAAACGGATGGGCTCCGATTTTCAGCATCTGCTCCATTCCATGAAATGACATCAGGTGATCAAATGTAATAAAATTCTCCCGGCTCTTAAACCTTTCAAGCCGCTTTGTCATGCGGATCATATCTGACCTTGATCCTATAACCAAGATATGCCCACCCTCCGCTATGTCGACTTCCATCCCTGGAAAGACTCTTATCCCGGCTACTTCATAATACGTACTCTGGTAAGGATAATGCCTGTCAAGTGTTTGGTAAATCTGTACATAATCCTGTGCATTAAAATGCTCAGTCAGGGCAATGCCCTCTATTCCATTCCATTTTGCCTCCTCTGCAAGCCGAATAAATTCTCTAAGGGTGAACGGCACTTTTTTCCCTAGTTTAGCATGAACGTGCAAGTCAATTTTCACGTAAATTCCTCTTTCATATAATCATTCTACTCTACTATAATCGATCTCGGTGCGTTTGGGACCGGCTGTTGAAACAGGAGTTTCGCCTTTTTGTTGACTGAATGAGGCATCTTTGAGTAATATGGGGAAAAACAGTCAGGAATGGAGATCATCATGAGCCAAACGGAGGTATACATACTCGGAGGGTTTTTAGGTGCAGGCAAAACAACCCTTCTTAAAAATCTTTTGAAAGAAGAAAAAGAAACAGGCAGAAAGATCGCAGTGGTTATGAATGAGCTTGGAAAAGAGTCGATAGACAGTGATGCAGTGGCGGATGACATTCCATTAAAAGAACTTTTAAACGGATGTGTATGCTGTACGATGCAGGGGCAGTTTGAAACACAGCTCCATCTGCTGCTTGAAGATCATGGGCCAGACGTCATCTATATTGAAACAACAGGCGCTGCCCACCCTGTAGAAGTCCTCGATTCCTGTCTATCCCCGCTTTTTGCAGACAGGCTGCAGATGAAAGGGATCATTTCAATTGTGGATGGCTCCAGATGGGATGCACAGGACCACTTGAGTATTCCTGTGAGGAGACTCCTGATTGAGCAGGTTAAGCATGCCGATCTTGTCCTGCTGAACAAAACGGACCTTCTTAGCGAAGCAGAGCAAGCAGAAATAGTCCGGCAGCTTCAAGCCATTCAAGTCAGAGGAAGTCTGATTATGACCTCCCATGCAAAGGTGAATCTGGCTGATATCAGAAAGATGACAGGATCCCGTAAAGGGGAAATCGAAAAATCAGATATTGGCAAACTCCACATGAAAACCTATGTCCACTCCTTCGCTGGTTCAGTCGATCTGGAAGGGTTTGAACAATTTTTACGCGAGATGCCCGAAACCATTTACCGTATTAAAGGCTATGTATCCTTTTCGGAATCCGAGGGAACATTTTCAGTTCAATACTCGTACGGGATGCCACTATACATGAAGGAACCGCTCAAAATGAAGCCGCTGCTTGTGTTCATTGGAGAAAATCTTAATCACAGCTGGATCAGCGAAAAAATGGAAGAAATCACGAGGTGATTTTCCAATTCATTAAAAAGCCGTACTGTCTGCTTTGACAGTACGGCTTTTTCTTTTTTTATCCTTTTTTGCCTGGTTTCAGGTTTTGGGTGATGCGGTCAAGTATGATGGCAAGAATAACGATGGCAAGACCCGATTCAAATCCAAGCCCTACTTCAATTCTCTGAACAGCCCGGTAAACTTCAACTCCAAGTCCCGGAGCCCCTACGAGTGATGCGATGACAACCATGGAAAGTGCCAGCATGATGCTCTGGTTGATCCCAGCCATGATTGTTCCCATAGCAAGCGGGAGCTGAACCTTAAATAGCTTTTGAGAGGTCGTTGAACCGAATGCATTAGCTGCCTCTACTAAATCCTCCGGAACCTGTCTAATGCCCAAATTGGTAAGCCGGATGGTCGGAGGCATTGCAAAGATGACTGATGCGATAATCCCCGGAACTACTCCAATTCCAAAGAAAAGAATGGAAGGAATCAAATAAACAAATGCAGGCATCGTTTGCATAAAATCCAATATCGGGGAAATGATTCCGGAAGCACGGTCGCTCTGGGAAGACCAGATACCGAGTGGAATACCTAAGATAATGGAAATGATAACAGCGGTAAGCACCAATGCAAGCGTGTCAATTGTCTGTTCCCAGTAGCCAAGGTTAATAATAAGCAGAAGCCCAATCAGTGTAAAAAGGGTCAGACCCCATTTTCGGCTTACCCAGTAGGCAAGGCCCGCAACAATTGCTGCAAACAGGACAGCTGGGATCAGCATCATCAAATTGACTAGAATATCATTGAAGCCCTCAATAATATCTCCTGCCATATTGAAGAATCCCAAAAGCTGATCATTTAAAAACTCCACGAACATGTCGACATACTTGCCTATAGGGAGCTTAGGAATGTTCAATGGTATTCACCTCTCTCCCGGCCAGCGCCTGAATCACCCGTTCACGTTTTACAACGCCTCGAATCCGGTTGTCCTCATCCAGAACCGGAAGCGGGTATCTTGTATCGGCCATCTTTTCGTACATTTCTTCAATCAGGGTGTCAATTCTTACAACCGGCACATCGGTTTTTAGAAATGCGGAAATCGGCTGATCGCGTTTTACGGCCTCAGAAACATCATCAGCTGTTACCAGACCCATGTATGATTTTTTGCGGTCCACAGCATAAATGCTGGACATCCCGGCATCGCGCATAATTTTAAGCGCCACGCGCGGTCCCCTGTCAACCTGAATGGTTTCAGCACGCGACATGACCGATTCTGCTGTCAGCACCTTGGCAAGATTAACGTCTTCAACAAAGCGTTCAACATAATCATTAGCCGGATTCGTCATGATGTCTTCCGGTGTGCCAATCTGGACAATTTCTCCATCCTTCATGAGAGCGATCCGGTCACCGATCCGCAGAGCCTCGTCCAGGTCATGTGTAATAAAAATAATGGTTTTCTTCATCTTTTCCTGCAGTTCAATCAGTTCATCCTGCATGTCTTTGCGGATCAGCGGATCCAGAGCACTGAAAGCTTCATCCATTAGAAGAATATCAGGGTCATTGGCAAGTGCTCTTGCAAGTCCCACCCGCTGCTGCATTCCTCCGCTCAATTCGCCTGGATAGCTTTTCTCATATCCCTTTAACCCCACAAGCTCAAGAGAATGCTGTGCTTTTGCTTCCCGTTCCTGCTTTTGAACACCTTGAACTTCAAGTCCGTAGGCCGCATTCTCAAGAACATTCCGGTGTGGAAATAAAGCAAACTTTTGAAACACCATGCTCATTTTCTTCCTTCTAACCTCTCTCAGTTCCTCGCCCTTCATCTTCACAAGATCTTTCCCATCAATCATAAGAGAGCCTGCCGTCGGATCGATCAGCCGGTTAAACATACGAACGAGCGTAGATTTACCGCTTCCTGAAAGCCCCATGATGACAAAAATTTCTCCGCTATGTACTTCAAAACTTGCTTCCTTAACCCCTACAGTCAATCCTGCTTCTTTAAGTATTTCTGTTTTTGACTTGCCTTTTTTAAGGAGTTCAATACCCTTTTGAGGATTTTTACCGAAGATTTTACTGACGTTCTCGGCTTTGATTTTTACATTTTCCATAGGTCCACCTCTTTCTATTGCTATTGTTTGTGTGAAGGACTGTTAAGATTCATGCTTTCAGGAAAAAATAGAGATATGGTCATGAGGGGGATAGTACATACATACCCCATGTATCAGTATGTAAACCTATTCACATAATTTTTTCATTGAATAGTGTTTTATCCTTGACTGATTAGGGAAAACAAATACAGCGATTGAAGAAAGAGAGGAGACATACATATTGAAAAAGATGAAGCTTGCGGTTATTTTATCTCTGCTATTTACCCTCGTACTTGCCTCCTGCAGCAGCCCGCTTGGAGACAGCAAAAAGAAAATCAAAATTGGAATGATCAACTGGATTGATAACATTTCTACTGCCTATCTATGGAAGGTTCTTTTAGAAGAAAAAGGCTATAATGTTGAAATGATGGAGCTTGATAAAGCAGCGAACTGGACCGGTGTGGCCCGGGGAGACATTGATATTCAGGGAAATGTCTGGCTGCCAATCACGGATAAGCCTTTTTATGACAAATATAAAGAGGACGTAGAACTTCATGACGAATGGTATAAAGGAACCCAGCTCGGGATAGCTGTACCATCGTATTTGAAAGATGTGAATTCATTGGAGGATTTGAATACGGTCAAGGATAAGTTCGGAGGGAAAGTGTACGGAATTGACCCCGGCTCAAGCTTAATGCAGCTTACAGGTAAAATGAAAACGGATTACAGCCTGGATTATACAATTGTGGAATCATCAGAGGCCGCGATGCTTGTTGAGCTGAAAAAAGCCTATGACAATCAGAAGCCGATCGCTGTCACACTGTGGAGTCCCCACTGGATCTTCTCCGATATGGACCTCAAGTATTTAGAAGACCCTAAAGAATCATACGGGAAACCTGATAATATCCAGTACATGACAAGAAAAGGGTTCAGCAAGGAACACCCGGAAATTATTGAGTGGATGAACAATTGGGAGCTTAACGACGATCAAATGTCCGAACTCATTAAATATGTGAATGCAGCAGCTCAGTCAGAGGATGGATACTACCCTGAGCGTGGCGCAAAAAAATGGATTGAAGACAACCGTGATCTGACTGACAGCTGGTTTGAATAAAAATAACCCTCTCCTGAGGGTTATTTTTATGCCTTTTATTCATAGCCAAGCACGGACCCAGTCTGCAGCTAAAATCCTGATACCACTACTTTGCCGATGGTTTTGCCGGATTCTGCTTTCTCATGGGCTTTTCTTATGCTCTCTGCACTGAAGGGTTTGATCGTCTCTGTTAACGTTGGCTTCAGCTTTCTGCTGGCAAATAACTCACCTATCTCAGTAAGGATTTTATGCTGGCTCTCCATATCAACTGTTTCAAACAACGACTTGGTGAACATAAACTCCATCACAAACGTAATGCTCTTCTGCTGCAAAAGACTGATATCCAAAGGGGTTTTCGTCTCTACGATCGAGCAGATCCTCCCCTGTGGAGCAATGGCCTCCATCATCGGTTCCCAATGCTGGTCCGTGCTGTTCAGGCAAAAAATATAATCTGGCTGGGCATACCCTTTCGCTTCCAGCTGAGCTTTTAATGGCTCATAGTGGCTAATGGTTTCGTCGGCACCATGTTCCTTCGCCCACTCTTGCGTTTCTCTTCTGGAGGCTGTTCCAATAACGGTCAGCCCTGCCCACTTGGCAAGCTGAAGGGCAATTGATCCAACTCCGCCGGCCGCGCCGATAATCAAAATGGATTTTCCCTCGTTTTGTTCCTGGTCCCGGCTGATGCCAAGCCTCTCAAATAGCCCTTCCCACGCCGTCAGACTCGTTAGCGGCATGGCTGCTGCTTCTTCAAATGTCAGGATATCCGGCTTTGCAGCTGCAATTCTTTCATCCACTAGATGATATTCACTGTTTGTACCCGGGCGGGAAATAGAGCCAGCATAATAGACCGAATCTCCAGGCTGGAACATTGTCACACCTGATCCGGTTTTCTCTACAACTCCGGAAGCGTCCCATCCTAAAACTTTCAGCTCCTTCTCTTCCCCATCTTTAGGAGCGCGGACTTTCGTATCGACCGGATTAACAGAAACGGCTTTAATTTTCACCAGAATATCCCGTTCGCCAGGTTCGGGCCTGTTAACTTCTTCCTCCACTATGCTTTCGGGATGGCTGATCGGCAAATATTGATGTAAGCCTGCAGCCTTCATTTTAGCAGTCATCATCCATCATCCTTTCTCACTACTTTATCTTCCCTAGTATTTGGGGATAAAAACTTTCAGGCACTCCCTTTTTCCTTTATAATCAAGGAGGCTGGAAAGGAGCGGTTTCGTTGGAATTTGCACTGGTTTTATTCATCATCCCATTTGCAGTCATGATTTTATCCCTTGCCGGCTCATGGCTGATCCACAAAATTTGGGTTATGCCTGTTTTAATGCTGCTGATCCTCATTTTTCTGACAATGACAATCTTTAACGACACATTCACAATCTGGGTATCCATCTATACAGTCCTTTCTATTCTCGTATCCTACTTTGGGAAAACAGGCAGGGATTTGTACGAAAAAAACAAAAAGGAAAAAGAGCATTAGCAGCTTGGAAGGAACACATCAGAAAATAATGGATCAGGCCGTTTTCAAAATTAAAGAAAGCAAAATAAAAACTCTTGGAAATGAATCCAAGAGTTTTTATATGTTATCTGAAATTTAGATGGATATCGTTAAGAGGCATACATTTCCTGCAGCTGCTTCTGAACATCACTGTCTTCCAAAAATTCATCATAGGACATTTGTTTATCCACAAAGCCATTAGGGGTCAGTTCAATAATCCGGTTGGCTATCGTCTGAACAAACTGATGGTCATGAGAAGCGAACAGCATAGATCCTTTAAAGTTTATCATTCCGTTATTTAATGCTGTGATGGATTCTAGATCCAAGTGGTTCGTTGGTTCATCCATAATCAGCACGTTCGCTCCGCTCAGCATCATTTTGGAGAGCATGCAGCGCACCTTCTCTCCTCCGGAAAGAACGCTTGATTTTTTCAGCACTTCTTCCCCGGAGAAAAGCATTCTTCCCAGGAATCCGCGGAGGAAGCTTTCGCTTTGGTCGTTTGGAGAATATTGTCTTAGCCAGTCGACAAGGTTTTGATCGTTGCTGTCAAAATATTCGTTATTGTCTTTAGGGAAATACGACTGTGAGGTTGTAACGCCCCATTTGAATGTCCCGCTGTCAGCTTCCATTTCGCCAGTCAGTATTTTGAACAAGGTGGTTTTAGCCACCTCATCACCGCCTGTAAACGCAATCTTGTCACCCTTATTCATGATAAAGCTCACGTTATCAAGAACTTTAACGCCATCAATCGTTTTAGAAATTTCCTCTACACGCAGGAGGTCATTCCCGATTTCCCGTTCAGGGGTGAAATGGACATACGGATACTTTCTTGAAGACGGACGAATATCATCCAGTGATATTTTATCAAGAAGCTTTTTACGGGAAGTCGCCTGTTTGGATTTGGATGCATTGGCGCTGAACCTTGCAATGAATGCCTGAAGCTCCTTGATTTTCTCTTCTTTTTTCTTATTAGCGTCCGAAGCCATGCGCTGGGCAAGCTGGCTGGACTCATACCAGAAGTCATAGTTCCCGACGTAAACCTGAATCTTCCCAAAATCAAGATCGGCAATATGGGTACAGACTTTATTAAGGAAGTGACGGTCATGGGATACAACAATGACTGTATTTTCAAAGTTAATTAAAAATTCCTCCAGCCAGCCGATCGCCTTTAAATCCAAGTGGTTCGTAGGCTCATCCAGTAAAAGTACATCCGGCTTTCCGAACAAAGCCTGTGCAAGCAGCACCTTTACCTTGTCTCCGCCTGTGAGCTCTGCCATTGTTTTCGTGTGAAGCTCCTCAGGAATCCCAAGACCTTTAAGAAGAATAGCCGCTTCACTTTCTGCTTCCCAGCCGTTCAGCTCGGCAAATTCTCCTTCAAGCTCGGCCGCTTTCATCCCATCCTCATCTGAAAAATCAGCTTTCATGTAAATGGCGTCTTTTTCCTGCATCACTTCAAAAAGACGTTCATGACCCATAATGACAACTTTCATTACTTCATGTTCTTCATATTCAAAATGGTTTTGCTTCAATACAGCAAGACGCTCACCGGGTCCCATATGAACGTCACCGCTCTGAGCTTCAACTTCTCCTGAAAGAATTTTAAGGAACGTTGATTTTCCTGCTCCATTTGCCCCAATCAGTCCGTAGCAGTTACCGGGAGTGAATTTTATATTAACATCTTCAAAAAGCTTGCGGTCGCCGTAGCGCAAGCCGACATTGTTTACTGTAATCATAGTTTAAGTCCTCCAATTAATAATCATCCTCTTCATTATAGCATGAATAGCCACGAAATAGACAAATGGTTTCCTGTCTGAATCCTGTTAGTCCCTCCCTCCCCGGCGCTTTCTTTTCCAGAAGGAATAAACTATCCAGCCAGCTGCAAACAACATGATCCAAATTGGGAGATTTCCTGCAGTAAACACAATGAATGCCGATCCTCCATATAAAAGCGCATTGATGCTTCCCATAAATTGCCGCTGTGTTTTCTCCCACGTATTCCATTCCTTGTTATCAACCCCCGGCACTACCACCTTAGATTCACTAAGCTGGATGGTAACCGTAGAGAAATCAGTTTGGTTCTCAAGGTAATTCTTTCTCCCCTTCAGCTGTTCGATCTCCTCCTGGACAGTGGATAGATCCTTTGAAATGGACAGCAAATCAGTTGTTTTGTCCGCTTTTTCCATAAACGAGAGGAGTCTTTCTTCAACCGCCTGCTTCGCTTTGAGCCTGGAATCCAAGTCCACGAATTCCTCCGTCACATCTTGCCCTGAAACATGTTTACTGAATATTTTCAGTTCACCATTTTCAATGACGGCTAAAAACCCGTTGAACTCCTGCTGGGGAATTCTTAAAGTGATGCTCCCCTCCCGCGGTCCATTTTCCGTTTTGTTTGATGAAGTGCTGACGATATAGCCGCCTGCAGCTTGAGCGTCTTTTTCGATTTTAGTATAAGCCTTATTGTAATCTTCTGCTTCTATACTCATTTCCGCTGTATAGATAATCTTTTGATCCTGGGGAGATTTGATCAGTTGCTGACCTTCCTGTTCAGCAGGCTGTTCAGTTTCTGCTTTCACCCCGCTCTTTTTATTTAGTGCCTCTTTTTCTTCTGCTGCCATCATTTCTCCATCTCCCGAAGCTGAGTGGTCCCGGGAGCTCGCATTATTTTCATTGCTGCAGCCGGTCAAGATGAAAATAACAAGCAAAACGCCTGCTGCAAGTTTAATCATTAGGCACCTCTTTTCCCTTTTTAAATACATAGACGTCTTTGTTTTACAAATGTTACAAAATTATGTAATTTTTTCACAATGAATCCTTTCTTTTTTGGCAGAAGGCAGAACATAATAAAAAACCGATCCAATGGATCGGCTTTAGTTTGTTGCCCGTACTTTATCAAACGGAAGCATCACAAATTCTGATCTTCCTATAACTCTTTCTGTTTCAATTAAACCGAGGCCTGTCCGGCTGTCCATACTGACAAGGCGATTGTCACCCATAACAAAGTATTTGTTTTCCGGAACTTTTACTTCTTTAAAGTCATTGGTCAGCTGAACACCTGTAGACTCTGCTTCTATCCGGTTAGAGGTCAGGTAGGGCTCTTTCACCTCTTCGCCGTTTACATAAAGCACATCATCCTTAACTTCCACTGTATCCCCGGGAAGACCGATAATCCTTTTTACATAGTGTTCACTGTTATTTTGGCCATTAATAATGACGATATCTCCCCGTTCAAAATCTCCTACATAACGGATGATTTTATTCACAAAAAGTTTCTCAGAGTTTCTGAGTGTTGGATCCATTGAATCCCCATCTACCACATAAGGTTCAAAGATAAAAATCCTTATGCTAGCCGCCAGTACGACAGCCACTAAAATGGCAGCGATCCATTCTAAAATGGGACTTCTTTTCTTTTTCTTGTTACGGGGCGGTATTTCCGGCACTGATGTTCCTCCTCTAAGTCAAGCTTATACAAAGACAACCGATACTCTATTTTATCACAATTGACTCAAATTAAATCAATTTTAGCTGTCTCCTGAAAACATGTCAATCACATGCTATGGACATAATGACAGAGAGGAGGTTTTACACTTGTCCTATTCTTACCCTTCCGGCAAAACGTTTTACCAGCTTACCGGCACAGGAAAACAGACCATTGTTTTTATTCATCCTACCGGAATGGGCTCTGCTGTTTTTCACTATCAAAGAGTGCTCCAAAAGAATTTCGCGGTATTGACCTATGATTTAAGAGGCAATGGCAGAAGCGGCGGGTTACTTCCTGCATTATCCGTTCGTGAACTGGCCGATGATCTTTATGAGCTCTTATCCCTTCTTTCAATTTCTAAAGCCATTATCTGCGGTTATTCCAATGGTGGATGCATCGCTCAGGAATTTGCATTAGCCTATCCTGATAAGACAGAAGGGCTCCTATTAATTGGCGGGTTTCCGGAAGTTTCCACCCCGCTTCTCACTCTCGAATTTAAATTAGGAATAGCACTGACAGGTGCAGGGGGAATGTCTTGCCTATCAAAAGCAATCGCCAGAGCCCATGCACCTGATCCGTGCATGAAAGATATTCTGGAACGGTACATGATGCTTTCAGATCCTTATGGACTCTATAAGCAGTATCAAATGACATTTTCATACACCGCCACTGCCCGCCTGCATCTTCTGGCTATGCCGGTACTTCTTATCTACGGATCGAGTGACAGATATCTGAAATCGTATCCTGCCATTTATGAACAAGAAATTCCTCATGCGAAAATCGTTTATATTTCAGATGCCGGCCATCAGATACCGACAAAGTTTCCTAACGAGCTTAACTTCATACTGAAACACTTTATTCAAAATTATATAGAATGCTCCGCTCACCTTCATGAATAAGATATAGAAGGACGAGCCAAAAAAGGAGCATTTCTGTGGACGCTATTCTTTTTTTTATAAAACCGCTGGTGCTCGGGATCAGTCTTGCAGCACCGGTTGGACCGGTAAAACTGCAAATGATCAGAGCAGGGCTGTCTGGAGGATTTTGGCCATCCTGGCTTACAGGGCTCGGGGCATTGACAGCCGATCTCATATTTATTGGAGCAATCCTCGGAGGGCTGCTGCCGTTTTTCAGGATCCCCGTTATCTCAACTGCGATGACTGCTGCAGGAGCCATTCTTCTTTTCAAGCTTGGGATCAAAAGCATTTCCGCATACCGATATGATAAGACAAAGCTTGACGTCCATCCCCCGGGAAATTTGCAGGGATCGTTTGCAGAAGGATTTTTCCTTGCATTCGGCAATCCGTTTAACCTGTTTTTCTGGTTTGGGGTTTACGGGTCAGCTATTGCCTCGTTTCCATCTTCGTTTGGAATGGCAGATGTTTTCGCTTACAGCTTTTTTATCGTGGCAGGAATTTTTCTATGGAATCTGAATGTAGCCCTGACCGTCCACTTTGCAAGGAAGTTCATATCAGCACTGGTTTTAAGGATCATCAATCTTATTGCAGGCACATCACTGATTCTTTTTGCAATCAAATTAATATGGGACTTTTTTCATTCTTTTTAACAGAGCAACGGAGCAGAATATCTGTGAGGCTGGTTTTCGTTCCCATGCTTTTCTGCCGCTGTCCGTTTAAAGGGCTTGCTGCCTAGATACACAGTACAGCGAAGTTTCGCCTGCCATCATAGAAACTTTTTAAGGCTTTATAACGTCTATAGAATTAGGCGCTTAGCGGTGGAATATTTCCTCGCACACATTTAATAGATTGTGGTAGGATGATAGATAGTGTTTAGCCTCGCTAATGGCTTTACTAGCGGAAACTTTTGTAAGTTGGTGAAAGATATGGAAAGAGAAAGAAACTCTTTAAATCAGCAGTTTGATTACCAGCTGGCTTTTTTGCTTTTTCTGCTGTTTTGTACTAGCATCATTGCCATTTATGGAGCACAGCTGACCGCTACACAATATGAAACGAATTTTGTCGTTCGTCAATTCATATACTACATCCTCGGCTGCGGAATTGTAGCATCTGTCATGTTTTTTGATTCAGAACAGCTGCAGAGGCTTACTTGGTACCTGTATGGGTTCGGAATCTTTTTGCTGCTGTTATTAAAGGTAGCTCCCGAAAGCATTGCTCCAACAATTAAAGGTGCAAAAAGCTGGTTTGATCTCGGGTTCATTTCGATTCAGCCTTCTGAATTTGTCAAAACATTTGTTATACTGGCCATCAGCAGCGTGTTAATCCAGCATCATCAGAGCCATCAGCAGAAATCAATCGGATCGGATTTGTTTCTTCTCGTGAAAATTGGAGCTGTATCAGGCTTTCCGCTCATTCTGATCATGCAGCAGGATTTGGGAACTTCACTTGTACTGATTGCCATAACCGCCGGAATGATTCTTGTGTCCGGTATATCCTGGAAAATCATTACGATTGTTTATTCTTCGATTGCTTTAGTGGGCATCACCCTCTTGTATCTGGCACTCCGGCAGCAGGAACTGATCAGTGCCGTCCTTGGGACAAAGCAATATCAGATGGCCCGGATATACTCCTGGCTGGATCCTGAACAGTATCCTTCTGCAGAAGGCTTCCATTTGCTCAACTCAATGAAAGCGATTGGTTCGGGACAAATATTCGGGAAGGGGCTTGGAAACAGTGATGTCCGAATTCCCGAGAATCACACGGATTTTATCTTCAGCGTCATCGGAGAGCAATTCGGGTTTGTAGGGACAAGCATTGTCATCAGCTTATTTTTTCTGCTCATCTACCATTTAATTAAAGTGGCGATGGAAACAAATGAGCCATTTAACAGCTTTATCTGTGCAGGAGTCATCAGCATGTTTGTGTTCCATGTCCTGCAAAATGCAGGAATGACCGTCGGCATCCTTCCAATAACAGGAATCCCCCTCCCTTTCATAAGCTATGGAGGAAGCTCCTTAATGGGCAGTATGATGGCGATTGGCTTAGTTTTTGGAATCAGGTATCACCATCGTACGTATATGTTTTCAGACCGTTAACCAGCCTGCCTATCTTAAGCTGGAAGGCTGTATATCCGTTAAATAGAAAGCTGACTCTTGTATTTGAAAGAGTCAGCTTTTCTTATACAAAAAATTTCAGTCTGGCGGGGACGGACACGGTTGCGGTGCTCCCCCTGCTTCACTGAAGGAATTTTTTCCTGGATCCTGATTCGATTCAATTATTTTGGGTTTTTAGAGGTATATATGTAAAGTAAGGAGGTAAGCCGTTGAACGTTACATATAAGCTGTGCACTATCTCGTTAGGTCTGTTTTTATTACAGGAAGCTGCTCACAATTGGAAAAAATGGGAGATGAGTTAGATAAGAAGAATGCTGAATTAACGGAAGAGCTTGGGGGAACACCATCGCCAGAGAAAGGAGTTCAAAAAGAGGAAACCAAGAATCAAGATACATATGCCAGTGTGCAGGATTACACAGGAGAAGGATTTAAACTCCCTAACAGCGGCAATCTAACCGAAAAACTAGCATCGGAAAACAAAGAAGAAATAATAGAGGCTGTGAAAACCTTTTTCAAAAATAACTATAATACAGAAGTGACGGTTCACAATTTAGCGGGAGCCCGAGATGGGATTTCGGTCTTTGTGGAATCGGTTGGGGAACCCCATTTTCACACACTAGCAATTGTACCTGTTAGTGTTCCAGGAAAGAAGATATTGTATGACCAGATTACGTCCTTACAAGAAGAAATTGAAAGAGATATAGAGACAGGCCTTTAGGCGATGCTCTTCGAGAATGAGATCAATAATTTGAATAAATTCGTAAAAGAAATTAAATCCACATTCCCTGTATCTGGTCTCCTTTCTGAGGCTATAAAAAACATCTCTACAATTGGTTATAGAATGGAGGAGTACTACATTGTAGCTTTTGACCCTTCACTTACGCCAATTAGAGAACAATATATTCAGAATCCAGCCCGAACCATTAAAAATTTAAAGCAGCCAACTATTGATCCGAAGCGAGTAAATATTGTTATTGAACTTTATATGAAGGACGCAAATACTGAACCAAGTCAAGATATTCATAAGAAAATAGAAGAAGGTCTGAAAGCAAGTGAAAATCTGCCGCCTGGCACTTACAGGGTTACCTTAAACGATAATAATGTTATTAAAAGGACAGGAACGGGTGTAAAGGATAACAGTATTAAGACAGCAAATAATCCAATTATTTTATAGTAGGTGCACAACTTTGAGCCCATATGTTAATACAATTACTACTGATAAAGAATTAGTTGAACTATTTGTAAATATCGCTTACAAACGTATTTAGTGTCAACGGATGTACCTTTGTAATAGTAAACACTAGTTATCATAATCCTAATGGTTTTGACGCATTAACTGTACCATAGGCACCAATAAGTACCTTATAGCCTCCATAGGCAACAAAGGTTATAATAGTTATATACAGTATGTAAAGGCAGGTGCATTACCCATGAAAAAATACAATATTCCTGTAGAAGCAGCTTTAGAAGTTATAGGAGGCAAATGGAAAGTCGTTATACTCTGCCATCTTATTAAGGCCACCAGAAGAACAGGAGAACTTAAGCGGCTGATGCCCGGCATTACCCAGAAAATGCTGACCCAGCAGCTGCGTGAGCTGGAAGAGGACGGAATCATTGAACGGAAAGTGTACAATCAGGTCCCTCCCAAAGTAGAGTACTTCCTTACTGATTACGGCTGGTCTTTAAAAGAAATCCTTGACTCTCTCTGCGCTTGGGGAGAACAGCATATCGACCGTGTTTACCCTGATAAAAGCGAAGTTCTTATGGCTGAACAGGAATTGAATGAAACACCTCTGCAATAAGTGACCATACAACATATGATTTAAAAGCTGCCTTTAAGTTATTGGCAGCTTATTTTTATTGGGTTCTCCTTTTACTGAAAAAAATCGATTTACCTATCGGCATGAATTTAATTTGTTTAATAAGTAGATAGTTCTATTTTTCCACTATTTACAATCTATTAAAATTTTCTGAATACTATCTAAGTATTTCGAGACTAGAATAAAGTCGAATACAATACATGTGTGGAGGCAGAAAATGAAAAAATTATCGAAAAAGATTATCGGGGATGGACTATCAAAACATGAAGTATCTGCCAAGAAGCCAAAGGAACCGACTAACGTTATTATGCTTGTGATGGATGGTGCAAGCTCTTCAGCTACAACGCTGGCCCGCTGGTACAAAGGAGCTCCTCTTGTCATGGATGAAATCGCTTCAGGCGGTGTCAAAACATTTTCATCGGAATCTGCTATTACTGACTCTGCACCTGGAGGTACGGCAATGGCAACAGGAAACAAATCCAACTCCGGATATGTAGGCGTTTTGCCTTCTGTTGTCAATTCACCGGGAGCAGAAAAAGTAAAGAGTAGAGATCAATTCAAGCCAGTTGCAAATGTTCTTGAAGGTGCCGAGCTTTCAGGCCGGTCGACTGGAATTGTGGCAACCTCCGAAATTCAGCATGCAACTCCGGCAGCTTTCTCCTCCCATCATGTAAACCGGAATAATTTCAGCGTAATCGGTGAGCAGCAAGTTTATCAGGACATGGAAGTTGTCCTTGGAGGAGGGAAAAAAGCACTTCTTCCTGAATCTGAAAAAGGCACCCGTAAAGATGGAGAAAATCTTATGAAGGTCCTTGAAAACAAGAATTATGATGTTGTAGAAACGAAACAGGAACTCATGGAATCAAAATCAGGAAAAATCTGGGGTGCTTTTTCTGACACCGCTCTTGCCTATGATATGGATCGTTCCAAAACAAATCCCGAGCAGCCTTCTCTTTCCCAAATGACGCAAAAATCAATCAATACCCTTTCTAAAGATAAAGATGGATTTTTCCTATTTGTAGAGGGAAGCAAACCAGACTGGGCCGCTCATGCCAATGATCCAATTGGAATGATTAGTGATGTCCTTGCCTTTGATGAAGCGGTAGGAAAAGCACTGGACTTTGCAAAAAAAGACGGAAATACGATGGTTATCGCTTTAACGGATCACGGAAACAGCGGACTTTCCATCGGGAATCAAAATACATCCAGGGGCTATGACTCCATTCCTGTATCTGCTTACATAGACCCGCTTAAAAAATCTAAAATGACTCTTGAAGGGGCAATGGGTGAGCTGAAGGATGATTTATCTAACCTTAAACAAGCTGCAAAGCTTTATGGATTGGATAATCTTTCTGCTGATGAGACAGCCAAGCTTGAGGCAGTGAAAACAAAGGCAGAAGCTGGAAGCGTGCTTGTTAAGATGCTCGCTAATCGGGCTAACCTAGGGTTCACTACTGGAGGACATACTGGCGAGGATGTTTTCCTTTACTCTTATGGTCCTAAAAAACCGTATGGAATGATTGACAATACAGAAATAGCCTACTCCATGGCTAAAGGAATGGGCTTTAATTTAGACAAGCTGACAGAAGAGCTGTTTACAGAAGCTAAAGGAGCATTCAGAAAAATCGGAGCGTCCGTTAAAATTGACAGAACTGATTCAAACAATCCTGTACTGACTGTAAAGAGGGGCCGGACGGAAGCAAAAATAGCCATTGATAAAAATGAAATGATGATTGGCAGCAAAAAGTACGAGCTTGAAGGGATTACAGTTGAAAGCGACGGAAAAGTTTATGTACCTAAGCATGCAGTGGAGCTGTTAAGAAAAAATTCTTAAGATCATTCAACCATACTTCCCCGCTTAAATGCTGGCCATTCTTCTGCCGTATAGGATACTTGTAAGCCAGCAACTGATTTTATGCCTAAAGGGCAGCCGCTGCAAAGCAGGCTGTCTTTTTTTAGTCTTACACGCCTGATTAAGCAATGGTCTATCCCGCACGAATGATTTAATGTTATCCTGCTTCAAATGGTTTACCTCCCAAACCTCCTCCCCTTCCGGCTTTTAACGCATTCTGATTGATTATCTTACTGGCATTATCGTCCTTAACTTTTCATTTGACGATTATCTATTAACCGCCGCCCAAGAACATTTGCGGCATATAAAATCACCTCCGAATCCCTCTCTTAAACTAAGAGCAGGATAACGGAGGTGATTTGCTGATTGTGTACTAAAAACAAAGTCTGTCAGATCACTCCCAGGACATCAAGAAACACGAAAATGATGGCAATCGGAACGATGAACTTCAAAGTGTAAAGCCAAAGAGCAAACCAGGCAGACGCACTTCCCGCTCCCTTTTCAAGTTCAGCTTTCAGCATGGCTTTGTCCAGCTTCCATGGAATAAAAAGAGCAATCAGGAGAGCACCTATTGGAAGCAGAATGTTACTGACCAGGTAGTCCTCGGCGTCAAAAATATTTTTCCCGAATAGAGTGACATCCCCTAAGATTCCAAAGCTTAAAGCAGCGGGAATTCCAGCGGCGAATATAAGCAAACCGCCGATCCAGGATAGCTTTTTCCTTTTCTCCTGCCTGCCCTTTGCTAAAGAAGCAACTAAAATTTCAAGCATGGAAAAGGCGGAAGTAAGAGTTGCGAACAAGAATAACGCCAGGAACAATACCATGAATAAGGAACCGAATGGAATTTGTCCGAATATCGAGGGCAATATAACGAACAGCAAGCCAGGACCTGCTTCAGGCTCCATCCCTATCGAAAATACCGCCGGGAAAATCGCAAGACCTGCAAGAAGCGAAATCACAATATTCATAATTACGATGGATACAGCGGATTTAGGCAAGTTTTGTGTTTTATCAAGATAGGAAGCATAGGTAAGCATAACAGATACCCCAACGCTAAGGGAAAAAAAGGATTGTCCCATCGCAGCGAGAATTGACTCCGAATTTAGCTTGGTGAAATCCGGCTGCAGAAAAAATGCGACTCCTTCCATCGCATTTTCGAGGGTAAGTGAACGAACGATGATGACAATAAAGATAAGAAAAAGGGCTGGCATCATAAATTTGTTCGCCTTTTCAATTCCGCTCGAGACCCCTCTTGACACCACAAGAATGGTCAGCAGCATAAAAGCAAATTGCGAACCCGCTGCAAAATAAGGCTGGGCAATTGTTTCATTAAAAAGATTTCCGAAATCAGCCGATCCAGACAGCTGGCCGGTCACACTATAAACCAGATATTGAAGGATCCAGCCCCCCACAACGCTGTAGAAGGATAGCAGAATAAAGCTTGTTGCGACTCCTAGATAACCGATATAAGACCATGCCGTACCCGGTACAAGCGACTGGTAAGAGCGGATTGCCTCTTTTTGTGTGCTGCGCCCGATGACGAATTCACCGAGCAAGAGTGGAAGGCCAATCAATGCTGTAAATAAAATAAACAGCAGGAAAAAAGCGCCCCCGCCGCTTGTCCCCGCCACGTATGGAAGCTTCCAGATTGCCCCGATTCCGATAGCAGATCCAGCCGAAGCGAGGATAAATCCGAGCTTGGAAGACCATTGTTCTGATTGTTTCATATGTATCCTCATTTCTATGTATTTGTATACATACCTTTATATCAAACTTCTCCCCGTAAAGTAAACCTGGTTTTGATTCCACAAAAAATCCCGGGTCCCATTACCCGGGCTGCTACTGGCCCTTCAGCTTATTCTTTGCAGGCAAAAGCTGACCGAAACAGTATCTGCTGTATAATCCGCCATTCCTCATGAGCTCTTGATGCGTTCCCCTTTCCGATGCAGTTCCATTCGAAAGAAAGATGATTTCATCTGTGCACCTGCCTGTGTCAGCACTCCGGGTAAGGACGATAACTGTCTTAATCCCTCTTATCTTCTTTATATTGCTAAGGATCCTCCGGACTTCGAACGGTTCAATTCCCATGAATGCATCATCTAAAATTAAAATGTCCGGCATTGTACACAAAGCCCTTGCAATCGCGATTTTTTGAATAGCCGCTTTATTAAGGGTTATTCCAGCAAGAGGTGTATTGTATTGTTCAGGGAGCTCCATAATGAAATCATGAGCTTGAACCGCTTTTGCAGCCTGAATAATCTCACTCATCAGCGCTTCCGGCTTCCCAAATGCAAGGTTCCCTTTCACTGTTTCAGCTTCCAGATCAGATCGTTCAAATACTGCACAGGATGATATTCTGGCGCCCGCTCCGCCTCCAAGCTTTATTTCCCCTTCTACAGGCTTTAAAAATCCAGTAAGCAAATGGGCAAGTGCAGTCTTTCCGGCCCCGCTTTCTCCTATAATTCCAATGATTTTGCCGGGATGCAGTTCAAATGATAAAGAATGAAGCACCGGATGATTCTCCTGATAACCGCATACCACATCGTCAAACAAAATCATCCCTCTGTCCTTAGCAGGAAACGGCGGCTGATAAACAGACCTTGGTGTCTCTAAGATCGCAAGCAGCCGGTATCCTGAAGTATGAAAATGGGGCCACAGCCCTGCAATCTGTCCGAAACCGCCCAGCGGAATAAAAATAAGTGCAAGGAGACAGACACAGGCGGCATATTCACCGGGAGCGAGCTGGCCATACCATGCCAGCACCCCCCCGGAAGCAGCAAAGAGGAAGGAACAGCCCACTGCAGCACCCTTCAGCTTTTGGTTTTGAATAGAAACGACACCTGAAGGCCTCGCTCCTTTTAAAGAAAGCAAATCAGACAAGTGTGCAGATTCTATATGAACGTTAGCTTTAATCCTTAGATGACGGTACATAATTCCGGCTAAAACAGCCGAAGCGGCAAGGGCCCCTGCAGCAAGCGGAATCGAGTAGTAAAAAAGGATCCCCAGGCTCAATATAATTATGACAGGGACTACAAAAAATTTGTGGAGCCCCCTTTGAAAAAACCTTCTAATTGCTTCAACATCCTGAGTAAAAAAGGATAAAAGCTGCTCATATGCTTGATGGTCAAACGAATGGATGGAGAGCTGCAAAAGCTTGTCCCGTAAAGCTTTTTTCAGTCCGGCAGCGGCACGCAGTCTAAATTCCCGGAAGGCCCGGTTTATTAGATGGGTAAGAATGAGTGCTGCAGCAATTAAAAGACAAAGCAGAAAAATTTCTAAAGGGAACATTTTATAGTCATTCATTATTATTGTCTCATCAATGATAAGCTGAACAATAATCACACATACCGGCAAGATTAAAGCCAACAGGAAGGAAAAGACCAGCGGCTGATAAAGCCCTTTGCTATTCGGACCGAAATAAACTTTTAATCGGTTAATCATATTCATTGGCCAGACCCCATACTGTAATTTTTTTCAATGTACACCATAATATATCGGTTTCCGTTTATGCGCACCACATGATTCTGCAAAATTTTTCAATTCACAACCTAAGTACCAGGCCGTCATCCTTACGAAATCGGCTCCAACGAAAAATAACCGCAAAAAAAAACGCACAGCAGCTGCTATGCATTTCGCTTTCCTTCAACTATTCTATTTATGTCCGCTGCGGCGTCTTAATGGAGTTCGAGACCGTTTCCTGACTCATGCATGCCGAATCCTGCTGAAAATCGTTAGACAATAAATGGGGCGCTTTATAAATAAGCAGACTAAAACCCCCATCTTGCCTTTGAGACTCCCACGGCTAAAGCCGCAAGCCCTACACCTTACGGTGTGACGGGTGGGATTCTTGAATGACTAAACGTTCGCAGTCCATTTCTGTTTTGAACAGCCTTCAAGACAGGGGCATCTCAT
>NZ_JBNILJ010000016.1:0-72573 GCF_050107635.1 Metabacillus sp. 113a | reverse complement strand
AGCAACAATGACAATTTCCAATTCTTCACATACTTCTTGTACCAACTGTTTAAATCGTTCCTCTACATCAGTACGAAGGAATATTTTTCTTCGATACCGAGGACAAAAGACAAAATGATAGTTGAGCCATGATACGGTTGTACTTGTTCTTCTATATTCATTCATAGGTTTATTGTATCAGTTTTATTTAAAAACTGATTCAATGCGACAATAAAAAAGAACAAAACATTTCGGATACTTGAAGCACCACAAACCTTACGGTTTTCAGTGGTACTCCGTATCCGACCTCACTTTCATCCCACACCTGAAGGAATGGGCTTTCCCGTTCGGAAAATCTGTAAATGGGAACCAGATCTTTAAGGACGCCGTTATTGTGTCAACAGGTAAAACACGGGACAAAATAGCAGAATCGTTCAGCCTGAAGACCAACGAGGAACAAAAAACCAGTTTGGAAGCTTATATCCAGCAAACGGAAAAGCGCATCGAAACGGAAAAGGACAGACAGCTTCTCCATGATCTGACAATGGATGCTGCTGTCAAACGCATGCTAAAAGGTGCGATGGATATTCTCGAGCCTTCCCTGCCAACCATGATGATAGAGGACCGGCTTGTCCTGGAGTGCAGCGAGCGGAAGGTTGAGCTTCATTGCTTTGGGGGAGGCCATACAGACAGCGATCTCTTCATGTACCTCCCTGAAGAAAAGGTGCTGTTTGCAGGGGACCTCGTTCTCGTGATTCCAAATACTGGATGATGAAATGTAACAGTAATGTCATACTAGTACAGCTAGAAATCATTCCTCAGGTAAAGCAGAAGAGCCCTCCTCAACGGAAGGCTCTTTTTATGAGCTGTAAAGTTAAATTTAGGGGGAGTTTTGCACGATTAATTTTTATTCAAGATGTATCGAAATACTCTGTATTTCTTAATATCCAGTCTTATATTCAGAGATTTATTCTATGTTTATGCTTTGTAAATAGTCTATCAGAAACCGCTCTTATTGAATTTTCATTTCAAGGCTTAACACTTCGTTTACATGTCTTTTCCTGCCTCTACCCTATTTCCCCTTTTTAAAAAAATCTTTTTCGATCTGAGTACCAAACGTCCCCCTTAGTCGACTTTAATCTTTCTTTTTTGACAATATACGACAATATTTTCCCTTGGCTGAGACAGCTATTAAAAACTATGGGAAAATAACTGGAAAATTGATGCTATACTTCAAATTGGTTACAGCGAATCAAATAGGAGGAACTAAATTGAAGATGAAGAAAAAGGTTAGTGCATTTATTGGTACATTAGCAGTGGCAGGAGCCCTTACATTCGGCGGAGGAACGAGTGCAAGTGCCTATTCAGATTCCACAACTGAGCCTATTCCTCAATTGTCCGGAAACAGTATTCAATCAAATGCATGGATGAGCAACACTGCTTTCTATCAAAAGCAAAGCTATCAAGTAAGTGCTAAATTTCTTGGTACGAATCCTCCAAACGCTGATTGGGTAAAAACTGCATGGACGATTAAAGCTAACGGTCTGGGAGTTTCAATCGGAGGTATCAGCGGCGGTACTTCTAATGGGAGCACGCTAACCGGAACATGGACAAACAGCAATACATGGATTTCTGACTATGCAGGCTCTTATTCCATCTCAGGTGTTCCAATCAGCGGCGGCACTGACAATACGGCCTCTTTCCTTGCTAAAGGAGTAAAACGTTCAGCGTCCGCTTCTATTTTCCGATTCTATTAAAAAATGTATAGAACATAGATGCAAAGCAGCATGCATGTTCTATACATAATCCCGTACAACTCAATCTAATCTGACTAAACTAAAACACTGATGAGCTGTAACCATATGAAAGTGAATACAACCCACATTGTATTCACTTTCTATTATAACCAATATACCCGGTAGGAGGAAAAATAATGCGGTATAAATGGACGATATTGTTAATATTTTCTCTTGCGGCTATAAGCCTATCCATCTATTTTTCCCTATTTGGGTCGAATATAGAAGGAAAAGATGTAAAAATAGACAAGGAATTATTTACAGAATTACAGGAACAGCAGCTTGAGAGCTCACTCAGAATGATGAAGAGCTGGGGAGACGAAAATCTTTATTCACCTTCCAATGCGATGGAGGGTTCAAAAGATGAGTACGTTTCTTATTATGCCTATCAAACCGCTGATCTTCTAGGTGAAAATCCACATGAGCCCTATTGCCGTACTGTTATTGAATTCCTTAAAAACGATTCCTTTGCAGATGAGGAGGATCAGTTAATCTTTACAGGAATTGAAAGAGTCTACCGGGCAGATCAATCATTGTCCCTTTGCAGTTACGAAGCAAGCCAGTCGAAAGCCTACATGGAGAAGCACGTTCAGCACTTATTGGACACAACGTATATTCCAGATGGATATTTTATATCAAATGAATTCAAAGAATACCGGGACAAGCCCGGCTACGAATTAGTAAAAGTACAGCAAACAAGAATGATGCTAAATATGGCCTCCAAATATGGATTTATGGAAGCACTTGACCAAAAGGCGATCCGCTCATGGGTGAAAAGCCTTGAACTTAACGAACTTCAAACTTTGGAAGCCGCAGCTGAAATGAATCAAATCATGGGGATTGAAACTGCACGAAAGATTCCTTCAGCTGATATCGATAAACTGATTCATAAAAGGACATACGATTTCAATGATTTAATGGATTTAAACAGCCTTGCCGCTCTTCAGAAGCTTCAGCCCGAACTGCTTCAGCCTGATGAGATAGCTGAAATAGCTGAGAAAGTAAAAAAGCAATTCTATGGGCTATCGGACATTCAGAGCGAATATTTAAAGATGAACCTCCTTCATCAGTTCCATTCTCTTCCTGATCCGCAGCACAAGGATATGATTTTAAAAGATTTATCCGTTTACAGGTATGAGGATGGGATGCTGCCGTCATTCAGCACCTATGACAACCAGTTCAGTCCTGTATTAATTGGGAAGGTATCCGAGGAGTATGCGGGAAGATCCAATCCTGCTCATGATGAAGCGATCCTGAAACGGGTGCTTGCTGCAGATATAGATGAACTGATGAAACAGGATCCTTTTGAAGTTTACAGCTTTGTGTCGCTCCTTTCCAAGACGGGCGGAAAGCTTCCCGATGAAAAAAAAGAAGCGCTGAACGCTGCCCTTTTGAAGAAAATGGAGATGCCAATTGTCCGTTCGAGTATGATGGGGTTCACTTTTTATGCAAAAGCTCTTAAACAGCTGAACGGCAGCATCACCAAAGAGATGCTCCCGCCAAATACAGAGGCCATTTTAAATGAAATTATTCAAAAGCAAGCGAGCTATTTCGGGGAAAAGGACCAGGTTTCCTCCCTTGCATTTTTAGAGACGCTAAGCAGCATCGGGCTGTATACAGATCAGGTAAGAAAAGCAAAGCCCTTTGCCGATCAGGTGAAAACGGACCCCGACTCTGAAATCGGTGCCTATCTCATCTATTATAAAGCAGCTCTTATGCACAATTCAGGCATGCCTTACGATCAAAATAAAACAGGACGGAACATCTCGCAATTATATAAACGGACAGGCTATGCGCTTAACAGCAGCAAGTCGTTTCCGGATATCTACTCAACCTATTTTTTAATGGCGATTAACCACAATTTAACGGAGGACTTCCACCATGAATCATAAGCCTTTATTAAGACTGGAGGATGTAGGAAAATGCTACAAAAGCAAAGAATCATCGCTCCGCATTCTTCAAAACATCCATCTGACTGTGAGAGCGGGTGAATTGAATGTGATTATGGGCCCGTCAGGCTCCGGGAAAAGCACACTGCTGAATCTGATGGGACTGCTCGATGATCCAACTGAAGGAACCATCCATCTCGATTCACAGCCTGCAGCACAATTGACTGAGAAAGAGAAATCCCGACTGCGCTCCAAAACAATTGGTTTTGTGTTTCAGGACTTCAACCTGTTTCCTAACCTCTCTGCCCTTGAAAATGTGACGATGCCATTATTGATCCATAAAGACATCAGCGTTCAGGCGAGAGATAAAAAAGCGAAGGAACTTTTGGAACTTGTCGGTCTAACCCACCGGATGGAGCATATGCCGAGCTCCTTATCCGGTGGAGAAAAACAAAGAGTTTCCATAGCCCGGGCGCTTGCCGCTAATCCTAAAATGCTTCTTGCGGATGAACCTACCGGAAACGTAGATGATGAAAACGAAGAAAAAATCATCGAATTGTTCAAAAAGCTCTCCTCATCCGGAGTCGCCTTAATTGTTGTCACTCACAACTCCATTTACAAGCAGCATGCAGATCGCTTTTATACGATGCAAAAAGGAACATTATTGGAGGGAGAGCAAAAATATGAGGCTAAGTGACTACCTGAAATTGGGGGGCAAAAATTTCAAAAGAAATGGATTCAAAACAGCTGCGCCGATTGTCATTATTACAATGGGGATCATCGTTTTTAATGTGGTGGCGGGATTTTTCTCCGGGATCACAAGCAGCATGAACGAGACGGTTATGGAAAATGACAGCCTGAAATTCATTGAAGTCGTCTCTACCCCTGACAAAGCACTTAAGCAAGAAGACTTCAATGAACTGAAGCAAATCGATGGGGTCAGCACGTCCTTCCCCAAAGTCCAGGCATTTGTCGGTCTTGAATACGGAAAAAACAAAATCACCACAAATCTGATTGGAGTCGATGGTCCCGCCCTCTCTTACATGACAGCAGGGAAAGCAAATTCGATAAAAGACGGAGACATCGTCCTGAATTCAGCACTGGCTGATGACCTCAAGCAGGGAGACGAAGTGAATGTCAGCTACACCGTTAAAGTCAAAGAGGGAGAAGGCGTACGTGAATCGACCAAAGGAACGATTCAATCGCTGTACGATCAATTTTACATAACAAATTTTCCAGATGATCTTTCTCTTGCCACCATTGATTATGTAGAAAATTTGAATGCGCAATTTGAAGGACTTACATTGGAGCAGTACCGCAGCGGCTTAACCTATGACTTTGGGACAGTCGTCGTACAAAATGTAGAGGATGTAACGCCAGTCGCCCGGCAAATCGAAGAACTGGGATTGGATACCATTTACTCGCTTAAGTCCTCCCAGTCAATTCCAATGGTCGCTCAGATCATTATGTCAATCGGCGGGGTCATCATTGTACTGCTCTTGATTTTTTCGGGCATCAGCATTGCCTCCATCATTGGCCAATCCCTTCGCGGACGCTATAAGGAAATTGGCATTATGAGAGCCGTCGGCTATGAGAAATCCCATCTTATTAAACTGTTTTCCGTCGAGGTCCTTTTTATATCAGTCCTGTCCTTTGCAGCCTCTATTATATTAAGCTTTCTTATTATCAGCGGGCTGGAATACTTCCTTAACCAGTCGGAAGCCATTGACTACACGTTTACGATTGATATGACCATTCAGCAAGTGCTGCTCAGTCTCATATTAATTCTTGCAGTAAGTTTTCTGGCAAGCTTCCGTCCGATTGTGAAAGCATCATCTGCAACGATTACTGATATTATTAGAGGGAATGCATCATGAAGAAAAAAACAGCCCTGCTCATCGTCCTGCTGCTTATGGCAGCTGGAGGCGGATACTTCATTTTCACTCAATCGAGTGCCGAAACAAGTACGAAAATTGAAGATAATGAAGGAAATTCCATCAGCTATCTGTCTGAAAAATACGGGAAATCCGTATTGAATACCTTTAATTTTGACAAGCAAAAAATAACGAAAAGCTTTAAACTGAATCAAGATCAAGATCTTTATGCTGTTTCCTATTACCATCCCATCGAGAAGAAAACGCTGATTATGAATCAGCAGTCCGAACCTTACGGCTATCAAGTTTACATGCAAAACCCAACTGGTATTCAAAAACTCGGATTCTTGGAAAACAGCATACAGGAGGCTCTCTATACAGATGAATTTGCCTATGTCCTTGTTTATTCAAGGGATGCTGGACAAAGCGTAAAATTGAATCAGTATAAGCTTGATAATTGGGAAAAACCTGTTCAGACTTGGGAAATACCTGGCTCTCCTAAACGGATGCTCGCCAATCACGAAAGCGGTAAGATATTCATTCTTACAGCAGAAGCCGGAACGGCCATGCATACTTTAGACGAAAAATCTGGAGAACTAACCAGTAAAGTGATAGCGGAGGATCCATATGACCTGAACGCATCCGTAATCGATGGGAAGCTTTGGATCCTTCCCAGAGAAAAGCTTGATTCATCCGGGATGAAAAGCAAGAACAACCAAGCCGTACGGTCCGTCATGCAGCTGGACACAGAAACAGGGGAAACTCTCCAAACCGCTAAGACTAAGCATCCTCCCAAATTCATGGCGCAGGATTCAAATTACACCTATATTATTTCAGGGACTCCCAACTCCTCTTATCTGGAGCTGTACGAACACAAAAACATGAACAAGCGAATCGGCACAGTGAAACTCAAAGCCGATGCCATCAATGGATTTGTTTCGACTGAATCCGGTAATTTTCTTTTCACGAACAAGGGAGTGTTTAAAGCAGAGGGCACAAAGGTGCAATCTGCAGCAGATGAAGAGATTTCCCCTAAAACAGACCTGCGTATTCATTAGAGAAGGAAAGGATGAACACCATGAAAAAACCATTGATCGCAGCATTCTTATCAGCAGCCCTCCTCACAGGCTGCAGCACCGATGCCGGCATTAAAACCATCAAGGATGTAAAGATGGATGAATTAAGTTCGCTGAAGAATACATCAGCAGGAAGCAATTCAGATGTCACCTCCATCATCAGCTCCCTTCCTGGAGGGGAAAGCTACAAGGAAGTGGCGATCAACGGGACTTCCATAGGCACAACATATGGCATTAAAGATGGCTCTACTTTGACTGAAGAACAGTTTTCCGATTACTGGCTAAATGATGACGCAATAAAGAGAAACTTCCTTTATAATGCTGCCTCCATCTTTACTCTCATTCCAAACGCAGACAAAGCAGCCTTTACTGTGGAATCTGAGATGAACCAATCGTTTTCCATCTCAAGAGACCAAATGGAAAAAGAGCTGCCCCATTCGTTTGATGAGTATGCCAATGATCAGGAAATGTGGAAAAAAGAATTAACAGAATTTGTGAACTCAGAGGAAAAAAGAACAGCGTTTTTTGAAAAATATCCAATTAGCGAATAAACGGTTAAAAAGGAACCCTGCTCATAAGCCGGGTTCCTTCTATTATGAAGACATTATTCCTTTACGAACTCCTTCGTACTCCTGACCGTATCGATTGGCCGGACCAGCCCTTCAATCTCTGCTCGCTTCGGTTCGAGGAATGGGGGAAGAGATAATTTTTCGCCAAGCGTTTCATATGGTTCGTCCCCCATGAATCCAGGTCCGTCGGTCGCGAATTCAAAGAGAATCTGTGGAGCGACTCTTGCATAAAGGGATTCGAAGAAATGGCGGTTCACATAGCCGGAGTTCGGAAGACGGAAGCTTGAAAGCCTGTCTGTCCATTCATCCAGGACGGTGCGGTCTTCCACCCGGAATGCTGCATGGTGAACCGTACCGAAGCCTTGTACTGCTTCTGGAAGATCCGGGTTTTCCTCAACGATGACCTGAGCTCCGTTTCCGCCCTTTCCGACTTCAAACAGGTGGAATGACTCTTCCTGTGCCACTTCTTTAAATAGAAGAACTTTTTCAAGCATTTGTTTAAAAAAGTCAAACTGTGCAATCCGGACGAAAATCGGTCCGAGTCCGGTGATTGCATACTCCAGTGGAATCGGCCCCTTTTGCCACGGTGTACCAGATTCGATTCCTTCGTTATTCTCATCGGAAATGAGCTGATACTTTTGATCATCAAAATCAGCAAATGAGAGCGTCTTTTTCCCGAATTGCTCCGTAATCCCCTCGTGCTTCACGTCCAGCCGGTCAAAACGCTTCACCCAATAGTCAAGCGCCGCATCCGTTGGCACACGAAACGATGTTTTGGAGATTTCGTTCGTTCCGTGCACACCCTTCCGAATACCCGGGAAATCAAAGAACGTCATATCCGTTCCCGCACTACCTTTATCATCTGCGAAAAACAGATGGTACGTCTGGATGTCATCCTGGTTTACTGTCTTTTTGATCAATCTCATTCCAAGTACATATGTGAAAAACTCATAGTTCTTTTCAGCACTGCTTGTAATAGCCGTAACGTGGTGAATCCCTTTTAGATGGTTCATGATTTACAGCTCCTTTTATTTATCTTGAATTCAAGATAAATTTATCATGAATCTAAACGCACGTCAACAGACTAGCATAAGAGGCAGCAAATCAGCCCTTTTACATACTCTTATTTTTACTCAATAGTTTTCCATCTTGAAATTCAAGAAAAATATTGCGCAATTCTTCTTCACTTTTGTAAACATATATAGTCCCCTTGAATTCTCCCTCCGCTCCTCCACTCTGCTGAGTTATGACTCCTTCACCGCCAAGAATCTCTGTCGTCTCTTCATAGGTCATGCCAATATTCACCTGATTTAGCTTGGCTTCCGTTGCAGTTACTTCAGGATCTGGCTGAATAGTAAATTCTTGAAGATTATCCAGCTTGTCATCAATGAACCCCCCCCTGGACGAAACCAAAACCCTCTGAATCTCTCCACGTGTAAATTTCAATCTCTGTTGCCGTACCTTTTTCCCCTTTTGACCCCATGATGTCAGCTATTTCCTCATAACTCATGCCGGCTTTTAACTGAAGAAACTTGTCCAGTGTAGCGGCACCCTCCTCATTCCCGGCCTTAGCTGCATCCTTATTTTCGCTTTCCTGATTCTTCTCTTCCTTAGGCGCTGTTTCTTCCGCGCCGGCAGACTCGGAGCTCTTCCCGCCTTCACTCTCTCCACAGCCCGCTAAAACTGCCATTCCGAGTACAGTTGCTGATACCCATCCTAATTTGCCGAAATTCATCGTATCTCTCCCTTTTCTAACATTTAAGTAAAATAATAACAACAAATTTTCTTTTTCCACAGATTAACTAAACATAAACCAGAATGGATAAACAAATCAGTTCTTCCCAGCACGAAAAGGTTCATCTAATCGACAAACCTTATCGAGCTGCTCTGTGGTACGATAATCATTGTAATCAACCATTTTACAGCACTGGAGATGAATGAAGGATGACGACCGGATTTATCATTTTGCTGATTATCCTCGCCGGCCTTAAAGTTGTGTTAGCCAGCCCTCCCACCTTTGTCGTAGAATGGATGCTCAGCAAATTCGCCATGCATCCGAAGCTGGAAGAACCCGCTACTACTGTAACCTTTGACGGAAAACACCTCGAAGGCCATGATAAAGCTCAATTTATTGATCAGTTTAACGAAGCCATCTATTACGATCAGTATGAAGAACTCCCTTCCAACGACGGAAAGCCCCTGATCATTGACACGAAAAAGGGGAAAAAGGATGTCAGACTGTTCGTCTACATTTACAACGACCGAATCGATGTCATTAAACAATATAAACAGAAAACAGCCGCATACAGCCTGCTATCTGACAGTCTTCAGGAGCGTTCAATGATGATGGCCAAAGAAATTGGGTAAAAAAGACCGTCACGGAGACGGTCTTTTTTTATTGGATGATGGAACCATTGCAGCTGTTGAAGCTCACTCTGTCATTCTTATTACACTCTGTTTCCCAGCAAAACTAACCCTATAAATACCTGAGAACCATAAAATATAGCAATAACCAGATAGGTTAAGAAATTTCTGTAAGAGGCTATTGAAAGCGAGCGTTCAATTAATGGTAAAATAAGAGAAACGATACGAACGGAGGAACCCTGATGCCCATTTACAACAAACTCGTACGCGACAACATACCGCATATCATTGAAGCAACCGGCAAATCCTTTGAAACCCGCATTTTAGAGAACGATGAATACGTTAACGAATTGAAGAAAAAGAGCTTTGAAGAACTCGATGAATACATGACTGCGGAAACGAATGCAGAAGCAGTTGAAGAGCTCGCCGATCTCATGGAAATCATCAAGGCGTTTGCAGAGGTGCACGGCTCAAGCCTGGCCGAAGTAGAAAAGATCCGTCAGGAAAAAGCTGAGAAGCGCGGAGGGTTTGAGGAGAAGGTTTTTTTGGTTCGGGTAGAGGATTAGATGCAGATATCCTTATATACAGAGAAGCTGCTGATTCCAGTTCTTGACCGGATTCAGCAGTCCAGCACGATTTATATTCTGACGGCCTTTGCGATGAAATCAGGAGTATCTTTGCTTAAGTCCGCTTTGGCAGAAGCTGCTGAACGGGGTGCAGATATCAAGCTTCTGACCGGAGACTACTTATATGTTACACAGCCGGATGCGTTAAAAGAATTGGCTTCCATTCATGAAAAAATTGAAGTCCGGCTATGGCGGAGCAGTGGAATCAGCTTTCATCCGAAGGCTTATTTATTTGAGTCAAAAGCGCAGGGCCATTCGATTATCGGCTCTTCCAATCTATCAAGATCCGCTTTAACGAATGGAGTGGAATGGAGTGTCGGCATCTTTGAAAATGAGGAAAAGCTTCTATTTGAAGAAGCAAGCCGAAAATTTATTGATCTGTTTCAAGCTGAAAACACCATTGCGGTTAACCTGGAAACCGCCAAACGGTACGAGGATGAATACATAGATTTTCACCAGCAGCATCCGAACTTAGCCAGAACCTGGACGAAGCAGGAAGAGCAGGAGCTCATGCTTCCAGGGGAAGAGAAGCCTGATCCCGATTCTATGGTGCTGGAAACACAGGAAAACTATTCCGTCCTAGCCCCCCGCTTCGCTCAGATTGAAGCACTTGAACAGCTGCACAGTACAGTGGAGGACGGCTATAAAAAAGCCATGGTCGTTATGGCAACCGGACTGGGGAAAACCTACCTGGCCGGGTTCTTTGCTCAAAATTTTGGGAAGGTTCTTTTTATTGCCCATTTAGAAGAAATCCTTCATCAGTCGGCAGAATCCTTTTTAAACGTCATGCCTGACAAAACCGCCGGCATTTATAACGGGCGCCAAAAAAATCCCGATGCGGATCTGCTGTTTGCTTCCATTCAAACGTTAAGCATGAAACGCCATTTAGAAGTATTCGATCCAGAGGAATTCGACTTAATCGTAGTCGATGAATTCCATCATGCGGCGGCTGCCTCTTATCAGAAGGTGCTGGATTATTTCAAGCCTTCCTTCTTGCTCGGTGTGACAGCTACACCTGACCGAGCCGATAACCGGGATGTTTACGCCTTATGTGAAGGAAATGTCGCCTACAAAATCGATTTTCTTGAAGCCATTCAAAGAACATGGCTCTCCCCCTTTCAGTATTATGGGGTATATGATGAAACAGACTACTCGAAGCTGACATGGCGAGGCACAAAATATGACCAGGAAGAGCTGATGGCCGTTCAGCTGAAGACGGAGCAGGCAGCCCATATTTTGCAGTCATGGAAAACCTACAGGAAAACCAGAACACTCGTCTTTTGCTCCTCCATCCGCCAGGCTGATTTCCTGTCTTCATATTTTGCAGACAATGGCTATCGGACGGTGTCTCTTCACTCCAGGCAAAAGCAAGTCAATCGGAAGGACGCCGCCCAAGCGTTAGCTGATGGTGAACTCGATGCCATATTTACAGTGGATCTTTTCAATGAAGGCGTTGATATCCCAGCCGTGGATACCCTTCTATTCGTAAGACCTACCGAGTCTCTCACCATCTTTACTCAGCAAATCGGCCGTGGCTTGAGGCTGCATCCTGAAAAGGATCACTGTGTCATCATCGACCTCATCGGAAATTACCGGAATGCCGATATTAAGCTGAGCCTGTTTGACACACGTCCTTCAACAGAGAAAAAGGAAAAAATCATAGAGCCGGTTGTCCCTTTATCCTGCTCCGTTGACCTGGATATGCAAGTGATTAATCTGCTGAAAGAATTAACAAAAAAAAGACAGCCACGCAAGGAACGGCTCCTAAACAACTACCAGATGGTGAAAGAAGAGCTGGGCAGAAGACCCTCATATTTGGAGCTTCACTTATATGGAGAGCTTTCGGCTCAAGACTATAAATCCGAGTTTAAAACGCTTTTCAGCTTTCTAAACTGGGCAAATGAACTGACTGCCGCTGAACAGGAGGTATTTCTCCAGCATGAAAATTGGCTGCAGGAAGCAGAGGGCACCGGAATGAGCAAAAGCTATAAAATGATTGTCCTGCTGGCAATGCTGGAACGGGGAATGGATGATTGGTATAAACCGGTAACAGCCCTTGAAATTGCTCAATTCTTCCATACATATCTCATGTCTAAGGAGTATCGAAAGAGAATAGATTTTTCGGATGGGCAAAGCACGAAGCTGTGGGATTACAATCAGCAGAAGACAGCGGGACTAATTGAGCGGATGCCGATGACAAAATGGAGCGGAAGTTCTAAAGGACTTGCAGTATTCAACGAGGGGGAATTCTTCTTTCTTATAAACCCGGATAGCAGTGAAAAAGAAACCCTTTATTCCTGGACGAGGGAAATTTGTGAGTATCGGCTTCATCAGTATTTTGAGAGAAGGACTGCCTTAACCTTTACAGTGAGCTGAAAGTCAAATTCTCACCCCAGCACAAATTCAATTTAAAACTATTAACACATTCCCGCTCTTATTAACGTGTTAAATAGTTTCCCAATCCCAAAAGAAAGGTATAAGTAACATATCAACCCAAAAAGTCAGCACCACTACCCATCAGCCATCTTTCCCTATTACACAGGACACTTCAGGAGGTCATGAACCATGCTGACTGTACAGCTCACTGTTTTTGCCGTGATTCTAGCTATTTTGCTCCTGGCTGCGATCTTTCTTTCGAAAAGGTTAGGGATCAGCAAGGAGATTGTTTTGTTTGGATATTTGATTTTTCTTTTTATTGGTCTCTTGGTTCTGAATTTGCTTCAGGCCGGACCGCTCGTTCTGATTGTGCTGCCGATTCTGCTTACGGCACTTTCGATAGGCGGATTAGTTCGGGCCATTATTAAAACGAAATACGAGGGATGAAAAGGTCAAAGCAATGCCTCATTGCTTTGACCTTTTTTCCGCCTCCTTCATTCCGAGAATTAAATTGAGGCCGATGTGTTCCTGAAATTCGTTTTTCTCGTTTAGCTTTTGCAGCGCACGATGCAGATCTTTTTCGAATGCTCCTTTGCATTCATTCACGTATACTGGTCTGCCGCAGGATGTTGAGTAGAGGTTGCCTATGATGGATTCTATACTCCACTTAACTGTGTGGACGGGCAGGTGGATGACTTCTGTTTGGAATGGTGATTGGTTCATTCTCTCCTCATAGCTGATCGGTGGATGTGCGTATACCGTGTTTCCCGCTTTCCGCTCTTCCCCGTACCATTTCTTCACAATTCGCTCTGTTTCTTCCTGCCAAGGTTCAAGCTGCTGCCCGGGATGATAGGCGTCGATGATCGCTACTCCCCCGCCGGGAGCAATGGCTTCGTAAAGTTGGCCAAGGACCGTCTGCTGGTCCATCCAATGGAAGGCTTTGGCGATCATCACGAGGCGGATCGAATCATGAGAGAGGCTTCTTACATAGTCTTCTGCCCTTCCTCCTATCCATTCACAGTGGCCGATTCTAGCATCCTCGCTTCTGCGCTTCGCTTCTATCAGCATTTCTTCCTCCGGATCAATCCCGGTGATCCGTTCAAACCAATCTGCAAATCGGAGTGTGAGCTGACCGGTGCCGCAGCCGAGGTCCAGCAGCCGGCCGGTCCCATCAAGAGAGTACCGGTTTACAAGGAAGCGGACTAATTCAGGAGGATAGACGGGGCGGTATTTGGCATAATAGGATGCTGTGCCTTTGAACAGGTCTTTTCCATAGTTTTTCACGATAGGGTTTCCTCCCTGAGCATAAGAAAGCATCAGCCTTTTTAGTAGATAGCAGCTGATGCTTCTGTGGTTAGGTATAGTTTACTTTTTTAAGAAAGAATACGTAAAGCATCGTGTTGATTTTTTTACTCTTGTTGATTGGAGTGGAAGGCGTGGGACTCCGGGCTCGCCCTCTAGCTGCAATCAACATCTACGTTTTGTAAAAGAGAACACCTTTTACTTATTTGGACTCAATTGTAATAAATTGGTTTATTCATCATCCGAAAGTGGTAAGGAATCAGAGGCAATAAGACTTAATTTATTGGAGGGAACGGTGTATGTACGCAGGATTTTGGCAGCGGGCGGGTGCCTATTTGCTAGATGGAATTGTTGGTAATCTCATTATCTTCGTTTTTCTATTTTTTATGGCCGGGGTGGACTTGCTGGTCCGTTCTATTGGAATGGATGAGAGCGTGAGGCAGTTTGTCATCGGGTCAATCAGTTTCGTTGTTTATCTTTCTTCTAATTGGCTGTACTACGCTGTGATGGAATCATCGGGAACGCAGGCCACGCTTGGAAAGATGGCTGTCGGAATCGTCGTAACGGACCAGGAGTATAAGCGCATCTCTTTTGGGAGGGCTACTGTCAGGTACTTTGCCTCCCTGTTGTCTATCCTCATTTTCTTCATCGGCTTCATTATTGCAGGCTTTACGGAAAAGAAACAGGCGCTTCATGATTTCCTAGCCGGCACCTATGTTTTGAAAAAGGAAGCCGGTCAGGCGGCAGACAGGCCAGCAGCTTCTTAAGCTATCCAGACTTCGCCTTTGCTGAAGTCTCTTTTTTTCTCTGTAAGATTCACCTAAAAACCTTTATGATAAAGGAGAGATTATCTAAAAGGAGAAAATGCATGATCTTATTTAGAAAACTGTATGTAAAAGCAATGAAGGTCAAATTCCTCACCCTCCTTGCGGTAACGCTCTTATTCCTGATTATCAACACCTGGATCATGAGGGTCCTTGAACCGGAGACATTTGAGAGCAATCTTCACGCTGCCTGGTGGCTGATGACAACGATGACAACGGTAGGCTACGGGGATGTATCCCCTGTTACCGCAGCTGGACGGGTGTGGACGATGCTCGTCATCTATCCGTTCGGGATCGGCATTTTCGGAATCGTAATTGGCATGATCGTCGATTCGTTTTCTAAGCATAAACAAATGAAGGAAGAGGGAAGGCTTATGTATCGGGGACAGCACCACTATGTTTTGATCGGCTGGACACAAAAGTCTAGGGAAGCAGCGAAGGCATTGATGCTGGAGGAGCCGGAAGCGGATCTCGTTTTGATTGACGAGCTTGAAAAGTCACCTATGACTCACGAACGGTTCCATTACATACAGGGAAGTGCCACAGACACGGCCATCCTGGATCAGGCCGGGGCTGCCCGGGCAAAGGCAGTTCTCATCTTTGCCCCTGCCCATGTGGAGGATATGGATCTTGCCGATGGCAGGACACTTCTGATTGCTTCAAGCATTGAGGAGTATGATACAGGTACGGAATCCAATATTTATACGATTGCCGAAATTCTCAATAAACAGCACGTGAAAATGTTTAAGCATGTTAGCGTAGATGAATTCATCCTTTCTGAACATGCCGCCTCCCATCTGATGGCAAGGTCCGCCCGTCATCATGGAACGAGCACGATTTTCGGCAAGCTATTGAACAACGGCCGGGGCGGGGAAGAGCTTCATGAAGTTTCCGCTCTTCCGGAATGGAAAACCTATCGCGACGCGTTTGAAAGCCTAAAGGATAAAAATGCGCTGCTGCTGTCGGATCAGGAGCATATCAACGTGCTGCAAAAGCTTGATCACCCGCTCGCTCCCGGCACAAAGCTGTATGTCGTATGCGATAAAGAGAGCAGGAAACGGATTGGACAATAGGCGTACGCGTTTTGCCATTAAAGCGGGATGGCTTGGATTAACAGGTCTTGTTAACATTTTGGCGGGCTTCCTCTTTCTTTATCTATCCATTCTTTGGATGATCACCTTTATGTATGCCGCAGAGGCATTCGGCTGGACGCTCGACCCGACGCTCGATGAAGGACTGCTCCTTCCTTGCCTTATGCTTTCCGGGACGGCAATCATCTTTTATTTTCCGGCGTTGATTATGGGCAACAGGCATTTGCGGAGTAAAGGGAAGCTCGGAAAACCGTATGATGTGCTGTATTTTGTGATGATGTTTGCGATTGGAATCGGTCTCGCCCTGAAAGAACGCGGATTTTAACAAAGATGGAAAGAGAGGAAAGCGGCTGTTTCCCTCTCTTTGTTATCCATTTTCGTTCAGCTGCTCATTGATTATATATTTTCGTAACAGAAATAGGTTTTCCTTGCTGAGAAATTGGATTTGAGAGCCGCACCGGTAAAGGCTGGACGGCAGCGTCATCGTGTTCTGAATGGAGATCCGGGCATGGATGACTTCTTCTCCGGCGAAGATTTGCAAGGAATAGGCTTCATTCATAGTCAGCGGGCGGGTCGAGATGAACCCGAACCCGTTGAAGCTGAGATCGATGATTGTCACTTTGCGTTCCGGTCCGGCTTCTGAAGTGATTACTCCATTCAGCTGGCACGGATGCCTGTAAAACCTTCTGCGCTCATTCGGTGCTTTCCGTTCCTGAAGCGGCAGGTAAAGGTACAGGTTGAATTCCTCCTGTTTAAGGACATAGGCGTGAAAGGATTGCTGATTGTATTTGCATGTCAGCTTGTCCCCCAGGCTGATTCCGGTCTTATCCTTAACGACCACATTCATCAGCTCGCCTTTAATTTCATGAAGGCCTGCGGTGAGGGTCCTGTGGTCTTTTGTCACGATTGTAATATATTCCATTGAGTTCCCCTTATTTTCCTCCATTTAACACCCTCTGGGAATCCAGATCCTCCAGTGTATCTCTGCGGTCCATGTGGTAGATTAGCGGTGTGATATTCCTCGTGATGGTGTCAATCAAGACAATTTCTTCTTCCTTCAGATTCTCGGTCGTTTCGGTGACAACCAGGTAACCATAAGGAGTATGCTCCCATGTAAGCCCAAAATCCCCCGTGCTCCACTGAATGGGAGAAACGACCACCCCTGATGATTCTCCCAAAATTGCTCGAAAGCGTTCATCAGGAAAATAATAGGATAGGCGGTCCGATTTAAAATCATAGTGGGTTTCGTCCTTCAGCTTTTCCTGCATGGCTTCATCAAATGAAAAGGATTCTCCCGCCATGCCGGATCCAATGGACGCAGCCACCTTGTACGCTTCCCCATTCTTAAAGGCGAAAAAAGCTTTTTTTATCCCGAATCCCAATTCCAGCGTAGTCAGGGAAAGGTTCAAAAGCTCCTCCCTTGTCCGGCATGAATTGATTGTCCTGATCAGCCGGTTATACATTTGAAGGACGCCAAGCTTTGCTTCCGCCTCCTTCTTCTGCTTTTCCTGTTTCTCAAAAAGCTGGGCGTTGCTGAGGGCAATGTACGTAGAGGAAGCCAGGGTTTCAATGAGTTCGATTGTGCCTCCGTCGTAGGTGGACTGCTGGCGGGAGTCGCTCAGCGTTACGAGGCCGATCAGCTTTTCCTTCTGAATGAGAATAACATAGTGTGTTTCAAGCTCTTGAAGTGCAGAAGCGTTCATGAACGCCCGCTCTGCCCAATTATCTTCTTCCTTTAAATGAATGACCGTCCGGCCAGAAAAGCATTCCGGATCGCTGATCTCCAACTCAGCATATAAATTCTGGAAGGAATGGACATTGCGATACCCTTTTATTTTTATTTTTTTGGAGAGAGGGTCATAAATTCCAAAACTCGTGACCCGGCTTCCTGAAATTTCACTGAACACATCGGTGGCCATTTCATACAGCTTTTGGACATTCAGCTCAGAGAGGAGCGCCTTGATGCTTTGATTTAAAACAAAAAGATTAAAGATTTTCCGGTCCAGCTGGGAATTCACTTCCTGAAAGTCAAGGAAACGCTGGTTGTTTTCAAGGGATGAATTCACAAGGCTCATCATGATTGTCGAGCTGATCTGATCATCCTTCGTCATCTCCCCCATCGACTTTCCATCTGTCACAATAAACCCGGCAAGAACGGTGTCATTGATCAGGGGGATTACGTAATGAGCAGAGAAATCCTGAATAAAGCAGTCTGGAAAATAATCCTTCAGCTGCTCGGCTGCAAGCGGCCTGCCATGATAGAGAGGAAGCTCATCAAGCTTTTCGGAAGCCGGAAAAGTATAGTCCGTAAACCCGTAGATTCTCGTATGCACAAGGCTAAAATGGTTGTTTTCCCTTTGAAACAGGGCGGACCGGTTTAAAGTCAAAAGTTCATTGGCAAAATCAAAAGCAAATTTAAGCAGCGAATGAACGTCATATCTCTGTGTAAAAACCTCTATTGCCTGAAGTAAAATTTCATATCGATATGATTTTTCAAAGCTCATCACAAATGCTCCTTATTCATATTTCAATTCCCGTCCGGTAACATAAAAGGTTCCTCTCGTTAAAGACTCCACTTTTTTCTTCATGTTTTTGATCTCGATGTACGTTTCCGGATAGGCGCTGCGGCAAATGGAAATTTCCCCGTCCCCCTTAATTTTCAGCATCTTCATCAATGTTTCCCGGTGCTGATCGTGTGTGGAGATCTCTTTCAGCTTTTCATCATAAGCTTTCTTCAAATTTTGAAGATGGGCCTGCTGCCGGTCATTCAAATTCAAGGAAAAGCTTTCATACACATCTATGTGGCGCTGAATCTCTTCGATCATCTGGACCGACTGCTTGTATTCTGTCAGCAGCGCGACATAGTCCTCCTGCAGGCGGATGCGGTCAAACCCCTCTACTTGAATAATCGTTTTGAGCTCAATTTTATTTCCGATTTCATTCGCAAAGACCCGGCCTTTCGCTTCGATCACCCCGCCGAAGATTTTCCCCTTATGCTCTTCTGTAATAACGTTTTTAGCGATAAGCCGGCTGCCTTTAGAATAGAATCCAATGTGAATGTCCTCCCCTGCTTCCAAGGTGCATTCATTGGCATGCTTAACGAAAATGGTTTTTGCGGCTCTGATGATTCCTTTTCCGAACACACCGCCCTTGATAAAGATATCGCCGTTTAGGGATTCAATCCGTTCCACCTCACGAACCCCCATTTCTGAAAGAATCGCGATATCGACACCTGCCTTAACTGAAAACCCCTCATGCACGGTCCCGTTAACCGTAACCGAACCATCGAATTCAATATTGCCGGTGGCGATCCCTACATCCCCATCGATCCGTAAATGATTGGCGACAGAAATTTTCCCGGCGGCTGAGGATACAATACCGCGGATTGCAGCTCTTAAGATGAACCGGCCGTCTTCCTCTGCCACCCTGACCGTCTTCGGGTCGTACAGAAGTTTCTTATCCTTTCCCTTCTTTGCCTTCAGAACTTCACCTAGAACGTTCACTCCATCCGTCCCGTCAGTAGGGGGAATTTTTTCTCCCAGCCATTCTCCCTGCTCGACTTCATCGATAAAATTCAGATGATAAAAATCCGCTTTGCCTGTTTCCTGTATCGTCGGTTTCCTTTCAGAAAGCTCATAATAGCGGACGGATGCGTCTCTTCCGTGGACCGGCTCAATCCCCTTTGCCGCCTCCACCCACTGCATCGGAACAAGTCCGTCCTGAATGGCATTCAAATTCAGCCCTTCTGTAATACCTGCCTGATTTAACGTTTCCAGTGCCTTTTCAGCCAAGTCTGTTTTCAATTGATCAAACTCTGCCGGCGTTGCGAGCACTTTAAGGTTCGCTGTCATTTTATCCTTGCTGATTAAATGGGTAACGAGCGGGAGATATACCCCAATATTTACAGGCTGATTCACAGCTTCAGCGATTGCTTTCTTAAGGTTTTGGAAGGATGTAATGGAGACTCGGGGGAATTGGTCGAGTATTTTGTTGACATCAGAAAGGAGAAAGCCCTTCTGAAACGCACAGAGACTGACCGTCCCTTTTTCTTCTTCCAGCTTGAAAAAGTCATTTTCTATAAGAATCATAAGCACTCCTCTTTCTGTACTTTTTCCGTTAACGTTAATAGGTAAAAAGACATAAATAGTCCGTTTTTTTATTTTAATATACCATTAAATCATGTTAAAAGTCCTGTTTTTACATAACTTTAATATTCATAATGAGACTTTTGACTCACTTCCATTTAATGCAAAAAGGCCAGCCGCACATTGGACGGCTGACCTTTAAACACCCCTTTTACGTACCGCAGTACGTCCGGTAATCACATCCGGACGGTCCAGGTGGCTTCGTGTATTCTTCCTGGTCTGCTGAGTAGGCATAGGGCTCGGATAGGATGGCAAGAAGCTGCTCCACCAAACTGAAATCCCCTTTTCCAGCTGCCTCCAGTGCTTCTTCCACACGATGGTTCCGCGGGATCACCGCAGGGTTGCTTTGGCGCATAAGCTCTCTTGCAGATTTAATGGATGCCTCCTGCTTTTCGAGACGCTCCTGCCAGCGCCCCCTCCAATCTGAAAACTCATCGGATTGAAAGAGCTCTTGCCCATCAAGCTGATCGATGGTTAAGGACCGAAACGTGTTCGTGTAGTCGGCTTCATGCTTTTCCATCAAGCTGAGGAGGTCTTGAAGAAGCGCCTCATCCTCTTTTTCTTCATGGACCAATCCGACCTTGGCTCTCATTCCTTCAAGCCACTGCTTCCGATACAACTCGGGATAGCGGGAAATGGTCTCCTGGGCGAGCTTGACCGCTTCCTCCTGGTCTTCATGAAGGAGCGGCAGCAGGCTTTCAGCAAAACGGGCCAGGTTCCAGCCTCCGATACCCGGCTGATTCCCGTAAGCATAGCGCCCCTGTACATCAATGGAGCTAAAGACCGTTTCACGCTTATAGGTATCCATGAACGCGCACGGTCCATAATCGATCGTTTCCCCGCTGATGGTCATGTTGTCGGTGTTCATCACCCCGTGGATAAATCCGGCTAGCTGCCATTTTGCAATGAGCGCAGCCTGACGCTTAATGACCTCTTCAAGGAAAGAAAGATAACGCTGTTCCCCGTTCTCTTCTATCTCGGGGTAATGCCGCTCAATTGCGTAATCAGCAAGTGCCTGGAGGTTCTCCGCCGCAGTCCAATTCGCTGCATACTGGAACGTCCCGACGCGCAAATGGCTCGCCGCAACCCGGGTCAGAACCGCTCCCGGCAGCGCCGTTTCACGGATCGTTGCTTCCCCGGTTGCCGCTACTGCCAGACTGCGGGTCGTTGGAATACCGAGTCCGTGCATCGCTTCACTGATGATGTATTCACGCAGCATCGGTCCAAGCGCCGCCCGGCCGTCGCCCCTCCGTGAATACGGTGTCGGACCTGAACCCTTCAGCTGGATATCCACCCGTTCACCGCCAGGCGTGATCTGCTCGCCGATCAGCAGCGCCCGTCCGTCCCCAAGCATTGTGAACTGGCCAAATTGATGGCCTGCATAAGCCTGGGCGAGAGGAACGGCTCCATCTGGAAAAGTGTTCCCCGTAAAAATAGCGGCTCCCGCTTCGGTTTGAAGCTCCTGAACATCCAAACCCAGCTCTTTGGCGAGAGGCTCATTAAACATCACCAGCGCCGGGTCATCCGCAGGATCCGCCTCCATCGTTGAGAAAAATGGGGCCGGCAGACGGGAATAGCTGTTTTCTAAGTTCCAACCTGAATTGTGTGCCATTGAATCTCCCTTTCTTACTTAAATTCATCTCGCTCCGAAATAAGTTTCTGCTTTAGTGTCTCCATTATACCTTTTCCACCTTGCCGAAGCGCTGAAAACATCTATCGCCACTCCTCAGCCATCTTTTCATCAGGTTTCCAAGCTGCGATGCTCCCCTTTAAATCCTCAAGCTCCAGCAAGTACCGGTATATTTCAGATGAAAAGCACCCGTCCGAGCCTTCTAATCCACAGTAATCCCAGAACTCACCAATCATCTCATCAATGCTTTCCAGCAAATCCGCTTTTCTGGGAGTTCCGGACCAATACCCTTTGTACAGATCCCGTTCCCAGCCGTTCATCCACCCCAAATATTCAAATCTTACCGACTCATAGTCATCTATGTACGGATGATCGTGATCATTCGGAGACTGATCGAATTCTTCATAGCAGTCATCTGAACAAAACCAAAGCCCCTCATTATTAATCCGCCTTGCCATCCCCGGTTCCCTTTTGCACATTTTGCATTTTTTCACTTGCGACCCTCTCCCTTCTTAACTCATATAAAGCATACAAACGTGGGAGTGGATTTTTCTACGGCTTGGGAAATAGGCTGCTTAAGGGCTTTGTTGAAACTAGGTGGTGGTGGTGGTGGCGGTGTTGACTCTGTTCACGGGACTGTACCATTGGAGTTGAAACTTTGTTTGATTATGGTTGCCTCTGTTTCCGAGCTCCGTACCTTATATTGGAGAAGGTACTATGTCCACGTATGCTTGCCTCCGTCCCCCGCTCTGTATTTTATATTGGAGAAAGTACTATGTGCGCGCCCACGCTCTGTACTTTATATTGGACAAAGTACTATGTGCACGCATGCTTGCCTCCGTCCCCCGCTCTGCTAAAGCGTTAAACCTTTGGCACCATCCTAAATGAACCCTTGCAGCGCACGGGATTTCCAGGCGTGTGCTCTGTCCCCAATATATTCGAAAAACGGGGTCGGAGGATGCCTCCGTCCCTGATTATGTCTACTAGTTAGGCTCTGTCCCCAGCACCTCAAAAGCGTTGGGGCAGTTGGGGTAATGGAATTCTTCCTCCTTCCCCCGGTGCTTTACCGTAACGGGGGCCGGTGCTTTGCGATCAACTCCATATTGAATCCATTTTTTCCTTAAAAGGCTGTTTAAACTAAAAAAACGGGATATCCCGGACTTGCGAAGTACATTTTGGACCGTTTTGCTGCATTTAAAAGCGGCATCAGCCTACTAACAATCAGGATATTGTCCGTATTCAATCATTTATTGTCCGTATTCTATTTATATTGTCCGTATTCTATCATTTATTGTCCGTATTTTATTTTTATTGTCCGTACTCACCCATATAAAGACTTTTCGACAAAAATCGTCAGAATTCGCAACAAATACGCTGTAAGTTTCACTGTTAAATCCATACACTACCTGCGAAAACACATACAAATTAAAAAGAAAAAGACCAAGAATGCTGATCTTACAGCATTCTTGGTCTCACTTTACATGTCAGGTCAAAATCGAAAACCTGCTTTTCAGAAACCAATAATCGAAGGGATTTCTGTCCTCCACCCTGATAAAGCAGTAAAGCTCCTATCAACTACATCTTAAACTTCGCAACGGCCGTTTGCATTGCTTCGGCCATGGCGGCAAGCATGGTTGATGAGGAGGTGATTTCTTCCATGGATGCCAGCTGTTCTTCAGATGATGCAGCGTTCATTTGCGCTCCTTCGAGTGTTTGCTCGGCTACGAGAGAAATGGCTTTGGCAGCGTCGGCGACTTTTTCCATGCTTTTCACAAGGTCTTTCACTGTGCCGGACATGGCTTCCATTTCATCCGCAACACCTTCTGTAGATTGGATGATGCCTTTGAAGGATTCTCCCGCTTTATTGACGACGGTAATGCCCTCTGAGACTTCCCGGGTCGTGGTATTCATTCCTGACACGGCCAAGCTGGTGGATTGCCTGATCAGTTTGATGAGGTTTGAAATCTGATTGGCAGAGGAAGCGGATTGTTCTGCTAGCTTTCGAACCTCGTCTGCTACGACAGCGAAGCCTTTCCCTTGTTCGCCGGCCCTTGCCGCTTCGATCGCCGCGTTTAGAGCCAGAAGGTTGGTCTGGTCGGCGATGCCTGTGATGACATCGACAATTTTGCCGATTTCATGAGAACGGCTCCCCAGTTCTTTGATGACATCTGCAAGCTCAGCGACATTCTCCTGAATGGATTCCATTTGCTGTATAGAGGTGACGATGGATTCGTTCCCCTCCAGGGCCTTGTCAGATGCCGTTCTGGCTGAGGCGGAAACCAAATCTGCCCGGCTTGCAATTTGGATGGCGTTTTCTGCCATTTGATCCTGATAGCCAGAGCTTTCACTAACTGCGTTAAGCTGCTTTTCTGAACCGGATGCAAGCTCCTGGGTCACGCTTGTAATGGCCTCGGCCGCCGTACTGCTTTGCTCGGCGCTCGCTGAAAGCTCTTCAGCACTTGCCGCAACCTGCTCAGAAGTCTGTCCGATTTCTTGAATCAGCGTCCTTAAGTTGTCCACCATGGTATTAAAGGAACGGCCGAGAACCCCGACTTCATCTTTCGTATCGGCCTTCACCTTTCCGGCAGCCAGATTTCCGCCGGATACGCTCTCAGCGATAGCGGTCATTTCTTTCAGCGGACTGATTTTTCTCATAAACAGAAGCAAGCTTGATAAGATAACAAGCATTAGGAGAACCATAGAGACAGACGTCATAATTAAATAGTTCTTCATTGCGATGCTCGTTTCTTCCGTTTGGGCATGAGCCCAGTCAGCCAAATCCTTCTGAAATTTATCAATCGGAACTAAGATTTGCGCTTTCCCCTCCTCGTACTCCTTGCCGAAGACTAGCTCTCTTGCTTTATCAAAATCCTCTTCTTCAACCGCTCTCATTGCCGCATCTTCAAGCTGAATAAGCGTGTCTGACTTCTTCTTTGCTTCTTCTACAAGCGAGAGCAGTTCTTCCGGCGCTCCCAGCTCCTTTAACCGAGTAACCACCCGGTCCCGGGTTTTCGTTTCATTGACTTCTTTCCAATAGTTATCCAGATGCTCCTGCTCTCCAAACTGAACATGATTCCGGACTTCATTTGTTAAATAATCAGAGGCAGATTCAAGCTCTGCAGCAAGCTGCTGATATTCAAGCTGCCGGTCAAATGCTTCTCCCCGTCCAATCATGCCGTTTACTAACAAGGTCAGACAGGCAATGATTCCAAGAGACAGCACCAGCACGGAAGCAAGGACGATTTTTAACAACGATGCAATTTTCATTTCGATTCCCCCACATTTTTCTCTACCCAGCTTATATCGGCAAAAATTAGGTGATTTGCAGGGGTCGCGGGCTTGTCAATCAACAAAAATTTTCGGCACGTAAAAAACGTACAGCATCAGCTGTACGCTTCCTGCTTACATTCCCTCTTTTAATCCCCTGCTGGCTGCCGGCTTTTTCATGATTGGCAGGAGCGTAATAATTCCGATAAACAGGAGGATGGCGGATGCCTCATAAATATAGACGATGGAAAGATTCGTTTTGAGCCAGCCTGCCGCTGACATTGTGATGACCATCGCCCCCATGAATAAGGGGTTTAGGATCCCATTCACCCTTCCGATAAAGGCTTCTTCCGTATTTTGCAGAATCATCGTGTTGATTCCAATATGGATGCAGGGCATAAACAATCCGGAAAAGAATTGAAAGCCCAGGGTCAGCCAAAGTTCTGTCGACAATCCCATTCCGACCATTCCGATGGCGCTGGCCGCCATTCCGATGGAAAGGAGCATTTGCGGGAGGACTTTTTTGGCGACCGCAATCGTGATTCCCCCTCCTAGAATCATCCCGATTCCAAAGGCAGCCATCAGCCACTGCAGATTTTCTTTAGGAAGGCCGAGCCTCTCCGTGATGAGGAACACACCAAGCGGCTGTGTGAGGCCAATCGCAAGCCCCGCAGCTGCAAAGCAACCGCCGAGCAGAGTTAAGACACGGCTGTTCAGCACATAGCCGAAGCCTTGCTTCATTTCCTGCATCAGCGTCGTTTTCGGTTTTTCCTTTTCCGGCTCCGGATCCTTAGGGAGCATCAGCAGGATTGCAGCTGAAAGCAGGAAGGCCACCCCCATCACACCGACAGCGGCGAGAATACCGTAACGCTGGAAAACGAAGGTTCCAAGAATCGGGCCAAGGATCATAAATAAGGCAAACATCGTCTGATACATGGACATCCCCATTTGGACGAGCTGTTCCGGTACATGGAGCTTAAAGAGCTTCATACCGGAAGGCTGGGAAAATTGAGAAAGAATCGAGGAGATCAAGGTCGCAAAGAAAATCATTTTCCAGCTTCCGAAAAACAAGGTCAGCAGAACGGCAAATACGGAGATGGCGCTAAGCAGATCACACCAGATCATCGTCCTTTTCGGCCGCCATCTGTCAGCAAATGTGCCGCCTATGAACGAAAACAGGAAGATCGGGGCAAACTCAGCTACTGAAATAAGCGATACCGCTACCGGATTTTCATTCGTCTTCTCAATTACATACAAAAGAATGGAATAATTCCTTACCCAAATTCCAATCTGGAGAAAAAACACGGACAGCAGAATCGTCCTGATCACTTGATTCCGGAATAAAGCCCCCATGCCGAATTTCTCCTGTTCAGCTGTTTCTGTCATAAAAAAACCTCCTTTTATCCATTCATTCTGGACAGGAGGTTTTGTTTTGATAACAAAGGAAGACAGAAATCCCCTAAGGCATTCTGTGTTTCAGCATGTCTCAAAAGGCAAAACTAATCCGTTCCAGAAAAATAGCTCGTCATTCCCGTTGATGCGCCCGTTTTTCTAAAAAAGAATCAGCTGATCATCGCCCTTTGATCACCCTTCCAAAAATAAGTACGTTCAGTAAACATTTCCAATATTAGCCTAAAGCCCTCTGGAATGCAACATACTTTTAAATCAAGCCGCTTCGTTTTTTCACTGTTTTTATCCTTATTAATTACACTCCAAATATCGCAGTATATTGATTTTGCAAAGCAAAACCGTCCGCTCCCCATCCTAAAGTATTCTGCATATAGCCCAGCGAATCAGCGTTAAACCTTCCGGCAATTTTTTGATAGGCCAGCAGCTCATACACGCCATCTGAATCAAAATCAACCGGATACAGCCCGCTTAAGGGATTAACAAAGCCGGTTACAGGCATCTTCAAGCGTCCGTCTGCCTCATAAATCTCATTCAAGTACTCCGGGTCTTTTTGTGAAATATCGATTATATAAGTTAGATTGTTGATTTTGCTGACGACCTTTACTTTGTATTGATTCTGAAAGTCAACGGTGTACAGATAGCGTTCATTGTATACATCCGAATCGAAAAGCAGCCGGGGATGGCTGTTTATGAACGAGTAGACATAATGATACATAATTGCGCCGCTTCCGCCCGTGTTGATGCTGATTAAAATATCTGCCACCCCGTTCCCTGTAAAATCTCCTAAAAATAGTGCCGGATCATATCCGGCATTATTCCGGAGCGGGACATTCGTGACCGCTCCCGTTCTTCCATTCTGTACATGAAGGGCAATGTTCTGAACAAACGGACTGCCGGCCGTCTTCTTACCCGTCAAATACACATTGTCCGGGACCCGGTCCCCAGTGACATCCTTTCTGGCAAATGCAACAATCTCCTGCTGATTTCCATTACTCCTGTACATCGATGTGTGCATAAAAAGCCCCTTTCCGCAAAAACCTGTGATGCATCCATTCTATGGAGAAAAAAAGATCACATATGACTGGATTTCCTAAAAAAGATCAGGAGAGGGATTCAAATAAAAAGACACCTGCACCTTCATTTACGGTGCAAGTGCCTGGTCTTAGCATGTAATTTTCGCTAACTTCCGGTTGGCTGCCTGCCTATAAAAGTATTCAGGATCAAATTTTCTTCCGCCTGTATCCTTTTCTGCCCATAACAGCATGTGGTCATGATCTTCATCCTCCGGATCGCGAATCACTCTTAAAAACTCTTCGTAACCCCCTGGTCCTCCAACATCTTCAGGCGGCCGGTGGCGTTCTCCATCCAAACACACAGGATGATGGACTTCCTCCTCCAGCTGGACGGCTTTCTCAAAAATCATTTCATGCTCCCATCCATCCCCAAAATCGTATTCATATGTAAATTGGCAGTATTCATCTATTACCTGTTCTAATTTAAACTTTTTTGGATTCTTCTCTGTTTCGTGAAATTGAAAATCAGGATTTGGAAGGATGACTAGAAAATCTTCAAATTGAAATGAATATTCGTGATAATCCTGCCAGTCAAAGGCAGCTTGAATTATTTTATGCAGCTTATGAAATGTAATCCCACCTGGTACAAGCATTCTTCTCCAAATGGGCGGCTCGATGTGCTGCAGGGTAATTTGCAGCTGATAGTACGTTCTTTTAGTTTTTATTGGAATCCACTCCTGTTCTTAGAATGATCCTTCATAATAAGGTGAGCCAACCGGCCCTCAAGTTCCGTAATCTAAACTGCTTTATGCCTTAATCCCTAAATAAGCTCTCAGCATTTACCCGGAACTCTTCAAACAAACTCGATTGAATGATCCCTGTTTCTTTTACTACATCTTTTTGAACGTATTGATCAGTATCGGATAAGGTATACACCTGTATGGTATGAATGAGCGGATTAACAATCCAGTATTCCTGGACACCGTACTGCATATACAGATTTAACTTCGTAACCAGGTCATGCGATTGGTTCGATGGACTAATAATTTCGATAATGAGAGCAGGGACACCTATATAGTTGTTCTCCCTTAACCCGGACTTGTCACAGATTACCGAAAGATCTGGAATAACCACTTTATTATCTGAATCATCCTTTTTCAACTCAATATCAAATGGTGCATGAAAGACTTCACTCTCTTTCCCTTCTAAAACCTGGTACATCTGCACAAACAAGCGGCCTGAAATGCGCTGGTGGGCAGCTGATGGAGAGGGGGTCTTGTAGATCGCTCCATCTATGTATTCCATCAGTGCATCACTTTGCCCGCGCCTTTTAAAATACTCTTCAATGGGTATATGGTTTTCTTTTGGCATACTCATACTAAAACCATCTCCCTTTTTCATGAATTTCTTTTACTATCTATTATAGCAGGGTTGCCGGCCTCGAATAAATGATCGTTACACCCCACATGATGCCGACTGTTAATAAGCTGTGGAAAAGCAGTTTGTTAAAGCCGCAAAAAAGCCCGGCTTCTGAGAAACCGGGCTTTGGATCGTATCATGTCATTGAAAAAACCTGTATGCTATGGTAAATTTATATAGATAAATTAAATCGAAATCAAATATTACTCAAAGTATCCCTATTATCATTATATCCCCTAACTCCCTACTCCGTCAAACAATATTTTTCATGTCTGTTCATTGAAATACTTACTTAAGGAGTGACTGTATGAGCACAGAACTTCGACAGGAGCAAGAGCGTGTAAACCGGATCATGGATGCCATTTCAGAGCAGATTTTTAACGTGGAGGACGAGACATCAAGGCGCCGCGAGGAAGTTGTGAACATCCGCAAATATTTTTGGGATGAAGTAAAGGTGAATCTGGATACCTTTGATGATTTTCTTGAAACGATTATTGGCTTACGACAAGAGGCTCAAGCGTTGTCTGTCAGCCAAAGCACTCACAGACATGCCTCCAAAAGATTAGCTGCACTGTACCGCATGCAGGAGATCCCTTATTTCGGACGGATTGATTTTGCGGAAGAAGGAGAACCCCATGCAGAACGAATTTACATCGGCATCTCCACCCTGACGGACCCAAGCGGCGAGAATTTTCTTATATACGACTGGAGGTCTCCGGTCTCAAGTGTCTATTATGACTTCCCCCCTGGACCCGCTTCATATGAAACGCCGGGAGGTCCTGTCCGCGGTAAGCTCGAGAAAAAATGGCAATATCTTATCCGTGGCGGCAAAATTCAATCGATGTTCGATACGAGCCTCACCATCGGGGACGAAATTTTACAGGAAGTGCTGGGCCAGGGTACAGACAAACAAATGCACAGCATTGTGGCCACCATTCAGCAGGAGCAAAACCGGATCATCCGCCATGATCGCGGACGAATGCTGATCGTACATGGCGCTGCCGGAAGCGGCAAGACATCGGCTGCCCTGCAGAGGATTGCTTATTTGCTTTATAAATACCGGGAAAAACTGACTGCCGATCAAATCATTCTCTTTTCCCCTAACTCCTTGTTTAATCACTACGTTTCGAATGTTTTGCCGGAGCTCGGAGAAGAGAACATGCAGCAGGTCACCTTTCAGGAATACTTGGACCACCGTCTAAAAAAGGAAGTGGATACGGAGAATCCTTATGATCAGCTGGAATTTGTGCTGACAGAAACAGACCTTCCCTCATATGGATACAGGGTTGCCGGCATTCGTTTAAAGGCTTCCCCCCGTTTTTTTGAAGCCATACTTGCTTACAGAAAATCGCTTGAGGCCTCTGGAATGATTTTTGATGATATCATCTTCCGGGGAAAACCAATCGTCTCCGGAAAACAGATTACGGAAGCTTTCTATAGCCATGAACCCTCCCTTCGCTTCCCCAACAGGCTGGAAAAACTAAAGGAGTGGCTCCTGAAAGAAATCGATAAAGCGGGCAAGCATGAATGGAATAAGCCTTGGGTGGAAGAGGAAATCGAACTTCTCAGCAATGAAGATTATCAGAAGGCTTATAAGTACCTGGCGGAAAAGCGCGGCTTTAAAGGGGAGGCGATGCATGACTATGAAATGGAGCCTGAAGCGCTGGCCCGCTTAGTTGTCCGGCAAAAATTAAAACCGGTGCGGAAACGGATTAAAACCCTGGATTTTGTCAGGATAAAAGAAATTTATAATCAGTTTTTCACTAATCCCCTAAGCATTCAGGAATGGCTGGACGGGGAACTTCCAGAAGAGTGGCCGGATATTTGCCGTCTGACCGTGAATCAGCTGAAAGAAGGAAAGCTTTTTTATGAGGATGCAACCCCGTTTCTCTTATTGAAGGAGCTAATCCAGGGCTTCCAGACGAACAGCTCTATCAGGCATATTCTTGTAGACGAGGCCCAGGATTATTCTCCGTTTCAATTCGAGTTTTTGAAGCGATTGTTTCCTTCGGCAAGGATGACGGTGCTGGGAGACTTTAACCAGGCCATATTTGCCCATGCCAGTGAGAAGGCTGACTTTAATACGCTCAGCGGTTTATACGGTGCGGATGAAACGTCCGTCATCAACTTGACCCGCAGCTACCGGTCGACCAAACCGATCGTCGAATTTACACGCGCACTCGTACCTAACGGAGAACAAATCCACGCTTTTGAACGGGACGGGGAAAAACCGGTTCTCACCCAGCTGTCCAGCCGGGATCTTCTGCATCGGGTAATCGCTGCGAAAATTCGGGAGTTTCAAGGCCGGCATTACCGCACCATTGCGGTGATCTGCAAATCCGCTGCGGAAAGCGCCGCTGCCTTTGATTCATTAAAGAACTTTGGCGATTGTACGCTCGTGAAAAGCGGGACAAATGAATACAAGCAAGGTGTAGTTGTACTTCCGGCCTATTTGGCTAAAGGAATCGAATTCGATGCGGTCATCATTTACGACGCCTCTGCACATGTTTATGGAGCTGAAAGTGAGCGCAGGCTGTTTTACACCGCATGCACCCGGGCTATGCATGTTCTGCAGCTCTTTAGTGCCGGGAAACCGAGTCCATTTTTTGAAGATGTTTCTTTGGAGAGGTATGAATTGGTTAAGGAGAGGAGGAGCTAAAACTCCTCCTCTTTTTTAGTGGCCATAGGTCCGGCGAAATCCGGCTCACTTAAGCTATAGTCCAAATCGGGCCTGTTCTTCTTGAGATTTTTCTGTTCCTGCATTTTGAGTGAGTGTTGACTTATAATGACGGATGAGTTCTTCCAGCATTAACGGCCTTTGCGTTGAAATTAAAGGGCATGGATGGTAGAAATCCTTCCTGTTCTTATGTGTTTTTCCGAATGAAGGAATATCTGAATCTAAAATTAATTTTATCCAATTATCCTTAATCGTTTTTAAGTGTCTCCACTTGCTCTTATACATGACACCCCATCCTAGAAGAATCCATGGATGCATTTTCAAATCATCAATAGTTATCAAAGACTCTTCTGGATGATATTCTCCGGATGAAACAAGTTTTTCGAACTTTTCGATAGCCTTTATAGAACTGGCATCGCGAAGATTAAACAAATTGTAGATATGCAGCCTTCCTGAAATAGGCTGCTCCCCCTCATAAACTCTTTGGACAAATGAGACAAGCTGCTTCATTGTAGGATCTATTGTTATTTCTGTTATTTCACCAGTTGAACTTCCTGTTGAAGAACCTGGATTAAGCAACAGACACGCTCCTAAGGATTCCGTTGAACTTCCCCATTGAATATAGGCTGATGTTCGAAAGATGTCATTTCCTTTTTGAGTAAAGGTACCGTAAGCAAGTGGTTGAACCATTTCTATCCCCCCATTAACAATCTCCTTTCCAACAACAGCCTCATTACTTGGATTATATTTCCAGAAAAGACTTTAATGCTTTGGTATCATTGATGGTACCGACTGGTCCTGCATATTCCTCTTCGAAACACATAAACCAATAGCCGAATTCATCCGTTTTGCAGATTGCGGTTCTGACTTGATAAGCCTTATCCGGTTTGAAATTGTATGCCTCCACTTTATTAAGATCACTGACAATATCGTAAAACCGGTAGATCATAAGTACATTCGATTTTTGCTCTTTATTTTTTTCGACAATGAGTGAATTTAAGTATTCAATTCGTTCCTTTGATTCAGCAAACTGGATTCCAATTGCATTGTGCGGAATGTAGCCTTCCTCTGTATCTGAGAATAGTTTATCAATGGTGTCTTCATCCTTATCCCACTGATTTTCTCTTTCTAAATGCAGCGCGAGATAGATGTAATTTTCATGGTCCTTTCTTTTATCCCATTTCCACAGTGCCAAATCCATAGGCCTTGAACGGCCTTTTAATCTATCAAATTTTGAATCCTCTATAAATGCGTCAAAACCCAGCATTTCTCCAAGTTTTGAAAAATACTCGATTTCTCTCTGGGTGAACATTGACCGGTTATGAATCTTCGACAGATTAAATCTCCTGTAATTTCGAACATACCCCTCAAAAAATTGCATTAGGTCCAAATACTGTTTATTCACGGTAATTCTCCTTAATGTCTATAGAAAGCATTTTTTATATACCTATAATAACCATATATTCATTATAATACCATATTATATAAGTGATATTCTTTCAGAGGTATTCCATATGATAATTTCAATGATTTTCTTTAAGTAGCTACGAAATGAGCTCATTCCGACTCGTTGAGTTAATAGGAAACTTCAAATTTTCTCTAGTGTCATCATTGAGCTTTGTTAAATTTGCATCTGGAACATGTAATGTATGACTAATGCTCAATATCCTCCTTTAGCAGTGGTTTGACAAATTTTTATAGACATTTTTCGGTAATTAAGTAGTACTATCCTTATCCTATAAAGGTTCTTATCCGGCCTATACTGCACGTTATCAAACTTAACAATAAGTTATTACCCCCTTAAAAATAGTTCTATATAATTATCTTATTGTCGAAAATTGTATAATAAGAGGAGAACAACATGGAACCAATTACTAACTTAGTTGAACAGGACTTGAAGAGAAAAAGTCTTTTGATGTTTATCTTGACCACTTTGATTGCGGCCCTTGGGGGGATTTTTTTCTTTAGCACAGGCGATGTGGGCAGGGGTGTGGTGTACTCTGTTCAACTGGCAGGAGCTGCAGCTGCTTATATTCTATTGGTAGTCCTTTGGAAAAAGTATATTGTTTTTCCTTTTGTCAGCATGATTATTTTCATCGCTTCGGTCTTTAATGGCATTTTGATGTTTGGCGGTTCTGTAACTTACTTAGCCATTATCTTCTTCATCGCCGTTTATGTAGCCATCCCTTTCAAGAGGATCATATTTCTCACAGGATACCCGCTTGGGTTAGCAGCTCTCGTGTGCAATTGGCTGTTTGCGGCGGGCGATGATCGTACAATTCTGGATCAATCCTTTCCCGTAATTGCTGCCGCCTATTTGCTGACAGGTATCACGCTGCTCATTTTAATCCATACGAATGAAGCGCAATTTAAGAAGCTTCAGGATTTTGTGACAGAGCTTGATAAAGAAGCCACTTACAAGGCACAGAAGAAAACAGAATTAGAGAGCCATGTCTCGAATATGATCAGCAACCTCCAGCAGGTAAACGCCCAGATGCAGACAAACCTGCAGGCAAGTGAGGAGATGAAAACGGCCATTTCAGAAGTGTCAGCCGGGAGCCTTTCCCAAAGCGAGCAAGTCATCGATATCGCTCATCATGCAACGGATACGATGAAAGACATGAAAACCTTGTCTGATGCATCCATCAAGCTGTCTCAAGATTCTAATCATGCCAATGAGCTTTCTACAGACGGGGAAGAAAAAGTGAAACAGCTCAGCACCGAGATCTCAGAGCTTCATCGGGTCAATCATGAGCTGAACAGCACCTTTCATGTGCTAACTTCAAAAATTGAAGAAACCAACTCATTTACAGCGATGATTTCACAGATTACAGAGCAAACAAATTTGCTGGCATTAAATGCTTCGATTGAAGCAGCGCGAGCCGGGGATGCCGGGAAGGGTTTTGCAGTCGTCGCCGAAGAAATTAGAAAGCTGGCTGAAACAACGAGCCAAATGACAGTAAAAATCAATGACAACCTTACTGAAGTTAATAACAGCAACACGAACGCCCTGGAGAAAATGAAGATCAGCAGTTTAAAAATTGAGAACAGCGTCGCTACAGCAAATGATGTGTTATCCAGATTCTCCAGATTAACGGCTATCCTTAAAAACAGCAATGAGGAGTTTTATCATTTTCAGGATCTATCAAAAGATGTAACGAATAAATCATCGAAAGTAGAAATGGCCACAAATGAACTGGCCGCTATTCTCGAACAGACGACAGCAGGACTGCAGGAAATGGGCGCCACCATCGAAGCTCTAAGCGATGATTTCAAAAGAATTTCTTATTTTATGAATGACACGACTGAAACAGCAGAAGCACTGAAGAGCACATTTTAACTCTTCAGACTGGGAATGGAATATAGGGTAAAATCGTAAAAAAACTCAGTTCAAATCGAACTGAGTTTTCCTGTATTCACTGCTTATTAAAAAACACCTGGCCATCCATCATTTCTAGTAATTTCAGCTGGTTTAATTCAACTAGAATCCTAATCTCCTGCAGTCCATTTATTATAAGGCGCAGTGACTTTAGTCACGTTATAACAGGAAAATATTGACTACTAAATGAATTAGATATAAAATTCAGAAAAGTATAAAAAATACATGAAAAAGGGGTATGGAATTTGCTGACTGCCGTTCGGGATTTTTTTTTCGCAAAAAGAATGAACACTGTACTTCAAAGAAATGGAGTTTTCTTAAAACACTTTATACCCGGCAGGATGAGGCTGCTGTTTCCAAATTGGAGAGACTACGAAAAAAGAATGTGGATGCTAATTGAAGAAATGAAGCAGGATCCGGATATTCATTCCATCGATTTTACAAAAGAGACTGGCTCCGCTCTTATCCTATTTAATCCGGAAGCTGCTGCCCAGCCGCTTGCTCTAAAACGATGGCTTCGTGTTATCGAAAAATACACATAAGAGGCGGGGTCAAACCATATGATAAAAACAATGCTTGGAATTGGAGCTTCATTAGCTGCTCCGAAAGTTCTATCAGCCATAAAAGATCAAAAAGTAAATGTCGTCCACGCTATTCCTGGACGAGTGCGCCTTAAATGCGACAGATGGAAGAATGAGGTGACGGCTTCCAATCTTACCCAGGTCTTTACTGAAGTCCCGATTGTAAAGAGAGTCGAAGCCTCTGCTGTTACAGGTACGCTTTTGATCGAATTCCATGAGCCGACTATAACACAGGAGCAATTTGATGAGATTGTACAAGGAGCGGTGAACACATCTGTCGCCTCATATCCTGAGGTTCAGTCTGACCTCGCTCAAATTCTATCAAACTTGTTGAAGACCCTTGACTCAGGACTAAAAAAGCAAACAGCTGGCCGGGTGGATACGGATTCTCTATTATCTGTCCTCCTTATTGTAAGCGGTTTATTAAAATTGCCGGCAAACCCTGTTTATTCAAGCAGCCTGCTTTATTGGGCCTACACTATTATTTCTAAAGACAAAAAGGAAAGGAATGGGACATGAATTCACAGATTGAGATTTTGCACTCCATTCCAGGAAGAACAAGAATCAAATGGAACGGCGTTGAGGATTCAATCTCCAGTATTGAAGCAAAGCTTAGGTCCATTCCCGGAGTCATTTCAGCCTTATATTCTCCCATCTCCCGCTCCGCTGTCCTTCACCATTCTTCCAAAGCCCTAAGCAGAAAACCTGAACTTATCTCTAAAGAATACTCACATAGCCAGGCGCAGACATCCTCTTCAGCTTTACTATCGGTAAGTGGACTCGCAATCGTAGCGTCCGCTTATGCAACTGAAAAATTGCTCGGCTTGCCGCCGTTTTTAACAGGGAAATGGGCAAACCTTTTTACACCCTCTGCACTTGCAGTTATGTATGCTTCCAGAAACATCATTTCTAATGGAATCAAATCATGGAGGAAGCCTAATCCTGATTTACTTACTTCCACTGCCTTAATTGCGTCTATATTAAAGGGAAGCCCCCAGTCCGCTCTTGTTATTTATGTAATGTCGTCCATTAGTGAATGGCTGATGGATTTTACTTTAAACCGGACAAGAGGACACATAAGGGAAATGATGGAAGTTAAAACACCACATGCCTGGCTGGTGACGGAAGATTTACAGGAAATTAAAGTCGAGGCAGATAAGGTTAAAGCGGGAGACCATGTTGCAGTTTTTCAAGGTGAAAAAGTTCCGTTTGACGGTACCGTAGTCAGTCACAACGCACAGGTTGACCAATCATCAATAACTGGCGAATACACACACGTTCATGTATCAGAGGGATGCTATGTTTACGCAGGCAGCATCGTTACCGAAGGAAAAATAGGAATTAAGGTAGATAAAATTGGTGCAGATCTTACTGTGAACCGAATGATTAGGCTAATTGAAGAAGCTCAGGATAACCAAGCACCTATTCAAACGGTATCTGAACGTTTCACTAACAAAATGGTTCCATTTTCATTTATTTTGGCAGGCCTTATCCTCATTATCACGAGGGATTGGAACCGTGTCCTGAACATGCTGGTCATTGATTATGTTTGCGGCGTAAAGCTCTCCACTGCCGCCGCCATCTCAGGAGCCATCGGAAAGGCCGCTCAAAATGGAATTTTAATTAAAGGCGGTCACATTATTGAAAAGCTGGCCAAGACAGATACGGTTATTTTTGATAAGACTGGAACCGTTACAGAAGGCAAACCGGTAGTGACAGAAATTCTAACGGTTAATGGCTTTTCAGAGGAACAGCTGCTGGCTTATGCGGCTTCTGCAGAAGAGCACTCCTCACACCCGATTGCTGAGGCCATCTTAGCGGAAGCGAAAATTCGTGGAATTGCGATTCCTGACCATGAGGACGAGTCCGTAGAAAATTATGTAGGGAAAGGTGTTTCCGTTTCGATCGAGGGAAGACACGTAATTGTTGGCAGCCGAAATTTTATGGATGATCATGGGATTGCATTACCGGGGCAGCTTCAAACTGGTGTGTATGCAGCAATGAACGGTAAGCTGATGGGCGTAATCGAAATAGAGGATAAAATCAGAAGCGGCATGAACCGCTCAATAACCCAGCTGAAGAGAAACGGAATCGACGAATGCATTATGCTTACCGGGGACTACGAACAGGCTGCCAAAAAAGTAGCATCCCGAATCAGTGTAGATGAATACATTGCAGAGGCGATGCCTCAGGACAAAGCAAACATTGTACGGCAGCTGAAAAAAGATTATGAGCGGACAATTATGATGGTTGGCGATGGAATCAATGATGCCCCTGCCCTGGCATACGCAGACATCGGAGTCACCATCGGTTCAAAAAAAACAGACATTGCAATGGAAACGGCAGATGTTGTCATTCACTCTGATAACCCGATGCTGGTAAGCGAAGCCATTAATATTTCAAAAGAAACGATGCAGATCATGAAACAGAACATCGCCGCCACTTTGATTATTAATACAGGCGCCATTTTACTTGGAACCTTTGGGATCATCAGGCCTGTTGCCGGTGCTGCCATCCACAATGCGGCCACAATTGCTGCAGTTCTCAACAGGGCCAAACTTATCTTTTCAGGAGGTAAGCCGAATGTATTTCAAATACCGAATCCTTCATTCCATAGCAGGCAGAATGAGATTGTCGGTTCCGGCACTGGCAGCCGTGGCCGAGCACTCAGCCATTAAAGAGATGTTTGAATCCATTAGAGGGATTGTACAAGTAAGGATTGAACCGGTAATCCAATCACTAATTATCCACTACAACAATCAGATTTTAACTAGCAAACATGTTCTCCGGTATGTTAGTCTCTTCTTCCAAGGTTTTGTTGAATCTAAGGTTCAGACACCAGGCAGCACCAAAAAAAACAGCCGCAGATCTTCTTAGATCCTTTATTTCAGGGGCTCTGCTCCTGGCCGCATTTTTACGGAAACATGGGAAACGCCGACCTGATGCCTTTGATTATCTGGTCGTCATCTCAACATCTTACACTGTGTTATCCCACGGAGAGAACAAACTAAGCCACCCCGATGTCCTGACAGGTATTATTTCCATGCTGTCTCTCGGCGCAGAAAATATCCTGCAGGTAGCTATGGTTACCTGGATTGTCAATTTGCTCGAAGTATTTAGTGATATGCGAAGAAGCTCTCTGCTTCTCCAAATATAAAATCAACTTTCAAGGGGATGAAGGAAAATGAATTTTAATCGCGACTTTTTAATGGGATTTACTTCAGGAACTGTAGTTGGAGCAGTCGGCTACCGAGTATATGAACAAAACAATGGCCAGCTTAGAAGTCTTGTTCAGCAGGCACCGCAAGTAAGTTTTTCACCAGGAAAGGCAGAGCTCAGCATTGAAGATCTTGTGTCTCAGAAAGAGCGACTGGAAGACTTGATTGCAGAAAGACAGGCGGTTGGAGCAAGATAATAGTGGGGAAATAAGATAGGACAGGCGTTTTAAGCCTGCCCTATCTTATTTTAGACTATATCTTTTTATCTCTGCTTAGAATCAACTTTCTAAGCTTATTTGTCGTATGAGTAGAGGTGAGAAAAACCGCATCATCGGTAACATAGCTAAACGTACTTGGCGTCTCTTCCTCTCCCAGCCATAAATGGATGCCATGAGGAGGAAATTCCTCTCCATACTCTATAGCCAGATCATAATCAGGCGTCTCCCTTGTTCCTGAGGAGGAGGAATCCTTTACTGCGGTCTTTATAGCTTGTTCGAAAATCCAGGTTTCATCCTGGTCCGTAAAAGAAAACAGAATATCCTGGTTCATTTCCCCTGCTCCTTTTGATACGGAGACATTTACCTCTGAAATTTGTTCATCCAGAAGCACCATTGTCTCCTTTTGCATGCAGGCCGCCGCGAATATCATCATAACTGCAATTGAGGCGGTTGATAATAATGCTTTCATATCGGTCTCCTTATGTAAGTATATAGGGCATTCTATTCAGACTTTATAAATCCTATCTTACTATCCAAGTGGTTGATTTTATTCACTTCAAACTTTTCGCAAATATATTGTATGATGCCCTCATATTCCTCACCAAATGCAAGGATGGGGTTACTCATAAATGATATGGACTGCTCGTCATCATAGATTCTAGCTTTTATTAATTCTTTGTCTCTATAAAAAATAAGATGGATTCCTTTATGGTAATACTCATATAATCCATCTTCGTCCCTCTCACTTTTGTCCTCAAAATCGACCCAATCCATTTTGTAAATATTTCCATTAATATAGATAGATTCCAACCATGTTCAACTCACTTTAAACGATGAATGTGTTCTTGGGTTAGCAGTTATTTGGATACGTTGGATACGTAGCCAATAAATACGAAATGGCCTGCACATCATTCCCTGAAGCATGAATAGTCAGCTGCATGTTAACACTTCTTTCCTTTTCTATTTCGCTTACGCCAGATTCTTCGCCTCTATTAGACTCCCAAATCTTTCTTTAAGGGAAGGGTCAGGCTCGATTTCATAGAGCTTTTTCACATCATCCATTAATTGAGGATTCCAGGAAGAAACTGGCCACTCTTCCAGTGCATTTAGTGCCATATTCCGGTTTCTTACGACTGCGCTGTTTAGACCGGCGGAAATCAATTTGTGGCCTGTGCCTTCAAACCGGTCCAGTTCCTGCAGGATAAAGTCCAAACAGCTGTGAGCTTGCAATTCCTCCCCCAGTCCCATTTCTTCCTGCGGGCCCGCAGCAATTTCATCGAGAGGAAGATGGGCTTCAGCAAAGGCAGCGAGGATTTGGACACGGTCTTGATTGTCCGTTTTCATGAGTTCAAAATACAGCCCTTCATCAAGTGGGCTCGTCTGGAGCTGGCTGAATAGTTCCTCCCATAAATCCACCCCAAGCATTCGGGCAGCATAATAGCCGTGCTGCCGGCCGCTTGAATCAGGAGCCTTCACAGCTAGCCAAATGAGGGCTTCCCAGTGAGCATGGTTCATGATCCTTTCGCAAATCTGCAGCTGTCTCTTTTGTTCCCCGTTTGACCACTGATTGGAGTGCCTGTCCATCCAGCCTTCCTCGTCACTCAAAAACTGATGCAGATCTAAAATCACAGCCAAATGCTCCAGAGTATGGCACAATCGTTCAGAATGCCGTAAGTATTCACCAGTGACAAAAGGGGCGTGTTCATAGTCATCGATATCTTCTGCAGGTCCGCCGGAGATTAAGGCGGAAAGGATACCGCCGGCCCCTTCGTACAGCGCCGGATCCAAGTCCTTTGATGCAATCGCCTTATGCAGCTCCCCGTTCACGGCACAGGTGTAGGCCAAATACTCATGCATGATATCATTTTTATAGCCTTCTAAAAGCAGCCAGTCCTTTATTTCCTGCGTATTTGGCGAGAGCCGTTCAACTAAATGGATTTTCCCCCACCCATCGACAGACTTAGCTAATTCAAACAGCTTCTCGTTCCCGCTGCTGCTGTTTTGAATAGCCGTCGCAGAAAACAGAGTGAACTCATCATGTTTTCCTAACGTCATAATCAGCTCCAAGTGGTCGTCCGTTTGAAAAAGGCCAAGCAGCGCAATTCCGAACTTTACCGGATTCCGGTGAGCTCCCTTGGAAGCGAACCAATACGCTTCTTCATACAAATTCGAAGGATCTACATCTTCCTTCTTGCGTAACGATTCCAAAACCTCGTCAATCATGCTTAATACATCTTCCTTCATTAGTAGAAGATACAGTTTTCTCCTTATGTTTCTGGAAGGATGATGGCTCTGCATTGCAAGGAGATCGACAAGTTCAGCTGCCGCTGCCTGATTTTCATCCGGAGAGGCATGATGACCAAGTGCTCCATCCAATCCGCCCGATACCCAGCGAACCGGCTCCCCCTCCCAAAATTCTTCATCATCCGGTAAAGCTTCATTCTGAAGTTTTCCATTGCCATCCAGATTTGCTTTTACCGCAGTATATAGAGATTTCTTCCCCATCCAGGGGTAGAAGTTACGATTCAGTAACTGGCGAAACATCCTCCTCACCTGACCTTCAGCTAGTTTATTTTATTATACCAATTGTTGGTACTTGTGTTGAGATGGATTTATCCATGCAGAAATTTCCTTCGGAGGAAAATCGTCAATGATAAGTCAAAATGGGGGTGTTATATGATCCTAATGTTTTACCAAACACGGGTAAAGCTGAAAAAATGATAAATGGCGGGATTCGTTACTCTGCCCTAAAATATACGAAAACAGCGCTTCGTTTTGCTTGGATTTTGATTATTTTGGATCGGTAATCTTACTTCATGAAGAATCTTCCTGAAAATTCCTCAGCTCTCCCGTATTTTTGCCTGCCGGACTATTAAAAAACTCCTGCTTCCCTTCCAGAGGAAAATAGAGACGGAAAACAGTCCCCTTATGCTTAACAGAAGAGACATCAATGCTGCCGCCATGGAGCTCGGCGATGGCGCGGGCGATGCTCATGCCGAGGCCGGCGCCTTCTGTTCGCTCGTTGGTGCTTGTGCCGCGGAAGTAGCGGTCAAAGAGGTGCCGGACCGTTTCTTCGTCCATCCCCGCACCATCGTCAGAGATGGTGACAATGGCGGATCCGCCCTGCCTGCTGACTGAGGCGGTGATGCTTGTGCCTTTTGGGTTATGCTTGATGCCGTTATAGATCAGGTTATCGAGCATCCGCTCAAACCAGCGCCGATCCGCATGGATGTAAAGGTTTGAATCTGTGCTTTTAAAATGAAAGGGAACCTCTTCAAGGGTACGGTCGTTGGCAAATTTAAGAAGGATGTCCCTTACAAGTTCATTCAGTTCGGCTGGCTTCAGCTGATGGGGGAGTGATTGGTTTTTGAGCTGGAAGGCTAGGGAGAAGTCCTCAATCAGGGATGTCATATAATCCCCTTTTTCCCTGATCATCTGTCCCACGTCCTGAAGCTCTTCTTCTGTCCAGCGGTACTGTCCGCTTTCAAGCAAATGGGCATAGCCCTGGATTGTTGAAAGAGGTGTCCTAAGGTCATGGGAAATGCCGGTCATCCACTCTTCACGCGTTTTTTCCAGCCGGTCTCTTTCCTTGTCTGCGGCAGAAAGCTTCTCGGCCATTTCATAAAAAGCCCCGATTACTTCTTGATAAAGCTTGTACCTCAGGCGCACCACCCCATTGCTCTTGAAGACTTTTTTGCGCTCTTTTTCTGTGAGTACTTCCCCGTATTTTCCTTGACCCATTCTTTCAAGCCAGCTGGTGAAGAGAAGGAGGGGCTGACTGTACCTGAAGCCCTGCCAGAAGGAAATGCCTAACGTTAAGGTGAGCAGGACAACTGCTGCGATAATGATGAGCCTTATCATTTCGGAAAAAATGGAGAAGGCCACTGTCTCTGCACCTTGCTTCGGTGTATTTAGAATCCATGTGAGACCGGATTTCGGATCAATGAAGATCGTTGAGTTCGTATCGAATTTCCCCGGTAACGTTGTCCTGACTAGCACGTCCAGCGGCTTGTAGTCCTTTTTCACTTTTCCAGATCCGGTCGACTGAACAACTTTCCCCTCCTCGTTGATCACCTGGATGGAGCCTTCTATTTTTTCTAATTCCTTTTCCAGCTTCACAAGGGTTTCACCGGAAATCCTGCCATTGCTTGAATATAGTGAAAACCAGCGCTGGAGGCTTTCCCGCTCTTTGTTTTCATATCCGAGCATATAAAAATAAGGATCTTTAAAGGTGGTGTCAACCTGAGAGTATACGTAGAAACCTTCATAATAGTTCGTTTTTTCAATCTGCAGAATCTCGGCGACTGAGTAGGAGTCTGGAAGGAGTCCAGGTGTATTTTCTGACCCGATGACGTCTCCTTCCATATCAACAACCTGCACCCAGAGATTTCGTTCTCGCAGCTGTTTTTTCCACGCATCACTTATGGTGGCCTTATTTTCCTGTATCTGCGTATCGACCGCAATGTTTTCAAGGGCGCCGGCAGGGAAGTTTTGCTTCATTGTTTCTCTGTTTAAATGCGTCAGAAGCACAAATAGAAGTACGAGAGAAATAATTGAGACAAATACAATGATTGAAATGAACTGAAGAGAGAAGTGTAGAGCCAGCCTCCGCCTTAGTGACATCAGACCTTTTTCCCCTTGACCAGCTTATAGCCCAGGCCGCGCACGGTCACAAGCAGTTCAGGATGGCCCGGGTCTTTCTCGATTCTTTCCCGGATTCTTCGAATGTGTACAGTAACCGTATTGTCATCCACAAAGCTGTCAAAGCCCCATACAGCTTCAAGCATCTTCGTCTTGGAGATGACCGTGTTCGGATGCTGGCAAAGATACTGCAGCAGAAGAAATACCTGGGCAGGCGTCTGCACAGCCTTGTCCCCGACAATCAGTTCCCCTGCCTCTTCATCCAGGATAAAGCGCCCGAAATCATGCCTCCTGCCAGTCTCTTTCAAGGCAGGCGATGGCGCATGGTTCCGCCGGAGCCTCGCCTTGATCCTCGCTGCGATTTCAAGCGGGTTGAAGGGCTTGGTTATGTAATCGTCCCCGCCGATCGCAAATCCTGTCAGCACATCAAGGTCGGATACGCGTGCTGTCAAAAAGAGAATATAAGCATCGGAGATTTCCCTGATTTTCGGACAAATCGTGAAACCGCTCTGTCCGGGAAGCGTAACATCAAGCACCACGATATCGATCGGATGACGGGACACGCACTCAAGCGCCTCTTCTGCAGTATAAGCTGTATGTATATGGCTGAATCCTTCTTTTCTCAGAACAGTTTCCATTAATTTTACGATTGTTTTTTCATCGTCTACTAACAAAATTTCCGCATTCTCCACTTTTATCCACCTCGGTCACTATGTTAGCACACGAACCTTACCGGCATATTAACAACTTTCCAAATAGTTTATCAGAAAGTAAACTTCTGTTTCTTCGAGAGAAATATAGGCGAACTATACTGAGTAATAGAATGTAAACTTCCTAATGGTTAGGAAGGAGTTTGAAAAATGAACAATGCAATAAATGAATCCACGGTCCCCTACTGCATGATGGAGTCTTTAGAAAATGAAAAATACTAAATCAGAGGATGAAAACGATGTCACAAGAAAAAAGAAATGAAGTGGAAAACAATGCAGCTGAAGGTGCAGTTTTGAAGAATGCCCGGCCGGCCTATGACAGCACGAGGCCATTCGGTGCCCACATCCGTATGAGTTGGTGGAAGCCACTCGCAATTATCGTGGTCCCGTCGGTGCTGCTGATTGTCGTGCAAGTCTTGTTCCGCATGGTCGTCGGCCTCATTGAAGGCAGCGACGAACCGCTGTCAGCTGCCTATACACCGTTGAGGTATCTATCCGACAGCTTGAGCATAGGGGTCACAGGAGTACTTGCGGTCTTGCTCCTCGTCTGGATGGCCAAAGTGCCTTGGCGCAGCCTGCTCAGCTCACCGCGGGGATGGGACAGAAAACGCTTTGTGCAGTACCTGATTGGCGCGGCACTGCTGGTCGGTGCCGGGAATGGTGTAGTCGCGCTCGTCGCACCCGAAGCTACGGGATGGACGACCTTCGGTTTCACTGGCACAACGATGGCTATGCTTGTTGTCACCTTCTTTTTCACTCCGATTCAGTCCGCAGGTGAAGAGCTGATGTATCGAAGCGCCGTCATGCCGGCCGCTGCGTCATGGGTGCGTCCAGTCCTCCCTGCCTTGGCATTCGGGCTCTTGATTTCCAGCCTTCACTTCGCGGTCATGCACGGATCGACCGACCCTTGGCTGTTTGGCTACCTCTTCGTTTTCGGTGCCTCAACAGCGTTAATAGCGATCATCAGCCGCGGCATGGAAGCGTCGATTGCGTTCCATATCGCCAACAATGTCATGGCCTCGACCGTCAACTCGCTCATGGCGGGCGGCGAGGTATTTACTCTGGACCGTTCCACTGAAACAGGGGGTCCCTTCCTGCTCATCCTAGTCGCAGTCAATGTCGCTATGGTCGCACTTGTGTGGATACGCGAACGGCGGGCTGGTGCTGCAGAGCAGACGGGATTGACGAATGATATGAAATAGATACTTAAAATGTACCCTTATTACAATCCACATACTAGGTATGGAGCAGGTATTTTTAAGAGTAACAGCCTTTCCGTTCAATCGAGTGTAACCTTTCCCGGGAGTGTTGCGTTTCATTCATGAAGTGAAATGAGATGATCAATCCATTTATGAAAGAATAAGAGTTTTACCATGCCATTGTTTTACAGGATTGCAGCATACAAACGCTTTTCCATGAAGGGGTGACCGTCTATGTTAACGTCCAATCCGTTACATACATCAGGAAAAACTGTAAGGAAAAGCAAAGAGCCCGGATGGCCTGAAATCAGTGTAATGGGCCTTGCCTATTTTCTACTAGTGCTGGGGATTGCCCAAATCATTAATTGGACCACGGAGGATGCTTCGGTTAGTAGCGGAATCAGTTTTGCTGCATTATCCGGGATAGCCGGATTAGGCGCTTTCCTTGCGGCTTATGTTTTACGTATTCGCTCAAGGGAAGCTTTTGGCATCCGGGGGACATCTGTAAGGTGGCTGCTGGCTGGCATCGGCTTCGGGATCGGTGTCTTATTCGTCACTCGTATTTTCGCTCTGGTTATGTTTTATACAGGAGTCAGCGGCAATGACACCCAGGCGTCTTATGAATCCGCAGCGAGCGGAGGAACCCTTGCATTTATCGCTCAATTTCTGATGATTGCTGTACTGACACCGCTTGGTGAAGAATTTGCTTTTCGGGCCGTTTTAACGAATGCGCTTAAAAAGTATGGTCCATGGATCAGCATTATTGGCAGTGCTCTTATTTTTGCTGCGGTCCACGGTTTGAATGAAGTATGGGTTTCTGCGTTTGTGACTGGTTTGGCCGCCGGTTATTTGTTTTACCGGACGGGCTCCGTCTGGCCCGGGGTTATCGTCCATGCGACCTACAATGGATCAATTACCATCCTGACTGCAGTTGTGGCGAATTATCTTTGATTTAGAACTTAGTTGTTGATTGCAGCTGGCAGACTTTCGCTTTACACGGGGAGGACGTCTTCCGCTCCAATCAACGAATGTTACTAATCAATATAGTGCTTTTAAAGCAGGCTTTTATGAATTCACGGAACGTAAATAGCAGGTGCTGATTCAATAACTAATCCAGGCCGAATCTGTACAAAGGAGAAAAGAAGCGAAGACGATTGTCCGCGCTTCTCTTCCTCTATTCATACTTTTTAAGGTTTGGAAAATTTAACGGTCATATCGTCCCGTTCAAACCAGCCTCTAAACGCCCAGTTGATATATCCTCCATCGCCTTCATTCGTGAATTCTCCATCTTCGAACACCCAGACACCGAAGGTCACCCCGTCATATTCTACCGTTTCGAAGAATTCAACACCGTTTAGTTGCTCATCATATCCCTGGCTTAAGTTCATCACCATTACATTGTAGTTCTCATCTGCAGCATAAAACGCATTTTCCATGGCGCCTTTCACAAATCCGTCGCGGTTTTCCGCTGTTTTAACAGCGTTTGCAATCGCTTCTCCGATGGCTACTGGATCAACAGGAATTTCGGCACTGGCTTCTGCTGATTGAGCAGGAGCGGCGGAAGTGCCATTAGCTGGAAGAGCTAAAGGAGCAACCAGTACAGATAATCCCAAAGCAGAGGTGACAACAGTACGTTTTAGGTTTTTCATAAAATCTCCTCCAATTCATTGTTTTGTATTACATTGATTTTCTACCCTTTAGGCAGAGAAGAAAACAAAATTTTTAGATTGTTATAATAATTTTATATTATATTAGAAACAATTTTATAATCCGATAATACTAGTTTTCAAAGGAAATTGTTGCGTTTATACACTATATTCCTTATTTTATGAGAATAACTTTATTATCTAGTTGATAAGGCAGGAATGAAATATGGACATATTTCCTAAAAATAGAAAGTAAAACCAGTAAGTAAGCAGGTTTCTCGTTCCTTGCTAAAAAATTTGATCTCCTTTCATGCAAAACAGTTATATAGTTGGATAACTGGAAAGGAACATGAAGGCAGACGTATTCTAAGCGTCTGCCTGTTTACGTGTAAAGTCCGCTGCTCCCTCAAGAGTCTCTCGCTTTCCGCTTCAATCTTCAGGCGTTAAATCAACATCACTAACAAAGTTGATGGTTTCCTTGCTATTAAAGCAGCAGAACTGTACGTGTGCATCCTTTTGTCCAGAATAAATAAACATTGAAAACGGAACATAAAAAAGAAGTGCAAACCATTATGGCTTGCACTTCTCCAGTATGATCCGGACTTCACTTTCTTTCATCCAAAGTGGAGAGATTACTGGAAAACTCCTCAAAGCTCATTTGCCCTAAGGCAAACTTCGTACTTTGGACAAATAGATACTCATTTTTAGTGAGTTCACGTTTCGCTGCCTTTTCCATCCATGCATGCTCACTGTCTAAAGGATCAAAAACGTGCTTTTGTTTTGAAAAAGCTTCATAGTATCTTATTCCGAATTTTCTCTGAGAGAGACTATTAATATGAATTCCATCCGGATTTGCTGTTAAGTCTTTTGAGGTTACAAAATAGCAATTCCCTTCAGTACGGGCCACTTCAGATAATACCTGATTGATTTGCTTATACTCCACAGCACTTTTTCCAAATCCCGTCTCTCCAAGGAAATGTCCCAGCTCACCAATCATGATAGGGACATCCGGAGTCTTGAGTTCTTCTCTCAAGTGTTTAAATAAAGTAAGCAATTTATCTTTATACGTCTTGTACCGTTCTCCGTAACTGTCGCTTTCCCCTTGATGCCATAGTATCCCCGCTAGTTCACTTGTTTCCATAGCAAATTTGGCTTCTGAGATCGCATGCCTTGTTAACAGTCCATCAATGGACCACTCATCAATCGAGCTTCCACCTTCGGCACATGGTATGAGCCCAATGGACTCTCCCGGATGATCCTCTGTCCAAGCCTGAGCGAATGAAGCTGCAGGACCAACCCCAGCTACGTGACGTTCAAAATTGATGGGCTCCGACATCATTTGCCATCTGCCATTTCTCAGCATATTTATTTTTTCATTATAAATCGGTGGAACATCTTCAATAAATCCTCTGCCTGCCATATTTGACTGTCCGATTAATAATATTGATTTCATAGAAAAACCTCTTTCTGCTATATTTAAAACCCCTTCAAACAAAACTCAAGCTGCTCCCTTTCCCATTTCCTCAGTCCGCTTCCATATTTGCTTAGCGCGGTTCGGACGGAGACCGCCTGCTCTTTGCTTGGGACGGAGAAGGATCGGTTATAGCCCGCAAGCCACTTTGATGCTTGCTGTTGGCCTAACCTGCTGATTGCATGGTTTTCCTCGTTTACATAGAGTTCAGGAATATACCGGATGGACACCCATTTTGATAGCGAGCACAGTAAGACAGCGGCCTGATATCTGCTGTGAGGAGCCTCGGCCTCTTTATAAATTCTGTATAGATCTTCTGCTTTGTCCTCATAACGTGCTGCCTGCAAGGACCGTCCCGCTTCTTTTGAAACTCCCGGATGATCATGGCTCAGCAGGCTGATGAAGACCTCCCGATTAGGGTCTGGATCGAGCATAGCGAGCGCACGGGCTGCTGCTTTGATGATTCCCGCTTCATCCCACTTTACTAGCGGCAGGACCAGCTCCGTATGTACTTTGCCGCCGGTCTCTCCAATCCCTAACAGGGCTCCCCGGAGGTTTCCGACGGACTGTTTCATAATGGCTTCCGTATAATAGGATGCAAAATCCGTGATGTTCTTTTTACTTAGCAGATATCTTGCAAGAGATCTGACCGTTTCGCTTTTATCAAAGAGAGCTGCTTCAAGCTCAATGATGCTTTGATTCGGAAAAACCACAACAGCTTTATGCAAAACTGCAGCCCGGATTCTAGTAAACTTATCTTTTTTTAACTCGCAGTAGAAACGCTGAAACGCTGATTCACTGATTTCATTCATGAACTCCTGGAATAAAATCAGCCTAACATGAGGTTCCTTTTCCCGCCTGAAGTAATACATCAAAGTTTCTATCGACCTGCCTGGATCGAATGATCATCTCATAATAGAACAACCTTGTTTTATGCTCTTTGGATTGTGTGCCTTCATGCAAAAACGGGATCGCCTCCGGCCGGGAAAGCAGCGCTGATATTTTTTCAAAAAGCAGATCATGATCTGCGCGATTGGAGTTCTTCAGTTTGAATACGACCGGTAAATTCGCAGCAAACGCCTCTACCTGGCTGTCCTCAATCCGCTCCTCTGCCAGCCGCTTATCCAGTCTCCTAATCTCTGAGACCCAATCATTGCACCGCATAAGCAAAAATGGAAGTTCTCTTCCTGTATGGAAGGAAGCTAAGATGGTCATGGCTTCTTCCCGAACATATCCATTTGGATGAAACGTGCACAGCCCTAAAATCGAGATTTTCTCTTCAGCTGGCCGATCAGCAAAATGTAAATTGTGGAGCAACTCATTTCTCCAACTGTCATGACTATCAAAATACATCTCCCGGAAAAGCGGATCCAGCAGCAATAACTCCGCATTTGTCAGTTTGGATACACATGAATGGATCGCCTCAGCTGTTCTTGTCCTGTATTCAGCGGAGCTCGCCAGGAGCATGGGGAACGCAGCAGGAAGCTTTGTATAATCACGTTCTGTAAAAAGGGATTGCAGCAGATCTTCTTTATCCTGATAGGAGATGTGATCATCCGGGGAAGTGTTATTTTTTCTGAATGGGCTCCAGTTCAAGCTGATACCTTCTTTCTAGAGGAGGCGTGAAGCCGGAATAATTCCTGCTCCTGCTTTCAAACCCACTCTCTCCCATGTTAGCGGATAAAGCGCAGGTCCTCTTGATAGTGATCATAATGTCCTTCATCGATCATTTTTTAAAAGGCTTTATCGCCCTCTTTTGCCTTCCTTTGCAACGTTTTGCATAATCCTTCCACCCGCAGCAGCACCATCTCCAGAAAGCCACTTTTCATTCCTTGGATCCCATAAGAATTAAAGAACAAATTTACTCTTTGCCTTATCCGGACGGCATCTTTTGTTCGATCGTAATAGCTGCTTCACCTGATTCCTTATAATAGAGCCTGCTCAGCGCCACACAGGTGTACAGCGTATAAGCGATATCCCAAAGCCTTGGGCCCGGAGCAGCCATGTCAAAATCAATGATGCCTGCGGGCACTTCTTCATTGAAGATCAGGTTGTAAATCGCAAAATCATTGTGGCAAATCACTTCCAGCAGCTTTGGGGTGTTATCAATCGGCTTACAGCCCGAATCAAGGGGCAAATCACTTACCGCATCATGATAGGTGCGGAGCATTCCCGCAATTTTTTTAGCGCCTCATCCGACCGCATGTATGTCTTCAATGGATAATTTCCTGCTTCTCCTTCTATAAAAGACAGAATCTCTCTATCTTTCCCGTCAATGCCAAGAAATCTTGGCACACCTTCCACATCCTTCATTTCAAGATGCTTGAGTAAAGCATGAATCTGATCACGATCCGGCTTTCGCCCGCGCCGGACCGTATCTCCCACCCTACAAACGCTCGACACATTTCCTCCTGTAAGGCTTTCCTCTTGATCATACTGACTTGACATCAAAATTCCCCTTATATGTGCGTTTGATACAAGCGAAAAACAAATTCTTACAGATTCCTGCATCCTTATTTTTCATATTACAGAAATTCCATAGCCTGAATTCATTATTCTATCAATCTCCCTTTAACCATCCTGCATTCCGGCGGCCTTTAAGGATGCAGCATGTCCCCGGCAGCTTTCGTAAAGAAATTCATAATCAGTTCATAATTCTCTAGTAGTTTTAACTCATCACATAATTGGAGGGATAAAACATGAGTGTAAAAAAGAAGAAAATGAAATCAGATTGGGTGGAGAAAAAATGAGAAATTCAAAATGGTTTTTTATCAGTTTAATTGGATTGTCCGTAACGGTCATAATTCTATCTGCACTTCCTTTCTTCATGAAACCCGATGCTGCAGGTCCCGCTTCAATACCGAAAGGCTTACCTCTAATCGGAGAGATGACTGGGGCGGCATTACCCCAAAATATTAATATCGCTGAAGTAAAGCGGTTCATGGAAGAAGTTAATAAAAACGGAGGGCTGACTCCGGAGCTTGAACAGCAGGCAAAAGAAAGAGGAATACCTGAGCCAATGCTCCAGAGGCTGGGGTCCGCACCACCACCCAAAGGGTGGAATTATGCAACAGCAAGCGCTATGATAATCGCAGCAATTGTCATCGCAGTTAGTTCATTCCGGCTTTATCAGCTGAGAAAACAAAAGCGGGACAGGAAAAACGTGTACTAGGCGGCTGAATCATGGCAAACTCCTGACGCCCATCATCTTAGGCTCTCTTCTTAATTTTCCAGCTGTAACAATGTAAGCCGATTCAGGTTGCCAATGGAATGTTCGACGTCCACATCCATCATAAAGGAAAAGATGAGAACGGAGAACTCGTAAAGAATTTCAACATAATGGTTCAGGAGCTCAAAGTGAATGAATACCTCCATGAAGGGTATGTGGGTCTTCTCGCCTAAGATGATAAAAAGCAGGCTATTCTTTTTACATGAGTTTTGTAAAAAGAATAGCCTGCTCCCCCTTAAAACCTCCCATCCCCCCAAAAATTACTCACCACATGCTGCTTCGGATTATACGGCATCAGCGTGTATTCCCTGCCCTTCAAATAATTAATAATTTGAGGCAGTGGCTTAAAGGGTCATCAAACGTGATGTAGGCAGCTTTTCGGGTTTTGGCGGCTGGCTTTTCCGCCTGTGGGCCGGCTTTGCCTTCATGGCCAGCGTTTTTACTGATTGCAGGAACATGATGAACAGCTTCAAGATTTGCTTTAATGACAGAATGGAAGGTATATAGATGTGAACGTTGAACGTTCTGTTATTCATCTGCGGTGGCACGGCTTACTGAAGTGGAGAGCAGGACTGACAGCCAAAAGAAGCATACGAGGATCCGGACAAGTTTCATGCTTTTCCTTTTTTCAAAGCTATCATTAAACTAAAAAATATAAAAAAAGCCTTTTAGACTTTATCAATTTAGCCGCTATATTACAATCCTGACTTCTTAGATTAGAAGGGTGCGATTTTCTTCTAGCTATAGGCGGACCTTCTGTACAGTCAATTGTCCATACAGAGGGTCCGGCTTCCTAAACAGAAAATTTCCAGATGGGATACATGCAGGTAAAGAGCCCTGTGCAGTTATTCTTTACGCATTAATATTGCTAACGTTTCTTCAAGTCCTTTTTTGAAAGCGGTTTTTGGAATGGGACCGATTCGTTTTTCATATTTTTCGCCGCTCAAAATAAATCCTTCTTTAGTGAGGTACATAATTTCAACAATTTCTCTCATAAATAGATCGAATAAGCCAATAAAACGAATGGCACTTTTAGTCAATGGAATGATTGGCTTTTGACTTCCTGTTATTTGACGGGCTATGTGGATAATTTCTTTTCCCGAAATCAATCCTGCACCTGGTACATTCCAGTTCTCGCCATAAGAGTCTTCTCTTTCCGCTATGTTTACAATCATTTTAGCCGCATCGGGCAAGTAAACGTATTCCCGGGGTGTTTTCAGATTTCCAATAAAAATAGAAGGTTTATTGGCTGCTATTCCTTCTAAAGTGGGTTGCAGATAAGAGTTTTGCGATGTAGGACCATAATAATCCGGTAACCGGACGATTAATGCTTTAGCTCTTTTCCATTCAGGACTAAATATCAGTTGCTCGAATTCCACTCTAGTCTTACCTTTTTTTGTATGTGGATAATGTGGATGACTTTCATCTCCTTTTGCAACTTGACGCCCATATACATAAATTCCATCAACTATAACAATCTTCTTGCCTAGACTATCTGCTGCTTTCATCACACTCTCACCAAGTAGCAGAAGTTTATCCTTCATCTCTTGATACTTCACATTTGCGCATTGAAAAATGATTTCCGCCTCTTTTGCCGCTTCTATAATCGTCTGATGATCAAATATATCCCCCAGTTTATATGTTAAGTTGGGATTATGATCATGTTCCTCCATTAAAGCATTCAATTTACGTTGAGAACGTCCGAAAGCAATCACTTCTATTCCTCTGTTCAATAATTCCGAAACAATGACCTGACCTGACCCGCCGGTTGCACCTAATACTATAGCTTTATTCATTTATAACACCTCATTTATTTAGTGATTAATCAATAACTAAAATTTATAAAAAAATAATTGTCATTGTCCTATATTACATACGAAACATGATGCTCAAGTCCCCATGCCTGATCCAACTTAATCCCATAATGTGAATAAAACAATTACAACGGCGATCATACCTAATACAATGGACAATGAGAAAATAGAATCCTCCTTACTTTTATTCATCTGCAACAGCCCCCTTTAAAGCAATTAGTCATATAAATTAGTCGAGCCAACTTAACGCACAAACAGCAATTACCGCGATTGAAGCATAGTCAATTGTAGCTAATCTCATCATTTCACCTCCTTGCACTTGTTAGTAATCAATTAATAAATTATATTTTAAAAATAAATAATCAAACTTGATTATTCACTTTTTTCCATCAATCAGCTCAGGGGTGTCGATGAAGTAAGCTATATTACATAATATTCCTCTCGCTAAAAAGGTAGTCACTTCATTCTCTGCGTTCTTTATCCCTGCTGCTTTAAACCGCTCTAAAGTGTAGCTCTGGATACTCGACAACCCTTTTTGAGTTGCACTTCGCACATCGTTTTCTGTTACGGATATGCCTATCACCTGCAAGGCAATTTCATTGGGATATAATTCAGAAAGTTCTTCATATGCAGCGATCATTTTTGAAACGAGTTGATCCGGACCAGCATCCAAATTTTTAAAAGTTTGAAGAATTCTTTCGAACGCTCGCTCCAAAGCTGCAATGAACAACTGTTCCTTTGTTTTAAAAAATCGAAAAACATAAGGCTGTGATATGCCAGCTTTTTCTGCAATATGTGCGGTAGTTGTATTATAATAACCTTTTTTTGCAAACACTTCTAATCCAGCTTCAAGAATTTCATCCATACGATTTTCTTTAGTAGACCTAGCTATGACAAACACCTACTTGTAGTTATTTATTGATCAATTACATTATAAATAAACTAATATTTAAAATCAAGTGTGGAAAATACCTGTGGACCGTTTTTTACGGAAGAATACTTCGACGTTTATCATTGGGGGTAACAGTCGTTTCATCTATAGCTGTGAGGCGCTAACTATCCAGCAGATTTAGCTAAGGTGGCAGCAGGCTGAAGAGGGGCAGGACGCGGCTGTATAAATGGTTACCAACGTGTTATTCTAAAAGAACGAAAAATGCGTAACCAGGAGATGACTATGGATAATAATGACCGGTTAATACGGCTGAGATATGCACTTGATTTGAGGAATTCAGAGATGGAAGAGATTTTTAAATATGGCGGCGTGAACGTTTCCAGAGAAGAGGTCGGCATGCTGCTGACAAAAGAGGATGAGGAAAACCACCTCAGCTGCAGTCCTCTCCTATATGAGTCCTTTTTGAATGGGCTCATTGTATTTAGAAGAGGAAAGCAGGAGGAGCAGCCGGTTCAGCCTGCCATCTCCCACGGACATCCAAACAACGTTTTACTTAAAAAAGTGAAAATCGCTTTATCTCTTACAACCGAGGAAATGCTGGACGTTTTGGAGCTTGCCGGAGTGACCGTCACAAAGGGAGAGCTCGGTGCTTTGCTTAGAAAAGAAGGCCAGAAAAACTATAAGGAATGCGGAGACAGATATGCCCGCAATTTTCTAAAAGGACTGGCAATCAAGTATCGGGGATAGTGAAAAAAATGATTCATAAGTATTCAGGGGAGACCATCAGCTTCGACGTTCAATATAAGAAGCGTTCGGCCATCGGTATCTATGTAGATGTTTACGGAAACATAGAGGTCCACGCTCCAAAAGGGACACTGGACGCTGCAGTGCTGTATGTCATCGAGGAAAATTGGGAGCTCATTCAGCAAAAAGTGAAAGAAAACAAGGAACGGCTGCTCGGGCCTCAGGTCAAGCAGTATGAACAGGGAGAAACCTTTCTTTATCTGGGAAAGGCCTGCCCCTTGAACGTTCACCACGATCCTCAGGCCAAGCAGGATTCTGTCCGCATGAAAGGAAACGAACTGCACGTTGTGGTAGCGCAGCTTGAAGAGGAAAAAATCAAACAGGCGCTAAAGCGGTTCTATTACCGGCAATGCAAGGCACTGGTGGAAAAAAGAATCTCCGTCCATCAAAAGCATTTTAAAACAAAACCGCGCTCCATCCGCATCACAGACAGCAAAACAACGTGGGGAACATGCGACTCCGGACTCCGGCTAACCTTTAACTGGCGCCTCGCCATGGCCCCGCCGCGAGTGATCGACTACGTGGTCGTGCACGAAATGTGCCACATGGTCCACCTCAACCACGACCGCTCCTTCTGGCGGCTTGTTGGAAAAATGGTTCCGGATTATAAGGAAGATGAGGGGTGGCTTGCGCGGTCGAGCTGGAAGATGACGGTATAACAACTGGAAAATCCATTAGGAGTTTAACAGGTTCACTTAATCGGCATTGAAGCGGGCTTCAGGAACCATACGGATTATTTATTCAGGCTGATTTCAAATGCCGTATTTAATCAAAAATAGACAAGAAAGAGCCCCGGATACCGGTGCTCTTTTTTCAGTACATATCATTAAGTACACTGGAATTTCCTTAAAACACGTTTCGACTTTATCCGGTTATTAAGGAGTTCGGGGACTTGCAGAGTGAGAATAAATTTTCATTTGATCCTTAAAGTGGTCATTTATGTCTAAAGAATAATAGAAAGAATTAGTCCAAAAATTGATTAATTTTCAAAAGTGGTGTTTTTAGTCTTCCATTTTTCCATTGCAATAAAAACCCAGAAACTATATATTCCTAAAGTGATGATTGTAAAGAACCACCATTTAAACCAATTTCCAAAAAGTCCTACTGCTGAGCCTGTAAATTTTAGTCTTTTACCATTGATTACAGTGTGACGTGCTTTCCAGCCAAGAATCATCGTGATTGACCAAGGATAGCAAATACCCAATGTACATACTGTTACTAGTAAGCCCAATAAAGTCCAACCAATGAATTGAAACAATCCCCCATCAAAATAAGAACGTGCTTCTGTGTCTGTAAATGAATGATTTTGATTAATGATGGCGTTATGATCGGCTAATGCTGCATTATTTTCCATTACTTTTAACCCACTCCTTTATACCCTATATTACACTATTAATAGGGACTAATTCCACCATATTCCACTTAAAGTTTTGTTCTTCTTTAATTTATTATTTGAAACATACACTCCATATCTACATATAAAAAAGGATGGGCCCCGGCCCATCCTTTCTGTTTACCACTCATTCGGATAATAATCCAACTCACTGAACAGCTGATTCTTTTCCTTCTTGGACAGATCTCTCCATTGCCCTGGTGGAAGGTTTCCGAGGTGGATGTTCATGATGCGGACCCGCTGCAGCCTGAACACCTCATAGCCAAGCTCTTCGCACATGCGGCGGATCTGGCGGTTGAGTCCCTGCTTCAGGATGATTTTGAAGTCGAATTTTGAAAGCTGCTCCACTTCACATGGGAGGGTTTTCGTTCCAAGGATTTTGACGCCGCTCCCCATCTTTTCAACAAACTCCGGTGTGATTGGCTTATCCACGGAAACGATGTATTCCTTCTCATGCTCGTTTTCGGCACGCAGGATTTCGTTGACGATATCACCGTCATTCGTGAGAAGAATCAAGCCTTCGGATTCCTTGTCCAGGCGTCCGATGTTATAAATTCTCAAAGGATGATTGACGAGATCGACAATGTTTCCTTTGACATTTTTTTCGGTGGTGCTCGTGATGCCAACCGGTTTATTCAATGCGATGTACACATTGTTCCGGGACACTTGAATCTGATCGCCGCTCACCCGGACATCATCCCCAGGTTTCACCTGATCCCCGATCTTCGCTTTCTTGCCGTTGATCATGACCCGGCCTTCTTCGATCAGCCGGTCCGCCCCGCGCCGGGACGCCTTCCCGGACTCACTTATAAATTTATTAATACGCATGTTCATCACAGCCTTACGTTGGAATGGTATGTCTAAGCATACCGCACAATTTGATCCGTTTTCAAGGTCTCCTACTGGGTTAAAATAACCGGACCGTTTTTTGTCAGAATGATTGTATGTTCAATCTGAGCAACAAAGCTCTTTTCCGTGGCAAAGGTCCAGCCGTCATCCAGTTGGAACACTTCTTCCTCTGAGGTGGAGATAAACGGTTCAAAGGCGATGACCATTCCTTCTTTTAAAATCTCATCATCCCACGGGTCATTGTAATTTAAAATATGGTCAGGAGCTTCGTGGATCGTGCGTCCGATTCCGTGTCCGGTAAGGTTTTTAATAACGGTGAACCCATGCTCTCTCGCTGTTTCGAAGACCGCTTTTCCGATCCTGCTTTTTTTGGAACCAGGCTTTGCCTTTTCAAGGCCCGCTTCGAATGCCTTTTTCGCCACGTCACATATTCTCGTTAAAACTTCTTCGCCTTTTCCCACGACAAACGAGATTCCCGTATCCGCGAAATAACCGTTCTTGGAAGCAGATACGTCGATATTGACGATGTCTCCTTCCTGGATGACCCGGTTACCCGGAATCCCGTGCGCCACTTCTTCATTCACACTGATGCACGTAAACCCCGGGAAATCATATTCGCCTTTTGGTGCTGAAATGGCCCCTGCTTTTTCAAAGCGCTCTCCTGCCAGATCATCAAGCTCTTTCGTCGTGATGCCGGGAACCGTTTTTTGGACCAGTTCGTCCCGAATGGACGCGATAATTTTGCCAATTTCCTTTAAACCGTTAAAATCTTCTTCTGTTTTCGCAATCATGTTTTCTCCCTCTTTTTCTTTTTAATAACGCTCTTATGAACTTAGTTGTTGATTTGCGCTGCCGGCATTCGCTTATCCTTGGGCGGTGAGCCTCCTCGCCGCTGCGCGAATGCGGGGTCTCACCTGTCCCGCTGCTCTCAGCACGGAGTCTCACGCCTTCCGCTCCAATCAACAGGTGTTAAAATCAATGTCATCCTCTAAAAAAGCTTATTATAAAAGTAATTATTCCATTGTTTCACCGAAAATACCCCGCTCATGCTTCAGGATCAATCTGGCGGACAATCTCCTCGCAAATTTCATGGGTAATGAGGGAGTCCTGGATGGATGGATCCGGTGTGCGGCTTTCTCTTACACATTCTATGAAATGATCCATGATTTGATAAAACCCGCGCTTCAGCAGGGTCGGTTCCCAGTCTCCGAATTTCGTGACACTGTTCTCTTCATTATGGTAGTGAGTCGTTTCAACCAGACTATTCACCACATATTTATGGGTGCCTGCTGAGTATTCGATGATTTCCTCCGTCACCCCGCCGTTCCGGTTCATGATCCCGATGGCCGTGCATCCGTCCCCATTCAGCTGGACGACGATATGATCCAGCAGCTCTCCATTTTTCAAAAACTGCGTTTTGACATCCGTCACTTCTGTATCCATCAGGAACCGGAGCGTATCCACCACATGAATAAAATCCTCGACAACAAACCTCCGGACATGATCCGGTGCAGCAAACCGGTTTTTCTGCATCAGAATCAGGCTCGCCTTCCCGTGTTCTCTCAACTCCTGAACCCGCGGTATAAAACGCCTGTTAAAGCCGGTCATCGCTACTTTCCCGCTGCTTTCAGAAAGCTCCGAGATTCTCTTCGTCTCCCTGTAATTCAAAGAAACAGGCTTATCTATGTAAACGCTGATCCCGTTTTCCAGCAGCTTTTCAGCAATCTCCGCATGCGCTTCTGTCGCTGTACTGATGACCGCAGCATCCATCTTTTTCGTCACCAGCTCGTCCACTGTCTGAACCATTTCATCCAGCCGGTACTTTTGCGCCAGCTGCTTTAATGTATCCGGATTTCGCGTACAGAGGACAAGCTCGATATCCTCCCTTTCAGACAGCACGGGCAGGTACGCTTTTTTGGCAATGTCACCGAGTCCGATAATCCCGAGTCTCATGTGCGTTCCTCCTTTGGTGGTGTGGTAGGGTAAGTATAGCACGTGTGTTTCCTTGCTCTCCAATATAAAAACCCCCGGGATTCATTGTCCCAAGGGTAAACGTGCTAGTTTAAGCAGTACCTTCCTGTTTAAACCCATCCAGCAAAGCCCGCACTTCATCTGTCGACTTCGTGTTCATCAGCCGGCTCCGCAGTTCAGCAGCTCCAGGGAAGCCTTTGACGTAAATTTTGAAAAAGCGGTGAAGGCCCGTTACGGAGCGCGGCACGGTCTCGGCGTATTGATCCTGAAGATCGAGCTGCAATCTCAGCAGATCCAGGTACTCCTCACTGGTGTGTTCCCGCGGCTCTTTTTCAAAGGCAAACGGGTTTTTAAAGATCCCCCGTCCGATCATCACGCCATCAATGCCATACTTCTCAGCAAGCTCTAATCCTTTTTGACGGTCAGGAATGTCTCCATTGATCGTAAGCAGCGTATCCGGAGCGATCTCGTCACGCAGTGCTTTGATCTCAGGAATGAGCTCCCAGTGAGCATCCACCTGGCTCATTTCGTCTCTTGTCCGCAGATGGACGGACAGGTTCGCGATATCCTGCTTCAGAATATGCGCGAGCCACTCCTTCCACTCATCAATTTCCTTAAAACCAAGCCTTGTTTTCACACTGACAGGCAGTCCGCCGGCCTTCGCAGCCTGAATCAGCTCTGCTGCCGTATCGGGACGGAGGATCAAGCCGCTGCCCTTCCCTCTTTGTGCCACATTCGGAACCGGACAGCCCATATTAATGTCGATGCCCTTAAAGCCCATCTCAGCCATGCCGATGCTCATCTGGCGGAAATAATCAGGACGGTCTCCCCAAATATGCGCCACCATGGGCTGCTCATCCTCCGTGAACGTCAAACGCCCGCGCACACTTTCGATGCCATCCGGATGACAATAGCTATCCGAATTCGTAAACTCCGTGAAAAACACATCCGGCCGCCCCGCCGCACTCACCACATGACGAAACACCACATCCGTCACATCCTCCATCGGAGCCAGCACAAAAAACGGCCGCGGCAATTCACGCCAAAAATTAGTACTCATTTGTTCTTCCATTCCTCTCTATATGGGTGGATCATAAAGTTCAATTGATAGGAACAAACAATTTTTTGCTCCTTTACACTTATATCATGGTTTGGGGGTGGTTATCAATTATAGCAGATAAGTCATATGGATAAATTCCAATGTAAATACCTGCCGCCATATCCAATCCAAAAAATGAATAGCCGAAAAAAGTTTTTTAACGGCTACCACATTTTTTATAGTTCAAATTAAATTATCGGCTTCTTATTCCATGCATCAAGTTTGTAAGGTAGTTTTAAAAGTAACTGACCCCCATCCTGTTTTCAAAGTCCATAACTACGTCAATTATGCACAGTTAAATGAGGCTCATCCATTGAAAGATTCGCAATCAGAAAAGATTCAGTTTTATTCAAGCAGGAAAGAATCCCAAATCTTTCTGCGGTATAAAGCTTCCCAGTCTTCCACCTATTCCTTCGATAGAAAAAACCTCTGATTTTCAGAGGTTTTGTGTGTTATTTTTCCAGAAGATGAAAATTGCTGATAGAAATTGATTTACGATCAGATGAAAAATTTATTTCAGCATGAACTTTAAAAACATCACGCAGCATCTTCTTTGTTATCACATTCTCTGGAATTCCACTATCATAAAGTTTTCCTGATTGAAGCACAACCAATTGATCTGAAATCATGGCTGCTTGATTAATATCATGGAGGACTAGAATGATCGTAATGCCATGAGCCATATTTAATTGTTTAATCAGTTCAATTATCTCAAGCTGGTGGTGGATGTCTAAATAAGACGTAGGCTCATCCAGTAATAATACAGCAGGCTTTTGAGCTAGTGCCATTGCAATCCATGCCCTCTGACGCTCCCCTCCAGACAGCCGATCTACTGCTCTCTCAGCTAAATCTTCTAAATGAGTCAGGTTGATCGCTTGCTCCACAATTGCCTGATCTTCTTGATTTAGCCTTTCAAATTTCCTTTTGTGAGGGAAACGTCCATATTCCACTAACTGTCTTACCGTAATCTCGGGGTTATTCGCATGGACTTGCATTAAGAAAGCAAGCTCTCTGGCAAAGGCTTTCCTGCTCCATTTATTGATTTCACTATTCTTAAAATAAATCTCTCCAGCAGTCGTCTGAATTTGCTTTCCAAGTGCTTTTAAAAGCGTGCTTTTGCCGCAGCCGTTCGGTCCAAGAATACTGTGAATTTTTCCTGATTCAAACTGAAGAGATAAACTTGAAATGACTTCGTTTTCATCATATCCAATATGCACATTCTTTGCCTCAATAGTCATATCGTTCTCTTCTTTCGTAACAGATATAGGAAAAATGGAGCCCCTATAACCCCCATAATAATACCGACAGGAAGCTCGATTGGTGCAAAGGCAACACGGCCAATGGTGTCAGATAAGCATAGAACGCTTACACCCAGCAAGGCTGAAGCCGGAAGCAATATCCGATAATCATTCCCGACGAGAAGCCTTGCAGCATGTGGGACAATTAATCCAACAAAACCCAAAAGACCAACGATACTCACTGCACTGGCAGCAAGCAGGGCGCTAATAGCAATAAACCACAAACGATAGCCTTCCGTGTTTAGTCCAAGAGACTTTGATTCAGCATCACCAAGCAATAGTACATTCATCCGCTGCGCGCTTAGCAATGCCAGTGCTAAGCCAATCAGACTATAAGGAACGATGATTTCGACATGGCCCCAGCTTTTGGCTGACAGGTTTCCAACCATAAAAGAAACAGCCCCCTGAATCCGATCACTATAGAATGTATACAGGGCTGAAACGCCTGAGTTTAAAAAAGCAGAGGCCGCAACGCCGGCAAGGATAATCCTCATTGGAGAGACTCCCTTGTCCCATGCGAGCAGATAGATGAGCAGGGCCGAGGCCAGCGCTCCGACAAATGCAACAGGAATGAGCAAATACGAATAAGCCGGGAAAACCAGGAGCATGGTGATACCAAATAAACCTGCACCAGAGGAAACACCGATAATATGAGGATCAGCCATAGGATTCCGCATAACCCCTTGCAGCAAGGCACCCGATAGTGCCAGGTTTATACCCGCAAAGACGGCGACAAGCGTGCGGGGCCTTATATTCCAAATCCTTGGAGCAGTCCCTTGATGGAGTAACCCCCGCTGAGGCCTCATGGACAAGTTCTGGAACCAGCAATTCAATCTGGCAGATCGTCAACCATTTGGTTTTTTGGAATGAAGACGTCATCCATCGAATCAAAGGCACTGAAAATCCTCATAAACCAAAGGATAATGAAGAAACCTTCGCAAATCCAGGGAATCCGGAAGACGAAAATGGCTGGAACCTAACCGTAAAGCGCCTAAACGAAGTTATGAATGAATTAAAAGCCGTGATCGCGGAACTAAATGATGAAAAGCTAAAAGAACCGTATGCAGCAGACAGGTACTCCATTGAGCGTTTACTAAGCAATGCCATAATGCACGCTGTGTATCATATTGGGCAAATTGTTCTGCTTCGGAAGCTGCAATCCTCTTGGGGTGGGGTGGATTGGTCCTAAGCACAGCAACTCCATATTTTGAAAGATGATTTTCAAGCAAGTAAATAAAGGGACGGTTCTGATGCTTCTGAAGCAGCAGAACCGTCCCCGTGTTTTTTGTGGATACTACTCAGACAACGGTAAGCTGAAAATTTTAATACACCGGAGATTGGTAGACGGATCTTTAGAGAATACCTCGATGGAAAAGGAATGGATTCAATTGCAAAAACTTTGACAGCTGAAAGAACTGCATTTGTTGTTATCTCATCCAATCTGATTCTCAAACAGTGAATTGCGATTATTAAACTTCATAATCCAGTAAAACAGAAAACCATTAAGCAGCAGGACAGCAGCCGAGATCATCAGCATGAGCTCTATTCCAAGCAGGAAAAGTCCGCTTAGCTGCCCGATGAGCATTCCTATGACGGGAAGCACAATGATTCCACCGATATTTTGTGCCTCGGTAATTCTCTCCAATCGCAATTGCGCTAATCATTATTTTTTTAAAAGCGTGGTTTATTGAAAAATAAACCGATAACAAAGAATGCAAGTCAAAGTATCAAACCCCAAAAATGCTTATCTAAGAATGCAAATAGGCCAACACTTAATACTGCAAGCAAAAACATAATTTTCATCATTTTTATTACCCTGACTGTTTAGAAAATCAACCACAATCTTGGAAGCAGTTATGACAGCTCGCTATTAAACTTGATGATTCCTTTAATCTAGGATGCCTATCAGAAATAGATTACCTATCGTTAAAGCAATCTCTTACCCCAGTAATTCACGTATCCTTTCTGCGAGTAATGATTTTCTGGCCTCATATAATTTTTCAAAGTCTTCTATTTCTAATGAAAGATCTTGTGGAATCATAGCCTGTTCAATAAATTCCGCCTTTTGTTCATCATTCATATCATTGTAATAATCAACGAGTCGCATAGCGTTTTTGCTGCCGTTGCTTCTGCCTTCCAGAAGATGTAGATTGGGCAGCCGATTACGCACGCCACGCCATTTTCTCCACTCTTCCATAGATACAGATACTGGCTTACTTTCGCTAAATCTATTATCTGGGTGAAGATGATCTTGTTCATATTTAAAGCTTTTGTTTGTCCAGGAAAGATTTAAATAATACAGTACTTCACCAGCAACTCTGCTTCCTTTTTCCGAATTGAGTACATCCTCAATTTTACCATCTGTAACTCTCAGGTCATTCATCTGATCGAGCATTTCAATTGTTATATCATAATCAAAACTAATGATATTGCTCTTCATCTGCTGAAGTTTACCCGTAGTACCGGATTGGAAATATGTAAAGAATATCGCCCTCAATAAATATGCCTGAATACCTTTGATGTTTTTGACGTAATCAGAACTATAATATATGTAATAGATAATCGGCAGCAGTACGTTCCAGCTGCTTGAGAAACGGCTTACATCAATTTTCATTTCCTTTAGCAGACTTTCTAGATTTGTAAGTGCCTGCTTAAATCCATTCCAATCGTTTTTCAATTCCTCTGCAATCTTTTTGTTAATATTGGACTTGACTACATCACCATACAACATTAAAGCTGAACGAATAATAAAGTCCGTTCCAAAGCCAGCATATGAGTCAACGAGTATTTTGCCAAATTCTGTTTTTGCACTTGGCCAGTATGCCTCTAGAATTGACATTGTTATTTCGGATTTACGAAGTGCTTTGCCACCACTATTAAACCTTACAAACATCTCAAGAGCATCATCTTGTTTCATTTCCTTAATTTCTGTGTATCTAACTAGCTTTTCGACAAAAATTTTATTATACAACTTTGTTAAAATGCTCCGTGCATAGTCCTTACTATCTCCCGGAACATTAACGATCGCTTCTTCAATTGCTGTTTCTCTTGTAGCATCATTCTGAAATTTATCATCAAGGATATTTTTTATTTCAAACTGGGTTGGACTTAATCTTCCTATTTTTTCACTAAATTTAATATCATATTTTTTGCTGTTGTACTCTTCCTCATCGACAGTTATCTTATTTTTATTCAGTTCTATAAGAAGTTTAGTAACAATCTTATCACCGGACTTCTTTCTGGAATTTTTGGGACGTATGTATGCATGCCCCAACAATGACAAATACATTGATGTCAGCCTTTGCTGTCCATCTAACACTGCAATATTTGTATTCTTAACATTTATACTCGTCAGCTCGTAATTAACAGTGTCAGCCTGCTTTCTGCTATCAAATGTGACCTCTGATAAAAAACTGCAAAAATAGGTGTCCCAAGACACATTGGAGTCATCTACATGCCAAAATAGAAATGTTGCAATTGGATAATCCAATAAAATTGAATCCCACAGTTTTTCAATTTGCTCCGTACCCCAAACAAATTGTCTTTGGAACGCAGGCATTACATATCTTCCATCTTTAATATTTTGTAAAGCCTCATATATTGATATGCTGTTATCTATCAATCTGCTCATTTAATACTCCTCATCAGTTACAAATTTGTCTATTGGTCTTATTAAGTCTAGTTATATAATCCTGATATTATTATACCATTTTTCTACCAATATTTATCTATCAATTATTTAGAAACGGTTACACTTCTTTTTATCGCTATAACATCGGAGAAAGGCTCTCAAAAAATTAACACAACAGCTACGATACTTAATAATTCTAAACTGAATGGCAGTGATAAAATAACCTGCAAGTTAGTAAATTCATTATAAATATAAAAAAGCAACCACCACTAGGGTTAGTTGCCTTTCCTTAGTGTCATCTGCACTACACACTCCACATGCGCAGTCTGCGGAAACATATCCACCGGCTGCATATACTCTACTCTGTATTCTTTAGCCAAGTACTCCAAATCCTTCGCAAGTGTAGACGGATTGCAGCTCACATATATAAATTTCTTCGGTTTTACCTTTTTAATCGTATCCAGCAATGTCCGGTCACAGCCGGTTCTTGGCGGATCGACGACAACCACGTCTGGTTTCCAGCCTTCTTTGGTCCACTTCGGGAGCCAGTGTTCGGCGGTTCCGGTGACGTAGGTGGCGTTGATGTTGTGGTTTTTGGCGTTTTGGTTGGCGTCCTGGATGGAGGCTTCGATGACGTCCATGCCTCGGATTTCTTTGGCGCCGTCGGCGAGCCAGAGGCCGATTGTTCCGACTCCGCAGTAGGCGTCGGCGATTTTTTCTTTGCCGGTCAGGGCGGCTGCGTTTTTGACTTCGTTGTAGAGCTTGTTTGTCTGCTCCGGGTTCAGCTGGAAGAACGCTCTTGGCGACAGCCCGAAGGAGAGCTCACCGAGTTTTTCGTCAATCGTGTCTTTCCCTTTCAGCTTGACGGACTTGTCCCCGAAGATCATTGAGTTTTTGCCCGGGTTAATGTTTTGCACGATTGATTTGACGTCCGGGTGGCGCTTCATGATCTCATCCGCAATCAGGTCTTTCCTCGGGAAGGCCTCTTTTTCTGTGACGATGACGACCTGCACCTCGCCTGTCTCGATGCCGGCACGGGTAACAATGTTTTTCACGAGCCCTTGGCGCTTCCGTTCATCATATGGCTCGATCTTGAAGTCCTGCAGAATCTGCTTGACGCCCTGAGTGGCGCGGTCGGTGGCCGGTGTCTGCACCATGCAGTGGTCGATGGCGACGAGCTGGTGGGTGTTCAAGCCGTACAGTCCTGTGACAACCTTGCCGTTCTGTTTGCCGACCTGAAGCTGGCTCTTGTTCCGGTATTCCCACGGGTTGTCCATGCCGATTGTCGGATGGATCTCAAGCTTGGACAAATCAAATTTCGTATGGCGCTCGAGTGCCTGGATCAGGATATCGCGCTTTTCCTTCAGCTGCTGCTGGTAGTCAAGATGCTGCAGCTGGCAGCCTCCGCATTTGCCGAAATACGGGCACGGCGCTTTGACCCGGTGCGGGGATGCCTTCCGGATTTTCTTGATTTCCGCTTCTGCGAACTTCGCATGAAGCTTCGTTACTCTCGCGACGACCTCTTCGCCGGGAAGGGCGCCGTATACGAAGACGACCTGCTTTTTGAAATAGCCGACTCCTTCTCCGTTGATGCCGAGGCGTTTTATCGTAAGTGGAAAGGTCTGTCCCATTTCCATCGTGATGCCGGACTGCTGTTTTGGTTGATGTGTACGCTTGTTGTTCATGCTAACGCTCCGTTCTTTTTTCGATGCTGCGCCACAGGTAAAGGGACGCATAGCTTAAATAAGGCTCCCACTCCCTGCTGAAAGCGAGCATTTCTTCCTTGGTTGGCTTCGCATCCATCTGAAAATGCTGCTTCAGTGCATTCTGGATGCCGATATCAGCGAGTGGGAACAGATTCGGGCGGCCGAGGCCGAACAGCAGGATGTTCTGCACGGTCCACGGCCCGATCCCTTTTATTTTAATGAGCTGTTCATAAATTTCGTCGTCAGTTTGGTTGTGCATGTTCTCGAGATCAATTTCGCCGTTTGCGACGAGCGCGGATATAGAGGTGATATACTCCGCTTTGCGTCCGCTGAACTGCAGCTCACGGAGCTCCGTCACCGGGATGGCGGCAGCTTTTTCCGGATGGGGGTAAAACCAGACCCCGTCCACCTCTTCTCCGTATGTCTGCACGAACCGCTTCGTCAGCGTCATCGCGAAAGCCATGTTGAGCTGCTGATGGATGATGCATTTAATGAGGCTTCCGTACAGGCTGAAATCCAGAACGAGCGGCGTGCCCTCGTGCTCGGCGAATATTTCAGCGATCGTGGACGGCTTAAAATGCTCCGCCACTGCATAGAGCTGTAAGTCCCATTGGAAGATCCGGCGAACCTCTGCCATCGCTTCCTCTTTGACCGCCTCGGTCCTGCCGGTCACGGTAAAAGCAGGCTCCTGCTTTGTCCCCGTTGCCTGAACGGTAACCACATGCGGCTCAAAGCCGTTCAGCCGCAGCGGAACCTTCACATACCGCTCAGCCAAATCCAGCACATTCATCGAATCAATCGAAAGCCGCTCCAGCACCCGGTCAAAATCATAAGGCGCCGCCACCTGAACCTGTTCCTGCCACATCTTAAACCCCTCTTTTCGCACGTGAAATGGTGATTGTATTATAGCATAGTTGGGAGGGTGGCTAAAAACTCTGGCGCCAGCTTGCCGAGCTTTCCCTAAAAATCGATAGTCAGTGACTATTGGAGATATATCAGGGTTTTCGAGGATATAGGAGATCCTGCGGGACGGGGTGCCCCGTTATCTTATTAAATCATCCTCCGCATCATTTCAAACACTTTCCCCCTTAAAGGCTTTAACTTTTCACCAAATCGAGAAATTCTGTCCAAGTTAATGAAGTTTGATCAAAATCATTTTATACTGGATATAGAACGTTAATTGAGGAGGAAACAGGGATGAAATTTGGCTCATTTTCAGTAAGCTTAAGCGTGAAGGATATTCAAAAGTCCAAAGAGTTCTATGAAAAGCTAGGCTTTGATTCAATGGGCGGGAACATTGAACATAATTGGCTGATCATGAAAAACGAAGATACCGTTATCGGACTGTTTCAAGGAATGTTTGAAGAGAACATTCTCACATTCAATCCTGGCTGGGATCAGAAGGCTGAGAACCTTGAATCATTTACGGATGTACGCGACCTCCAGCACGAGCTGAAATCAAAGGGAATCTCCTTGCTTTCGGAAGCCGATGCGGACTCTGAAGGTCCTGCCAGTTTCACCCTCAAAGATCCGGATGGTAACATCATTCTTGTGGATCAGCATAGATAAATACCGAATGAAGAGCTGATGACCAAGGGGGGCTGTCGGGTCCTCCCAAAAAAATTTCGAGCGATGAACATAGAAGAACATTTCCGGTATTTCTATAAATAGCCTCTCCAAGGACCCGCTCCTTTTAAGCTTTACGAACTGCGCTGCAGGGTTAAATCACAATACGCTCTATCACAATTTTGCCCTCATCAGCTAAGAAAAATCTATGAAGAAAGTAATTCATCAAATGAAAACCTCAAGTACCTGCCTGCAAGGGTTCACGAACCCTATGAGACCCCCTGCAGGAGGTATGCTACTCTAGGGAGGGTTTCATTTATGAAAAATTGATCACGTTCGTATTACCGTCACCAAAGAAAGCCGTTAACCGGAAGCTGGGAATTCTGAAACAGGTTTGGGGATTGGATGAAAGCGCCGCTATGCTTCACCCCTACCTGAAACACCCCGGGAAATTATCTAAGACCCATTTAAATTGTTCCTGCGAGATGTGTAAATATGAGAACCATTACAGGATTCCGAAACCAGCTGTCAAGTCAAAGACAGATGCAATGCAACAGGAGCTAAACGACTCCTTTTTATAAAAATATGTAAGACCCTTCTCTCATACAGGAAGGGTCTATCCTTATTGGCAAAAACAAAAAACTCCTTCGCGGTCGCGGGAGCTTATCTGACAAGCCTTTATCTAATTGGACGCTAAAGATTTTTCAAACCCGCACTTTGTATCTCCGCTGAAAAATTCATCACTGGGAAGTAAAATCACTCCTGCTATTATCTGATTAGATAGTTTATCTTCATCTGGATCATATGCTGCATCCGAGAGAGCACTATATGACTTATCAGTAATCATGATAATTTCATCTCCTGTTTATTCTACTTTAGATAGTTTGAGAGCATCCGCGGTCATTTCTCGATAATTTTCTGTATTGAAAGAAATTTGAACTGTTCGTTTTTTAGGTTTTTCCCCTCCATAGTGTCCTCGAACAAACAGAAGGCCACCACCCATCTTAGAGGAAAATTCGTATTCATCAATAATGAATTTTTTACCATCCATTTCTTTTGCAAATTCAACCGCTATAGGGGCAGCATACTCTTTAATTTTCTCCTGGTTTTTCTTCTCCTCTTCACTTTTCCCACATCCTGCAGCTACCACAATAAACACCACCGTTGTTATAATTAAAAAAATAGCTTTTTCACTATCAGTACCTCCCTTTTTCTTCTTGGAAAATTTTACTTCTTTAAAACTAGTAGATAATGTGTGTTTATAACAAGAGAAAAAGGAACTATTAATCACTACCCTGTAAATTATTGTAATAAACCATTTATTTGGATGCTGTTGATTCTTTTCCACTCTTGGTATTCTCCTCTTATTTTGGGACAAACTTTTTAGTCTTACTGTCATCTCGATAGGCTTGTTTCAGATAAATAACTATATAAATAATCTGATCCCTACTATTCTCCATTTAATTTTCTGACTCGTTCATACCTCTAGCTTCCATATCCTGAATGTTCTCTGGGTTATAGACTACTTGTACAGAACGAGAGTTAGGTTCTTCACCTTCATAATGACCGTCTACAAAAATTGTACCACCGCCAACTTTAGATGAGAATTCATAGCAGTTAATAATGAATTCCTTATCATCTTTATCCTTAGCAAGTTCAACTGCAGGCTGTTATATGATAGATCTCTTCCCCCTCCTAATCTAGCTTCGACTTTTTCATAGCATCTGCTGTCATTTCTTTATAATTTTCAGGATTATAGGATATTTGCACAGTTCTCTGGTTTGGTTTTTCACCTTCAAAGTGTCCACGAACAAATAAAACCCCGCCTCCAATTTGTGATGAAAATTCAAATCCATCAATAATAAATTCTTTATGATAGAATTTCATTGCATAATCAACTGCAATTGGTGCAGCATGATCCTTAATTTTTTCCTGCTCTTCCTTCTCTTCCGCACTCGTACCACAGCCCGCAGCTGTCATTGCAATCACCCCCAATATTAAAATGAACATGTACGCTTTTCTCATCATTCAGACCTCCGGCTTGTTTTTTTGTACGTGTATATAAGGGTGTTCAGGAAAAAATATCCACCCGTTCTTATTTTAAGGTAGAATAATAGATGACTAAATAACCGGCTAGGAGAAAAAATGATGACTATTTTTTCAATAGACCTGGGAGAAATTCTTCTTCGTGAATTCACTGTTGAGGATGCGGACGAGATTTACCGTATTTCCAACGAGCCCGAGGTTTCCGCTTTTCTTCCAGATTGGAAATCTACGAGGGAACAGCGGCGAGATTGGGTGACGAATTATGAAATTCCGGCAAACAAGGAGTTTTTGGGTGCGGCTGAACTGGCAGACCGGCATCTTAAGCTTGGGATCATCCATAAAGAAAGCGGACGTTTGATCGGCTGGTCCTGTACGGGCATTAAAGAAGAGCTGCCTGCTCCAAACCGGGAAATTATGTATGCGGTTTCTGCTGGTTTTACAGGACGCGGCTATGCGACGCTTGCTGTAGAAGGACTGAGCCGCTACCTTTTTGAAGAAAAACATGCGGATATCCTGAATGCGATTGCACGGGAGGATAATCCTGCGTCCAACCGGGTGATTAGGAAAAGCGGTTTTCTTTTTCTGCGGAAGGTTTTCTTGGATGGGGAGACGTTCAATCATTATGTTCTGAAGAGAACGTAAAACGGAGGAACGAATTTCGTTCCCCCTCTTTTTATTCGTTTTCCAGCTTTTCAATATATTCATTGAGCTTCTTCCGGTTTTCATCTGAAATCTCCGGAAATTGCGGGTCGATTTTTTCCAGGCATTCGATCATGGTTTTGGTAATGATATAACGGGAGTGCCATTCATCATCTGCCGGAAGGATATACCACGGGGCATATTCTGTAGATGTTTCATTCAGCATGTCTTCAAAGATATTCTGGTAGCTGTCCCAATGCTCTCGTTCTTCCACATCGCTGAAGGAAAACTCCCAGTTCTTTTTCGGGTTTTTCATTCGCTCCAGCAGTCTGTTTTTCTGCTCTTCTTTTGACATGTTAAAGAAGAATTTAACGACTTCAAATCCGTTTTCCACAAGGTACCGCTCAAAGTCATTGATTTGCCGGTAGCGCATGGACCAGATTTCTTCCTCGTCCTTATCTTCCGGAACGGTTCCTTCCTCCAGCAGATCGTGGACTCTTGGGGCAATGACATCTTCGTAATGCGACCGGTTCAGAATACCGATCTGTCCTCTTTCCGGAAGGCCTTCACGAATTCTCCATAAGTAATCATGGTTAAGCTCAGTTTCTGATGGCTTCTGAAACGAAGTCGTCTTCAGGCCCTGGGCATTCAAGTTGGAAAAAATGTAGCTGATCGCCTCATCCTTTCCGGCTGCGTCCATCGCCTGCAAAACAACGACAATCCCTTTTTTCCCTTCCGCATGAAGGCGCCAGTGTAAATCCTTCAGCTTATTCACACTCTCAGGAATGAGCTGAGTCCGCAGCTCCTCTTCGCTGTATCCATGGTCCTCCGCAGTGGCATAGTGAGGCAATCTGATTTTTTTATCGCCTTGGATTTGATATCGGTTAACGTTCATTGGCCCCTCCTGCTCGTTCGTACTTATCTTCTCATTTTTACCCATGTCCCGGGGAGCGCAAACTACATGGGGTGAGCGTAATCCTTGTCGAATCCTGTTGAAAAGTCGATATATTGGATTTTCGGCCGATATATTTAAATCTTGACCGATATCCTATGATTTCGGCCGATTTATTGCAATCTTGACCGATATTCTGTGATTCCGGTCGATATATTTAAATCTTGGGTAAAGTCCATATAATTGTGTAAATAGAAAAAGGGTCATATCACCCTCATGTTACAATGTTTTCGACCAAGAAAAAATGTAATGGAGGATGAATATGACCCAGATTAATCTTACCCTAAATGTGGA
>NZ_JBNILJ010000015.1:0-87616 GCF_050107635.1 Metabacillus sp. 113a | reverse complement strand
GGCACGCCGCCAGCGTTCGTCCTGAGCCAGGATCAAACTCTCCAAAAAGTAGTTTGACTAGCTCTTGTTTAAAACTTTAGAATTAACGTTGGCACTTCGATTTGTTTAGTTTTCAAAGATCATTTTTTGCACCGCCTCGTTTAGCGGCTTTAATAATATAACATGATGTTCCATCGCAGTCAACAAATTCTTTAAATGTTTTTTTAAACACATTTAGTTGTTTACAGCGACGCAAATAAATATACCACGCTGAAATATCAGCGTCAATACTCTTTTAAATTTTCGTGCCCTTCTTAAAATGGGGTGCCTATTTTCCCCTTGGGGGATCTCCGTACTCCCGCTTTCAATGGGCGTCCAGAACCTACACAGTCCTTTTCACTTTCCTGTATGTTCAGATGGCTGTATTCATTCATATAAACCTTATCCGAAAATCTGATTTGATTCATGGAATTCCTGTCCTTCGCATATCTATAAGACAAGACTGATACTGGACAAGGAGGCCTGCTGGCATGAATCGAATTTACGTCTTCCGGGCAAAAAAAATTAAGCAAGTCTTTATAATAGCGATAGCCGCTCTATTTACCGCCGGAATTTTATATGTAGAAAATGTTGTTCAATACCCCGTATTTTCCTCTGTCACCGGACCAAAGGCCATTTACAAAGGAGAAGCCGGCAGCAAAAAGATTGCGCTGACTTTTGATATCAGCTGGGGTGATGAAAAAGCCCTGCCCATTCTGGATACACTGAAAAGAAACCATGTAACGAACGCTACATTCTTTATTTCCGCTTCCTGGGCTGAGCGCCACCCGGGCATTGTAAAACGCATGGTTAAGGATGGGCATCAGATCGGAAGTATGGGCTACTCTTATAAAAACTATACGAATCTAAAGCCTGAAGAAATCAGGAGAGATTTGATGCTTGCACAAAAAACGTTCGATCAGCTGAATGTAAAAAAGATTCAATACCTGCGTCCTCCGACTGGACACTTCAATAAGCAAGTATTAGATATTGCTTCTGCTTACGGACTGTCCGTTGTCCACTACAGCATCGATTCGAACGACTGGACTAATCCCGGGGTGAGTAAAATTGTAGAAAATGTTACGGGCAACCTCGGCGGAGGCGACATCATTTTGCTGCACGCTTCTGATTCTGCTAAGCAAACGAAAGATGCTATCCCTAAAATTCTTAAAAATGTAACAGAGAAAGGCTACCGAAATGTAACCGTCAATGAGCTCGTAGCCAATACAGAATCCCGGTCCAAAGAAGTGAACTAGCTTTATCCTTTCCTCAGCTGCTCAGGCTGGGGCTTTTTATTGGACCGCATTCCGATACGAAACAGCAGTATTGCACAGCTTTCAGCCCTCCGCGGTTTTCCGCCGCTCCGTCTTCCTGGCAGCAGACCCGCTGAAGCGCGGAAGCATAATCAGCTGAAAAGCATTGCAGCACAGTAAGGATATAAGCATAAAGTACAGCCAGTTTTGATCATTTTCCCTAAGGGCAGGGAACCATTCAACAGCTGTTCCGACGAAAATAAAAAACAGCGCGGGAATAAAAGCTCCTTTATTTGTATCTTTTTGCTTAATATAAGCGATGATAAGGCTTACAAAAAAGAATCCGGCAGCCGGCCAAATATATGGAAGAACCGGTCCTGATTCTCCGAATGCCTGATAACGGAAATAAATTAAATCAAATAGAACAAACACAATTAAAACCATCTGAACCGGATTCCAAAGTGACCCAAAGATTCCCATTCCAAAGCGATGCAGCGTCAAATATGCAAAGAAGCCCATCTGGCTGATTATACTGAACATCATTCCCACTCCGACAAACCATACTAAGGAAGCGAGGACTTCATCTATTTGCCCTGATGCAAGCAGACCAGACTGCTGCTCCCAATTAATGATCATGCCGGATGCTATAGCTGCAGCCGCTCCCACGAGCAAGCCGGAAAAGAAAAAACGTACCCAGTCCCTGCTTTTCATTAACGCTCCCCCATCCCATTTCTCTGCTTTGATTTTATCAAGCCTCCTTTAAAATTGCTATACAGGGAATTTTTTTCAGTCATAAAAAAAAGCCTGTGCCCCATATTAAGGATAGGAACTTGTGAAAGGAGCCCTTTAATCATGAAACAATTTATCCTGCTCCTCACGATTAGTGCGCTTGCTATCGGTTTGAATGGCTGTGCTCCTAAAGCGGAGGGCGCAAGTGAAATGGATTATGAAAAGACGAAAAAAATGGTTGTCGATATATTAAAAACAGATGAAGGCAAAACCGCTCTGCAGGAAGTTTTAAAAGATGAAGAAATGAAACAGGCTCTCGTCATGGACCAGAAGATGGTATCAGAAACGATCAAAAAAACCCTTACATCCAAAGAAGGCGCAAAATTTTGGACAAAGATCTTTGAAGACCCTCAATTTTCAGAGGCCTTCGCCATGAGCCTGCAGAAGGAACATGAAAAGGTAATCAAGCAATTGATGGCAGATCCAGACTATCAAAAGATGATGATTGAAATCCTTCAAAATCCCGAAATGGAAAAACAAATTGGGACCGTAATCCAAAGCCAGGAATCAAGGAAGTACATTCAGGAAGTCATTACTGAAACCCTATCAAGCCCGCTTTATAAAACAAAAATGCAGGACGCTCTTTTGAAGGCAGCGCAGGAAATGGGACAGCAGCAGCAAGGCGGCGGCTCAAGCGGCGGCGGCCAGGAGCAGGGCGGATCATCTGGGGGTGGAGGAGAATCCGGCGGCTCTGGAGGTCAGTAAATCAGAAAAAACGCCCAATCAGTGATCGGGCGTTTTTTTCATTAGCTAATACTTGTCGGCACCAGGCTGGCCACCTTTTCTGCCATTGTTTCGTAAATTTTCCCAGTCGGATGATCTTGTGCATAAACCGAAGGAGAGAAGTCCTTTTCATTCCAATCCGGCTGGCGGAGAGGAATCCGTCCAAGAATCGGCACCTGCAATTCTTCTGCAAGCTTATCGCCTCCACCTTTGCCGAATACATATTCCTTCTCCCCGGTTGTCTGACTCTCAAAATACGCCATATTTTCTACTACTCCAATGACTTCATGGTCTGTGCGCAATGCCATCGCACCTGCACGGGCTGCAACAAATGCTGCAGTCGGATGCGGAGTGGATACGATGATTTCTTTGCAGGCCGGAAGCATCGAGTGAACGTCAAGCGCTACATCCCCTGTTCCAGGAGGCAAGTCAAGAAGCAGATAATCCAAATCTCCCCACTCAACCTCCTGGAAGAAGTTGTTCAGCATCTTGCCGAGCATCGGGCCTCTCCAAATAACCGGTGCATTATCTTCTACAAAAAAACCCATTGAAATAACTTTTACTCCAAACCGTTCTACCGGAATGATGGAATCTCCCCGAAGGACCGGCCGATTGGTAATCCCCATCATATCAGGCACGCTGAAGCCGTATATATCGGCATCAATAAGCCCGACCTTTTTCCCCATTCGGGCAAGTGCCACTGCAAGGTTAACTGATACCGTGGATTTGCCTACGCCGCCTTTTCCGCTGGCTATCGCGATATACGTTGGTTCTTTTCCTCCAGACATGAGACCTGCTGAAGACTCCTGCTTTGGCTGGAGAGATGCGACAACTTCCTGCGGCAGCTCTTCAAAACGCAAGCCGACAGTTTCCGCTCCAGCCTCCTTCAGTCTGGCGACAAGTTCCTGCTGGAGCTTCATTTGCTCAGGAGTATTAAGCTTGGCAATGGCGACTTTCAGACTGACATGGTTTTTTTCCGCCTTCACCTTCACTTCTTTAATCCCATTTACATCTTTCAGCGGTATATGTAAAAAAGGCTCTTGGATTTGTTCTGCTATCTGTCTCAATTTTTCTTCCTGCAACATGTGCTTCACCCTCTTTGAATTCGTTTACAACAGTATAACATATCCAGTAAATTTGGACTGGATTCCTGATCTGCATCGACGCATCCTCAGCCTGCCGTCCGCCCTGCTTCCCTAGCGGAAAAAGAACCTCCTTTACTCAGGAGGCTCCGTTTTATCCGTATAATATCTTAATATCCCTTTATATACCGATCCGGCCACTTTATCTAAATAGTCAGGGTCAGAAAAGAGCTTCTCCTCTTCTCCATTTGATAAGAACCCGACTTCCACGAGGGCACCGGGTTTATTTGTGTATTTCACTAAATAGATGCCATGGATCGTCTTTGCTTTTCGATCGGTGTTTTCAAGATTGCTCCTCAGTTCATCCTGAATAAATTTTGCCATTCTGGCGTTTTCTTCGAACTTGCCGTCATAGAAGGTTTGTGCGCCTCGCCATTGTCTTTGCGGCAAAGCATTTAAGTGCAGACTTAAATACATATCAGCTGAAGATGAATTGATCATTTCCACCCGGTTGCGGAGATCCTCCGCCTTTTTCCTGCTATATCCTTTTGTGCCGATGGAAGACAGATCGATATCCGTTTCTCTCGTTAAAAGAACAAGGGCTCCCTGCTCCTGCAGATAATCCCTGGTTCGTTTGGCAATTTCGAGGGTCACGTCTTTTTCCAGAAGTTTTGTGCCGACAGCCCCTCCATCCGGTCCGCCGTGACCCGGATCCAGGTAAATGACTTTACCGGCTAATGGCAAATTCCAGGACTCCCAGGAATCATCGTTTGCAAATTGAAATTGAAACAGCAGCAGCAATACAATAAATCCCGCTGCAAAAGCGATCCACCTCAGCTTAATTTTTTTCACGCCTCTTCCTCCCCGCCGCCCTTTCCTACTTCACTATATGGGACAGGGTCAGGGATTATGATTAATGAAGGCGTAATTTATACCGCTTCTGCCCTCTTAAAAACCCCTCTTTCCACCAATGCTGCATAAAGCACTCCGAGGCTATGTAAAGAGATTCATGGCAGATGACACTCTCGTTTGGACAGCCCCAGCTGATGATGTAGTCATAAAAATCAGCTGTCAGCCTTTTTTCTTCTTTGCCGGACCGGTTTTGGACACAGGTCATGGATTCTCCTCTGAAACCAAATTTGCTGTACTTGGCTCCAAGTAAAAAGGATTCGATTGCAAAATCGGCACACCCTTCTTCAATGCTCCATTTCGATAACAATCCATAATGAAAGAAGGTGGCAAAGTGGATGTGGATCCCTTTTTTTAATTCCTTCACCGACACCTCTTTCAGCATGCTCCGTTCATACTTCATCTGCTTTTCCCGTCTTTTATCTTTAAGAAAAACCATGTTGCTCATCATGCGGCCCCCTTTACAGGTAGTATCTGCTTACAAGGCGCCGGCATTCATTGAGCGCAATAAAAAACCCGCCTCAGGCGGGTCAAAGTTCAAGGTCAGTATCTTTTAAATCTGTAATGAACATATGGCCGGGAGCATGGGTAATCATGAAATCGGGCTTTGATGCGATGGCAGCTGCCTGGGGGGTGACGCCGCACGCCCAGAATACAGGAATTTCATCTGCTTTAATCGTGACCCTGTCCCCGAAATCAGGATTATTCACATCAAGAATGCCAATCTGCTCCGGGTTCCCTATATGAACAGGAGCACCATGTGATTTAGGCGATCTCGCTGTAATCTGCACAGCAGCTGCGGCTTGGTTTGCAGGAATCGGACGCATGCTGACAACCATCGTTCCCTTAAATAGGCCGCTTTGCCGGCATGGAAGATTTGTATGGAACATCGGCACGTTTACCCCCTCTTCAATATGCCGTACCGGGATCCCGTGAGCAAGAAGCGCTCTTTCAAATGTGAAGCTGCAGCCAAGCAGAAAAGCAACGAAATCATCCTCCCACAGGTCTGTAATCGAATCTGGTTCGGATACGAGAATTCCCCTTTCATACACTCTGTATTTTGGCAAATCGGTTCTCAAATCCGCTCCAGGTGCCGTTAATTCCGGAATAAAGGAGCCGGCATCCGTCACATCCAAAACAGGGCAGGCTTTTTCATTTCTCTGGCAGAACAGCAAAAAATCAAAGGCCAGCTGCCTTTTTAAAACAACCAGGTTCGTTTGTACATACCCATCTGCAAGACCGGCGGTGGAGCGTGTCCATCTGTTTTCCCTGATCGCTTTGCGAAGCTCTTCAAGTGTTCCTCCCATGCTTATCACCTCCTACTCAATGTAACGAATCAAAGGACGTTTCTCAACAGTTCACTCCGTCCTTCCGCAGATCTCTTCTCCCGGTTTCGCCCAAACAAGATGAAGAGAGCCCAGCATATAACTCTCAATCCTTACCGTTTCAAGAGGGCTTTCCTCAATCAGCCCGATAATATCTCTATCGATATGGCAGCCCGTTCTTTTCTCCAGCCAACTATCCGCCATTTGCTGCAGACGCGCGCACATCTTATTTTTACTGATCCCGTGCTCAAAAAGAAGGACTTGCCCCTCATCCTTACACCAATGCGCTAAACGCTGCAAAACCTTTTCAGGGTTAGGATAGGCGCATAGCGATAATGTAGAAACGACGGTATCATAGGCCCTCTCTTCAAAAACGAGCTCTTCTGCATTTCCTGTAATCAACTCCACTTCGAGACCTTGCTTTAAAGCTTCCGCCCTTGCTTTCTCAATCATGGCCGGGCTGAAATCACAAGCCGTTATCCCGGAAGCGTTATGGTAATACCTAAAATTCGCTCCCGCTCCGACGGATACCTCCAATACATTTCCGTGAACAAACTCGAAGAGCCTTTCCCGCAGCTTATGATCTCTCGTATTTTTCTTCAGCCTCTTGCTGTAAGCTTTAGCTTGTTTGTTGAACAGCTTTATTTGGTGATTGCGATCCATGCCCAATCCCCCTTTTTTTCAGCCCCTTATCGTCCGGTCTCCGTTGAATACGGGGTTCAATACCCGCTTTCATTCATCTATATGTTTTCAGGAAATGTTGAAGTCTCTCTGAAGTGAATTGCGCGGACTGACGAATGCCTAACATTCAGGAAACACATAAGTGATCTATTGCAATTTGCTATTCACCGACAGACGGAAGCAGCCTCTCCAGTATGAATGTGATGAGAAATCGATTGAGTTGGAATGGATTTGATTATTGACTTAATCACTAGAGGAGATGTATTTTAGTAACCAGCACCACTAAAGTGCAGAACTAAGGTTTTTAGGGAGCTCAGGAAATAGTACACACGGGATGACGGTTTATATGAATGGAAATCAATTTCGTGAACTTACATATGTGACTGGGGTCTCATTTTATATCCTGAAAATTTTTAAATAGGGTGGAGAATAATTTATATAGAGGTGGAGTCACATTCCTAAAATTGACAATACATTAGCTATTCTATGGATGCTTCGTTCTGGTGAAAAAATTACAGCAAAACAGATTTCAGAAAAGCTAGAAATGAATATAAGGACTGTGTATCGATATATTGATACACTTTCAATAAGCGGCGTACCTATAATCTCAGAATCAGGACATAACGGTGGATACACTTTATTAGACAATTATATTGAAGCTCCTCTATTTTTTGATTATGAAGAGCAAATCTCACTTTATCATGCTGCTGTTTTTGCAGAAGAAGCCGGATATTATGGTGGTGAAGCTCTAAACAGGGCTATTTCAAAGCTAAGGAATTATTCAAATCAGGAGCAGGAAACGAAGATAAACCATCATTTAAACAGTCTTGAGGTTATAAGCCGATTAAATTCTCTTTCCAGGGATCCTTTCTTGAGTGAGTTGGAGAAAGCCGTAGCTGACGCACATACTGTAAAGATTCAATACAATAAAAATGCCGAAGAAAAATCAGCGTACAGAATATTCGATCCGTATAGAATTATCTATTGGAATAATAAGTGGTATGTGATTGGATTTTGTCATCTTAGGAATGAAATCCGCAGTTTTAGAGTAGATCGAATTCAAAGTCTGATGCTGACCGAAATCAAATTTAACCGGCCGGAAAATTTTTCAGCACGTGACTTTTTCATGAAAAACCTTCTTCCAGCTATAGAAGATAAGGAAGCAATCATTTCTTTAGTTATGAATGGAAATACAAGGACGTTGGATGATATTTGCCAACATTGGTTTTTAGGGCATTATTTACAAGAACGGACTTCAAATCAAGCGGTATTTCTTCTTGATAAAGATATAATCCATCAATATGTCCCTTATTTACTTTTACCATACGGTAAATCTATCCAAGTTATTGAGCCAATAAGTCTTAAGAAAAGAATTATTGAAGTTCTATCGGAATTAATAAAATTTCATCAAGTATGAAAACTTCCCTGACGCTAACTGTCAGGGAAGTTTTATTATAATAAGCTATATCAATTGTGATCGGAGTGTTATTGGATGCAAACAAAAAAAGCGTTTCTATATGTATTTAATACAATGTCGGACTGGGAATATGGATATTTAATCGCTGAACTAAACTCAGGAAGATATTTCAAAAAAGATTTAGCACCTTTAAAAGTAATTACAGTAGGAGCTAATAAAGAAATGATTGCTACTATGGGAGGACTGAGCATAAAACCAGATCTTTCACTTGATGAATGCACTCTTGAGAGTAAAGATCTTTTAATCTTGCCAGGAGGGACTACTTGGAGTGAAGAAATTCATAAGCCTGTCTTAGAAAGAATTGGCGAAGCTTTAAAGCTTGGCACAATTGTTGCTGCAATTTGCGGTGCAATTGAGGCCCTTGCGAATATGGGATACTTAGATACTAGAAAGCATACAAGCAACAATCTGGAATTCACTAAAATGGTATGTCCCGACTATAAAGGGGAAAAGTTCTTTGAATTCGGTTCTGCGGTATCTGATGCAAATTTAGTTACTGCATCAGGAATAGCGCCCCTCGAATTTGCAATGGAGGTACTGAAAAAAATAGATGTATTTACACCGGATGCATTACAATCATGGTATAGCCTAAATAAGACACATAAACCTGAATACTTCTTCCAGTTAATGAACTCAATAAGTAAATGAAGGTACTGAAAAGCTCAAATTCTCTATTCAGATTTGAAGAGATGCCGGGCTTTTTAATTTGGAATTTCCTTATCGTTTTAAATCTGCATTTTCCTGACGCTGCCAATCAATGGATATGTATTAACGGATAAAAACACAGGTTCGTCATGGTACAACGCGAGTCACTCAAATATAGCCTGGAATCACCTTGACATCTCCCCAGCCATTACCGTTGTCGTAAGTATGTAACGTACATCGAATCAAAGAAGCGAAAGGAAAGACAGCGGAGAAGTATATGAGATTTTAGCTCGGGGTATTCATTTCCATCTTCAGACATGAAAAAACCCTCCTCGCTCCACTGGAGCAAAGAGGGTAAACATTGATATACGAGGTATATTAACGTTTTGAGAACTGAGGTGCACGGCGTGCGCCTTTAAGTCCGTATTTTTTACGCTCTTTCAGAGGTGAGTTAATTTACCATTATTTAACAATTGATAAACCGTATTAAATCAACGTTTTCCCCATTTTATGTCCTGCGGGGTTGTTACTGATTTTTCGCAAAGGGTATTCAAGGGGTATTCAAAAGGTAGCTGAAATAAAATACGCTGGCAGGCTATATAAAGGAAATTTTTCAGCTCTAATATATCATCCAATATTAATACATAGTTTCTATTAGATCCGTGTTTGCTATTATGTAGAGTATAGGATCGTTAACCATACGCTCTATCCACTACACTTCCTCCATTTCAAACTTCCAATTAGTGGATTGAACCTCCTTTTACTTTTCCCTGTTCTAGAATGAATAATACTGATGCCAATTTTATAATTACAATAAAAAAAGGAGTGACTACTTATGAAGTATTTGATGATTGATACAAATATATATATTGATATGATTGTAGCTAGAAACCAATCCCATAAACCTGAGTCATATAATCATTTAATGAGTTTTTTAAATTATGGCGAAATTCGACTAATTGTTCCTAAAATTGTAAAAACAGAAGTATTTAGACACCTTGAAAATGAAATTGATAAAATCGAAAAAGTAATCAATGGAATTAAAAGTAATATTAACAGTCTTTACTGGGTAAACAAAATTGAAGAGATAGAACAATTCAACGAAAAACTTAAACCAGTTAGAATGGGAATAAATAATTTATACGATGAATTTGAAAAAAATAAAAAGAGATACAAGGAAGACTCAAAGGATTTATTTAACAAACTATTCCAACATCAAAACACAATTATAATAGATGAGACAGAGAATATAGTTTTTAAGGCTACTCAACGTAGAATACATAAGTTACGGCCTTTTCATTATGGAAAAGACAAGGATTCAATAGCTGACTCAATTATAATTGAAACATTAATTAACATCGAAGATTTAATGACTTTTAATAATGACGATAGAATATATTTCCTGTCACGAAATACCAAAGATTTTTCTGCGGAGGATAATAATAACCTATTACATAAGGATATTAGTTCAAGCCTAGGATCAAAACAAATCCATGATCAAATTCATTACAGAATATTATTTACAAGAACATTATTAGTGGATTTTAAAGACGAAACAGAACACGTTGGGCTGATTGAAGAATTAAAAGCAGAAGAAAAATGGGAACAAGATAGACAAATCCATGAGAGTGAAGACTTTGAAATAGAAATAAGGAGAGAAGCCGGAGGTCTGTCATCATTAAATGCAGATTTTGAAGAAAGAATAGGAGAGCTTAATGAAATTCAAGATTTGTTAGATAATCTTGAAAATTTTAAGGTAGAGCTTGTAGGTGAATATGAGACCTATTCTGAACTCTATTTCTCATTATATGAGGAGTTAGGTAATAGACATTTCGAAGAAATAATGAATTTAATATCCAATTTCAATCGTCAAAAGCTTTTACTAGAATTTGATACAGAAGGTTGCAAAGATGAAGCTGATCTTGTGAATGAAATCTTTTCACTTGTTCATAAGTTTTGTTACAACAGTGATGAAATCCAAATTGATGAAATGATTAAATATCAAGACTTTTTTGGATTGAATAATACTTTAGCAGAGTTTAAAGGTTTTGATGGTTCCCAATTTAGAATTGATATAAATGGTGGTTTAAATCCTAATGATGCGGGAACAGATTTGATTTTCATTGAATTTTATATGAATAATCGGAAAATTGAAGATGGTAGGATTACTTTAAATTATGGATATCTGGAGTTTGATGAAGATGGTAATGTAGGGGATGCGTTAGATGAGAGTATAGATATAGAGATTACAAGTGTCATTGGAAAAATTGAATGTGTTAAAAATGAAATTATAAGGGGAATTGTCGAGAATACAAAAGTATTAAAAAGGATAATTGATGGACTTGGTATAGAGATAGATGTTTAAACATATAGTTCTATTAAAATGATTCTTAGTTTTGAAAAGGGATGGATTTAGTTTAAAGATTCTTACTTATACCCTCCGTTCTTCTGATTTGTAATTCTTGATATCATATACGGCCGCATCACCCTAATAAAAAAAGATATATTTTATATTTTCTAAAAATTAAAATTATATAGAATAATTTGAATAAAATGCAATGGATAATTTTAAAAAATATTGTGATGCTTCTGTAAGGGGCTAGGAGGAAATAGCTTGTACGATCAAAAAATAAAACTATTTAATTTTAAATATATTATTGTTACTTCGGAAACTCAGAATGTTCCCGATACGTTATTTAATAGATTTGACAACAATATTATAGAATCTATTCATTTTTTAGAAACTATTGCTAAATTACCAGTTGAATTTAACGAACTAATACAGGAATGGCCTTTAACAGCCACAGGATTTAACCATAATATTATATATCTAAATGAAAGGCAGCTAACTCCACAACTATTATCCTCATTTTATCCCTACATATATGGTGCCTTTTTTATTTTAGATGAAGTAAGGATAAAGACAATTAAACTAATTAGACAGTACACTAGACTTCCGGTTATAAGCAATAAGAAAATAACAATGACGATAGAATACAATGGAGATTTAATTTCAAATTTATATAGTTATTGGAGCAAATCAACGAAAGAAATATTTGATAATGTTTCTAACGAAAACGAGTTACAAGATTACTTTAATTTAGAAAGATTGAATTCAATCAATGGTTACTCAACCTTGTCTACCAATTTCATTAGACCATTGCATAATACGATAAATCGTCTGAGAGGGCTAAATCAGGATCTAAATAATGGATTATATACCCCAGAACCTTTGAGTCCAGAAAATTATGATAAAAAGGAAGCAGAAGCTGATGAGGAAATAGTAAGAGCTTTAAAGCAACTGATAATAGAGAAATATGTAACTTTGACAGTTGGCTTTTTTGCTGAAGGTAGTTTTGACAGCAATGATGAGCGAATACTTTCTAATTTTGGAGTGAGAAAAGAAGAAATTAAAGATTTATACGAACAAAAGGATGAATCTAATTATCATAAAATTGTGTCTAGAATCTCATCTAACTTTGAATCGCTTAAATTTAAGACAAATATGGTACTTTGTTTCCCATCTATAAATTACCATCTATTAATGAAAATTAATGGAATGGCAGGAAAAAATAAATTACCCAAAAAGATATTACGGTTATTATATAATTCGTCTTCTTATTATCAGTCGTTTGATTCAACTATACTTGATGGTGCTAGTGATAACCGAAAAGATTTTAATTTTGCTACATTTTATTATACTAGCTCACAAAGGGCTAAAGAACTTGCACTCATTAGTAGTCTACACACAATTTTTTCATTGGGTAAGCAAATCCCCTTTATTCGAACACGAAATGTACCTTCTCAGGAATTCTACAGAAAAACCTATGCTCTTTCTCGGTACTCGGAAAAAATGGAAGAGAGAAATAAGATCTCAGACTTTGTAAGAACTTTTAAAAAATTGAGCTCCATTATAACGGATGTGGTTCCTGATGAGCAGTGGGAGATAATTTTAAATCATGGAAATCATATAAAAGTTCTGTCGGATATGCCAGTTGAATGGGCAAATTATAGAGGGCTGCCATTATGCGTTGAAAAGAAATTTAGTAGAGTTCCAATCACACCAGGAAATGGATTAATTTCTCACTCCTATGTATTAAATAATGAGTATGTGATCTCAAAGGATAATTTAAGTATCCTAATAGTAAATACGTTAAATAAAAATGACCAGCTATATCCTTTAGGGATTGGTCTAAAAAGAGAAGTAGATAAATATTTGAAACTGATTGATAGAAATTGTGTTTACAAAGAAGCATCAACTAAGGATGACTTTATTTCTATAATAGAAGAAATTCAACCTGTAATTCTGATATTTTATGGTCACGGTTCATATGATGCTATTGAAGATATAGGCAAACTACATATAAGTAATGAGTATATTACATCTGTGGAAATTGAAAAAATTGAACATAATCCACTCATCACAATACTAGGTGCGTGTGAAACACAAGTTCTTCATGGTACCCATATGAACACAGCTTCACTATTTTTAGGAAATCTATCTGTATCCGTATTGGGAACTTTTTTTCCTATTGATGGATTGAAAGCTTTTAGTTTTATTAGTGGTCTTATCAGAAACTTAGTTAACACTTTGAATGGCACTGCTCCAGCAAACTATTTTAAGCAATGGAATGATATAATTTTACAAACTTATAGGGCTCATTATTTATTAGAGCCTATTCATTCTATGGATTCGTATTTGATTAAACGAGGTAGTCGCTTAAAAAACTATATTGAAGACCCGCTAGCGGAATTTATGCAATTGTCTGACGATAGAAAAATTTATGATTTTGTAGAGCGATTACGAAATAGAGATGTTATTTATAAAGAAATATTCTCCAAACATAACAAATTAGAGGTTGCTTATCAAAGTATATTAAAAAATAATTTATTACTCCCAGATTCGTTATTTTATTCATCTCTTGGCTCACCAGAAATAATTAAAATAAAAAGAGAAAAAACAAGTGAGATAATCTAAGATTTCTAATATGAGTATTAGGATTGCTTTGGTAAAAAAAGTTCAGTCGATTGATTTAAGAAGCTGATGGGGTGCAATAAGGTCCATACCTCTTCGTAGCCATGCAACCAGAGTTTGAACACAACTAAACCACAAGGACCATCCGGCCGGAACTGTACGCGTTTCATGACATTTTGGACAACGTAAGCAAGAATAAGACAAGCTCGCATCTTAAAAGCTACAAAAGTTCGCTGAATGACCTACTTTCTCTTATGGATTAATCTTTCTCGGGTATGCTGGTGGTAGATACACTTTTCTCGCAGGGCAACATTTAAGACTGCTTTGTCAAAGTGGATGCATCCCGTAAGGGTATACAGCAACTCATGCATCCAAAACGACCCGGACAGCCTGGAAGCAGGCGTTTTGGCCTCCGCACAGAAAAAGCTCTTGCTGAAAGGACTTTCGATTTAAGACCTGACGAACTCACTCATGTGAGTTCGTTTTTTTGTCAGCAGATGCCCATCTCATGTGAACAGGACCGTACGGCATGTGATATACCATGCGACGGAAACCGATGCGTATGACGTGCCGCATCCCGTGCCGTATGTCATGCTGGATACGATAAGCATTTTCCTGCACACCGAATCGGCACGGGATATGCATTGCACGGCATTACGTATCTCATGCGTACGCCGTGCGCAATGCGGTGCCGCATCTCATGATAAACCCGGTATGTGCACGGCATGTCATACCGTATGCGTATGCGGTGCGGGATGTCGTGATAGAGGAAGATGGTTGCGCACGTCGTGTCATATGGCGTACCGCATGACATGTGAGAATGATGGCGCATGGGACGCACTGGTTTATCGGATGCCGATTTCATGCGTACGCCATGCGATATGGTATACGTCATAGAATGCGCACCGCATTTCACATCAAAGACAGCTCCGGGATGACGGTCTTTTTTTTGGCCAGCAGAGGCACTTGACCGTAAGACCAGAGCGCCGGACAGCGTTTCTGAGTGCAGCGCGCGCCATCGGGGCGGGTCCCGCGCCCGTCGGTGGTTCTTCCCGCCTTCTCTCGCTATCGCTCGTATAACCGCTCCGGGCTTCCCGCCCCGTTGTCACGCAGAAAAGCTGTTAAATCAAGGGCAGCAAGGCTTTTCTAGCGGGTCCCGCGTCGGTCGGTGGTTCTTCCTGACTCTCTCGCTTTCGCTCGTATAACCGCTCCCTCCTTCCCCCTCGAAAAGCCTTAAAATCCTTGTGCCCGACGAGCGCGGAGCCTTCCTCCGCTCGGTGGTTTTTCCTGCCTTTTTTGCTCGCACGTTGTGCGTACAAGAATCGACTTTTTGACATACAACCGCCTCGCGTCGTCCGCGCTGTCGGACTCCAGGATCCCTTTTCTGAGTGTCTCTCCTGATGACCCGCTCCCTGTTCAGTCCGCGTCTCGACCGTCTTTTCTGGCAGCTTCCCCCTACCTGATTTTCTGGCAGCTCCTGACCGCCTGTGAGCGCCAAATCCCGGCACGAAAACTCCTGCCCTATTCAGGCCCTCCGCTCTCGCAGTCGGGCTGAAATCGGGCCGGGAGGTGCCTCGGAACTCGTCATACGCTGCTGCGCTGATTGGCTGACCGATGGAACTCGGCCGACCGCATAACGGCGCGGTTTATCGACACGTGAGTTCCTCGGGAACTCGGCACGATGTCCGCCCCGATGTGGCACAACGCCAGTCGCCGCAATGGATTGAGGATGGTTTGATGTACGCGGCGGAATTGCGGTGCGGTACGGGGGAAAGAGCATAAGGGGGACGTATGACAAGCTACGCTTGTCAGTCAGCATAGCTGACCGTCCCCCTTACTGCGTCGGCTTCGCCTCCTTGCCCCTGCGCTTACGCTTGGGGTGCTCATTCGAAATCGGCTCCCGCCGCTTTCTAGTCTGATAAATCCTCTCCTGCAGAAAAGCAGCGACAAATCGTTGTCGCTGCTTTCCTTCCGGTAAAGGTCTATTGAAGGATCGGTGCGTTCCCCTCAAAGCTCGCGCTTCGAGTGTACACACACTAGAGAAAAGTCTGTACGCACACCGGTCTGAAGGACGGCTAATTTGGCAGTATATATCCATTGCTATTCATCCCAGATAATTTGACATAAATGAATATGCGATAAGCAATGCTGTTTTTATTATTCGATAAATCAGGCTATTCTTTGATATACTTCTGTTCATTTAAACTCTACAAAATGTCGAAATTTGACTAATGAATGAAGTAGGAAACTTATTCCACCACCCTTACAATAAATACGGCGAGATGAATTATCTTGTACGACTGCAAGTTGGAAAGGGAAATGAACAAGTGCAAGTAAAACTATGGCAGAAGTGGATGAGTTATCTATTGGCTTTTACTCTCATTCTCACTTCCATTCCGTTAACCGCTTTAGCTGAAGTGGTTAATTCCAAAGAGGGAAAAAACGTAAAGGAGCTGTCGGTTTCTGGTGAACCAAATGATCAAATTCCAGAGCCGAAGGAGCCTCCTGTAGGAGAGTTAGTTGAACAACGGACAGAAACGACGAAAGTTTTTTACAAGGGAGACGGGGAATACACAAAAGAAGTCTACTTGGAACCGATCCATAAAAAAGAAGAGGGAAAAAAGCATTTAGAAGAAATATCTGCTGAATTGGAACAGCCTTCTGCAGGGGAGAATGAAATTGAAACAGAAAACACCCCTATTGAAACAACGTTTCTAAAAGAAATCCAGAATGGAACGTATGCTACTTTTGCCATCGGGAAAAACCAATTGACGTATACTCTTCTAGAAGCTTCGGGTGAGGGCATGGATGCCATCCGTCCACAGGATGCAGAAGCCCAAATTAAAGAAGAGACAAATAAAATTACACATCATAATATTTATCCTGACATTGATTTGCAGAATTTAACCTTTGATCAAAACACGAAGGAAGATCTCGTCTTACACCGTTTCAATGGATATCATCAATTTAAATTTATGTTGACGACGGACATGGAAGCCATGGAAAAGGAAGATGGATCTATCCAATTTTTAGATGAGAAAAAACGCAGCGTCTTCATCCTGCCAAAACCTTTTATGACAGACTCAAACTATGATGATAAAAAAGGGGAAATGGCACGGTCCGATCAGGTGGACTATCAGCTTGAAAAAGCAGAAAAAGGATATGTCCTCACAGTGGCTGCGGATAAAAAGTGGCTAGAAAGTGAAGACAGGGTATACCCTGTCTATATTGATCCTACAACTTCTGTAACGGCCTCCAATGACACCTTTGCCATGAGTGCCTATCCCACGACCAATTATTATTCAGCCTCAAGTAAATGGGATTCAGGCCAAAACCAGTATGTTCTAAAAGTTGGGTACTATGATGGAACAACCGGAACGAACTATGCCTTTTTAAATCATAGCTCTAATCCTTTCAAAGATATGAACGTGACAAGTGCAACCTTTAATGCTTACGTTACTCATTCCTATTCTGCTTCAACTCCTACTACCATATGGCTTGATAAAGTGAACAGTGCTTGGACTGCATCTTCGTTAACCTGGAACAACAAACCGAGTTCCACAAATATTTCCTCTGATAGCGTTGGAAGAGATCAGTGGGCTCAGTTTAATGTAACAGACACAGTAAAAGCATGGGCAGCGGGAACTGCCAGCAATTACGGATTTAAGCTCCATGCTAATGGAAATGGAAAAGAGTACTGGAAAAAGATTGTTTCTTCCACAAATTCAGAAAATAAACCGTATCTTTCTGTGAATTACACCATTCCTAAAGCTGGTAAACCTGTTGGGGAGGCGTATTCAAACGGGGATGGAACAGGATATGTAGACCTTGAGTGGCCAGCTGTAAAAGGAGCGACCAGTTACAAAATCTGGCTGTTCAATGGGGTCGACTACGAATATTTTAATGTAGGAAACACGACTAAATGGTCTACACGGGGACAGCGTATCTGGCCGAATGCAACAGATATCCAAAACGGCAAATTTGATATCTATCCACCCAATCCGAATGGTGCCGGTACCGAATTGGCTGTAGATCCAAGACCTGTGTATGTGAACTCAAAAGGGAGTTATCCAAACAACCAAAATTACTGGTTTCGAGTGAGTGCAGTCTTCCCTCAGGGTGAAGGGGAAACATCGGACGCTTATACACCGACTCTTCCCAAACTAACGAAACCGGACGTGCCGGCAGCTGCTTCTTTCTCGAATGGAAATGGAACAGGATATATTGATGTAAACTGGGAGTCAGTCCCTAATGCATCAGGATATAAAGTTTGGCTATTTAACGGAAAAGAGCATGAGGCTTTTGATGCCGGCAATGTAACCTCTTGGACAACAAAAGGGAAAAGGATCTGGCCAAAAGACGGGGACTATCGTCTCGAACATTCAGGTGGCGGCACGGAATTGCCAATCGACCCTTCTGCCAACTATCAATTAGCAAACGGGAGCTATGGGCATGCGACGAACTATTACATTCGCGTCAGTGCCTATAACGCTCAGGGAGAAACCGTTTATTCTGATGTGACACGGTCTTATATCACATCATTGAATAAACCGAATGCACCTGCCGGGGTAGCTTATACGAATCTTAAAGACAGCAACTCCGGTTATGTAAAATTAAATTGGGAAAAGATTGAAGGGGCTACTGGATATAAAGTCTGGCTTTTTAACGGGGAAACGTATGAAGGCTTTGACGCAGGAAATTCGACTACTTGGACCACACAAAACCGGGGAATATGGCCTCATGCTGGAGATGGCAGCCATAAGTTATACCACGATGTAAAAGGAAGCGAGCTGGCAATCGACCCTTCTCCCATCTACAAATTAGCAGCAAAAGGCTATGAAAAATATAAAAATTATTGGTTCCGCTTGAGTGCGTACGATGAAAAAGGAGAAACGGTCTACTCCAGTGACACCTTCCGTCCCATTATCGGACAGCCGGTAGAGTTTTTAGGGACTGAAGAATATTGGTCGTTTGCAGAAATTCCAAATGGACAGGTGAACATCGCAACCGGGAACCTCATTGTCGATGAAGGCGATTTCTCCATATCCGGAAGAGGACCTGGACTCGGTTTACAAAGAACGTATAACAGCCTTATGAGCAAGACCGGTATGTTTGGGATGGGATGGCATGCCGATGCAGAAATGAATATGGTGACGTCAGGAAGTGAGGTTCGTTTTACAGATGAGGATGGAACTCTCCATACCTTTACGAAAAAGTCAGATGGAACCTTTCAAGCTCCTACAGGTGTCTATCTTGAGCTCGAGGAAAACGCGAGCGAGTACATTCTAACGTCTAAAGACCAATCAAAAGCGCATTTCTCCAAAACCAGCGGTCAGTTGATCAAGCAAGTAGACGGTCATGCGAATACGACCTCCTATACGTATTCAAGCGGACGTCTTTCAAAGATTACAGATGCTTCTGGGCGAACTTTAAACTTTGCCTACAATACAAACGGAAACGTCACTTCCGTAACAGGCCCTGAGAATCGAAACGTTCGCTATGAATATTCAGGGGACAAGCTCGTTAAAGTCACCCAAACAGCTGGAGAGGTGACTGCCTACGAATATGATGAAAGCCATCAGTTAACCGGTGTGCTTGAACCAACCCACACAGCAGAAAAACCTGTTAAAAATCGCTATGTGTACTCAGGTGGGAAAGTCATCGAAGCCTATGATGCCAAAAACCATAAATATGCACTAACTTATGACGCTCCTAAACGGAAAGTGATGTATACGGAACCAAATGGGAAGAAAACTTCCTATCTGTATAATGAAGCGGCCAACCCTATTGAAGTCATAGAGGATACAGAAGGCCTGCAAATAAAGACCACATCTGTTTTTGAAGGCAACAATTTGGTGGAATCGGTAGACCCGAATGATCAAGGGTCTTCTCAACCAACAGAGACCTTCCAATATGACAGCAACGGGAACGTCACCTCTTCCCAAGATGCCTACGGGACAGAGAGTTATACCTATAACCAAAACAATGATGTCACCTCAGTTATCGATACAGAAAACGATGAAACCACTATTTCCTATGACGGACTGGATGCCGTTTCCGAAACGGATCAAGCGGGGAAAAGCTCCTCCGTATCGCGTTACGACTCGTACGGGAATGTCATTGAATCCAGTCATGAGCTTGTTTCAGGCACGAATCTGCTTGCCAATCCGAGTTTTGAAGCAGGGGTCGCCTCATGGAAGCTCCTCGGAAGCAGAGATTCCGGAACCATGTCTGAGGACGCTCAGTCAGCTGTCAATGGGCTTTTGGGAAGAAAAGCCGTGAAACTCAGCTCTCGTTCTACTTCAAGCGGAACGGAACATGGGTATGTTTCCGCAACGCAAGAGCTCTCCGTTCAGGGGAACACGGCTTATACATTAAGTGGCCATATCAAAACCCAGCTGTCTAAAGCTCATGCATTCTATAATGTAGAATTTTTCGATGCACAGAAATCCAGACTGGGCTGGGCATACAATCGTTATAGCCAGTTGACAGGCACGCAGCCTTGGACTGAACGTCAGCTTACGTTTACGACGCCGGAAGGAACGTCTTCCATACGGATCTATCTGGAAGTTGATCATAAAGATCCGAATACTTCGGGAGAGGCATGGTTTGACGGGCTGCATCTTGAAAAAGGAGAAGCGTCTTCCAGTTACAACCCGGTCGTAAACAGCAGCTTCGAATCAGGTGCAGCCAGCTGGACAGGTTCAGGAGGAAGTGTTGACACTACTACCGGATTTGATGGCTCCAGCTCTCTGAAGGTTGTCCGAACCTCCGCTGCACAGGCAGTTTCTCAATACAAGCAAACCATTACCATCGGTCAGCCAGCAGGAAGCACCCCGTTCTCCTTTACCCTGACCGGCTTGTCAAAAGCAGATCAGGTGAATGGAACGCCCGGGAACGGAAATTATTCTTTAATCGCCAAGGTGTACTACACAGATGGAACAACAGGCAGCTACACAGCTGATTTCCCAGCCGGAACCCAGGAGTGGAACCGCGGTGCGGTGACGGTGCCAAAATCAAAACCGGTCGATCGCGTGGAGGTCCTTTCCTCCTTTGGCGGAAACACCACTGGTACCGCATGGTTTGATGCCATCCGTTTAATCAAAGGAAGTGTCATTGCCAAAAGCAAGTATGATGCAGCCGGCAACTATGAGACCGAGACTGAAGATGAAACAGGGAATAAGGCGATCATGCAATACGATTCATTCGGGAATGCCGTAAAGGAAACCAATCCGAAAGGCTACAGCAAATCCTTCACGTACGACCTGTCGGATCAGCTGAAGAAACTGCAGCTCCAAAACGGCACTGATGTCAGCTATGAGTATGATGATAATGGAAACATGCTTTCCAAGGCTATCACTTCTTCTGGAGGGGTCAAGCAGACCTTTAGCTACCAATACGATGAATTGGGGCAGCTGTTCGAAACCAAGGGCCCATTGCAAGATGTGACGCGGAATGAATATGATCCAAATGGAAACAAAATCAAAACGACGCTTCCGAATGGAACCATTGTCAACTGGACGTACGACGGGACGAACCGGGTCAAATCTATTGGCTATAATGGCACCCCTGTTTATGAATACAGCTATGACCGGAACGGGAACGAATTGTCCGTAAAAGATCTGGCATCCGAGGGAACGAAAACCCGTACTTTTGACAAAGCCAACCGGGTAACGTCCCTTACCGACCGGGGCAGCAGCCAAACCTGGACCTATCCAACCGAAACCGATAAACTGAAGTCATTCCAGTTCACGCATGGCGGATTTACTCAGACGAACACCTTCGAGTACAATCAAAAGGATCAGAATACCGAAGTTAAGGACGGAACCAGCACCTACCGTTTCGACTATGACGAGCAAGAAAACGTTGGGACCTTTATTACAGGAAACGGAGCCGGGGCTTCTTTCCAATACGACTCGACAGGTCTGGTACAACAAATCCACGTCGGTCTGCAGGACGGAACGTCGATCTTAAGCGAAAGCTATACCTATGACGCCAATGGAAACCGGACGAAAATTGAATCCGGCAACGGGTCCAATGTAAACTATCAATATGATGAACTCGATCAGCTGACGAATGAAACTTACTCCAATGGAACGGTCAAAGAGTACAACTATGACGGATTCGGGAACCGCATCTCGATCAAAGAAACAAACGGCGGACAAACCTCCACCGTCGATGCTCAGTACAACCTGGCCAATCAGCTGACCCGTTTCGGCTCGGAAGCGATCAGCTATGACCTTAACGGAAACCGAACCCAGGATGCCCGATATCAGTACACCTGGGACAGCCGCGATCAGCTGACCGCCGTCACGAAAAAAGGCGAATCCCAACCGTTTGCCACTTACAAATACAACGAAGGCGGCAAACGCATCCAAAAAACCGTGAACGGAACCGTCACGAACTATTTCTACGACGGGGACAGCCTGAACGTCCTCTACGAAACCAACGGCAGCAACCAAGTCGTCCGTTCCTACACCTATTCAGAAGGTGGCCAGCTGCTTTCAATGAAGAAAGGGTCAAACCAATACTTCTATCACTACAATGCCCGCGGGGACGTCATCGCGTTAACAGACGCCCAGAGTAATATTGTGGCATCCTATGAGTACGATGCATGGGGAAAAGTACTGAAAGAAGTAGAACAAGATTCAGTAAAGAACAACCCTTACCGGTATGCAGGGTATCAGTATGATAAAGAAACAGGCATGTATTATCTGATTGCCCGGTATTATGAGCCGAAACACGGTGTATTTTTAGCCTTAGATCCATATCCCGGGGATGATAACGATCTGCTTACTCAAAATGGGTACAATTATGCCAATAACAACCCTGTGATAATGATAGACCCTGATGGCTGGATGTCAAAAAACCAGGATCATGGAGGAGCAGGCGGTGGAGGAGCTTTTGGATGGGCTAGGACGCCAAAAAGTGTTCCGTCAAATATGAATCCAAATATTAAAAGTTCTTCATCTAGTTATAGAAATGTAACTAATAATAATTCTATTCATAATAGGCAAACAAATATCACTAAATCTAGTTTTGAAAGAAGCCTAATTAATCAAGGTTGGAAAAAATCAAAATCTAAAGATGGAAAAGTAACAATACTAACAAAAAACGGGTCTAAATATATCACTAGAAGCTTCTCAAAATCTGGTGGTCCTACAGCAGAATTCATTCCAAAAGGAAAGAAAAAACCCACACTCAAAATTAGATTGAAATGATGGAGGAAGAAAAATGGACACTAATTTACTATTCGTGAAGAACTATAAAGAGTTTTTCGAACTTAAGAAAATGGTAACCGACACCTTTCTCATAGAAAATAATCTTCCTTACAAAGTTTTTCAACCCCAATTTAGTTCTTTTTTGTTCGAAGAATTCGATTGGTGCATGAGTAATGAATTTTGGAAAACCATCCGAAAAATAGCAGATATTACAGATGAATCGTATATTATTTCTGCAGTTCTAGACCCTGATCCAATAGAGTATTTTTTTAAAGAGTTTAATTATTATAACTGGATCAAAATACCAAAGGATCTTCCAGATGATAGTTACGAGGAAACGTTAGAATTAGGTCCAAAAGAAAGTCCAGCAGACGCAATACTATACAATTCTTTTACTATAGTTTGGTTATCTCCCTCAAAGAAATGGGGAATTTGGGGAGATAGAGAATATGGAGTTTCTGTCATGGGTTTTCAGAATGAGGAAGTGAAAAAGAGTTTAATGCCATTTTTGTATTCCTGGCGTTCATTAGACGAAACGGTACTTTCGCGCATCGGAATAAATTTTAGGAACCAAAAAACCCACCAAGAGTTCGGTGAAATTTTAAAACTAAATTATTCTTAAAATTAAATATAAATCGAACAGTAGCTTCATAATAGGAGAAAATATATTTAAGGATTCAGCTTCACGCTAGCAACACTGTTTATCGAAATCATCAAAGCAAACTTCTAGAACAGGAGAAGGTTAGCCTTCTCTTTTTTTGTGAACTAAAGTAGACAAAATAAACAGGTTAATTGTCAAAATATTAAGAACTCAGAAAAATCATGGAATAGGTATGAAAAGCGACAAAAAGAACATGCAAAAAAGGGGCGATACACTTTTAGAGTTTTATCTAGGACAAAACCAGGTCGACAAGCAAGAAGGTATGAGCAAAAATGGATAAATAGATTAGGTGGGCCAAACAACTTTTTAGAAAACAAGAGAAATGAGATTAGCCGAAAAAAATGGAGGAAGTATAAAATATAATTTGAAACAGGTGAAAAAAATGGAAAAAATACTTTTAGGTGCTGTTACGATCAATTTTCCTGATGAAACTATTTCTTACTTTTATATATCGCAAGATTTCGTCTCAGTTCTAAATGCAGAAACTAATTTCAATGCTTTAAAAGACATTAGAAGTATTTTGAGAAATCGTCTGGAAGCAAGAGTGTATAAGAGACTAGATTTTGACTCCGAAAGCGATTCTGTAGTGATAACAACGTCTAAAGGCGAACTTATTCTAAAAGTTGCCATCTTAATTAACCAACTTGCAAATATAGAGATTTCTAATCAAGAAGTTGAAAAAGCAAAAAGTCTAATAAACACTTACAAAAGACCAAAAAAGCAAAAATGGAAAGAAGGTACCGTTTTTACTGTACCTATGAAAAACAATTCATTTGTGCTCGCTCAAGTCTTAGAAAAAATAAATAGTTTTACAGCGTTTTGCGCATTTTATAATAATAGTTATACGGAATTGCCCAATGTTCATGATGAACTTTCAAGATTAAAGCCTAGCCTATTAATTACTATATTCACAGACAACTTAGATAATCATGTGTACAAAGTAATCGATCATTTCTCCCCTATTGCTGTGGTTCCAGACAATGAAACAACCGAAGTGATACGTCTTTCATATTTTTACAGTTCCATATTAATAGAATTTGCTGAAGCTATGAATGGTATAAGACAATTCGAGCCCCATCATGAGGAGATATTGGAGATGCAGCAAGAACATTGAGGAACGTATTTTGTGACATGGGGACAGGTTCCTCTAGTAAAGCTCTAAAGAGAGAAATTCTCTGCGGGGCTTTTCTTTATGTATATAAGTTAAGCATTGGCCTTGAGAAAAGAAGGACAGGGACCCCGCCCTTAAGTTTGAGTACAACTAGAATTAGGTGACATTGATATATAGTTCTAAATAGACCTAGTTTTGTCACCCAGCATTGATCCAAGACTTCACCATTAGCTTTTATATACTTCGGTACATTAGACGGTGATTATGATTACACTCAACTGAAAAGTCCTTGTTCGGGCGGAAGTAAGGAATAACCCTCCTACATTCAAATTTCAGATGGTCCTACATACACATGGGAATGCATACGGACGCAAAATTTGATGATGAGATGTATCACTATTTAACTGGTTTAATTGCAAAAGTTTCTGGAAAAGATTTAAAACAGAAACTCTATAGCCATTCCATCTGTACAGGAAAGTATCCCTGTTTGATAAGCTCTTTCTATACATTTTCACCAATAATTCGGATAATTTCTTTCACCTCTTTTCCCAAGCTCTCCCCCTAAGTTGTTATCATTTACCAAAATCAAAACAAGTATAAAGAGGTATTATAGAAAATTAAGGGGTAGAAAAGATGGCGGAATCAGGAGTTATTGATAGAAAAGGCTAAAAATGATTAAGAAATATCTTAGAAAGGAACGGTAACAGTGCCTCAAGAGGTAATTGACAAAAATATGATTCATCCAAAAATTAAACACTTAAATGATAAACAAATTCAAAAATTGATAGAGAGATACTACAAGGAAGAAAGAATACAGTCCCTTATTGATGAATACAAGATAGACATAAGACCAAACGGGCTCGTAACGTTATTCCCGCCTATCATTTCAGAAAAAGTCTGTCCTTACTGCATGTCACACCTAGTAGAAAAACGCCGTTCTAGAAGCACGACAAGATCGCAAGAATGTTTGGAGTGTGGGCATTATGAAGGGCAGGCTACATGCATGTGCGATAATTGCTTCCAAATGCGAAAAAAAGAAATAGAAAACGAGAAGTGTATAAAATGCGAAAAAATAAAAGTGGCTTATGATCCTGAAAAGTTTAAAGCCATTACGGAGGAAAGTTTAACGAAAAAGCAACGTCTCTATCTGGCAAGTGTACTGAGGGCAGCGGTAAGCGAAGATTTTGGCTACATAAATCCTCTCAATGAATTTGCCGAGGTTATTTCGCCGACTCCAACATTAGCAATAGAGATGGTTACGGAGTTATTAGATTACCATATCATTATTCCTTATAGTGGTTCGACTTTGACTGCGTATAAAGAATCAAATCTTTTACCGAATATTTACAATGCTTTTAGTGTTTACTATTTATTGAATGTTGAATCTCCCAAAGAAAAGGAACATCTTATCCACTGTTTGTTGAATCCTGAACCAGCCATTTTTATAGAGGATCAGGAGTTTCGGTATGTAACATGGAAACGCATTGCCCGTGAAGAATGCATGCAATACTTAATTCACAGTCTAAAAAAAGTGGGTTTTGAATTTAATCCTGGCAAAAAAACGATTGCAGTTGTGAATGGGCTTCTTGATTACTTTTCAACATCCCAGATTTTCGGAATTATATTTCGGTCAATGGCTAACGGAACGAAATTATATCAGGAAAAAAAATAGAAAAAGAAAACGCAGCGAATTTCGTCATCAATCAATGTCAAACATATGGAGAACGAGCCATAGCGGAAGGATGGGATCTCACCCGATACAGAAGGGATTTTGATCTTCCACAAACTAAAATCAGTGAAATTTTTTATGATCGTTTGTTACAAATTGGATCTTTGGGCTTTGATCAGGTACCTACAAAAGACATCTGAAGCTAAAGAACTAAAAAAATTTCCTCACTCTGGAGTTCTGCGTGAAAAGGCATTAAGGAAGGCCTTTTTTTAAAAGGCTCTTTTCGCATAGGTTGTTGCTATTTTGCCCAGCTTATAGGAGGTGTAGATTCATTGCTCAAAAGGCTGGAAAAGGTCTTGTTAAAGCAAAAGAAATTGATGCAGTTATCGGAAGCTATATTGACCCGTCTTCATTGTTATGCACAGATGCAGCCAAAGCAGATAGACCATATGCTCCTCAACGCTTGCCAAAATTCCATTACTGTCTCTTACGTAGGTATAAAAAACAGCCATTCCAATTAGAAACGGCTGTTGTATTTAATCTCTTATTTACCTAAAAATCCACCTTCTGATTTGATAATTTGACCAGTAATCCATTCAGAGTCATTACTAGCCAAAAAGCAAATTAGTTTTGCAGCATCTGAAGGAACACCTACTCTACCCATTGGGAATAGATTTGATAAATGAGCTTTAATATCTTCATCCATCCAACCCGTATCAGTAGGACCAGGGTTAACAGAATTCACTGTTATTCCAATAGGAGCTAAACCTACCGATAATGGCTCAGTAATGGCAATAATGGCTCCTTTAGTGGCAATGTAAGCTAAGTTGTTAGGGTCTGGTCCACCTGAAACTAAGTTAATAATCCTGCCACCTTTTTGTCCTGAGAAGGTTTTTTCATACCTTTTTGCAAATTCTGTGCTTAATAAGATAGTGCCATAATTATTCACCTGATAATGTTGGTGAAGAATGTCAGCATTTAAACTTTTAAAGTCTGATGGCGATTCGTAAGTTGCATTATTTACAAGAATTGAGGGAGTCCCCATAGTTCTCTCTACTTCATTTAGTAGTTTCACTGAAGAGTCGGGTTCTGATAAATTCAATTCCATGTGGTAGCATCTAGTGCCTATAATGGCTAGTTTATCAGCTAAAAGCTTTGGAAACTCTAGTTCAATTCCATTTCCTTCATTCTCATCGAAAGGACTCCAATGAGTAAAGAAAATATCTGCACCAGCCTCTGCTAAAGACAAACAAACGGCTGCTCCAATTCCATTAGCTCGACTTGCTCCAGTCACAATCGCTATTTTACCTTTGAGATTTGTCAATATATACCCTCCAATAAGTAAAGTTAAATTAAGAGTAGATTATAGACATACTTTACTAATATTAGAGAGTTGCCATAAACAAATTCTCCTTCCTTACCTTTTATAAAGGCTTAGTATTATTTCATCACTATTATATAAGACAAGGAATATAAATACTCTTTATTTAATCCAATTAGCAACAGTGCTTACGAAAAGAGCCTTTTTATAAAACGATGTAGCCAGAATAAATGAGCACGGTTTGTCAGAAATCATTCGGATTTAAGGTTGTGTATGATTTAGGAAAATGAAAAACATAACTTATATAAATTGCAGTTAGTGGAGGTGTAATAATGTCTGGTTCAAACGGAGATTTTCACACTAAAAATGAAATAAAAAAACTTTCACACAATCAAAAGAGGGTGAAACACATGACCACAGTCCAAAGTTGGGAAACTGGTTTAGGGGTTCGTATTCCTAGCCAATTCGCAAAAGACCTTTCCATACAAAACGGTTCTCAAATTGAACTTGAACTCTTAGAACGCGGATTGATCATGCGCCCTACCATAAATAAACCAACGTTGGATGATTTGTTAGCACAAACGAAAGGAAAACCAAATCCACACTTAGATTATGACTTTGGACTTCCAAAGGGGAAGGAATTTAATTAAGTACACTCGGCATCTCAAGTCGCGACACAAAAAATTTAGAGGTGAAAAGTATCTATTGTATTGTTTTAACCTATAGGCATATAATCGGAAATCGGACTGTTTACAGTCAGACAGTCAACAAAAGATATGTAATAACAGCCCAAGTTAAATCACAGGTAGGAAGACGGGTATAGCAGGCACGAAACATCAGGAATACAGATCAGAATTACCATAATTGCTCATTTCGCACTTGTACTAACAGGAGCGATCTTTTATCAGGTCGCTTCTGTTTTTTAACTGTTTTTTAACACAATAGAACAGTCTCTGCAAAGGCAATTAGGCCATTACCGGTGTCGTATGTGTGTAACGTACAGTGAATAGCGGATCAATCTGATAATGGAACGTCGTAATCGCTCTATTTTGCTGTTGAAGTTGCTGGATTACCTCTGTGATCTCTTGGTTCGCTTCATCCGTCCCATGAGTGTTGACCTGATCTATCGATGCGCCCGTAGGGGTCAACACGGCCAAATCAACTTTACTTCCATTTCCCATCACCGTTCCATCAAACGGCAGACGGATTTGAAATTCAAATGTGTTCTGATCAGCTGGATGAACGTTATAAATCTTGTAATCATAATGAATCTCGTATACATGTTGACTCCCTACTTTCGCCAGCAATTGAAGCGGGGTCTTTATAAGTGCTGAACGAAGTAGCAACCGGGCTATATCCTGAGAGGTCTCCAGTGTATTACCAGAGGTTGCAGCCTCTACCACGTTGTCTGTGCCTGTCATTAGTTCAGAAGCGAGATACGGCCTGAATTCAAGTCCTTCCGACTTAATTAGAGCCATATGTACGTCTGACAATGAGTTACCGTTCGGAACATAATAATCATCCACCAATGGTCCATCTGTCATAATCGTGGTAAACACCGTAACCATGTCATGATTCCCACCATTAAAACGAGAATGGTCACGTACTAAAACTGTTGCTTGCTGAGAAATCAAATTCACCAAACCAATCACTCCTTATTTGTTACGTGGTAAAAGGAGACTGAAAATATGCAAAATGGTTAACTTTACCATATATAGCATAACTTATATGTAAAAAAAAGTAAACTGTTTAATAGATTGCAATGTTCCTGGTTTGTTCCTTTTTAGGGTCAAAATGTTCCTTTTTACCCCCGAAATGTTCCTTATTTGGACCAAAACAGGCCGGATTTCGAAGAAATGCGCAGCGAACCGGCCCGGTCTGGGCTGCCCGGAGTCACGCCAAAAAGGGTCAGATGCTACCATTTGTTCCTTTTTCACCCCGAATGTTCCTGCATTGCTCCTGGTTTTTCACGCCAAAAAGGAACGACTAAATCCTTATACATCAAGGGCTCAGAGAAACGTGTTCCTTTGTTCCTTCTTTTTTTAATCAAAGACTAGAAAAAATAAATATATATAGATGCATGTTACGCATATAAAGGTTTCCCGAAAAAACCAGGAACTAAGGAACATATCTCGATTCTAAACCATTATTGGCCTTTTAGTTTCCGTTTAATCGGAGATACCCTATGACTTCTTGAGAGCTATTCACCGCGTAAGTCCATAATTATTCAAGTGGTTTGCCCAATTGGTTTCTCAACTCGCTCGGCGTGAACCTCAATCTATATGATGTGACTCGTACATTTGTAAAACTAATCGAACATTCCTCTAAAATTTGTCTACTGGTTAAAAGCAAAATAAAGAGCAGTGAAAATATCGTACACTGCTTTTTCTCTAGCATATAGGTTGTTCAAGCACTGTCACTTTTATTGGTAGTGAAACACCCACTTTTAGAGCTCGCATTTTTGGCAGCGAAACGCCCTCTTTTAAAAATCACCTTTTCGGTTTCATAACAGGATAATTACATTCTCTTTAGATTATTATGATTTCCCTGCATTATTCAGTCAAGAGAAAAAACAAGTGTTAGTTAAAAAGAATTGCGCTCTGTAAGCATCTAAAACAACTGTAATGTATCTTTCCACTTCAATTCAAATTTAGTCTGTGAATATACCGTGCTCTTACGGATATACTTCGATCTTTCTCTCTGCACCGGGCCGCTGAATCAAAGCATTTTTGTTCACAAAAAAAGCTGGGCTAAACCAACCCGGCTTTTTCAGTATTTTTATTTACGGATATTGTTTATTTATGTTCCAGCCTTTTGTACGTAAGATACCGCCTGCCAGCGATTAATTTGTTTTAAATATAGTGTCACTTTTTATATTTACACATAAATTTTACTACATCCTCACGATCTACCAGCACCTTTCCTTCCAGCTCGATAACCGGTAATCCAAGCTTCTCTAATTTTTGCAAATAACAGAATGAAATGCCTATAAATTCACAGCATTGCTTTTTGGTCATGAATCTCCTCACTCCGCTATCCCGTTTAGCAGCTTCAAATGCCTCTTGACTAAGTTCATAAAAAAATTCGAAATATTTACCTTTAAACTCTTCTGAGACCTCCAGAGGAATGAATCCATCCATTCGTTTATCTCACCTCCCCCTATTATCTATCTTTACTTATTAAGTAATTTATTTGCTAACTTTATTATACAATAAATACCATTTATATACAATACTTTAGTTAGAAATATATTTACTTAGTAAATTAAATATGTGATAATAATTATATAAACTTAAAGGCGAGGTAACCTTAATGGACGCAAAAGAATTTGGCGCCAAACTTAAAGACATCCGGAAAGAGAAAAAACTAACACTGCTTGATTTAAAGGCGCGTACTGGCTACTCTGATTCATATTTATCACAAATTGAGAATGGCTATAAAGATTTGCCTAAACCTCCACTGTTAAAAAAGATCGCTGAAGGATTAGATGTATCCTACATCTACCTGATGAACTTAGCAGGTTATTCGGATTCATACGTAGGTGAAGACGACCTTTTTAAAGAAGAAAGATTCTTGAATAAAAGAAAAAACGTTAATGTGAAGCTCCCTTGCACTGAGGAATTGATATCACCAAATGGAGAGCAAAGTATTAGAGAATTATCAGACGACGAATTAAGAAGAAGATTATTTGACCTTAGCGATCTTCTAAATCTCAAGGTTGACTTGTATTATAAAAATGCTTATTTAACAGATGAGAAACGCAGAAAAGTTAAACTTATGCTTGAGTTAATCCTTGAATAAAGCACCTTCCTTTTCCTGTATATAGCCTGCCAGCGTATTGGAAAGGGACCTAATATGGCAAATATTAAAAAGTATACGAAGAAAGACGGTACAACCGCATATATGTTTAATGTGTATCTCGGCAAGGATCCGCTCACAGGTAAGAAAAAACGCACCACTCGGCGAGGATTCAAAACAAAAAAAGAAGCAAATATTGCGCTATCTAAATTAATGGTGGAAGTTAATGAGCTCGGGCTCCGTCAAAATGATCGAGTGACCTTTAAGGAAGTTTTTGAGGAATGGTTTAAGCAGCATCAGAAGGAAGTAAAGCCAACTACGGCGTACGCAATGGAGAGTAAATTCAGCCGGAGAATTCTCCCACTCTTCGGTCCAATTAAAATGAAAGATATTTCCCGTTCGCAATGTCAAAAAGCCATTAATACATGGGCCGAGGAGCTTAAGACCTTCAACGATTACAAGATCCAAGCAAACCAGGTCTTTCGTTATGCTATGAAAATGGATATTATAAAGCGCAACCCAATGGATTATGTCACGTTGCCTAAATTAAAGCATGAGTTGGAATATGATTCAGAACTTGAAGAGAGAAAGTATTACTACACACGAGAAGAGCTCAGGAACTTCCTGGAGGCGATTAAGGACGATGATATGTGTTATGCCATGTTTCGAGTTCTCGCCTTCACAGGGGCACGCAAGGGGGAGCTGTGTGCTCTGCATTGGTCCGACGTGGACTTTCATCACAAGAAAATCAGTTTGAAAAAGACACTTATTCACACTGGAGGCAAGAAGCAGCTTCAGACCTCGAAAACAAAGGCCTCTCGGCGAGTTGTTCGAGTGGATGATGAAACCCTAGCGATTTTGAAAAAATGGCGCAGCAGGCAAATACAGCGCTACCTGACGTTACAACTTGCCGATTGCTTTGAATCTGATGAAAAACAGCCTGTCTTCACAATCTATAACCAATCAAAACATAAAATGGATTATTGCCGACTGGCATTTTTGAACGAAAAGCTTGAGAGTATTTATCAAAAAAATCCGGATCTGCCTCAAATAAATGTTCACGCATTCAGGCATACACATGCCAGTTTGCTATTTGCAGCCGGTGCTTCCATCAAAGATGTACAAGCCCAGCTAGGTCACACAGATATTAAAACCACAATGGATATTTACACTCACGTGACTGAGGAAGCGAAAGAAAAAACTGCGGAAATGTTCCAGAAATATATGAAATTTTAGCTCGGGGTATTCAAGGGGTATTCAATTCCATCTCCGGACATGAAAAAACCCTCCTCGCTCCACTGGAGCAAAGAGGGTAAACATTGATATACGGGGTATATTAACGTTTTGAGAACTGAGGTGCACGGCGTGCGCCTTTAAGTCCGTATTTTTTACGCTCTTTCATACGTGCGTCACGAGTAAGAAGTCCTGCGCGCTTAAGAGTTGCACGGAATTCCGGATCTGCTTGAAGCAATGCACGAGAGATACCGTGGCGGATTGCGCCTGCCTGGCCTGCAAATCCACCGCCGTTTACGTTCACTAGTACATCGTAAGAAGAACCAGTTTCAGTCAAGTTAAGCGGCTGTTTTACGTCCTCGATTAGAGCTGCGAATGGGATGTATTCTGTAATGTCGCGTTTGTTAACAACGATTTTGCCTTCGCCGGGAATTAGGCGTACACGAGCAACGGAGCTCTTGCGGCGGCCAGTACCGTAATATTGAACCTGTGCCAAATTGATAACCTCCTTAATAATTAACCGCGAAGTTCGTAAACTTCAGGCTGTTGTGCTTGGTGTGGATGCTCTGCACCCGCGTAAACGTGCAATTTCTTGAAGATCTGACGTCCAAGGGAATTCTTTGGAAGCATTCCTTTGATCGCAAGTTCAAGCATTTTCTCAGCGTAGTTTGTACGCATTTCAAGAGCTGTTCTTGATTTAAGTCCGCCAGGGAATTGGCTGTGACGGTAGTAAATTTTATCAGTCAATTTCTTACCAGTCAGTTCAATTTTCTCAGCGTTGATGATGATCACGTGATCTCCAGTGTCTACATGTGGTGTAAAAGTCGGCTTGTGTTTGCCGCGAAGAATAGATGCAACTTCAGTAGAAAGACGGCCTAGAGTCTTGCCGGCTGCATCTACTACGTACCACTTACGGTCAACTTCGCTAGCTTTCGCCATATACGTTGTACGCATTAAATTTTCCCTCCTAATATCTTTCCATAAACGTTAGTTCCATTTTTATTTCAAAACACGATGAGCTTTCCGGGGCTTTATCGTGGGGATGAAATACATACCATATGATAGTTTATCTCAGTAATACCGCAATGTCAAGACAATGTTACACCTGGTTTAGTTGTCATAGAAAACTTTATACAGATACAATCCATGCCCCGGTGCGGTTTTCCCAGTTATCCTGCGATCCCCCGAGAGAATCATTCCAGGAATTTCCTCAGGATCGGTTAATCCGGTACCTGCGTCGATCAGCGTGCCCATGATAATCCGGACCATGTTATACAGAAAGCCATTGCCCCTTATGGACATAGTGAGCCGGGTGCCTTCTTCTGAAAATTCAATGGTGTCTATCGTCCGGACACGGTCCACTACTTCGGTTTTGGCTGAGCAGAATGCAGTGAAATCATGTGTCCCAAGTAAATGCTCTGCCGCCGCTCTCATCGCTTCAATGTTTAAAGGATGAGGATAGTGATACGCATAGTTTCTAAGAAACACATTCTGGACGGCAGAACGGTCTATCACGTACCGGTATTCCTTCCCTGTGGCTCCAAACCTTGCGTGGAAGCTCTCAGTTGTTTCTAAGGCCTCCAGGACCCTTATATCCTTTGCCAGAATGGTGTTGAGGGCCTTAGGCCATTTCTCCGCCGGAATGACGAGTGGTGTGTCAAAATGGATAACCTGCCCATATGCATGCACCTTGGCATCCGTCCGTCCGGAGGCAGAAACTTTGACCGCTTCCCCTTTATGGAGCTTCCCTAATGCCTGCTCCAGCTCTTCCTGTACTGTCCGGCCATTGGGCTGAACCTGATATCCGCTGAAATCCGTACCGTCGTATGCAATGATCATCTTTATTCTCATAGCATGCCGCCTAGGATCGGAACAGAAGGAGCAGAATGGTAAGGACGAGCAGCAGGACCATCAGGAACGAATCCTGCCTGTCCCATTTCAGCTGTCTGTACTTGGTGCGGCCTTCTCCACCCTGATATCCTCTTGCTTCCATTGCAGTGGCCAGCTCTTCCGCTCTTTTAAAAGCACTGATAAAGAGAGGAACGAGCAGTGGCACAATAGACTGAACTCGCTTTGCGATCGGTCCGGAGGAAAAGTCTACCCCGCGCGCCATCTGAGCCTTCATAATTTTGTCCGTTTCATCCGTCAGTGTCGGAATAAACCGTAAGGCTATGGACATCATCAGGGCAAGCTCATGAACAGGGAGCTTCATTTTTTTGAACGGATCCAAAAGATTCTCCATCCCGTCAGTCACCTCAATGGGGGTTGTTGTCAAGGTCAGAAGCGTTGTCATCAGGATGAGATACAAAAAGCGAAGCGAGATGAATATCCCTTGCCTCAAGCCCCCTTCATGCACAGACAGGAAGGAAAACTGGAAAAGGACCGGGCCTTCCTTTGTCAGGAAAATATGCAAAACAAAGGTGAAAAGAATAATCCATAGAATCGGCTTTAATCCTGATGCAAGAAACCTTGGCGGAAGTTTTGAGAGCGACACAACGAAAAGGGTAAACAGCCCTAATATCGCATAGGTAAGAATGTTGTTCGCCAAAAAGACAATGAATACAAATAGAAATACGAGCAGGAGCTTCGAACGCGGATCAAGTTTATGAACAAATGATTGTCCTGGAACGTATTTTCCGATAATCATGCCGTTCACTGGCCTCCCTCCTTTATATAAAAGGATTGAATGGCCCGAACCGTTTCCTCCATAGTAAGAGGATTGCCTTCAAGCTGGATGCCTAGCTTTGACTCAACAGCATGTTTAAACTGGACGGTCTCCGGAAGCCTTAATCCTGCTTCCCTCACTTTTTCAGAGGAAGCAAATACCTCTTGGGGCTTTCCTTTTAGCTTAACGGTTCCTTGATGAAGGACGATCAATTCATCAGCATAACCAGCTGCGTCCTCCATGCTGTGCGTGACAAGAATGGTCGTCAGCCCCTTATCCATATGAAGCTGATAAAACATGTTCATAATATCATGGCGGCCCCTGGGATCGAGTCCCGCCGTAGGCTCGTCCAAAACAATGACCTCCGGCTCCATTGCCAGCACTCCCGCTATTGCCGCTCTTCTCATCTGGCCTCCGCTTAAATCAAAGGGAGAACGTTCAAGAACTTCTTCCGGCAGGCCGACCATTTTGGCCATATGTCTGGCTTTTACCCTTGCTTCTTCTTCCGGCATGCCGAAATTCATAGGACCAAACATGATATCTTTTTCTACCGTTTCTTCAAAAAGCTGATGCTCTGGAAACTGAAATACAATTCCAACTTTTTTCCTTACAGCTTGTAATTTCTTAGCTTTCTCATTGGCCTGAATGGTTCGTTCCCCGAGGGTGATCGAACCGGATGTTGGCTTTAACAGCCCGTTTAGATGCAGCAGAAGCGTCGACTTCCCGGAGCCGGTGTGGCCGATGATCGCCGTATAGGAACCAGATTGAATGTGCATATCGATATCATAGATGGCACGTTTTTCAAAAGGGGTACGCGGATTGTACGTATGTTCTAAGCTTTTCGCTGTAATGTCCATAGCTCATCCACCAATCCTTGTTCTGTGAGGTGATTTTTCTGCAGCGGAATGCCCGCTTTTCGCAGTTCACGGCTTAGTTTATATGAAAACGGGAGATCGAGTCCAATCCGGGACAGCTCCTCTCCCATGGAGAAAATAGTTTCAGGTGTTCCCTCTTTCAGCTTCTTTCCCTTGTTCATCACAATGATGCGGTCTGCTTTCGAGGCCTCTTCCAGATCATGGGTAATGGAGATGACGGTAACTGCGCTTTGTTCATTCAAAAGGCGGACAGTGTCCATGACATCGCTTCGTCCGGCAGGGTCAAGCATAGAGGTTGCTTCGTCCAGAATCATAATCTGCGGTTTCACGGCCAGTACGCCTGCAATGGCGACACGCTGCTTTTGACCGCCTGACAGATGGTGCGGCTCTTGATCGAGAAAAGCATCCATCTTAACTTGCTTTGTTGCCCAATCCACCCGTTTAATCATCTCATCCCGGGGGATTCCGTTGTTTTCCAGACCAAAAGCCACATCATCCTTGACTGTAGTTCCCACAAACTGATTATCGGGGTTTTGAAAGACCATGCCGACTTTTTTTCGAACATCCCATATTGTATGTTCTGAAAGCTCGGTCCCATCAATGCTGACTTTTCCTTTAGAAGGCAGCAGCAATCCGTTCAGGATCCGGGCAAGGGTCGATTTTCCTGAACCGTTATGGCCTACAACAGCGAGCCATTCCCCTTCATAGATGCTCATGCTCACCTCATCTAAAGCAGGTTTTTCACGTTCCGGATAGGAAAAGGTTACATGTTCCACTCTTGCAATCTCTTTACGCATAGCCTGCTCCTCTCAACTCTTTCTAAAAATCGCTGTAAATAAAAAAAAACTCTACTAACTGGGATTGGCGGACAGAATCTGTCCGCCATGTTCTCAGTCGTATTCGGCTCCTTACAGCGTTACTGCTGTCTATCCGCCTATGAAGACCATGATGCTTCGGTCTCCATCGTAAAAAAGGGCAAATCAGCTTAAAGCTGTCCCGCCCTCTTTACATTACTTACACAAGCTCAATGATGACCATTGGAGCTCCGTCTCCGCGACGAGGTCCAAGTTTCATGATGCGAGTGTATCCGCCTTGACGTTCACCATAACGGCCTGCGATATCAGAGAAAAGTTTTTCCAAAGCATATACAGCTTTTTCTTTATCTTTTCCGTTTTTATCTTGACCTGCTGGTACCATTTCAGCAATTTCGTTGCGAACGAATGAAGCTGCCTGGCGGCGCGCATGAAGATCTCCGCGTTTTCCTAGAGTAATCATTTTATCAACAACGGAACGCAATTCTTTTGCACGAGCTTCAGTCGTTTCGATGCGCTCGTTGATAATTAGATCAGTAGCCAAGTCACGAAGCATTGCTTTACGTTGTGAGCTAGTGCGGCCCAATTTTCTGTATGACATGTGATGTCCCCTCCTTTGAATAGGCTTTGCGTGTGTTTAACACACAAATGACTAGCGAACCGGTCAGTCGTCTTTGCGAAGACCCAATCCAAGTTCATCTAGTTTCGCTTTAACTTCTTCAAGAGATTTGCGTCCAAGGTTGCGAACTTTCATCATATCTTCCTCTGTTTTGTTCGCAAGTTCCTGAACCGTATTGATTCCGGCACGTTTCAGACAGTTGTAGGAACGTACGGAGAGATCCAATTCTTCAATTGTCATCTCTAATACTTTCTCTTTTTGGTCTTCTTCTTTTTCAACCATAATCTCAGCATTTTGAGCTTCATCAGTCAAGCCGACAAAAATGTTCAGATGTTCAGTCAAAATTTTGGCGCCTAAGGCAACTGCCTCTTTAGGTCCATTGCTTCCGTCAGTCCAGACGTCAAGTGTAAGCTTATCAAAGTTAGCCACTTGTCCTACCCGGGTATTTTCTACTTGGTAGGATACGCGGGCAACCGGTGTATAGATAGAATCGATCGGGATGACTCCGATAGGCTGATCTTCGCGCTTGTTAGCATCAGCAGGAGTATATCCGCGTCCTCTTCTTGCAGTCAATCTCATTCGAAGCGTGGCATCTTTCGCCAGCGTTGCGATGTGAAGGTCAGGGTTCAGGATTTCAATATCGCTGTCATGAGTGATATCGGCTGCTGTAACAGCACCTTCTCCTTGAATATCAATCTCAAGTGTTTTTTCTTCTTCGGAATAGATTTTAAGAGCAAGCTTCTTAACGTTTAAGATAATAGAAGTAACATCTTCTACGACGCCTTCAATCGTCGAAAATTCATGCAGGACACCGTCGATTTGGATCGATGTTACAGCAGCACCTGGGAGTGAGGACAACAAAATACGACGTAAGGAGTTACCCAAAGTTGTACCATATCCGCGCTCGAGTGGTTCGACGACGAATTTGCCGTACTTGGCATCTTCGCTGATTTCAACCGTTTCGATTTTTGGTTTTTCAATCTCAATCATTCAATAAAACCCTCCTTCAAAACGTCGAAACCCCGGTTAAAGATTTAGCAGCTAAACCCAACCGAAATTCCCCATTGTAATGTCCCGATTGTGCACAGCAGCAGAATTGGGAAATTCTGCTTTCAATTATATACTGTATCATAACCCATTATAGACAGGGATACGAAATCTATACAGAAAATTTACACACGACGGCGTTTTGGCGGACGGCATCCATTATGAGGAACTGGAGTAACATCTCTGATTGCAGTTACTTCTAGACCAGCAGCTTGAAGAGCACGGATTGCAGCTTCACGGCCGGCACCAGGACCTTTAACGGTTACTTCCAAAGTTTTCAAACCATGTTCGATGGAAGTTTTTGCTGCAGTTTCAGCAGCCATTTGGGCAGCAAAAGGAGTAGATTTACGTGAACCTCTGAATCCTAAAGCACCTGCGCTTGACCAAGATACCGCGTTTCCGTGAGTATCAGTGATCGTAACGATTGTATTGTTAAACGTTGAGCGGATATGAGCAATACCAGCTTCAATATTCTTTTTTACACGGCGTTTACGCGTGTTTGTTTTACGTTGTGCCATAGAGCTTTAACCTCCTTTACCTTATTTCTTTTTGTTCGCAACAGTACGGCGTGGGCCTTTACGTGTACGAGCATTGTTTTTAGTGTTTTGTCCGCGAACAGGTAAACCGCGGCGGTGGCGAAGACCACGGAAGCTTCCGATTTCGATAAGACGCTTGATGTTAAGGGAGATTTCGCGGCGAAGGTCTCCTTCTACTTTCAGCTTATCAATTACTTCACGGATTTTTCCAAGTTCTTCTTCGGTAAGATCGCGTACACGAGTATCCTCAGAAACTCCAGCTTCAGCAAGAACCTTCTGAGCAGTTGTACGGCCAATCCCGAAAATGTAAGTTAATGAAATTACAACGCGCTTTTCGCGTGGAATATCTACACCAGCAATACGAGCCATTTGTCAGTGCACCTCCTTATGTTTTATCCTTGTTTTTGTTTATGCTTTGGATTCTCACAAATAACCATGACTTTTCCTTTTCTGCGAATAACTTTACATTTTTCGCAAATCGGTTTCACGGACGGTCTAACCTTCATGTGTTTTCCAACCTCCTTGATAGTTCGGAGTGCTTTTATTTAAAACGGTACGTAATTCTGCCACGGGTCAAATCGTACGGAGATAATTCTACCGTAACTTTGTCTCCAGGTAAAATACGAATGAAATGCATGCGGATCTTTCCTGAGACATGCGCCAAGACTGTATGACCGTTCTCAAGTTCTACTTTAAACATCGCATTAGGCAGCGTCTCTTGGACAGTACCTTCAACTTCAATTACATCATCTTTAGCCATTAAGTTGTTCTCCCTTCTTCAAATCAGCAACCTGACAAACTGGCAATTCCATATAGCCGGCAGCTATAGAAGGATTGCCGCTTTATTTACACTGCTCTGAACTTCCGGAGATACGCAATTAAAGAACTTAAAGTGGTGGATGTGTTCTGGGGAGAATGAAACTTCCGTTTGTCTCCATCTGCCACTATAACGAGACTCAAACTTCCGGAGTTCTGCTTCCGTCTGCAGTCTGTTAAAGCGTCATCGCCTTTTTTTGCATTTAAGCTTTTGTTAGGATTTCATAACCAGTTTCAGTGATGGCAATCGTATGCTCAAAATGAGCGCACTTTTTACCATCGACAGTTACAACCGTCCAGTTATCCTGAAGGGTTCTAACGTATCTTGAACCCGCGTTGACCATCGGTTCAATTGCCAGAACCATGCCGGGTTTCAGCCTAGGCCCTTTGCCTGGCGGTCCAAAGTGAGGAATTTGCGGATCTTCATGAAGTTCCTGTCCTACACCATGCCCAACATATTCTCTGACGATTGAAAATCCTTCGCCTTCTGCATAGAGCTGGATAGCATGAGAGATGTTTGATAAACGATCTCCAGGCTTAGCTTCATTCAGCCCTCTATATAAAGACTCTTCTGTAACGTCCAGCAGCTTTTGCGTTTCTTCGGAAATGGCGCCTACCGGATATGTCCAGGCTGAGTCACCGTGATAGCCATTATACTTAGCACCGATATCGATGCTGATAATGTCTCCTTCATTTAACACCCGGTCGCCCGGAATGCCGTGAACGAGCTCTTCGTTGACAGAAGCACATATGCTTCCGCGGAATCCATTATACCCTTTGAAGGAAGGAATTGCATGATGCATGCGTATAAACTTTTCGGCAATACTATCCAATTCTTTCGTCGTAATACCGGGCTGGATATATTTTTTTAATTCCTGATGGGTCAGTGCAACGATCCGGCCAGCTTCCTTCATGATTTCAATCTCACGCGGAGTCTTGCAGATGATCATTCAGCTGATCCCCCAAGCAGGGCTTTGATATCTGTAAACACTTTACGGATATCCTGCTGCCCGTCGATCTGTCTTACATAGCCTTTCTGGCTATAGTAGTCTAGAAGCGGCTTGCTTTGTTTCACGTTAACTTCCAAACGGTTAGAAACCGTTTCTTCGTTGTCATCGGCGCGCTGATATAGCTCTCCGCCACATTTGTCGCAAACACCCTCTTTTGCAGGAGGATTAAAGACTAAGTGGTAAGTAGCTCCGCAATCTTTGCATATGCGGCGGCCGGTCAATCGTTCCATAAGGATGCTCTTATCCACATCGATATTAATCACGTGGTCAAGCTTTTTGCCAAGATCAGAGAGAATCGTTTCCAGTGCCTCTGCCTGTGCTACGGTACGGGGAAAACCATCAAGCAAGAAACCTTTTTCACAATCATCTTTGCCCAATCTTTCGCGAACAATACCGATTGTCACTTCGTCAGGTACAAGCTCGCCCTTATCCATGAAGGATTTTGCCTGAAGACCTAATTCCGTTTCTTCCTTTATTGCTGCTCGGAACATATCTCCAGTTGAGATATGAGGGATTTGATATTCTTCTGTGATTTGTTCTGCCTGAGTTCCTTTACCGGCACCGGGCAGACCCATTAATACTAGATTCATCCGATTTCCCCCTCAGTCTCTATATAAAGGGAATGGGCGCAGCTGCGTCCCATTACCTTACTGTTTAATAAAGCCTTTGTAATTACGTTTTACAAGCTGGCTTTCCAGCCCTTTCATTGTCTCAAGCGCAACTCCGATTACAATCAGCAAGCTTGTTCCGCCAATCTGTGCGGATTGGGGAAGACCGGCAAATGCAATAAACAGAGTAGGAAGAGTGGCAATGACTGCAAGGAAAATAGCGCCGACAAATGTTAAACGGTACAAAACCTTTGTTAAATATTCCTGTGTGCTTTTTCCGGGACGAATCCCTGGTACATATCCGCCCTGCTTCTTTAAGTTATCGGCCATCTGTTCAGGATTAACCTGGACGAACGCATAGAAATACGTGAAGGCGACAATCAAAGCAACGTAGATGGTGGCTCCAATCGGATGAGTTGTTGTGAGATTGGTCGTGATCCAGCTCGTCACAGCATTTTCTCCGAAGAAATTAGCGATCGTCGGCGGTGTAATCAGGAATGATACCGCGAAGATTACAGGAATTACGCCTGCAGGATTCACTTTCAGCGGAAGGTGAGTGGACTGGCCGCCACCTTGCGGACCTGAACCTGATGCCCTTTTAGCGTATTGAATAGGGATTTTGCGAAGTGCCTGCTGCACGAAGATTGTTCCGACAATAATAGCCAGGACGGCAATCACAAGCAGGATCAGGATCACTATTCGCAAGAACAGCTGATCTCCCGCATCAGTAAATAACTGAGCATAAATCTGGTTGAGAGTAGTAGGAATTGCTGCAACAATTCCGGCAAATATGATGATGGAGATACCGTTCCCCACACCCTTTGCCGTGATCTGCTCCCCAAGCCACATCAAGAAAGCAGTACCTGCTGTTAGGACCACTGCTATCAGGAGATAGGAAGGTACACCAGCGTTCTCAATCAATGTGCCGCCAAGCAGGTTGTTAAACCCGATCGACATACCAATTGCCTGGATAAAACCAAGAACAATGGTGAAATATCTCGTAAATTGAGCCAATTTACGTCTTCCAACTTCACCTTGCTTAGACCACTCCGTGAACTTCGGTACTACATCCATTTGAAGGAGCTGAACAATAATGGAGGCGGTGATATACGGCATAATTCCCATTGCAAGAATGGAGTAATTAAACAGTGCTCCCCCGCCAAATGTGTTCAAGACTCCGAAAACGCTCATTTGATCCTGGGCAGCAAGGGCTTCCGTGTTGACTCCAGGAACAGGGATGAATGTCCCGATACGAAATACGATAAGCATTAAAAGAGTGAATATAATTTTGTTTCTTATATCACTCACGCGCATGAAATTGGAGATTGTTTTAAACATTAGATCACCTCAGCTGTACCGCCGGCAGCTTCAATTGCTTCTTTCGCGGAAGAGGAGAATTTGTTCGCTTTTACAGTGAGTTTCTTCTCGATGCTGCCTTCGCCAAGAATCTTCACGCCGGCTTTTGTGCTGCTAAGCACGCCAGTTTCAAGAAGAAGCTCAGGAGTAACTTCTGCACCATCCTCGAAACGGTTCAGTCTGTCAAGGTTAACAACCGCGTACTCTTTGCGGTTGATATTCTTGAATCCGCGTTTAGGCAAACGTCTGAATAGTGGAGTTTGACCACCCTCGAATCCAGGACGAACACCTCCGCCAGAACGGGCGTTTTGACCTTTATGACCTTTACCAGCGGTTTTACCGTTGCCAGATCCGATTCCACGGCCTAAACGATTGCGTTCGCGGCGTGAACCTTCTGCTGGTTTCAATTCATGAAGTTTCATCAGGACACCTCCTTATTTATCGAACAAATACGATTATTGTTCTTTTACTGATACCAAGTGTGATACTTTGTTGATCATGCCGCGGATAGCCGCGTTGTCTTCGTGTACCACTGTTTGGTGCATTTTGCGCAAGCCAAGTGTTTTAACTGTTACACGCTGGTTTTCAGGACGTCCGATAACACTGCGAGTAAGGGTGATCGCTAATTTGTTTGCCATTATCTTTCCCCCCTTATCCTAACAGTTCTTCTACAGATTTTCCACGAAGCTTAGCAACTTCTTCAGCTTTCTTAAGTTGCTTTAAGCCTTCAAGTGTCGCACGAACCATGTTGATTGGTGTGTTGGAGCCCAGGGATTTAGATAGGATGTCACCTACACCTGCAAGCTCAAGCACTGCACGAACTGGTCCGCCTGCGATAACTCCGGTACCTTCTGAAGCAGGCTTCAGCAGGATGTTGCCGGCTCCGAAACGTCCGATCACTTCGTGTGGAATGGATGTACCTACCATTGGTACAGTAACTAGGTTCTTTTTCGCATCTTCAATTGCTTTACGGATTGCTTCTGGCACCTCTTGCGCTTTACCTGTACCGAATCCAACTCGGCCATTCTTGTCGCCTACAACAACAAGTGCAGCAAAACGGAAGCGACGACCACCTTTAACAACCTTAGCAACGCGGTTTACGGTAACTACACGTTCTTCAAACTCTGATTTAACTGAGTCATTACGACGCATACTGTGTTTCCCTCCTTTTCCTATTAAAATTCAAGTCCAGCTTCGCGGGCAGCGTCAGCAAGAGCTTTGATACGACCGTGGTAAAGGTATCCTCCACGATCAAATACGATAGATTTATGACCTTTATCAACAGCACGCTTTGCAACAAGCTCTCCAACTTTTTGAGCTGCATCAAGGTTTGCAGTAGATTCAAGATTTAAATCTTTCTCCATGGAAGAAGCACTAACGATGGTTACACCGTTTGTATCGTCGATCAGTTGAGCATAAATATGTTTATTTGAACGGAACACATTCAGACGAGGTCTTTCAGCTGTCCCGAATAGCTTTGAACGTACGCGGGCATGTCTTCTTTTACGCACAGAATTTTTGCTAGCTTTAGTGATCATCAGGGTCACTCCTTTCTTAGCCATTAAGCGGCATTACTTCGCAGTTTTACCTTCTTTACGGCGTACAAATTCACCTTCATAGCGAATACCTTTGCCTTTGTAAGGCTCAGGTGGACGAGTAGCACGGATGTTAGAAGCGATAGCTCCTACGCGCTCTTTGTCTGTACCTTTAACGATAACTTTCGTTTGAGTAGGCACTTCGATTTCGATTCCTTGTTCTGGTGTAATCTCAACAGGGTGAGAGTAGCCAACGTTCAGGATCAGTTTGTTTCCTGATTTAGAAGCACGGTAACCTACACCGACAAGCTCCAAGCCTTTTTCAAACCCTTTGGAAACACCTTCTACCATGTTTCCGATGATGCTGCGGGTTGTACCGTGAAGGGCACGGTGATCTTTATGATCGGAAGGACGGCTGACCGTTAGTACGTTTTCCTCGATGGAAATCGTAATGTCCGGGTGGAATGTGCGAGTCAATTCCCCTTTAGGACCTTTAACGGTAACCGTGTTCTCGTTCATTTTGATTGTAACATCAGATGGGATCTCAAGCAGTTTTTTACCGACACGAGACATAATTTACACCTCCATTCTTATTAACTTATTACCAAACGTATGCTAGTACTTCTCCGCCAGCTTGTTTAGCACGGGCTTCTTTGTCAGTGATGACACCTTGAGAAGTTGAGATGATTGCGATTCCAAGGCCGTTAAGTACGCGAGGTACTTCAGTCGCTTTCGCATAAACGCGAAGACCAGGCTTACTGATTCTTTTTAGACCAGTGATAACGCGCTCGTTGTTTGAACCGTATTTAAGGAAGATGCGGATAACACCTTGTTTGTTGTCTTCGACGTATTCTACGTCACGGACAAAACCTTCACGCTTCAAGATTTCAGCAATCTCTTTTTTGATTTTTGAAGCAGGAACTTCCAGCTTCTCATGACGTACCATATTCGCATTACGGATGCGAGTAAGCAAATCTGCAATCGGATCTGTCATAACCATTGTTAAATTACCTCCTTCCCGTTATGGGGTATTACCAGCTAGCTTTCTTAACGCCAGGAATTTGTCCTTTATAAGCAAGTTCACGGAAACAAATACGGCAAAGTTTAAATTTGCGAATCACAGAATGTGGACGTCCGCAGCGTTCGCAGCGAGTATATGCCTGAACGTTAAACTTTGGAGAGCGTTTTTGTTTCGCGATCATAGATTTTTTGGCCACGATTTCGCCTCCCTTTACGATTATTTTTGGAATGGCATTCCAAACTGGGTAAGTAGTTCACGAGCTTCTTCGTCTGTATTAGCAGTTGTAACAATAACGATATCCATACCGCGAACCTTAGTAACTTGATCGTAATCAATTTCAGGGAAGATCAATTGCTCTTTAACACCTAGAGTGTAGTTGCCGCGTCCGTCGAAAGACTTTTTGGAAATTCCGCGGAAGTCACGTACACGTGGTAAAGAAACAGATACCAATTTGTCCAGGAATTCGTACATGCGCTCGCCGCGAAGTGTTACTTTCGCACCGATCGGCATGCCTTCACGAAGACGGAAACCGGCGATTGATTTTTTCGCACGGGTGATAACCGGCTTTTGACCAGCGATCGCAGTAAGCTCTTCAACAGCGTTGTCCAAAGATTTGGAGTTTGCTACTGCTTCACCCACACCCATGTTAATCACGATTTTTTCAAGTTTAGGAACTTGCATTACGGATTTATAGCTAAACTTGCTCATTAGAGCAGGAGTTACTTCTTTTACAAACTTTTCTTTAAGGCGGTTCATATGATAGACCTCCCTTCCTTAGTTACTATTTATCTAGAGATTCACCAGATTTTTTTGCAACACGTATTCTTTTGCCGTCAACCATTTTAGAACCTACACGAGTTGGTTCTCCGCTTTTAGGGTCAATCAGCATTACGTTGGATACATGGATTGGCGACTCTTGGCTGACGATTCCGCCTTGAGTGTTTGTTTGTGTTGGTTTAGAGTGTTTTTTTACAACATTCACACCTTCAACCAGCACACGGTCTTTCTTAGGGTAAGCTTCAAGCACTTTACCTTGCTTGCCTTTATCCTTACCAGAGATAACCATTACATTATCACCTTTTTTAACATGCATCTTGTCCGCACCTCCTTAGTAAGGCAATAAATTTTAATTAAAGAACTTCTGGAGCCAGGGAAACAATCTTCATAAAGCTGTTTTCACGCAGCTCACGAGCAACTGGTCCGAAAATACGCGTTCCGCGCGGGCTTTTGTCATCACGGATGATTACACAAGCATTTTCATCGAAACGAATGTAAGAACCGTCAGTACGGCGTGCACCGCTCTTTGTACGAACGATAACAGCCTTAACTACGTCTCCTTTTTTAACAACGCCTCCTGGTGTTGCTTGTTTAACCGTACACACGATTACATCACCAATGTTAGCTGTTTTACGTCCGGATCCGCCAAGGACTTTAATTGTTAGTACTTCACGTGCTCCAGAGTTGTCAGCAACTTTTAAGCGAGATTCTTGTTGAATCATTCACGTTACCTCCCTTCGGAATTCACTATCCGAACATTTATTAGATAATAACAGCTTCTTCAACGATTTCTACAAGACGGAAACGTTTTGTCGCAGATTGCGGACGAGTCTCCATGATTCTTACGATATCGCCAATTTTAGCTTGGTTTTCTTCGTCATGCGCTTTGAACTTCTTAGAGTACTTTACGCGTTTGCCGTATAGAGAATGAGTTTTGTAAGTTTCAACTAGAACAGTGATGGTTTTATCCATTTTGTCGGATACAACACGGCCAGTGTATACCTTACGCTGGTTGCGTTCACTCATTTTGCAAACCTCCTCTCGGGTTTATCGATTATTAGAAGCGATCTCTCTCTCGCGGATTACAGTTTTCATACGAGCGATTGCTTTACGTACTTCACGGATGCGAGCAGTGTTTTCAAGCTGGCCGGTAGCAAGCTGGAAACGAAGGTTGAAAAGCTCTTCTTTAAGGGATTTTACTTTTTGTTCGATTTCGGCAGTGGTTAAATCACGGATATCATTAGCTTTCATTTGATTCACCACCAATTTCCTCGCGTCTCACGAATTTTGTTTTAATCGGCAGTTTGTGAGATGCAAGACGCAATGCTTCACGAGCAACTTCTTCAGGTACACCTGCAATCTCAAACAATACTTTACCTGGTTTAACTACAGCGACCCATCCTTCAGGAGCACCTTTACCGGAACCCATTCGGACTTCTAGAGGCTTAGCAGTATAAGGTTTGGAAGGGAAAATTTTGATCCATACTTTACCGCCACGTTTCATGTAACGAGTCATCGCGATACGAGCTGCCTCGATTTGACGGTTTGTGATCCAAGATGCTTCCAAAGCTTGAATGCCGTATTCACCAAAGTGTACTTCCGCACCGCCTTTTGCACGGCCGCGCATTTTTCCGCGATGCTCTCTGCGATACTTAACACGTTTAGGCAATAACATATTATTTTCCTCCTTCCTCAGATTTCTTCTTAACAGGAAGAACTTCTCCACGATAGATCCATACTTTGACACCTAGTTTACCGTAAGTAGTGTCTGCTTCTGCTGTACCGTAATCGATGTCAGCGCGAAGTGTGTGAAGTGGAACAGTTCCTTCACTATAATGCTCAGAGCGAGCGATGTCAGCTCCGCCAAGACGGCCTGAAACCATTGTTTTAATTCCTTGTGCACCAGCGCGCATTGTGCGTTGAAGTGCCTGCTTTTGAGCACGGCGGAAAGAAATACGGTTTTCCAGCTGACGAGCGATGTTATCAGCTACAAGTTTAGCATCAAGATCTGCTCTTTTAATTTCAAGGATGTTGATGTGCACGCGTTTACCAGTGAGTGAGTTAAGAGCTTTACGAAGCGCTTCAACTTCAGTACCACCTTTACCGATAACCATTCCTGGCTTAGCAGTGTGGACTGTTACGTTAATGCGGTTAGCAGCACGCTCAATTTCCACTTTGGAAACAGATGCATCATTCAGGCGTTTGTTGATGTATTCACGAACTTTGATATCTTCGTGTAAAAGATCAGCGTAGTCTTTGCCTGCGTACCATTTTGATTCCCAATCACGAATCACACCGACACGGAGACCGACTGGATTTACCTTTTGACCCACAGCTTATCCCTCCTTCTTTTCTGATACGATAATAGTGATATGACTCGTACGTTTGTTAATCGCACTTGCACGGCCCATTGCACGCGGACGGAATCTTTTCAAAGTCGGTCCTTCGTCAACGAATGCCTGTGAAATGACAAGGCTGTTAATGTCCATTTCATAGTTGTGCTCAGCGTTAGCAACTGCAGAGTTTAATACTTTTTCAATAACCGGAGAAGCTGCCTTCGGAGTGTGACGAAGGATTGCAACTGCTTCACCGACTTGCTTTCCTCGAATTAAGTCCATTACCAAACGTGCTTTACGAGGAGCAATACGAACTGTTCTAGCGACAGCTTTAGCTTGCATTTAAATGCCTCCTCTCATTAGCGTCTTGTTTTTTTATCGTCGTTACCGTGGCCTTTGTAAGTACGAGAAGGTGCGAATTCACCTAACTTGTGGCCAACCATGTCTTCCGTTACATAAACAGGAACGTGTTTGCGTCCATCATAGACTGCGATCGTGTGACCAATGAATTGAGGGAAGATTGTAGAACGGCGAGACCAAGTTTTAATAACTTGTTTCTTTTCAGTTTCATTCAATTTTTCCACTTTAACCATCAAGTGATCATCCACGAAAGGTCCTTTTTTCAAGCTGCGACCCATGCGAGTACCTCCCTTCGTGATTGCGCTACGGTTCGGTCGAACCGTAGTTCAACCCCGTTATTTTTTACGACGACGTACGATAAACTTATCGGATTTGCTGCTCTTTTTACGTGTTTTAGCTCCAAGAGTCGGTTTGCCCCAAGGAGACATAGGTGATTTACGTCCAATTGGTGAACGTCCTTCACCACCACCGTGAGGGTGATCGTTAGGGTTCATTACAGATCCGCGGACTGTTGGGCGTTTGCCTAACCAGCGTGAACGTCCTGCTTTACCAATGTTGATCAGTTCGTGCTGCTCGTTGCCGACCTGGCCGATTGTAGCACGGCAAGTAGCAAGAATCATGCGAACCTCACCGGAATTCAAACGGACAAGTACGTATTTGCCTTCTTTACCAAGGACCTGTGCAGATGTTCCTGCAGAACGTACAAGCTGTCCGCCTTTTCCAGGCTTAAGCTCGATGTTGTGTACCACTGTACCAACTGGAATGTTTTGAAGTGGAAGAGCGTTACCCACTTTAATGTCAGCTTCTGTGCCGGACATGATTTCCATTCCAACTTTAATGTTTTTAGGAGCAAGAATGTATCTCTTTTCTCCATCTGCATAGTGAATCAATGCAATGTTTGCAGAGCGGTTTGGATCATACTCGATTGTAGCAACGCGGCCTGGTATACCATCTTTGTCGCGTTTGAAATCAATAATACGATATTGGCGCTTATGGCCACCGCCATGATGACGAACCGTGATTTTACCTTGGTTGTTGCGTCCAGCTTTTTTGCTTAACGGAGCAAGCAAGGATTTTTCCGGTTTATCAGTAGTGATTTCTGCAAAATCAGATACTGTCATACCACGTCGACCGTTGGAGGTCGGTTTGTATTTTTTAATCGCCATCTCAATTTCCCTCCTTCACTTATATAGTATTAAACTTCAAAAAGTTCGATTTCTTTAGAGTCAGCAGTCAATGTAATGATAGCTTTTCTTCTGCGATTTGTAAGTCCGCTGTAACGGCCAACACGTCTGAATTTACCTTTGTAATTCATAACGTTGACTTTCGCTACTTTCACACCGAAAATTGCTTCTACAGCATCTTTAACTTCCGTTTTATTAGCTCTTACGTCTACTTCAAACGTGTATTTTCTGTCAGCCATAATGTCAGTAGAATTTTCAGTGATCACGGGGCGCTTAATAATATCACGAGGATCTTTCATTATGCAAGCACCTCCTCTACTTTTTGCACCGCAGCTTTCGTCATCACAAGCTTTTCATGATTCAGTACATCAAGAACGTTGATGCTGTCAGCTGCAACAACAGTGATTCCCTGGATGTTACGTGTAGAAAGATCAACTTTCTCATTAACATCAGCAGTAACAATCAATGCTTTTTTCTCAACAGAAATAGCTTTAAGAATGTTAACCATTTCTCTTGTTTTTACAGCATCCAGTGTCAGATCTTCAAGAACAACAAAATTGCTGTCCTGTACTTTAGATGACAAAGCAGATTTGATAGCCAAACGGCGCACTTTTTTAGGTAGTTTGTAAGCGTAAGAACGAGGTGTCGGTCCGAAAACTACTCCTCCTCCGCGCCATTGCGGTGAACGGATAGACCCTTGACGGGCACGTCCTGTTCCTTTTTGGCGCCAAGGTTTGCGTCCTCCGCCACGAACTTCAGAACGATTTTTTACTTTAGCATTTCCTTGTCTTAAGGAAGCTCTTTGCATGATAACCGCTTCGAAAAGAACAGCTTGGTTTGGCTCGATACCGAAGATCGAATCATTCAGTTCGATTTCACCAGCGTTATTTCCGCTTTGGTTTAACATAGTAACTTTTGGCATGATCCATTTCCTCCTTTCCCGGAAAAGTTATTTGGATTTTACTGCAGCTTTTACAGTAACTAAAGATTTTCTTGGACCCGGTACGTTACCTTTGATCAAAAGAAGATTGCGTTCTGCATCCACTTTAACGATCTCAAGGTTTTGTACTGTAACGCGCTCTCCACCCATACGTCCAGGGAGAAGTTTGTTCTTGAATACACGGTTTGGAGCAACAGGACCCATTGAACCCGGGCGGCGATGGTAGCGTGAACCGTGGGACATTGGTCCGCGGGACTGTCCGTGGCGTTTAATGGCACCTTGGAACCCTTTACCTTTTGAAACACCTGTTACATCTACTGTGTCTCCAGCAGTGAATAATTCAACTTTGACTTCCTGACCAACTTCGTAGTCTGCTGCGCTTACTCCACGAAATTCCTTAATGAAGCGCTTAGGCGCAGTATTTGCTTTTGCAACGTGACCTTTTGCCGGTCTGTTTACAAGCTTTTCACGTTTGTCATCAAAACCAACCTGAACTGCTTCGTAACCGTCGATTTCAGCCGTTTTCACTTGAAGAACTACGTTTGGAGCAGCCTCTACAACTGTTACCGGGATTAAATCGCCGTTTTCAGCAAACACCTGCGTCATACCGATTTTTCTACCTAAGATTCCTTTGGTCATTCGTCACACCTCCTATTTTTTCTTCTATATAATATTGAACATTAAAGTTTGATTTCGATATCGACACCGGATGGTAAATCCAAACGCATTAACGCATCAACAGTTTGTGGTGTTGGGTTAATGATGTCGATTAGACGTTTGTGCGTACGCATCTCGAATTGCTCACGAGAGTCTTTGTACTTATGCACCGCACGAAGAATTGTGTAGATAGACTTTTCAGTCGGTAGCGGGATCGGACCAGATACGTTAGCACCTGAACGTTTCGCTGTTTCTACGATTTTTTCGGCAGATTGATCTAGAATCCTGTGATCATATGCTTTCAAACGAATACGAATTTTTTGTTTTGCCATTATTTTCCCTCCTTTTCGCCTACTTATTATAGACAGTTCTCAGTGAGAATTTCCCTCACACACTCGCCATGGCAAAGCGGCCGGGTGTGTCAGCAACCTCTCACATCATCGCAGTCAAAGACCAACATTCACTATTATATAAAAAATGAGCGTCAGTTGCAAGAAGAAATATAAATTTCTTCGTCTTTTACGCACCTCAAATATTATAACTTTTTTTAGGCAAAAATACAAGGGCTGCTTTAAACTAAACAATTGTTCTTATTGAATTAGCATATAAATAGAAGAGCATAAAAAAAACGAGCGATTTCTCGCTCGTTTTTAGTAAGCAATTACTCAGTGATTGTAGCAACTACTCCGGCACCTACAGTACGTCCACCCTCACGGATAGAGAACTTAGTACCTTCTTCGATTGCGATTGGAGCGATTAGTTCAACAGTCATTTCGATGTTGTCTCCAGGCATAACCATTTCTACACCTTCAGGAAGGTTGCAGATACCAGTTACATCAGTTGTACGGAAGTAGAACTGAGGACGGTAGTTAGTGAAGAATGGAGTGTGACGTCCACCCTCTTCTTTAGAAAGTACATAAACTTCTGCTTTGAACTTTGTGTGTGGAGTGATTGTTCCTGGCTTAGCAAGAACTTGTCCACGTTGGATATCTTCACGAGCTACTCCACGAAGAAGTGCGCCGATGTTGTCTCCAGCTTCAGCATAGTCAAGAAGTTTACGGAACATTTCAACACCTGTAACAGTTGTTGATTTTGGCTCTTCAGCAAGACCGATGATTTCGATAACGTCACCGACTTTAACTTGTCCACGCTCAACACGTCCAGTTGCAACAGTTCCACGGCCAGTGATTGAGAATACATCCTCAACAGGCATCATGAATGGTTTTTCGATATCACGCTCAGGAGTTGGGATGTATTCGTCAACTGCGTTCATCAGTTCAACGATTTTCTCTTCCCACTCAGCTTCTCCTTCAAGAGCTTTAAGAGCAGAACCTTTGATTACTGGAATGTCGTCGCCAGGGAAATCGTACTCAGAAAGAAGGTCACGAACTTCCATTTCAACTAGTTCTAGCAATTCTTCGTCATCAACCATGTCACATTTGTTCATGAATACAACAAGGTAAGGTACACCTACTTGACGAGAAAGAAGGATGTGCTCACGAGTTTGAGGCATTGGGCCGTCAGCAGCAGATACTACTAGGATTCCGCCGTCCATTTGAGCAGCACCAGTGATCATGTTTTTAACATAGTCAGCATGTCCCGGGCAGTCAACGTGTGCATAGTGGCGTGTATCAGTTTCGTACTCAACGTGTGCAGTTGAGATTGTGATTCCGCGCTCGCGCTCTTCTGGAGCAGCATCGATCATATCATATGCCATCGCTGCACCTTTACCGCTGCGTTTAGCAAGTACAGTAGTGATTGCAGCTGTTAGAGTTGTTTTACCGTGGTCAACGTGTCCAATTGTACCGATATTGGCATGTGTTTTGGAACGGTCGAATTTTTCTTTACCCATTCGAAATGCCTCCTTAGAAAATTGAGTTAGTTATATTGATTCAGAAAGCAGGCAGGACCCGCCTTCTGAGCTTACATAAGTAGTTATACTTGAATAAAAGGGTAAAATCAATTACTCACCTTTATTTTTTTTGATGATTTCTTCTGAAATGGATTTTGGAACCTCTTCGTAGTGGTCGAAGTGCATAGTGAATGTTCCGCGTCCTTGTGTATTGGAACGCAACGCAGTTGCATAGCCAAACATTTCGGAAAGAGGAACCATTGCACGGACAACTTGAGCGTTACCGCGTGCTTCCATACCTTCAACGCGTCCACGGCGGGAAGTTACATCACCCATGATGTCTCCCATGTACTCGTCCGGAACTACCACTTCAACCTTCATAACAGGCTCAAGGATTACCGGGTTGCACTTGGAAACAGCGTTTTTCAGAGCAAGGGATGCTGCTACTTTAAATGCCATCTCACTGGAGTCGACATCATGGTAAGATCCATCCACAAGTGCTGCTTTAACGTCGATTAACTGATATCCTGCAAGGACACCGTTTTTCATTGAATCCTCTAGACCGGCTTGAACAGCTGGTACGTATTCACGAGGAACAACTCCACCGACGATCTTGTTTTGGAATTCGAACCCTTTACCTTCTTCGTTTGGTTCGAATTCGATCCAAACGTGTCCGAATTGTCCGCGTCCACCGGATTGGCGGGCAAACTTACCTTCGACTTTAGCTGAACCGCGGAAAGTCTCACGGTATGCAACCTGCGGAGCACCAACATTTGCTTCTACTTTGAACTCGCGACGCATACGGTCAACGATGATATCAAGATGAAGCTCACCCATACCAGAGATGATGGTTTGTCCAGTCTCAGGATCAGTATGAGCGCGGAAAGTTGGATCCTCTTCAGAAAGCTTAGTCAGTGCTGTAGACATTTTGTCCTGGTCAGCTTTTGACTTTGGCTCTACTGACAGGGAGATAACCGGCTCTGGGAATTCCATGGATTCCAAGATTACAAGGCTCTTTTCATCACACAGAGTATCACCAGTTGTCGTATCTTTCAATCCTACTGCAGCTGCGATATCCCCGGAGTATACAGTAGCAATTTCTTCACGGGAGTTAGCATGCATCTGCAGGATACGTCCTACACGCTCACGCTTGCCCTTCGTGGAGTTTTGCACGTAAGAACCAGAGTTAAGCACTCCAGAGTACACACGGAAGAAAGTAAGCTTCCCAACGTATGGATCTGTCATAACTTTAAACGCCAGAGCAGAGAACGGCTCATCGTCACCGGATTTACGAAGTACTTCCTCTTCAGAATCCGGAAGAATTCCTTTGATGGCAGGTACATCAGTTGGTGCAGGCAGGTAATCAAGTACCGCATCCAGCATCAATTGTACACCTTTGTTTTTGAAAGCAGATCCGCAAAGAACTGGGTAGAATTCAACGTCACAAGTACCTTTTCGGATAGCTGCTTTGATTTCATCAATCGTAAGCTCTTCACCGTCAAGATATTTCATCATTAATTCTTCATCAAGTTCTGCTACGGCTTCGATCAATTTGCTGCGCCATTCTTCAGCAAGTTCTTGATACTCTTCAGGAATTTCTTTTGCTTCGGAACGTGTTCCTAAGTCATCTTCGTAGAAATATGCTACGTTTTCTACTAGATCGATAATTCCCTCGAATTGATCCTCAGCACCGATTGGAAGCTGGATTGGATGCGCATTGGCCTGAAGGCGCTCATGCATCGTTTTTACGGAGTAAAGGAAATCCGCACCGATTTTATCCATTTTGTTAACGAATACGACACGAGGCACGCCGTATGTTGTAGCCTGGCGCCAAACTGTTTCAGTTTGAGGCTCAACTCCGGATTGTGCATCAAGAACAGCTACGGCACCATCAAGTACACGCAGGGAACGTTCAACCTCAACAGTGAAGTCTACGTGTCCCGGTGTATCGATAATGTTTACACGGTAACCTTTCCATGATGCAGTTGTAGCTGCAGATGTAATCGTGATTCCGCGTTCCTGCTCCTGTTCCATCCAGTCCATTTGTGAAGCTCCTTCATGAGTTTCACCAATTTTGTGGATACGTCCAGTGTAGAACAAAATCCGTTCTGTAGTCGTCGTTTTACCAGCGTCGATGTGAGCCATGATCCCGATATTACGAGTGTTTTCTAAGGAGAACTCTCTTGCCATCTTGGTAACTTCTCCTTCCTATAAAGAGGATTAGTGGGTTTTTTGTTTCGATCTTACCAGCGGTAGTGAGCGAATGCTTTGTTCGCTTCTGCCATTTTGTGTGTATCTTCGCGTTTCTTAACAGCAGCACCAGTGTTGTTGGCTGCGTCAAGAATCTCATTAGCCAAACGCTCTTCCATGGTTTTTTCACCGCGAAGACGAGCGTAATGCACTAACCAGCGAAGTCCAAGTGTAGTACGGCGGTCAGGACGCACCTCTACTGGTACTTGGTAGTTTGCTCCACCTACACGGCGAGCTTTTACTTCTAGAACTGGCATGATGTTTTTAAGCGCTTGTTCGAACACTTCCATTGGCTCTTTTCCGCTGCGTTCCTTGATTGAATCAAGTGCAGAGTAAAGAATGGTTTGTGCTTTTCCTCTTTTACCGTCAACCATAATGCGGTTTACCAAACGAGTGATAAGTTTGGAATTGTAAAGCGGATCAGGCAATACGTCTCTTTTTGTAACAGGACCTTTACGAGGCATGTTTTTTCCTCCTTTCACGAAATGATTCTATTTTTAGTTGAATTATTTTTTTGCAGCTTTCGGGCGTTTTGTTCCGTATTTGGAACGTCCTTGCATACGGCCGTCAACACCAGCAGTATCAAGCGCACCGCGAACGATGTGATAACGTACTCCCGGTAAATCCTTTACACGTCCGCCGCGGATTAGTACGACACTGTGCTCTTGAAGGTTATGTCCGATACCAGGAATGTAAGCTGTAACCTCGATTTGGTTGGTCAAGCGTACACGGGCATATTTACGAAGCGCGGAGTTCGGCTTCTTCGGAGTCATTGTACCCACACGTGTGCAGACACCGCGTTTTTGTGGTGATGATACGTTCGTGTGCTCTTTTTTGAAGCTGTTGTACCCTTTGTTTAATGCAGGAGACTTGGATTTTTCAATCTTGCTGATACGTCCCTTGCGAACTAGTTGATTAATAGTAGGCATGTTTTTTCCTCCCTTCTCAATTTCTAAACCCACACATCCAGGTGGTTCATATTTGGGCAAAAACAAAGTCTTTACTTGATTAATCAGGTAAAAACACGTTTGCTTTTATTAGGTAATGGCTACTGCTGCGGCCCCAACTTCAATTCCGCAAGCTTTTCCAAGCTTTTTCATAGAGTCAACCAGCATGACAGGAACCTGTTTTTCCCTCGCCATCTGAGCAACGGCAGATGTAATCCTGGGATCAGCGTCCTCTGCAATGATGAGCTCCTTTACGGAACCTTGCTGTAGTGCCTTCAGCGTTTGCTTTGTACCAACAATAATAGTTGCTGCCTGTGATACTTTTTCATAAGACATTGAAGTATATCCTCCAAAGCAACAGGTAGAATCGAGCACCTTGAATAGCTTAACATTGGAAGAGATGGATGTCAACAGAGTTTCAGAAGAAACATCTGCCGGCATCCATCTCTCATATTAATCTACAGTAACCGTGTCCTGGCTCGATTGAACTTGTGAGATTGGCTGTACTTTACGGTAGCGGTTCATACCTGTACCGGCAGGAACCAATTTACCGATGATTACATTCTCTTTTAGTCCGAGAAGCTCGTCACGTTTTCCTTTGATTGCTGCATCTGTCAGGACACGAGTTGTTTCCTGGAAGGATGCGGCAGACAGGAAGGAATCTGTTTCAAGTGATGCTTTCGTAATTCCAAGAAGGATTGGACGGCCTGTAGCAGGACGCTTCCCTTCAATGAGAACCCGCTTGTTTGCATCTGTAAACTGATGAATATCCAACAGTGTTCCAGGCAACACATCCGTATCTCCGGCATCAATCACCCGGATTTTGCGGAGCATTTGGCGGACCATAACCTCTACGTGCTTATCGCCGATTTCTACCCCTTGCATACGGTATACTTTCTGCACTTCACGAAGGAGGTATTCCTGCACAGCCTGAGTATCTTTTACTTTCAGAAGTTCTTTCGGATCGATTGAACCTTCAGTAAGCTCCTGGCCGCGTTTCACTTTATCACCCTCTGCAACTTTCAGACGGGCATTGTATGGAGCAGTGTACGTACGGGATTCAACGTCTCCCTGAACGACAATCTCCTGCTGTTTTTCCCTGATTTCATTTACTTCGGTTACGACACCGTCAATTTCAGAAATCGTAGCCTGACCTTTAGGGTTACGGGCTTCGAACAGCTCCTGGATACGAGGAAGACCTTGAGTGATGTCATCCCCCGCAACTCCTCCGGTATGGAACGTACGCATAGTAAGCTGTGTTCCAGGCTCACCGATGGATTGGGCAGCGATGATTCCGACAGCCTCACCGACCTCAACGTCAGACCCGGTCGCAAGGTTGCGGCCGTAGCATCGTTTACACACACCATGGCGTGTGTTGCACGTAAATGCAGAACGGATCCATACTTGCTCAATTCCTGATTCTACAATCTGCAGAGCAATATCTTCCGTAATCAGTTCATTTTCCTCAACAAGAAGAGCTTCTGTTTCAGGGTGGTGAATGTTTCTGCGTGCATAGCGTCCGATAAGACGTTCTTCAAGTTTTTCAATGACCTCTGTACCTTCTTTGATTGATTCTGCAAGAAGTCCGCGGTCTGTACCGCAGTCGTCATCACGGATGATAACATCCTGGGCAACATCAACAAGGCGGCGTGTCAGGTAGCCTGAATCGGCAGTTTTAAGGGCGGTATCGGCAAGACCTTTACGCGCACCATGGGTGGAAATAAAGTATTCCAATACCGTTAAGCCTTCACGGAAACTGGACTTGATCGGAAGTTCGATGATTCGTCCAGCCGGGTTAGCCATCAATCCGCGCATTCCGGCAAGCTGTGTAAAGTTAGATGCGTTACCACGGGCTCCCGAGTCACTCATCATGAAGATCGGGTTGCGCGTATCCAGGGTTTTCATCAATTTGCCTTGAATGGTATCCTTCGCAGCACTCCAGATCGAAATCACGCGCTCATAGCGCTCTTCTTCTGTAATCAGACCGCGTCGGAACTGCTTAAGAACGTTATCTACCTTCGCTTGCGCTTCAGTCAGAATTTCTTCCTTCTCACGCAATACGACGATATCCGCCACACCAACCGTAATACCGGCTTTTGTAGAATATCTGAATCCCAAATCCTTTAGACGGTCAAGCATCCTGGACGTTTCAGTAATCTGGAACTTTTTAAAGATCTCAGCGATGATGCTTCCAAGGATGCCTTTTTTAAATGGGGGCACCAATTCCTGCTTGGAAATGTATTCTTTTACATCAACGGTAGAATCAACAAAATACTTTTCAGGCGTTTTCTCTTCAATATTCCCCTTGCTCGGTTCATTCATATAAGGGAATGAGCCTGGAAGGATTTCATTGAAGATCAATTTCCCTACAGTCGTCAGAAGAAGCTGTTTTTCCTGCTCTTCTGTGAACGTTTGATTGCTAAGAGATGACGCAGCTACTGCAATACGGGAATGCAAATGGACGTATCCATTCTGGTAAGCAATAAGAGCCTCGTTTGTATCTCTGAAGATCATCCCTTCTCCGACTGCATCTTCGCGCTCCATCGTCAGGTAATAGTTACCGAGAACCATATCCTGGGACGGCGTTACAACCGGTTTACCATCTTTAGGGTTCAAGATGTTCTGGGCTGCCAGCATAAGGATGCGGGCTTCTGCCTGAGCTTCAGCTGAAAGCGGTACGTGGACAGCCATTTGGTCACCGTCAAAGTCAGCGTTGTATGCTGTACATACGAGCGGGTGAAGACGGATGGCACGGCCTTCAACAAGAGTCGGTTCGAATGCCTGAATCCCCAATCTGTGAAGCGTTGGTGCACGGTTCAATAGAACCGGGTGCTCCTTAATAACGGATTCAAGTACATCCCAGACTTCAGGCTGAACGCGCTCGATTTTGCGCTTAGCACTTTTGATGTTGTGGGCAAGACCTTTTTCAACAAGCTCTTTCATAACAAAAGGCTTAAACAGTTCAAGTGCCATCTCTTTTGGAAGTCCGCACTGATACATTTTCAGATTCGGTCCGACAACGATTACGGAACGGCCTGAGTAATCAACACGCTTCCCAAGCAAGTTCTGGCGGAAACGCCCTTGCTTCCCTTTAAGCATGTGGGAAAGCGATTTGAGCGGACGGTTACCCGGACCTGTTACCGGACGGCCTCTTCTTCCATTGTCAATTAAAGCATCTACAGCTTCCTGCAGCATGCGTTTTTCATTTTGAACGATAATGCTTGGAGCCCCAAGGTCAAGCAGGCGCTTCAGCCGGTTGTTCCGGTTGATTACCCGGCGGTAAAGGTCATTCAGGTCAGACGTAGCAAAACGTCCGCCGTCAAGCTGTACCATCGGACGCAGTTCAGGAGGAATAACAGGAAGGACATCAAGAATCATCCAGGAAGGGTTGTTTCCGGATCCGCGGAACGCTTCCAAAACTTCCAGACGTTTGATTGCACGTGTACGGCGCTGGCCTTGTGCAGTTTTTAAGTCTTCCTTCAGCTGCTCTACATCCCGATCCGGGTCAATATCCATGAGAAGCTTTTTGATGGCCTCAGCTCCCATGGAAGCCTGGAACGTGCTGCCGTATTTATCACGGTAGGCGCGGTACTCTTTCTCAGAAAGAAGCTGTTTCTTTTCAAGAGGAGTGTCACCCGTATCCGTTACTACATAAGAAGCAAAGTAGATTACTTCTTCAAGAGCACGGGGAGACATGTCCAGTACAAGACCCATACGGCTCGGAATTCCTTTAAAATACCATATGTGGGATACAGGAGCTGCCAGCTCAATATGTCCCATGCGCTCACGGCGAACCTTGGCGCGTGTTACTTCAACTCCGCAGCGGTCACAGACTACACCTTTATAGCGGACACGTTTGTATTTACCGCAATGGCACTCCCAGTCCTTTTGAGGGCCGAAAATACGCTCGCAGAACAAACCGTCTTTTTCAGGCTTAAGTGTCCGGTAGTTGATTGTCTCCGGCTTTTTCACTTCACCGAAAGACCATGAACGAATCTTATCAGGTGATGCAAGTCCGATGTTCATATACTCAAAATTATTAACATCTAGCAAGGGGCCTACCTCCCTTTTCATCTTCAGGTTATACCCTTATATCCTGGAGAGTTACATTAAAAACTAAAGGCTTCAGCATCCGCCTCACAGGTAGAGACCGGACGCTAAAGCCCGGTTCTGAACCCTAAGGCTGCAGGTGTTTTGCGCGCCTGCTGCTTTGCAGCCATTCCATAATCTATTCTTTCGTAACAGCGTCCTTCTCTTTTTCAGTCGCGACAGCTGCTTCTTCTTCCATTTCTTCTCCGAGAGACAGGCTTTCAGAGGCTTGAGGATCTTCATCGTCTTCAAGATCTCTCATTTCAATTTCTTTTTCATCGCCGGAAAGAATTTTAACATCCATACCCAAGCTTTGAAGTTCTTTAATCAATACTTTGAAGGACTCAGGAACTCCCGGTTCCGGAACGTTTTCACCTTTGACGATGGCTTCATACGTTTTCACACGTCCTACGACGTCATCCGACTTAACCGTCAGGATCTCCTGAAGTGTATAGGCGGCTCCATAAGCTTCAAGCGCCCAAACCTCCATCTCTCCGAAACGCTGTCCGCCGAATTGCGCTTTACCTCCGAGAGGCTGCTGTGTAACGAGTGAGTAAGGTCCGGTAGAACGGGCATGGAGCTTGTCATCAACCATGTGAGCCAGTTTGATCATATACATGATCCCAACGGATACCCGGTTATCAAACGGCTCGCCTGAACGTCCGTCATACAGGACTGTTTTTGCGTCTCTTGCCATTCCGGCTTCTTCAAGCGTAGACCACACATCTTCCTCGCGCGCTCCATCGAATACCGGTGATGCCACATGAATGCCCAGGTAGCGTGCGGCCATACCGAGGTGAAGCTCGAGTACTTGCCCGATGTTCATACGGGATGGTACTCCCAGTGGGTTAAGCATGATATCTACCGGTGTGCCATCTGGAAGGTACGGCATATCTTCTTCCGGAAGGATACGGGAGATAACCCCTTTGTTACCGTGTCGTCCGGCCATTTTATCTCCTTCAGAGATTTTACGCTTCTGAACGATATAAGCACGTACGAGCTGGTTAACTCCAGGTGGCAGTTCGTCTCCATCTTCACGGTTGAAGACTTTCACATCAAGGATGATTCCGCCTCCGCCGTGCGGCACTCTAAGGGAAGTATCACGAACCTCACGTGCTTTCTCACCAAAGATGGCGTGAAGAAGCCGTTCTTCAGCAGTCAGCTCTGTTACACCTTTAGGTGTTACTTTACCGACAAGCAAGTCGCCATCTTTCACTTCTGCACCGACACGGATGATTCCGCGTTCATCAAGGTTACGGAGTGCGTCTTCCCCAACGTTTGGAATATCTCTTGTGATTTCTTCAGGTCCAAGCTTCGTATCACGTGCTTCGGACTCATATTCTTCAATGTGAATAGAAGTGTAAACATCGTCTTTCACAAGACGTTCGCTCATGATGATGGCATCTTCATAGTTATAGCCATCCCATGTCATGAACGCAACCATAACGTTGCGGCCAAGAGCCAGTTCGCCTTTTTCCATAGAAGGTCCGTCAGCAAGAATTTCCCCTTTTACTACTTCATCGCCTTCACTTACGATCGGACGCTGGTTGTAGCAAGTCCCCTGATTGGAACGGATAAACTTCAGCATGCTGTATTTATCAAGGTTGCCCTTTACTTTATTGCCGTCCACTTCATCATAGCGGCGGACATAAACGTTCTTCGCTTCTACTTTTTCAACGATCCCTGGGTGCTTACAGATAACAGCGGCACCTGAATCTTTACCTGAAACGTATTCCATACCCGTCCCGACAACAGGTGCTTCCGGCTGCATCAATGGAACAGCCTGACGCTGCATGTTCGCTCCCATCAGGGCACGGTTGGAGTCATCGTTTTCAAGGAAAGGAATACATGCTGTTGCAGCAGATACTACCTGCTTAGGAGATACATCCATATAATCGACGCGGTCACGTGCTACAACCGTGTTTTCACCACGGAAACGCGCAACGATTCCGTCGTCTAGGAATGTACCGTCATCACCAAGGCGGGCATTTGCCTGCGCCACTACATAGTTATCCTCTTCGTCAGCTGTCAGATAATCAATGCGGGCCGTCACTTTTCCTGTATCCGGATCTACACGGCGGTAAGGCGTTTCAATGAATCCGAAGCGGTTTACCTTTGCGTAGCTGGACAAGGAGTTGATCAAACCAATGTTTGGTCCCTCAGGCGTTTCAATAGGACACATACGGCCGTAGTGGGAATAGTGAACGTCACGCACTTCGAAGCCGGCACGCTCACGAGTCAGACCGCCGGGTCCAAGCGCTGACAGACGGCGTTTATGCGTCAGCTCAGCAAGCGGGTTCGTCTGATCCATAAACTGAGAAAGCTGAGAGCTTCCAAAGAACTCTTTAATGCTTGCAATAACCGGGCGGATATTAATCAGCTGCTGAGGTGTGATTGTATTTGTATCCTGAATGGACATACGCTCGCGCACCACGCGCTCCATACGGGACAGCCCGATGCGGAATTGATTCTGCAGCAATTCTCCAACTGAGCGGAGACGGCGGTTCCCAAGGTGATCGATATCATCCGTGTCGCCTACTCCATGAAGAAGGTTAAAGAAATAGCTGATTGAGGAGAGAATATCTGCCGCAGTGATGTTCTTGACCGTTTCCTCCACATAAGCGTTTCCGATTACGTTAATCACGTGCTCGCCTTCCGGATCATTTGGAGAGTAAATTTTAATAGATTGAAGAGTTGTTTCGTCTGTCACCACTCCGTTTGAGGGGTTAACAGATTTGAATCCCACTCCGCTCTCAAGGTTAGGAATAATGCGGTCCAGGGTTCTGCGGTCAATAATCGTACCCTTTTCAGCGATTATTTCCCCTGTTTCAGGGTCAGCCAATGATTCTGCAAGGCGCTGATTGAAAAGGCGGTTCTTTATATGAAGCTTTTTATTAATTTTATAGCGTCCAACACTCGCAAGGTCATAACGCTTCGGATCAAAGAAGCGCGACTCCAAAAGGCTTTTCGCATTATCAACTGTAGGAGGTTCTCCCGGACGAAGGCGTTCATAGATTTCAAGGAGCGCTTTTTCCGTAGTCTCTGTGTTATCTTTTTCAAGAGTGTTGCGTAAGTATTCATTCTCACCGAACAGCTCGGCGATTTCTTGATCAGAGCCAAACCCTAGGGCACGCAAAAGAACCGTAACTGGCAGTTTCCGAGTACGATCAATCCGTACATATGCTACATCCTTTGCATCGGTTTCGTACTCCAGCCAAGCGCCACGGTTTGGAATGACTGTTGCTGTAAAGCCTCTTTTACCATTCTTGTCGACTTTACCGCTGAAATATACACTCGGCGAACGAACCAGCTGAGATACGATAACACGCTCAGCTCCATTAATTACGAAAGTTCCCGTTTCGGTCATTAGAGGGAAATCCCCCATGAAGACGTCCTGGTCTTTCACTTCGCCTGTTTCTTTGTTGATCAAACGGACTTTCACGCGTAACGGAGCAGAAAAGGTTACATCGCGTTCCTTAGATTCCTCAACGGAATACTTTGGCTCACCAAGGCTGTAATCAATAAACTCTAGCGAGAGGTTGCCGGTGAAATCCTCAATTGGAGAGATATCCTGAAACATCTCTCTGAGTCCCTCATCAAGAAACCACTGATAGGAAGCGGTTTGGATCTCAATGAGATTCGGCAATTCTAATACTTCGCTAATGCGTGCATAACTTCTGCGTTGGCGGTGCCGTCCATACTGAACTAGTTGACCTGTCAACTGATTCACCCCTCAGTTCATGCATATTGGATCTGTAAAAAGCATCAAACTAGTCACCCTAGCAAATCATGCTTCTACAAGTAAATAACAAAACAAAAAAGGGTTTCTGTTAAGAAAACCACATTTTTTTGAACGAACAGATTCTATAAGTTTTCCCACATATGCTAAATTTATACATTTATTATGTAATTTAGACATTTGCAGAAATTTAAACATTGGCATTTTATAATATTAACATGCCAAAAAATACGAGTCAATCTTTTTTAGCTCTAATAATATAGTAGCCTTTTTTCTTCTGCACGACGCCGACTTCTTCAAATTGCTCTTCCAATTTAGCGACAGCAGATGGAGCGCCTTGTTTTTTCTGAATCACAGCCCAAAGTTCTCCGCCGCTGACCAGGTGATCAAAGCCTTTTTCCAAAATTTCATGGACAACTTTTTTCCCTGCCCTTATCGGAGGATTCGTTACGATCGCGGCATACCGTTGATCTTTGGCTTGCGAGTACAAATCACTCTGAAAAATTGAGACATTTGAAATTTGATTAAGCGCTGCATTTTCTTTTGCAAGCTCGATCGCTCTTGCATTAATATCCGCCATATCCACATGGCGGCTTGAAAACTTTTTCGCAAGCGCCAGTCCGATTGGACCGTAGCCGCATCCCATATCAAGGATGCTTCCAGCCGGCTCCGGCATTTCAAAAGCATCAATCAGAACTCTGGAACCAAAATCGACTTCATTTTTTGAAAACACACCTGAATCACTGCGGAATGTAAAGGAATGGCCAGCCAGTTCAAATGCCCAGCTCTTCTTGCTGCTTTGTACAGCAGGATTCTCAGAGTAGTAATGATCGCTCATTGTCTTACCTCCTCATGGGAGCTTCGAGAGTATATTCTATCATTTCGGGGAAGCAGCTTGCCAAGATTTTAGCCCGCGCTCTAATAGGGAAGTTCTTTCTTTTGGTAGAAAAAAGCCCGCTTTTGAACAGCGGGCTTTTTCTTATATAGAAAGGAATTACTTAACTTCTACGCCAGCGCCAACTTCTTCAAGTTTAGCTTTAAGCTCTTCAGCTTCTTCTTTAGCAATGCCTTCTTTGATTGCTTTTGGAGTGTTGTCAACCAATTCTTTTGCTTCTTTAAGACCAAGACCAGTGATTTCACGAACCACTTTGATAACCTTGATTTTTTGAGCTCCAGCAGATTCAAGGATCAGGTCAAATTCAGTTTGCTCAGCAGCAGCTTCACCAGCTCCAGCTCCGCCCATCATAGCTACAGGAGCAGCAGCAGTTACACCAAATTCTTCTTCGATAGCTTTAACAAGATCGTTCAGTTCTAGAACTGTCATATTTTTGACAGCTTCAATGATTTGTTCTTTAGACATTATATTTTCCTCCTTATTTTTCAATCAAATTTTATAGAAATACGGGATTAAGCGCCTTGTTCTTCTTTTTGCTCAGCAACTGCTTTGTTGACAAGAGCAAAGTTGCGGATTGGAGCTTGAAGAACGCTAAGCAACATAGAAAGCAAGCCTTCGCGGGAAGGAAGTTCAGCAAGAGCTTTAATTTCCTCAACGGATGCAATGTTGCCTTCAATGACACCAGCTTTGATTTCCAAAGCTTCGTTCTTTTTCGCAAATTCGTTCAAAACTTTTGCAGGAGCTACAACGTCTTCTGTGCTGAATGCGATCGCATTCGGTCCAGTAAGCGCGTCGTTAAGGCCTGAAAGTTCAGCTTTTTCCACTGCACGGCGAGTCATCGTGTTTTTGTAAACTTTGAATTCTACGCCAGCTTCACGAAGAGATTTACGAAGTTCAGTCACTTGTGCTACAGTCAGTCCGCGGTAGTCCACTACAATTGTAGATTTGCTGTCGCGGAACTTTTCTGTGATTTCGTCAACGATTTGTTTCTTTGATTCGATAATGCTGCTCATTGTTACACCTCCTGTAGAATGATTGTCATTATACCGTTCGGTTCGCATGAAAAAGCCCCCATGCTAGACATGGAGGCGCCGTTTATACATGAGCATAGAATGCAGTCTGTACAATATGGTCACACCTCGGCAGGAAATTAAGCTAAAATCAGCACCTGCTGTCTGCGGTATAATTATCTTATTAAGTTATCGCTTTTAAACAACAATGTGAATTATATACGAACTTCTATAAGAAGTCAACAATTATTTTGCAGAGAAGCTGGAAGAATCAACTTTGATTCCAGGGCCCATAGTGGACGTTACAGCAACACTCTTCATGTAAGTGCCTTTCGCTGCAGCTGGCTTCGCTTTGATCATGGTGTCATAAACTGTCGTGAAGTTTTCAACAAGCTTGCTGTCTTCGAAAGAAACCTTACCGATTGGAACATGGATGATACCGGCTTTGTCAACGCGGTATTCCACTTTACCAGCTTTGATTTCATTAACAGCTCTTTCAACTTCAAATGTTACAGTTCCTGTTTTCGGGTTCGGCATAAGCCCTTTTGGCCCCAATACGCGGCCAAGCTTACCCACTTCACCCATCATGTCAGGAGTTGCAACAATTACATCAAAGTCAAACCAGCCTTGCTGAATTTTTGTGATGAACTCGGAATCTCCAACATAATCTGCTCCTGCAGCTTCTGCTTCTTTCGCTTTTTCGCCTTTAGCGAAAACCAAAACTTTTTGAGTTTTACCAGTTCCGTTTGGAAGCACAACTGCTCCACGGATTTGCTGGTCATTTTTACGAGGGTCTACTCCAAGACGGAAAGCAACCTCTACTGTTGCGTCAAATTTCGCCGTGTTTGTTTTCTTAACCAAATCAACAGCTTCTGTTACAGGATACGTTTTCGAACGGTCTACAAGCTTTGCAGCTTCTGTATACTTCTTGCCTTTTTTAGCCATTTTCATTTTCCTCCTTATGTGGTTTTAGCGGAAATAACCTCCCACAGGTAAAAGCGCGGCTGGCCGGATGTCCGGACAGTGCGTTCGGATGGGGCATCTTAAAGCCTGATCCATCCAGGTCACAAATCTGTAAACGAGAATAAAGGCTGCGAACTTGTGAATCCAAACCCGCAACCCTCAAAAATCATCAATTAGTCTTCGATCACAATTCCCATGCTGCGTGCAGTACCTTCAACCATCAACATAGCCGCTTCAACGCTTGCTGCGTTTAAGTCAGGCATTTTTGTTTCAGCGATTTCACGTACTTTGTCACGCTTAACTGTTGCCACTTTATTACGGTTTGGTTCACCAGAACCAGACTCAATTCCAGCTGCTTTCTTAAGCAATACAGCAGCAGGCGGAGTTTTTGTAATAAAAGTGAAGGAACGATCTTCAAAAACAGTGATTTCAACCGGGATAATCAACCCAGCTTGTTCAGCTGTGCGTGCGTTAAATTCCTTACAGAATCCCATGATATTCACACCAGCCTGACCCAATGCAGGACCTACTGGAGGAGCCGGATTTGCTTTGCCGGCAGGAATTTGCAATTTAACCATTTTAATTACTTTTTTAGCCACGAGACACACCTCCTTAAGTCCGTGATGTGGTAATAGGGCCTTGCCCTCCCACTCATAACCTCATTCTTTATGTGAATGATTAGGGAAAATCAAGTTATCTGCCCCACTTTGAGTGAGACACACTGACTTATGAAATATTATCACTTTTCCCAATCCATTTCAAGTTATTTTCTGATTATAATTTATCGACCTGTGAGAACTCCAGTTCAACAGGGGTTTCCCGTCCAAACATGTTGACGAGAACCTTCACTTTTTGCTTATCTTGATCAATGTCCTCGATCATTCCGGTGAAGTTCGCAAATGGACCTTCAATAACTTTTACTGTTTCTTTCAGTTCGAAATCAATTTCTACTCGGCGTTCGTCCATGCCCATGCGTTTCAGAATCACTTCTACCTCTTCAGGAAGCAGGGCCGTCGGTTTTGAGCCGGAGCCTGCAGAGCCGACAAAGCCCGTTACACCCGGCGTATTCCGGACAACATACCAGGAATCATCTGTCATTACAATTTCTACGAGGACATAGCCCGGGAATACCTTTTTCTTCAAAACTTTCTTTTTGCCATTCTTAATATCTGTTTCTTCTTCTTCAGGAACAACGACTCTAAAAATCTTGTCTTGCATTGCCATTGATTCAACACGTTTCTCGAGATTTGCTTTTACTTTATTCTCATAACCGGAATACGTGTGAACAACATACCAATTTTTCTCCATACCTTCAGGACTTTTGTCCTTCCCTCCCAGCATTCATTTATTGTATAGTGTGCTGATCATGCGTATATCCAGGAAGCCCTGGAAGTACGCTGCTTTTATAATCACTCTGTTAACCCCATCTGCCGGGGAGTTCCCGTTAGACGCTAAAACGTCCGTGCATCGCTTCTCCGCAGGAGACTTCGCCCTTCTCCCCTGTCAGCATGATGCTCTAACACAGCTTTAAAGAAAAAACCGCAAATTAAAAAACCCGCTGAACGGGTCTTTTCGAACAAAGCTTTGGATTTATCATTTATTATAACACGGAAAACCCAGTTTTATTCAATAATCAGCGAACAATTAATCGAACCAGTTCAGAAATGCCCAAGTCTACGACTGCGAAGAATACAGCAGCGAAGACGACAGTTGCTATAACAACGATCGTATATCTAGTAAGCTCTTTGCCTTTAGGCCAGCTTACTTTTTTCATTTCACGACCGACATCCCCAAAAAACTTAGAAATACGTCCCATTTCGTTACCTCCAAAATAAAGAAAATACTAAAGCGGCCTCTCCGGTTTTCTTTCTAATTTGAAAGAGGATGGCTGGATCCGGTCGGACCTTCAAAAAAACAGCTGTACCTGATATTCATTGCTCAGGCAAAATAATTACGGCATAAAAGGGAAAGAAGTCCTATTTCGTTTCGCGGTGATTAGTATGGGCATTGCATACGCCGCAGAATTTCTTCATTTCCAGGCGCTCTGCTGTGTTAGCAGTGCTTTTCATTGTTGTATAGTTGCGGCTGCCGCATTCTGTACAGCCTAAAATTACTTTTTTTCGCATGCTGGACACCTTCCGCCATGTTTCATATTCCTACAAAATGTATCATAGCGTGGTTTTTCCTGTCAATAAAGGATCGAATTTGTCACAGACTCAGTTCCCTGAGTTCAAGGTATCTTTCAAGCTTTCTTTTCACACGCTGCAGCGCATTGTCAATCGACTTTACGTGCCGGTTCAGTTCTTCAGAGATTTCCTGGTAGGACCTCCCGTCCAGGTAAAGCGAAAGTACCTTTCTCTCAAGATCACTTAAGAGCTCAGCCATTTTCACTTCAATGTCGTCAAATTCTTCCTGGTTGATAAACAGCTCTTCAGGATCCATAATTTTCGCACCGGAGATGACATCCATCAAAGTCCGGTCTGATTCGTCGTCATAAATAGGCTTGTCCAGAGAAACATAGGAGTTGAGCGGAATATGTTTTTGGCGGGTTGCTGTTTTGATAGCGGTAATAATTTGGCGGGTAATGCATAGTTCTGCAAAAGCTTTGAATGAAGTAAGCTTGTCCTCTCTGAAGTCACGAATGGCTTTGTAAAGGCCGATCATTCCTTCCTGGACGATGTCTTCCCTGTCAGCGCCAATCAAGAAATAAGACCTTGCCTTGGCCCGGACAAAATTCCTGTATTTCGTAATCAAATAGTCCAGTGCATCACTTTCTCCGTTATGAACCAACTCTACAATCTGCTCGTCATCCAGAAACTGAAATTCTTCCTTGCTGAGATACCCCTTGCTGAATTGTGTATTCAAGCCGATCCCCCCGACCGCACATAGATAGCCATATTATACAGCACAAAAATTGGAATCGCAATACGGTTACAGGTCTCCGCGGCGCCATTTCTCAAAGGTTTTTATGACATCTTCCGACAATAAAATCTTCGATGGCGGCCGCTGGTTTTCCATTCGCTTCACTTTTTTCTTGATGCTCTCCTCTATTGCTTCCATCTCGTTCAGGAGCTCGCGGGCAGATTTCCTCAAGGCGCCCTGGCCGAAAATGGCCCATTGTTCTGTATAGTCCGATGTAGCTACGTGAATCTGAGTCCGAATATCGTTCAATTCAGAGGCAAGCTTTTCAATCCGCTCATCCGCTGTTTCGTTCTCTTTTGTGAAGATGACCTCCACCCGGTAATTTTTATGCTTTTTTTCTATTCCTTTTACAAGGTGCGCATCAAAGATGATAATGACCCTGTACTTAGTGAAAGCTTGGTATTCCGCCATTTTTTGAATAAGGAGGTCTCTGGCCTGGGCAAAGTAATCTTTTCTTAAGACCCTGAGCTCCGGCCAGGCCCCGATTATGTTGTATCCATCTACAAGCAGAATATTCATGGCCCTCAGTCCCCGAGAGGATGCCGTTTTCTGAATACCTCGTACATCAGCAGGCTTGCTGCAACCGATGCATTGAGAGAAGTAACGTGCCCCGCCATTGGAAGATTGATAAGAAAATCGCACTTCTCTTTTACGAGCCGGCTCACACCTTTTCCTTCACTTCCGATAACAAGGCCGATTGGCATCGTGCCATCCAGGGTACGGTAATCATCCGCACCCTTCGCGTCTGTTCCTGCAATCCATAATCCCTTTTCTTTAAGCTCTTCAATAGCTCTTGTAAGGTTGGTCACCCTTGCAACCGGCACATATTCAATTGCGCCTGTGGATGCTTTGGCGACTGTAGCTGTAAGGCCGACGGATCTTCGTTTCGGAATGACAATCCCGTGAGCGCCCACTGCATCAGCCGTTCTCATAATGGATCCGAGATTATGTGGATCTTCAAGCTCGTCCAATAGGAGAATGAACGGAGCCTCTCCCTTTTCTTCCGCTGCTTTCAGCAAATCATCCAGCTCCGCATATTCATAGGCAGCAACCTGAGCGACGAATCCCTGGTGGTTCCCCTCGACCATCTGGTCAAGCTTTCGCTTAGGAACGGTTTGGATGATGATTCCTCTTTCTTTTGCAATAGCTGTTATTTGCAGTGCAGAGCCTTTCACGGAATTCTCCGCCATCCACACTTTATTGATTTCCCTTTCTGACCTTAGGGCTTCCAGAACAGGGTTGCGTCCAATAATATAATCTTCCTGGTTCATCCTCTTTGCCTCCTTTCCTCCAGCAGTCTGATCGCTTCTGCGGCTATTTCATTGAGCCGCTCCTCTTTTTTTTCTAAAAAAAGAAAGCCGATCAGCGCTTCAAAAGCGGTGCTGTATTTATACGTCATCAGTTCCGTGTTTTTCGGAACAGTACCTGATTTGGCATTTCTGCCCCTCCGGAGGATATCCTGTTCCTCCTCCGTAAAGAACCCTGCTTCAGTCATGCTTTGAAGAGCATCAGCCTGAGCTTTTGCAGATACGAATTCTTTTGCATAGCGATGCAAATCATTGGGCTTTCCGAGACCCTTGGCCAGAAGGTGATGCCGGATATAAACCTCATATACGGCATCCCCCATATAAGCAAGAGCAAGGCTGTTCAGCTGTTTTGCCTGTTTAATTTTTTCCAGTTCTAGCATACAGTTAACCTCTTTTCCATCTGGTTCCCTGTGCTGTGTCTTCCAAAATGATATTTAAGTCCTTCAGCTGGCCGCGGATTTGATCTGCCTTGGCAAAGTCCCGGTCCGCGCGCGCCTGAATTCTTTTCTGGATCAGCTCATCGATTTCTTCATCCAGCAGCTCCTGCTCTCCGAATGAAATTCCCAAAACGGCTGCAAGTGCATCAAATTCCAACAGCAGCGCTTCAATCACTTCCTCTGACGTATGGGTTTCCTGAAGGTAATAATTGGCCAGCTTTGCCAGTTCAAAAAGAACCGAAATGCCGTTCGCCGTATTAAAGTCATCATCCATTTCCTTAATGAACATTTCGCGCAGTCCCTTAATTTTAAGGAGCCAGTCACTGTTATTTTCCGTAAGGTTCGTGCTGCTTTCTTTCCGGTGCTTTAAATTCGCATAAGCTGTTTTCAGGCGTTCAAATGCATTTTTTGTACTCTCCAGCAGCTCAACTGAATAATTGATTGGATGGCGGTAATGAACGGAAAGCATAAAGAACCGAAGCAGCTGCGGATCGAATTCTTTAATGATGTCGTGAACCAGAACAAAATTGCCGAGTGATTTCGACATTTTTTCATTATCAATGTTGATATAGCCATTATGAAGCCAGTATTTGGCGAACGGTTTTCCGGTTAAAGCTTCTGATTGGGCAATTTCATTTTCATGATGCGGGAAGGTCAGATCCTGTCCGCCTGCGTGGATATCAATGCTGTCCCCCAAATATTTCCGGGCCATGGCAGAGCACTCAATATGCCAGCCCGGCCGGCCATTTCCCCAGGGGCTTTCCCACGAAATTTCCCCTTCCTTAGCTGCTTTCCAGAGAACAAAATCCAGCGCATCCTGCTTTTTTTCGCCAACCTCAATCCTTGCTCCCGAGCGCAGCTCGTCAATCGATTGGTGAGAAAGTTTGCCGTAGCCTTCAAAGGCACGGGTTTTGTAATACACATCTCCCCCAGATTCATAAGCAAATCCTTTATCGATTAATGCCTGAACAAAATCGATAATGATGTCCATGTTTTCCGTCACACGGGGATGGACATCAGCATGGCTGCAGCCAAGTGCTGTTACGTCTTCAAAGTAGGCGTCAATGAAACGCTCTGCAATAGCCGGAACATCTTCGCCCAGCTCATTTGCTGCTTTAATAAGTTTATCGTCTACGTCTGTGAAATTTGATACATACTGAACGTCATACCCGCGAAACTCCAGATATTTTCTGACTGTATCGTATACAATAGCCGGACGTGCATTGCCGATGTGGATATAGTTGTAAACGGTGGGACCGCACACATACATCTTCACTTTGCCTTCTTCAAGCGGTTCAAATTGTTCTTTTGCGCGGGTTAGCGTGTTATATAGCTTAATGCCCATGTTCGTTCTTCCCTTCTCTTACTGATTCCAGTTCTGCTTTCAGCTTCAGAATTTCTTCTTCCAGCGCACGGAATTTATCATTCACCGGATCCGGAAGATCGGTATGATTTAAATCCCGCTTGATTTTCTGTCCATTACGGATCACGACGCGGCCGGGAATTCCGACAACGGTAGAGTGGTCCGGTACATCCTGAAGCACGACGGAGCCCGCTCCGATTTTTGAATTCTCTCCTATTGTAATCGAGCCGAGAACTTTTGCTCCTGTGGCTATTAAGGCATTATCCATGATCGTCGGATGTCTTTTTCCTTTTTCTTTCCCGGTCCCTCCCAGGGTCACGCCCTGAAAAACTGTAACATTGTTTCCGATTTCGCATGTTTCCCCTATAACAACACCCATCCCGTGATCAATAAAAAATCGTTTTCCAATTTTCGCACCGGGATGGATTTCAATTCCAGTAAAAAAACGGCTGATTTGTGAAATAGCCCTGGCGCCAAAGAACAGCTTCCGCTTGTAGAATGCATGGGCCAGCCGATGAGCCCAAACCGCGTGAAGCCCTGAGTAGGTCAGAAGGACTTCCAGATAGCTCCGTGCGGCCGGGTCCTGATCAAATACAACATCCACATCTTCCTTCAGCAGCTTAAACAATGCTTCTCCCCTCCTGTTTACCCCTGTCTGTGCGTTTTACGGCATAAAAAAGACGCCTCTGCCTATTGACAGAGACGCCTTATCGCGCGGTTCCACTCTGTTTAGGGCCTTTATACTGAGCCCTCAACTTTATACTCCTTAACGCGGAGCAGACGCTTCTGCCTACTGAACATTTCAGCAAAAGACTCAGGAGGTGCAATTCAAGATCAGCTTCACTTTAACCTCTCTCAGCCAATGGAGGTTTTCTCTGGAAAGGAAATCCGATCTCTACTATCCTCTTCAACGTTTTACTTATTATCTATACTATATAATATTTTATGCGAAATGTTAACGTATTAAACTTTCCACACGGGATAAAACTTTTTCTTTGCCAATCAGTTCAATAGACTGGGGAAGCTCCGGTCCGTGGGTCTGGCCTGTGACGGCAACGCGGATCGGCATGAACAGCTTTTTCCCTTTATGGCCGGTCGTTTTTTGAACCGCTTTAATTGAGGCCTTAATTTCGTCAGCTGTGAAGTGGTCCAGCTTCTCAAGCTCTTCTTTAAAGGCGGCCATTACTTCAGGCACCTGCTCCTCATCCAAAACGCTTCTGGCCTCCCGGTTATACTCAAGATCTGTTTTGAAAAACAAATCAGACAGCTCGACAATTTCCGCACCGTAGCTCATCTGCTCCTGATAGAGGGCAATCAGTTTTTTCGCCCATTGCAATTCCCCGTCTGATGGGTTTTCACTTAGCTTTCCTGCTTTAACGAGGTGCGGAAGGGCAAGATCCGCAACGGTTTCAGGATCCAGCTGTTTCATGTACTGATTGTTCATCCACATTAGCTTTTGCGTATCGAAAACCGCGGGTGACACAGACAGGCGGTTCGGATCAAAAATTTCTGTAAACTGCTCCCTGGAGAAAATTTCTTCCTCTCCAACCGGAGACCAGCCCAGCATCGCAATGAAGTTAAATAGGGCTTCAGGCAAATAGCCGAGGTCTTTATATTGCTCAATGAACTGAATGATGGATTCATCCCGTTTGCTCAGCTTTTTGCGGCTCTCATTTACAATCAGGGTCATATGACCGAATACAGGAACCTCCCACCCGAGCGCTTCATAAATCATAATTTGCTTAGGGGTGTTGGAAATATGGTCATCTCCGCGCAGGATGTGAGTGATTTTCATAAGATGGTCATCCGCTGCAACAGCAAAGTTGTAAGTAGGTGTTCCGTCTTTTTTCACGATAACAAAATCGCCGATGCCGTCGGATTCAAATGACACGTCTTCTTTTACAAGATCATGGAATGTTATCATCTGTCCTTTTGGTACGCGGAAGCGGATGCTCGGCTGGCGGCCCTCTGCTTCAAGGGCTGCACGCTGTTCATCGGTCAGATTGGAACATTTTCCGGAGTAGCGGGGCATCTCGCCGCGCGCCGTCTGCTCCTCGCGCTCCTTCTCAAGCTCTTCTTCTGTGCAATAGCATTTGTAAGCAAGATCTTTTTCCAAAAGCTCCTCATAGTACTTCTTGTAAATTTCAGTCCGTTCAGACTGGCGGTACGGTCCGTATTCACCGCCGACATCGATGCTTTCATCCCAATCCATTCCGAGCCATTTCAGATGCTTCAGCTGGCTTTCTTCGCCGCCTTCAATGTTTCTCTTCCGGTCTGTATCCTCAATGCGGATAATGAATTTTCCGTTCTGGCTTCTTGCGAAAAGATAATTAAACAACGCAGTTCTTGCATTTCCGATATGTAAATGTCCTGTAGGACTTGGCGCATAGCGCACGCGGATTTCACCTGTCATCCTCTTCTACCTCCGTAAATCCTGATTGTGTTTCACAATTTTAGAATACCCTTATTTTATCACTATTTAGAACGCCGTACAAAGCGGATTATCCCTTGATGAGCAGCACGGCAGCCTGTGAAGCGATGCCTTCCCCGCGGCCCGTAAATCCAAGCTTTTCAGTCGTGGTCGCTTTTACATTGACCTGTGAAGGATCGGCTTCAAGAAGGGAAGCGATTCTTTCCTGCATCTGCCCGATGTAAGGAGCCATTTTAGGCTTCTGGGCGATAATTGTACAATCGGCGTTCCCAAGTCTGTAGCCTCTATCCTTTACCAGATTCCATACATGCTGAAGAAGCTTAGCGGAATCTGCATCTTTAAACTCGGGATCTGTATCAGGGAAATGCCGGCCGATGTCCCCTTCCCCAATTGCACCGAGGCAAGCATCTGCTACTGTATGGAGAAGAACATCCGCATCGGAATGGCCAAGCAATCCCTTTTCATAAGGTATTTCAATTCCTCCAATGATTAGCGGCCTTCCCTCTGTCAGTTGATGAACGTCAAATCCCTGTCCTATTCTTATCATCGCTTTTTTCCTCTTTTCTTTGTTTGAGTATCGCCTTTGCAATCAGCAGATCCTCCGGTGTCGTAAGCTTCAAGTTGGCATACGAGCCGGGGATGACCTTAACTTTCTGGTTCAACCGTTCAATCAGACTGGCATCATCTGTCCCTTGATAACGGCTTCGCTCCGCGTCTTCATGGGCATGAAGGATAGCAGAAAGACGAAAAGCCTGTGGGGTCTGTACCGCCCACAAGCTTGATCGTTCTACTGTTTCCAGCACTTCCCCTTGATCCACTCTCTTAATCGTATCCTTTACAGGCACAGCAAGCGTCGCAGCCCCTTCTCTTTGAGCCGCTTCTGCCAGCTCTTGCAAGACCGGATACTCGATGAACGGGCGGGCCCCGTCGTGAATGAAAACAACCGGCTCTTCAGCGTGCTTCAAGCCATTGTAGACACTCTCCTGCCGTTCGGCTCCCCCGCCTGTCATCTTCTTAATTTTCGTGAAAGAAAAGCGCTGGATCATATCCATGAATTCGTCCCGCTCAGCCTCATTGATCACAAGGATGATTCCGCAGCAGGCAGGGTCTGCTTCAAAAACGGATAAGGTATGAGCAATGACAGGCTTCCCTTCGAGCTCAATAAACTGTTTGTTCTTTCCCGCATTCATTCGTTTCCCCTGACCAGCAGCCGGTATGACGACTTCATAGTTCATGTTGTTTCTCCTTCGTTAAAGAGCTTTTTCAAGCAGCTTCGGTTTGGCGAAAATCATCCGCCCTGCAGAGGTCTGCAAAACAGATGTTACCAGCACGTCAATATGCTTGCCGATGTAATTGCGTCCATCTTCGACAACAATCATCGTTCCGTCATCCAGATAAGCTACACCCTGATTGTGCTCTTTTCCATCTTTAATTACTTGCACTTTCATCTCTTCACCCGGAAGAACAACCGGTTTGACGGCATTTGCCAGGTCATTGATATTGAATACGGCCACATTTTGCAGCTCACACACTTTATTTAAGTTAAAATCGTTCGTTACGACTACACCGGATGTAAGCTTAGCCAGCTTTACAAGCTTGCTGTCCACTTCCGAGATTTCTTCAAAATCGCCTTCGTAGATTTCAACTTTGATCGCGAGCTCCTTTTGGATTCGGTTCAAAATATCAAGGCCCCTGCGTCCTCGGTTTCGTTTGAGTACATCCGATGAATCAGCGATATGCTGAAGCTCTCCGAGGACAAACTGAGGAATGACAATGGTTCCTTCAAGGAACCCGGTCTGACAGATATCCGCAATCCTTCCATCGATGATGACACTTGTATCAAGAATCTTCAATTTTTTGGATTCAACCTCTGATTCCTCTTCGCCGCTCCCTTTTTTCTTGTTAATGCGGCCGGGCAGTGAGAATAGACCGATCAGTTCTTCCTTCTTCTTAAACCCTACCTGAAATCCGAGATAGCTTAACAGCAGTGTCAGAAAAACAGGAATGATCATGCTGAACACTTGATACGGAATATCTTTAAACGGAATAACATTAACAACCAGAAAAGCAATTATGAGTCCAAAAACCAATCCGAGACTTCCGAAAAGCACATCTGTTACCGGAGCTTTTACAAGGGACTCTTCCCACTTTTTAATCCAATTAACAGCGTAATCCACAAGCCAGAAAGTAGCCAGGAAGAAAATCACGGCTCCCAGTATCGCAAGTGTATACGGTGTATTTAAAAAAGGTATGTCCTGTAGATTCATAAGTTTTAGTAAAGCGGGCATAAAAAAGATTCCCAATACTCCTCCTGTAATCAGAAAGAAGATTTGAACGATTCGCTGTAACATACCTTCACCTCCTTTTAACCATTATAAACAGAATACAAGAATTAAAACGTATAGCCATTATATTTTCAATATTTGTAATCAGAATGAAACTAGTCTGACAATTGTTTCTGTTAAACAGAATTTTTATACCCGTTTTTCAGAAAAATAAAACGTCAACGGTCCAGCAAAGCCTGCTGCTGCATCCGTTTCAGGCCGTCTTTAATTTTTTTCGCCCTGATTTCGCCGATGCCCTCCACCTCATCCAGCTGTTCTACGGTCGCATGAAAAATAAGTTTCAGATTCAGGAATTTCGTCACAAGATTGTCAATAATGGAGGGCGGAAGCCGCTGAATTTTACTTAAAATCCTGAATCCCCTCGGCAAAATTTGTTCTTCTGTATTTGTATAGTGCGGATGTCCGAGCAGCTTAAACAGCACGCTATCTTCAAGTAAATCAAAATTTGCCAGCTCCTGCAGCTGTTTAAGAACAGCCCGCGGATCCTGAAGCCGGTTCAAACTGTAGTCCTTTATTAAAAGGATGGTTTCCCCTTCAATGTCTGTGACCAGCTCACTCATCTGGAGGCGGATGAGGCGTCCTTCCGTTCCGAGCTCATTGACATAAGTTATGATCTCATTCTTGATCCGCAGCACCATTTCAATCCTGTGCAGGACATGCAGCACTTCCCCGTAGGTGACGAGCTCTTCAAACTCAAGTGCATTTAAATTCGCGATGGACTGGTCGAATACCGTTTTATATTTTTCAAGGGTTTGAATCGCCTGATTGGCCTTTACTAATATGACTCCAATGTCCCTGAGCGAATACTTATGCTCCCCATGGTAGAGAGTGATGACGTTGCGGCGCTGGGAGATGGCAATGACAAGGCAGCCCGTCTGCTTAGCCGCTCTCTCTGCAGTCCTGTGCCTCATCCCCGTCTCAGACGAAGGGATGGAGGAATCGGGAACGAGCTGTGCATTGGCAAAAAGGATTTTCTGGCCGGAGTCACTCAAAATTATCGCCCCGTCCATTTTGGCCAATTCGTACAAATGTGCCGGAGAAAAAGGAGAATGGATATAAAAACCGCCGTCCACGATTTCCTTTATTTTTTCATTGTAGCCAAGGACAATCAAGCCGCCCGTTTTTGCCCTCAGGACGTTCTCAATGCCTTCGCGGATTGGTGTCCCCGGAGCTATAAATCTTAGAATATCCTTTAAGTATCTGGCCGATTTCTGTTTGTCCAACATGCCGGTCACCCCCCGAGTGAATGCTGAAGAGCCTCTGATACACTCTTGACTCCGATTATTTTAATACCAGCAGGCGGTGTCCAGCCCCCGATATTGGCTTCAGGAAGAATGACCCGTTTAAACCCGAGCTTGGATGCTTCCTGAACTCTTTGCTCAATTCTTGATACTCTTCTGACTTCTCCGGTCAGACCGACCTCGCCAATGATAATATCCATCGGGTTGGTGGGCACGTCCCTAAAACTCGAGGCAATGCTTACGGCCACAGCCAGATCAATTGCCGGTTCATCGAGTTTAACGCCGCCTGCAACCTTTAAATAAGCGTCCTGATTTTGAAGCAGCAGCCCGACACGTTTTTCCAGAACGGCCATCAGCAGGGGAACTCGGTTATGATCAATCCCTGTTGCCATCCTCCTTGGATTGCCAAAGCTTGTCGGGGAGATTAATGCTTGTATTTCGACGAGAACAGGTCTTGTTCCTTCCATAGATGCCACAACGGTTGATCCCGCAGCACCCTTTGACCGCTCTTCAAGGAAGATCTCTGACGGGTTCAAAACCTCCGTGAGCCCCGCTTCCTTCATTTCAAAAATACCCATCTCATTCGTTGACCCAAAACGGTTTTTCACAGCCCGGAGAATCCGGTACGTATGGTGCCGTTCTCCCTCAAAGTACAAAACCGCATCCACCATATGTTCCAGAAGCCGGGGCCCGGCAATGGATCCTTCTTTTGTGACGTGGCCGACAATAAAGATTGCAATCCCCTTCGTTTTGGCGATTCTCATCAGCTCAGCTGTACATTCCCTTACTTGGGAAACACTCCCAGGTGCAGAAGTAATCTCACTTTGATAAACGGTTTGAATGGAGTCGATTACAACAAACGCAGGCTCCGCCTCTTCAATGGCCTTTGTAATGAATTCCATGTCCGTTTCAGCCAAAACCAGGAGCTGGTCCGATGAGACATCCAGGCGGTCCGCTCTCAGCTTCGTCTGTTTTACCGATTCCTCGCCGGATATATATAAAACCCGGTTCCCTAAATCCGCAAGCTGGGAGGATACTTGGAGAAGCAATGTGGACTTCCCGATACCGGGGTCGCCGCCAATTAAAACAAGAGAACCTTTCACAATGCCGTTCCCGAGCACGCGGTTTAGTTCCTTCATCTTTGTCTTAATACGGGGTTCAGCCGTCGTCTCGATCTTGGTGATCGGTGCAGCTTTTTGGGCTGTCTGGGCAGAATGCTGAAAGGAGGTCCTTCTCGTGCCGGTCCCAGCTCCAGTTTTAAAGGTTTCTTCGTTCATCGTATTCCATTGGCCGCAGCCCGGACATTTCCCCATCCACTTGGCAGATTCATAGCCGCATGACTGGCACATAAATTTTGTCTTTGTTTTTGCCATGGTTCTACCTCTCTTTTTCTCTGTCTGAACGAAGAAAGCGAGGCATACCGTTTATGCTGTATGCCTCTGCTTCAATCTTTACTGATTCAGTTTTTCAGCCTGCTTTACGGTGAACTCATTGTCCTGAACATCAAGCGTTATGTTCTGGCCTTTTTCGATATTGCCTCTCAGCAATTCTTCAGACAGACGGTCTTCTACATGCTTTTGAATGGCTCTGCGGAGAGGTCTCGCCCCGTATTCCAGGTCGACACCCTCCTCCGTAATCTTGTCAATGGCAGCATCAGTAAGCGTCAGGGACAAGTCCTGTTCAGCCAAACGCTTTGTGAGCTGACCCGCCATGAGCGTTACGATTTCTTTCAGATGTTTTTTCTCTAATGAATGGAAAACGATGATTTCATCAATCCGGTTGATAAATTCCGGGCGGAACGCTTTCTTCAGTTCGCCCATCACTTTTCCTTTCATGTCCTTATAATTCTGGTTCTCATCCTGAACGTTAAAGCCAACATATTTATTGCGCTTCAGCTCGCTTGCCCCTACATTGGACGTCATGATGAGAATCGTGTTTCTGAAGTCGACCGTTCTTCCTTTAGAATCCGTCAGGCGGCCGTCTTCCAGAACTTGAAGCAGGATATTGAAAACATCCGGGTGGGCTTTCTCGATTTCATCTAGAAGGACTACGGAATAAGGCTTTCTTCTAACCTTCTCCGTCAGCTGTCCTCCTTCATCGTAACCGACATATCCGGGAGGAGAACCGACCAGTCTTGAAGTTGAGTGTTTTTCCATATACTCAGACATATCAATGCGAATCATCGCATCCTCGTCTCCGAAGATGGATTCTGCAAGAGCCCTGGCAAGCTCTGTTTTACCAACACCTGTCGGACCAAGGAAGACAAATGAGCCGATCGGGCGCTTCGGATCCTTTAATCCCGCTCTCGCTCTTCGTACAGCTTTCGCCACTGCGACGACCGCTTCGTCCTGGCCGATCACACGGGAGTGAAGGAGCTGCTCCATATTCAGAAGCTTATCCGTTTCGGTTTGGGCGAGCCGCGATACCGGAACTCCTGTCCAGTTGGAAACGACCATGGCAATATCTTCAACAGTCACTTCTGAATTTTCCTGACCCTGTTTTTCTTTCCACGTTTTCTTCGTTTCATCCAGCTGTTCACGAAGCCGCTGCTCGGTATCTCTAAGGGATGCTGCTTTTTCAAATTCCTGGCTTTGAACTGCTGCATCCTTCTCCTTGCGCACTTCCTCCAGCTTCATTTCCAATTCCTTTAAATTAGGAGGAGTGGTGAAAGAACGGAGTCTTACTTTAGAACCGGCTTCATCAATCAAATCAATCGCTTTATCGGGAAGAAATCGGTCTGAAATATAGCGGTCTGACAATTTTACCGCAGCATCTATCGCTTCGTCCGTGATGGATACGCGGTGATGGGCCTCATACCGGTCACGCAGGCCGCTTAAAATCTGGATGCTTTCCTCTACCGTCGGCTCATCTACTGTAATTGGCTGAAAACGGCGCTCAAGCGCTGCATCTTTTTCGATGTATTTACGGTACTCATCAAGGGTTGTCGCCCCGATGCATTGAAGCTCTCCCCGGGCAAGAGAAGGCTTCAGGATGTTGCTCGCGTCAATAGCCCCCTCCGCTCCGCCTGCCCCGATAAGGGTGTGGAGCTCATCGATGAAGAGGATAATGTTGCCCGCCTGACGGATTTCATCCATCACTTTCTTCAGACGGTCCTCAAACTCACCCCTGTATTTCGTTCCGGCTACAACCGTTCCCATGTCGAGCGTCATTACCCGCTTATCGCGCAGGATCTCAGGCACTTCATTCTGAACAATCTGCTGGGCAAGGCCTTCAGCGATGGCTGTTTTACCTACTCCAGGCTCCCCGATTAAAACAGGATTGTTTTTCGTTCTGCGGCTCAGCACCTCTATTACGCGCTGAATCTCTTTTCCCCGTCCAATTACAGGGTCCAGGCTGCCTTCACGGGCGATTACGGTTAAATCACGGGCAAGGCTGTCAAGCGTCGGGGTATTGGCATTTGTCATCCCGCCACCCTGATGGCCGGATGAAGATTCATTGCTGCCAAGAAGCTGAAGAACCTGCTGTCTTGCTTTGTTCAAGCTTACGCCTAGATTGTTAAGTACACGGGCTGCAACCCCTTCTCCTTCACGGATCAGTCCGAGAAGAATATGCTCTGTTCCCACATAAGAGTGGCCGAGTTTACGGGCTTCATCCATTGAAAGCTCAATGACTTTTTTGGCGCGGGGGGTATAGTGGATCGTCTGGGAAATATCCTGCCCTCTGCCAATCAGGCTTTCTACTTCTTTTTGAATCTTTTCTGAGCCAAGACCAAGTGCATTCAGCGCTTTCGCTGCAATTCCTTCCCCTTCGCGTACGAGACCCAAAAGAATATGTTCTGTTCCTATGTTGTTATGTCCAAGTCTTACTGCCTCTTCCTGGGCAAGTGCAAGTACTTTCTGTGCTCTTTCAGTAAATCTTCCGAACATCATACGTATCAGCCTCCATCTATCTCCATTTTTAAACGTTCACGAATCAAAGCGGCTCTGCGGATATCTCTCTCATTCGGCTGTAGTACTTCTCCCGAATACTGCTGCAGAAAACCAGGCTGAGTCAAAATCATCAATTCATTTAAAATATTTCTGGAAACGTTTTGTATTAGTCCTAAGTCAATCCCCAGCCTCACATCCGACAGACACCTGGCCGTTTCTTTCGATTCAATGATCCGGCTGTTGGCAAGCACTCCGTAAGAACGGTAAATTCTGTCTTCGAGCTGAATCTTTGATGTCTGCAAAACCGCTTCCCTTGCCGAACGCTCCTGGGCAATCAGCTGCTGGACGACACTTAAAAGATCTTCTGCAATATCCTCTTCTGATTTTCCAAGGGTGATCTGGTTGGAGATCTGGAACAGGTTACCTAAAGCTTCGCTGCCCTCGCCGTAAATTCCTCTAACCACCAGGCCAAGCTGGTTAATCGCCGGAACAATCCGGTTCATTTGCTTCGTTAGAGCGAGAGCGGGCAGATGCATCATCACAGAAGCTCTCATTCCAGTGCCCACGTTCGTCGGGCAGCTGGTTAAATATCCTCTATTTTCATCAAAAGCATAATCCACTTCTTTTTCTATCCAATCATCGAGCCTGCCCGCCACTTCCAGAGCCTCTTTGACCTGCAGACCCGGGAACAAACATTGTATTCGAACATGGTCCTCTTCATTCACCATAATGCTGACTTCCTCATTTACAGAAAGCAGGCATCCGGAGAAAGACGAATCTTCAGCCAGATTGGGACTGATTAAATGCTTTTCAACCAGGACTCTTTTTTGCACATGTTCCAGGTCACTCATTTTCAGAAGCACAAAAGATCCAATGTCAGGAAAAGATTGTTCGGAAAACCTTTCTTCAAACAATGACAATATGTTCTGTGACTCTTCATCGGACGCTAAAGCCGGAAACCGAAACTGCTCAATATTCCGCGCCAGCCGGATCCTGCTGCTTAAAACAATATCTGAATCCGGTCCTTCCTGACTCATCCAGGCACTCATTGCATTGTTCATAAAATCCTGCAATGACATAGTCTATGCTTCCTCCCCTCTACCCATATTGATCTGCCTGACAATCTCTTTAATCTCATCCCGGAGCTCTGCCGCCTTTTCAAACTCCTCTTGAGCGATATGATGCTGCATCAGTTTTTTCAGATCCTCCATGCGTTTTTGAAGGTGAATGCTCCCACCGATCCGCTTTGGAATTTTACCTCCATGAACAGTGTTGCCGCTATGAACCTTTCTTAAAATAGGTGTAATCTCATTTTGAAACGTTTTATAGCATTCTGAACACCCAAACCGGCCGGCTTTGCCAAACTGTCTGTACGTCATGCCGCATCGGGGGCAATGCTGGACCTCCTCTGCCCTGTACATGGAAGAAGCATCGGATTTTGCAAGCTTCGTCTCGAAATTAAGCAGGCCTGATAAAAGAGAGTTTATGGAAAATCCGCCATCACTTCCGAATACCATCATATTACTATTCTCTTTCGCACATTGTTCACAAATATGAACCTCTGCTTTTTCTCCATTGATCACTTTCGTAAAATGGAACGTTGCCGGTCTTTCATGACATTCCTGACACACCATGAGGATCACCGCCTTGCAATTAGTTATATTTTAGGGACGTTAGCATAGCCTTCAGCATCCTTGACCTTAATTCATCCCTTAAGGGCAAATCCACATAAAGAACTGAACGGTCCATGACACTCAGCATAATTTTGGCTTCTCTGGGTGTAATGACATTTTCAGCTGCCAGCCTTAAGACAATATCCTCCGCCGGAGCCTGGGGCAATCTATCGCCCGCCAGTTCAATCATCTGCTCCAGTAAATGGGCATCGTCATTGGACTGTACTTTGATGATGCGTATATATCCGCCTCCGCCGCGCTTGCTCTCCACCATATAGCCTCGTTCTACAGTAAAACGAGTGTTAATGACATAGTTGATCTGAGACGGTACACATTGGAACTTATCAGCAATCTCGCTCCGCTTAAGTTCTACAATTTCTTGCTCACTCATATCGAGAACCTGCTTTAAATACTGCTCGATTACGTCTGATATGTTTCTCATCAAGCCTCCTCCTCACTTGACTTTGACTATATTTGACTAATATAAATATATGATGTTCCCGTCTTTTTTTCAACTATTTCAAACTTGAACTTTCTGTATTACGTTTCCCATTCATTCCGTTTCGTCACTTCCAGGGTATACGTCGAAGCATTTTGATCCTTTTCATCATGTTTTACCTTCATTTTATACACCACTAGGTCGTTTTGATCTAATGTCTTCAAGACTTCTTCGAGGTCGTTTCCTTGCTGCACCTTTACTTTCATTGTTTCCCTTTCTTCCTTTTTCCTAAAACTCCAATGCACCCGATTCAGGAAAGAAAGACTCAGCCAGACTGCCAGTGCGGTAAAACCCGCGAGGATATACATACCTGCGCCTATAACCAGACCCAGTCCTGCAGAGATCCAGATGGATGCAGCTGTCGTTAATCCATGAATGCTGCCGCCTTTCACCAAAATCGTTCCAGCTCCGAGAAATCCAATGCCGCTGATCACATAAGAAGGAATACGGGAGGGGTCAAACTGAGTATGAGGGTACTCATCCAAGTACTCTTTAAAGCCGTAAAGGGATAGCAGCATAAGCAGACAGGCTCCGATTCCCACGATTAAGTGGGTCCTGAACCCTGCCGGATGCCCGTTGATTTCCCGCTCGGCCCCAATAAAGCCGCATATAATAGCTGTAAAAACAATCCGGATCATCATCGTAACTTCATCTGATCCTATAATATCTTTCATCGTTTCCATTAATCTTCACCTGCAAACTTCCCAAATAAAAAATTTGATTCTTCTCTTATACCCTTTCTGGAGAGGATAGAAACTTTTGATGGGGGTGGGCTGGGGGAGTGGGCTGAAGGGCTGAGGGTATCTCTGGGGGGACGAGGGGACGAGGGTGCATTGGAGGAATGCGGGTGGGCTTGAGGGTAGTCACGAAGGACGAGGCTGGATTGGGGAGTGCAGGGGGGCTTGAGGGTAGTCACGAAGGACGAGGCTGGATTGGGGGAGTGCGGGGGGGCTGAGCTGGCGCGTATTTGGCCTGGTATGGTCCAAAGGAACAGGGCTTGGATGGGGAACGGGGGGCTGAGCAGAGGAATGGGGACTGGTTTTGGAAGGACGATACTCTTTTGTATTTGTGGCGGGTGAAACTGTATGGATATGTTTTGGTTTTGTGGTGGCTGGCGGGTGATTGGTCAATTAGGGTGCCTGAATAGTCGATTATCATCTAATTTTCAGCATTTTGAAGTCGTTTTAGAGGGAAAGCGGAGAACATTATTGGATTTATGTAGTCGATGGCGTTAAAACATTGGAAGGATAGAGGCAAATGCTTGCTAGATATCTACTCTTTCGAATTTATCGGCGGTATTTTCATTATATCGGCTATTATTGAAAGATATCGGCTATTTTTCCAATATATCGGCTATTTTTTACTTTTATCGACCGAAACGGGGCGGATATCGACTTTTCGGGAGGATTCGACAAAGTTGGCATCTCCGGCATCCCCGGGCCCCCGGCAGCCAGGCTCCAGGTGGCGTTCCCACCAGCATCGGCCAAGGCGGTTTCGGGTATCCGCCTCGCCCTCTTCCCTCCCGCCATTCCAGGCGTATCAATCCCCTTCCATCCCACCCAAACCCAAACAAAAAAAGGACCCCCCATTCAAAACGGGCGGATCCTTTTCACTTGTACCTGGCAACATCCTACTCTCGCAGGGGGAAACCCCCAACTACCATCGGCGCTGAAGAGCTTAACTTCCGTGTTCGGTATGGGAACGGGTGTGACCTCTTT